>CAVVMS010000019.1:0-120190 GCA_963749315.1 uncultured Acidimicrobiia bacterium
CAGCCGGATCCGGCGTCGTTGAGTGATGCGACGAACTCGATGGTGTGGTGTTCGAAGAGGGCGATCGCTTCGGGTGTGAGGTTGAAGTTGCCGCTGCTGGAGTCGAACATGACGTCGACGTCGTTGGGGTGGGTGGCGGTCAGCCAATCTTGGAAGACGGCGAAGACCTGTGGGTCGAACTCGCTGAAGTCGAAGATGTGGGTGACCTGTTGGATCTGACCGTCGGCGATCACGAACGTGAAGTTGCTCCCGGTGAACGGTCCCACACCAAGGGCCTGTGACCAGGCGTTCTGCATCGTGTATGTGCAGGACACTTGGATCGGAGGGCCGGGCACGATCGCGGTGCACTCCGGTTGCATGTAGCGCCACCCGGTGGCCTGCTCGATCTCGGCGCCTGGGAGGTAGTCGTCGGCGTTCGAGACGTCGAAGTCGTCGATCACGGCGTCGTCGGCCACCAACGCACGGACTGCTTCACCGTCCCAGGCATCACGAGCCTCGACAAAACGCTGCGCAAGGCCGATCGCTGCTTGTGCTTCAGTCGCCGACGGCGGTGCGGCGGTCGCCGGCGCCGAGCTGTTCGGCGGTTGCGTGGCGGCCGGCCGCGGAGGCGCATCGGTCGAGGTTGGTGTCTCGGTGGGAGCGGACGCAGTGGTGGGCACGGTCGGTGCTGCGGTCCCGGCCGCCGTGGGCGTGTCAGAGTCATCTGACGAACACGCGGCGATTGGGATGGTCAGCATGCCGGCGACGGCCAGATGGCGGACGGTGCGCCGTGTGCGGCTTGACGGGCGGGCGGGTTGGCTCGGTTCGACGTTCATGCGGTTCTCCCTTGGTTGAGTGAAACGGCGGCGGTGAGATGGTGCAGGAGACCCACGTCGCCGCCGTCGGGGCAACGACCTCCACCAGGCCGTGGCCGACCTTCGCTCGACCGGCCGGCACTTAAGGGGCCCTTAAGTCAGTTGGCCCTTGCTGCCTCTCGAGGGATGGACGACGAGCAACTACGCTCCCAACGAGGGGGCGACATGGAGTACCGAGTCCTCGGGCAGGTCGCGGCCTTCCGCGACGGCCGGCAGGTGGCGCTCGGCTCGTTCCGGCAGCGATCCCTGTTGGCGTTCCTGCTGATGCACGGCAACGAGGTCGTTTCCACGGATCGCCTCATCGACGAGGTGTGGGGGGACAGCGCCGGTCTCGACCGCCAGAACGCCCTCTGGGTGCACGTGTCCAACCTGCGGTCGGCACTCGAACCCGAGCGGGAGCGGAGGTCCGAGGGGACGCTCCTGCTCACCCGCTCGCCCGGATACCTCCTCCAGGTGGGTCCGAACGATGTCGACGCCGGGTGGTTCGAGCACCTGCTCCAGGAGGGCCGGCTGCTCATCGACAGTGACCCCGCGGCAGCGTCGGTGGTGATCGGCGAGGCGCTGGCGCTCTGGCGCGGCCGCCCGTACGAGGACTTCGCCTACGAGTCGTTCGCCCAGGCCGAGATCGCCCGGCTCGAGGAGCTGCGCCTGGAGGCCGTCGAGCTGCGCGTCGACGCCGATCTCCGCTGCGGGCTGGCCGCCGAGCTCGTCGGCGAGCTCGAGGGCCTGGCCCGCCAGCATCCGATGCGCGAGCGGCTCACCGCCTTGCTCATGCTCGCGCTGTACCGATCGGAGCGGCGCGCCGACGCCTTGAAGGCGTACCGCCGGCTCAGGATGCACCTGGCCGACGAGCTCGGCATCGAACCGTCGTCGGCGCTGTCTGCGCTCGAAGCGCAGATGCTCGCCCAGGATCCCGACCTGGTCGCCGACCGCGCCACCGTCGGGGCCGAGGCTCGCCTGGCGGTGCGCGGCTACGAGCTCCGCGAGCGGATCGGCGAGAGCCGGTTCGGCGTGGCTTACCGCGCCTACCAGCCGATGGTCGGGCGCGAGGTGGCGATCAAGGTCACCCCGCCCGAGCGGGCCAACGACCCCCAGTTCATCCAGCGCTTCGAGGCCGAGGCCGAGCTCGTGGCCAGGCTCGAGCACCCGCACATCGTGCCGATCTACGACTACTGGCGGGAACCGGACACCGCCTACCTCGTGCAGCGGTTGTTCCGGCCGGGCAGCCTCTCCGACGCCGTGCGCGCCGGAGGGCTCGACCCCGGTGCCACCGCCCAGGTTGCCAGCGACATCGGCTCGGCGCTGGCGCTGGCCCACCGCCACGGCGTCGTGCACGGCGACGTCAAGCCGGCGAACATCCTCCTCGACGCCGACCGCCGCGCCTACCTCACCGACTTCGCCATCGCCGAGGACGAGGCGCCGTCGGCGCCTTCGTCCGGCGACCGGACGTTCGTGGCGCCCGAGCAGCGAACCGGCGCGCCGGCCACGGCGCGGTCCGATGTGTACAGCCTCGCCGCCGTGTTGGCCTACGCCCTCACCGGCCGGCTGCCGGTGGACGGCGGGGCCGAGGGCGACGACGCTGCCGCCGCGGCCGGGCGCATCGGCGCCGTGCTCGCCCGCGCCACCTCCGCCGATCCCGCGGCTCGCTACGGCGACGCCGCATCGTTCGTGGAGGCCGTGCAGGCCGCGCTGGGCGCCGCGCCGGCCGCGCTCCCGACACTCGTGCCGGACAACCCGTACAAGGGACTGCGCCCGTTCGAGGAAGCCGACGCTGCCGACTTCTTCGGACGCGAACGCCTCGTCGAACGGCTGCTGGCGCGCATCGGTGAGCCCGGCCCGAGGGGTCGCTTCGTGGCGATCGTCGGCCCGAGCGGCAGCGGGAAGTCCAGCGTCGTCAACGCCGGGCTGCTGCCCGCAGTGCGTGGAGGTGCGCCAACCGGCACCGCCCACTGGTTCGTCGTCACGATGACGCCCGGCAGCCAACCGTTCGAGGAGCTCGAGGCGGCACTGCTGCGGATCGCCGTGAACCCGCCGGCGAGCCTGCTCGAACAGCTGACCGCGGGAGCCAGCGGCATCCGCAGAGCCGTGCGCCGAGTCGTGCCCGAGAGGGGCTCACAGCTGCTGCTCGTGATCGACCAGTTCGAGGAGCTGTTCACGCAGGCGAGCCCGGCGACGGCGCAAGCGTTCCTCGATGCCCTGGTCGATGCGGTCGAGGACCCTCACGGTGCGCTGCGCGTCGTGCTCACGCTGCGGGCGGACTTCTACGACCGTCCGCTTCGCCACCGCGCCTTCGGGGAGCTGTTGCGCCACGGCACCGAGGTCGTCACGCCGATGGGGCCGTCCGACCTGGAACGGGCGATCGACGGTCCCGCCGAGCGCGTCGGCGTGCGGTTCGAGCCGGGCCTGCTCGCCGACATCGTCACCGACGTCGCCGATCGCGCCGGCGCCCTCCCGCTCCTCCAGTACGCGCTGACGGAGCTGTTCGACGGGCGCCGCGGTCAGGTGATCGAGCTGGCCTCGTACCGCCGGCTGGGAGGCGTCTCGGCCGCCCTCGCCCGCCGGGCCGAGGCGCTGTACGACGAGCTCGACGCGGCCCGCGCAGCGGCTCACTCGCCAGGTCTTTCTCCGGCTGGTCGCCCTCGGTGACGGCGGGGAAGTGGCGCGTCGGCGGGTGCTGCGCCTCGAGCTCGCGGCCATCGGCGGGCCCCGCGTCGACCACGTCCTCGACACGTTCGGCCGACATCGCCTGTTGACGTTCGACCGCGATCCCGTGACCCGCGGCCCGACCGTCGAGATCGCCCACGAGGCACTGCTGTCGGCGTGGGGGCGCCTGCACGGCTGGATCGAGGAAGGTCGACACGACGTCCGCGAGCAGCGCCGGATCGCCGCCGCGGCGACGGAGTGGTCGGGGGCAGGGCGGGACGACGGCTACCTCCTGCGGGGGGCGCAACTCGACCAGTTGGCGGCGTGGGCCGCCGAAACCGACATCACGCTGCATCCCGGCGAGCGTGCCTACCTCGACGCCAGCATCGCTCGGCGTGACGATGAGCGCGCCATCGAGGAGGAACGGCGCCACCGTGAGCAGCGGCTCCGGCGCCAGACCCGCCAGCGCGCACGACTGCTCGTCGGCAGTGCCGTCGTGCTGGCCGTGGTCGCCGCGCTGGCCGGACTCGCCGTCGACCGCAGCAACGACGCCGAGCGCCTCGCCGACCAGCTGGCTGCGGACACCGAGGCTCACCGCCTGGCAACGGCCTCGGCCGGGATGGCGAGGAAGGATCCCGAGCTGGCCACGCTGCTCGCCCTGCACGCGCTCGACGAGAGCGTCGAGGCCGGAGTGCCCGCCGTCCCCGAGGCGGAGGACGCGCTGCACTGGGCGATCCAAGCGGCCGGCGTCGCCTACCCGGTGGCCGACGCGCCGGTGGAGGTGAGGATCGGCCCGAACGGCCCGACCGGTGTGTTCGCCTTGCCACTGAGTGACCTCGTCGAGCTGGCTCGCGGCGCCGTCACGCGGACGCTGACACCGGCGGAGTGCGACGCTTACGGGATCGAGCCATGCCCGGGCGGCGGCGGACTCGCCGCGCCGGCGGGCGCCGGACCCAGCGACCTGCCGGTTGCGGCACCGGCGCGCTCGGTCGCCGCGTCAGCCGGCCGGCCGCTCGCCGGCACCACGGTCACGATGTGGGGCGGTTCGTTCGGGGCCGAGGGCGTCGTCGACGAGCTGGCCGCGTTCCAAGAGCAGACCGGCATCAACGTGCAGTACCGCATCATCGAGGAGCTCAACGCCCCGTTCGTCGAAGACACGGAGCTTGGCGAGCTGCCCGATGTGCTGCATCTGGCCGGGTCGCAGGTCCGCGACCTCGCCGGACGCGGCACACTCGTCGATCTCAGCACGTTCCTCGACGAGCCCAGCGCCCGTCACGCTCACGGCGACCACCTGATCGACCTCGTGAGCGAGGGATCCGGCTTCTACGCCATCCCGGCCAGCACTGATGTCAAGGGACTGGTGTGGTACCCGGTCCCCGAGTTCGAAGAGGCCGGCTACACCGTGCCGCGCACGTGGGACGAGCTCCTCGCGTCGTCGAGGCAGATGGTCGCCGACGGCCGCCACCCCTGGTGCCTCGGCATCGAATCCGGCCCCTTCAGTGGCTGGCCGGCCACGGACTGGATCGAAGCCCTCGTGCTGCGGCTCGGCGGTGTCGAGCTGTACGACCAGTGGGTGGCCCACGAGATCCCGTTCGACCACCCTGTCGTTCGCCAGGCGACGTCGATGTTCGGTGAGATCGCCTTCGGTCCCGGCTTCGTGAACGGCGGGGTCGAGTCGATCAACGACGTCGGGTTCACCTCCGCCATGGAGCAGATGTACGCCGACCCGCCCGGTTGCTGGCTGAGCTACTTGGCTGACTCCGCCGCCATCGGCGGCATGCCTGCCGGTGTCGCTCCAGGCATCGACGCAGCGTTCTTCGTCCTGCCGCCCATCACGGCGGATCAGGCGGCCCCGCCGTTCGGCGGTGCCAGCTTCGTGTCGGCCGCTCACGACCGGCCCGAGGTCCGTGAGCTCATCCGCCACGTCTCCAGCCCGGCGTGGGGCTCGGTGCAGGCGAGCCAGCCAGGGAACACCTTCGCCCCGGCCCACGTCGAGTTCGATCCCGAACACTGCCGGACCTTCATGTGGCAGGTCGAGATCACCGATCCGCGCATCGGTGATCTCCGAGTGCACCTGTGCACCGTTGCGCGCGACAGCATCGCCGCGGACGTGTGGCGCTACGACGCGTCCGACCTCATGCCTGCCGAGATCGGCAGCGGCGCGTTCTTGACCGGGATGGTCGACTACATCGACAGCGGCCCGTCGAGCGTCGACCGGGTCCTGGCCGGCATCGAAGCGGCCTGGCCGGATGGCTAGAGCCGGGCGGTCAGGTGGTGACGATGTTCCTTCGGGCCAAGAGTGTCGTGGCGGTGATGACGATCACCGTCCAGGTCCAAGCCCTGCGTTCCTCTCTTGGCAGCTTCGAGCTCGATCACGCAGATGTGACCAGACGGACGCACCAAGATCGACCGCGGGTCAGGCAACCGTCCCTAACCCGGGGGCACAAAGGCCGACGGCACCGCTGTGCCCGAACACCACACGTGCTGGAGGCGTCGAGCAGTCAGCGCCGGAATGCCAGCGCCAGCCGTTCACCGACTGCCGTGCCACTACTTCTCGTCCTGCGAGAAAGGCGGTGTTGACCCTTCGAGCTCTGGATGCGGACTCGACGCGGGACGCCGCGTTGCTCAGTTCTCGTGAGCAGGAGGCCGTCCGCACCCGTCGCTTGTTGGCGCCGGCGGCATACACGGATCCGGAGCGCTGCCACGTCGCCCTGCCGGATCGGCGGCGGTGGCCCGGTCGAGCACCGCGCGCGCAGGCCTGTGTCCGGTGCTCCGCGCACCTGCTCGTACTCGCCGATCATGCCGGTGAGCGCGGCGACTGCCGTGATCGCCAGGCTGTACTGATCCGACGGCAGGCGACAGGCCGTCACCCGCGACCTGATCGGGCGAGGCGAACGCCGCGGTCGGCAACGACGCGTAGTCGTCGGCGCCGACGGCCACACCGACGTCCGTCAGGTGGCGAACCCGTCTGCGTCGATGAGGATGTGACGCGCGTTCCGCCGGCAAGGCCCGCCGGCGAGGGCATCGGCGAGGCTGCCGGCGGGATCGGTCTCGGCCATGACCCCGGCCTCGCCCAACGACCGCTCGAATCGACCGACATCGGGTCGTCACGGTCGATCGCCAACGTGACTGGGGCGCGCGTCAACAGGATCGTGACAACTGACCGCTTCGCCCGCCCGGGCTCCGGCACGCCCCGCAGGCCCGACACATACACCCACAACGAGCTCTGCTTGTCGGTGCCGCCGGCCTCGGCCCACAGTTCGCCGAGGATCCGATCCGTCGACACACCACCGTCCCGGCGTTCGCCAGAAGCTGCGCGAGCAGTGCCCGCTGCGGAACGCACCGAACCGACACACCGTCCCGCACGACCTCCAGGCGGCGAGGGGAGAGGAGATGGGACGGGAGGCGAAGGCGCCACAGAGCTGCCTTAACTCTGACTTTGACAAAGAACCCCCTGGCCAGCGGGTCATGTCGACCGTTTGGCGGCTGCCTTGCCCCGCATCCGGGAAGTCGCTCGAAAGGCGTGTCGAGCCGACCCCAAGTCACCCGCCCGACGGTGCAGCCATGCGAGTCCTTCCGACGTTCGCGGCGCTCACATTGCTCTCGGCGTCGATGCCGGCGGGATCCGGCGCTGGCGACGTGCCACGCAATGATCGGGTGCCGCCCGGGCACACGATCGACTCGACCTCTGCGGAGTGGGCCCGGAGGGTCGAATGGGCACTCGACCGGTTCCGGGACGCCGGTCTTGCGCTGCCCGCGATGGCGATCTCCGTTCACGACGACAAGGCGCCCTGCGATGGCAACAGCGGGCTCTACCTCCCAAACGACCCTGTGGAGGTCCACCTCTGCACGCCGGGTCCGACCGACTCACGCCTGGCGAGACTGACGACCCTGCACGAACTTGCTCACGCGTGGGCAGAGTCCCAGCTCAGCATGTCCAAACGGGCAGCGTTCCTCGAACTACGAAAGCTCGACGTGTGGTACGACTCCCGACTCCCACCTCACGAGCGGGGCGCAGAGCACGCCGCCGAAGTCATGTCCTGGGGCCTCATGGACGAGATGATCCCGATCATCCGGATCTACGACGCCGCGCCAGCCGAGCTCTCCGAAGCGTTCGATCTGCTCGTCGACCGACCACCGCTCTGGACCGACAGGACGGAGGAGCCCGACCGACGGCCGACGTGACCGACAGCGATCGCGCATGACACGCGACGGCATGGCGGCCACGCCGAATACGGGCGCGTGATCAGCCGGTCAGCACGACGGCGCGGAGCGGCCGATCGGCAATTCGGGTCTAGCCGAGGACTGATCTGAGTGCGTCGAGGCGCGACGGCACGAGGCGGTACCAGACCCACAGCCCTCGTTTCTCGCGTGTGACGAGTCCGGCGTCGACGAGGATCTTCATGTGGTGGCTGACGGTCGGCTGTGAGCGGCCGGACGGTTCGATCAGGTCGCACGCGCACACTTCGTCGGGGTCGGCTGCGGCGATGCAGCTGAGCAGTCGGAGGCGGATCGGGTCTGACAGGGCGGCGAACGACCGCGCCAACGTCTCGGCTGTGGCCTCATCGACCATTTCGGTGCGCACGGGTGTGCAGCAGGTGAGCGGATCGAGCACGGCAGCGGCCTTGCGCATGCTTCGACTGTATCGACGTCTGTCGAAGAAGTCCATTGACATTGATCGATGCAGTCGGTACGGTCAACGCATCGACATCCGTCAATGTAAGCCGGGAGGCGCCAGATGTCCCGTGTCCAACTTGCCCTCAACGTCGAAGACCTCGACGCCTCGATCGCGTTCTACACCAAGCTGTTCCAGACACCGCCCGCCAAGGTTCGCCCCGACTACGCCAACTTCGCGATCGCCGACCCGCCCCTGAAGTTGGTGCTGTTCGCCAACTCCGGTCAGCCGGGCACGCTGAACCACATCGGCGTCGAGGTCGAGACCACCGACGAGGTCGCCGCCGTCATCGCCCGCACGCAGGAACTCGGTTTCGACCAGCACGTCCAGGAGAACGTGTCGTGTTGCTTCGCGGTGCAGGACAAGACGTGGGTCAAGGGTCCCGAGAACGACTGGGAGTTCTACACCGTGCTCGCCGACGCGCCCGCCATGTCGTGCACGACCGACGACGCATGCTGCCCGGCCGATACCTGAGCGTGCGTGACTGGACCGGCGGTCAGGGCGCGCGTCGTTTCGTCGCCGAGGCGCTCGGCACCGGTCTGCTGATCGTGGCCGTGATCGGGTCCGGGATCATGGCCGAGCGACTGTCGCCCTCCGACGCGGGCCTGCAACTGATGGAGAACGCGGCCGCAACGGGCGGTGCGCTGGTCGCGGTTGATCCTGATCCTTGGGTCCGTGTCGGGTGCCCATTTCAACCCCGCCGTGACGCTCGTCGCCCGCGTTCACGGCACGATCAGGACCGCCGACGCCAGTGTCCACGTCGTCGGCGGACACCGGCGGGTGAGATCTCGAGCGCCGGCCCGACCTACTTGTCGTCATCGAGCCCCGACTTGGCGGCGTTGATGAGGAGGCGGACGACGGCGCCGATGACGACGAGGTCAAGGAGCATCTGGATGCTGACGATGATGCGGGCCCCGTTGCTCTCGGGGGTGATGTCGCCGAAGCCCACCGTCGAGAACACGGTGATGACCAGGTACAGGGCCCCCGTGTGGTCGAGCGGCTCGCTGAAGTGGGTCGGCGAGGACTGCGACAACGACAGGTACACGATGGCGAAAACCACGAGGAACAGCGGGATGGTGACGCCGAGCGCCTGGATCGCGCGCAGCCCGGGTACTTCATCTCGCTTCACCCCGTGGAGCTCCAAGGCGAGGACGACGACGAAGGCGGCGATGCCGATCACGAGACGGATGAGCGACTCGCTGCTCGTGCGGTCGTCGAACGGGACGAGGTAGTAGGCCCCGAACAGCAAGATCCAGGCGAGGGTCACGGTGATCGCCGTGGTGATGATCTCGCGGCTCCGTCGGCGACGGTCGAGCTCGGTCCAGCGGGCTGGCGCGCTCATCAGGAGAGTTGGCGAAGCCTCGACCCGGCGTGACATTGGGTGACGGGCGGCGATGACTCCTGTGGGCACGGTCACGAGCGCTGAGCTAACACGAAATCGACGCGGATCGCATCACGAAGTCTGTGTGATTCGGCGCAGTCCAGCCACGGCAGGGTGATTTCACGTCTTCTGTGTGACGACGCCCGACGACCGGAGGCGGATGATCACGGGTGTCGGTCGGCGTGAAGGGCACGCCACGACGCAACCGAGGAGGTTTGGCGATGAAAGCCGATACGCCGATCACGCTGGCCGCCGCGAGGTACAGCAATCGCGACGCCGCGGTCGACGGTTTCAAGACGGTCTGGGACGCGCACAAGGGCGGCGAGTTCGATCACACCGCGGTCGCGGTGCTCACCAAGGACGACTCCGGCAAGCTGCAGGTCGAGCGGCACGACACCACGGCCAAGCATCTGGCTTGGGCCGGCGCGGCCCTGGCCGTCGTCGCCCCAGGCGTGGGCCTGGCGGCGGGCGCGGGTACCGGGGCGCTCGTCGGCCACTTCCACCACAACATCCCGAAGAAGGACGTCGAGGCCATCGGCGAGCTGCTCGAGTCGGGGCAGTCAGGGCTGATCGTGGTGGCGGTCAACAAGGTCGGCATCGACATCGAGCCGCTGCTGGCAGGCGCCGAGAAGACGAAGATCGTGCAGACCACCTGGGGTGATCTCGACGCCGAGATCGACGCCGAGATCGCCAAGGCGCAAGAGGGGTCCAGCTCGTAGTCGGCGCCGCCGCACGAAACGACCACGCCCATGGACAGGCAGCAACGAAAGGCGCACGCGCATGGCTGCTCTGCGGACCCGGTTGGAACGACTGCTGGTGTGGCGGGTGTGGGAGCGGATGCTGGAGGTCGAGTTCATCGATCGCAGCGTGGCGCTGGCGGGGAAGGCGTTCGTGTCGTTCTTCCCCCTGGTGATCGTCGTCGCCGCGTTCATGACCGAAGGCATCCGCTCGTCGCTCGTCACCTCCGTCACGTTTCGGCTCGGCCTCCGCGGCGACGCCCTGACGGCCACCCAGGAAGCGTTCGCCTCGTCCGACGACGTACGCCAGGCGACCGGCGTGCTCGGGCTCGTGCTCACGATCTTCTTCGCCAGCTCGTTCACGACAGCGTTGCAGCGTGTCTACTTCCACGCGTGGCGACGACCGCGCCATGGCGGCGCGGCGGTGTACTGGCGTGGCCTGGTCTGCCTGACGGCCGTGCTGGTCGCCATGGCGTTACTCGGTGGTCTCGGCGACGACCTCGATGGAGGGCTCCAGGTCGGCCTCTTCGCCATCGGCGCGGTGGCCGCGACATCAGGATTGTGGTGGTTCAGCGCGTGGTTCCTGCTGCTCGGCGAGGTGCGGGCGCGAGTGCTTGCGCCGACCGGTGTGGTCACCGGTGTGGCGACGGCCGCGTACGCCGCCTCGGCGACGATCTGGATGCCCGAGCTGGTGACGAGCAACGAGGAGCAGTTCGGCGTCTTCGGTGTCGCCCTCGCACTGGTGACGTGGTTCTCAGGCGCGGCGATCTGCATCCTGGTCGGGGCCTGCGCCGGGGTGGTCCTCGCCGAGGACCCCGGACGGATCGGCACGCTCGTGCGCGGCGCCGAGTCGCAGACCCTGACCGAGGGCGCCCGCCCATCGCTGCCGAGCACCCGCCCACGAGTTGAGCCTTCGCGATGCGTTCCACAGCACCGACGACTCCTGAACACGACGTGACCACCGACCCTCAACGCCTGGAGGCGATTCCCATGACTGACACCACCGACGTCACCGTCGAACCCAACATCGCCGATGGCAGCGAGCCGCCCGCCGGCGGTGGCGACACGGTGATCGTCGAGCCCGCCGCCCGCCGGACCCCGATGCCCAGGATCGGAGTGTGGTCATGGGCCTTCGTCGGGTTCACGATCGCCGCCGTGATCGTCGTCATCGTGCTCGGCGCGGTGAGCGAGATCGCGCTCCCGATGCTCTTCGCGGCCGTGCTCGCCATCATCTTCAAACCGCTCGTCGGCGTGCTCCAACGACACAAGCTCAAGCCCACCCTGGCCGCCGGTGCCGTGGTGCTCGGATTGCTCCTGTTGATGGCCGGCGTCATCGTCGCCACCGTGCGCGGCGTGACCGACCAAGCCGACCAGATCGGCGAGGTCACCGACGAGGCACTGGCCAACGCCGCCGATCAGCTCGACGTGGCCGGGGTCGACCCAGCCGCGCTCGAGGATGCCCGGGCGGCCACCGAAGGCGCCGCGCCGGCGATCGCCGACGGCTTCGTCACCAAGGTCGTGGAAGGCGTCGGCAGCATCATCGGCCTGGTCAGCGGCATCATCCTCGGCGCCCTGATCATGTACTACCTGCTCAAGGACGGCAACAAGCTCCGCCAAGCGGTCGTCGGCGCGTTCAGCCCGGCGATGCGCGGCGACGTCGACGGCTTCCTCGGCGATTCCTTCCGGAGCCTGCGCGAGTACGGGAAGGGTCGCAGCATCATGTCCGCCATCGTCTCGGTGGTCGTCGGCCTCGGCGCCTTGCTGCTCGGCCTCCCGCTCGTGTTCACGATCATGGTCGTCAACTTCATCGGCGGCTACATCCCCTACATCGGCGCCTTCCTCGGCGGCGGGCTCGCCGTCATCGTCGCCCTCGGCGACGGTGGCCTCCCCGACGCCGCGATCATGCTCGCCATCGTGCTCGCCTCCAACCTGTTGCTGGAGAACTTCGTCGAACCCAAGGTGATGGGGAAGAGTCTCGACATCCACCCGCTCATGGTGCTCGTCGTCACCGCCTTGGGTGGTCTCCTCGGCGGCATCGTCGGCCTCCTCCTCGCCGTCCCCGCCTATGTCGTCGCCCGCGACGCGATCAAGCGCTTCCGCTCCCGGGGCATCGCCGAGATGGTCGCCGACCGTGCCCAACCGACCGTGGAACGTCTCCTGCAATGACCTCGGCCGGCGACACCACGGTGAATCACTCGAACTGCGTGATGACATGACGGGACCGAGCCCGCACGATCGGAAGGGATGACAGAGACATCCCGCGTCGTTCGCTCCTCCGCTGACCGGCCGTCGTTGCGCACGGTCCTCTGGCGCTCCCTCGTCGTCACGGTCGTCACCACGCTCGGGCTGTGGCTGCTCGCGGCGATCCTGCCCGGCTTCTCGATCGACTCGTTCTGGGATGCACTGCTTGCCGGGTTCGTCATCGGCATCGCCAACGCGGTCGTGTGGCCGGCGCTGGCGTTCCTCGTCGTGCCGCTGTCGGTGCTGACGCTCGGGCTGGGCGCGATCGTCCTCAACGCGCTGTTCGTCCTCCTGCTGCTCGACCTGCTGCCGGGGGTCGAGATCGACGGGTTCTGGACGGCACTCGCCATCGTCATCGGTCTCGTCATCGTCACGACGATGGTCAGCGCGCTGCTCGCCATCGACGACAACTCGTGGCTCGACCAACGCATTGCCCGGCAAGCCCGTCGGCGCTCGAAGGACGCCGTCGTCACTGACGTGCCAGGGGTCGTGTTCATCCAGCTCGACGGCTTGGCCCATGCCGTGCTGCGCCGCGCGCTCCGGTCCGGCGACGTGCCCACGCTGCATCGGTGGATCCGCGACGGCAGCCATGTGTTGGTCGGCTGGGAGACCGGGTGGTCGTCGCAGACCGGGGTCAGCCAGTGCGGCATCCTCCACGGGTCGACCGTCGACATGCCTGCCTTCCGCTGGATCGACAAGACCACCGGCGAGGTGATGGTGTCCAACCATCCGAAGTGCGCGGCGGTGATCGAGAAGGCCCACTCCGACGGCAACGGCCTGCTCGCCGACCACGGCTCGAGCTACGGCAACTTGTTCTCCGGCGATGCCGAGCGTGCGGTGTTGACGATGAGTGGCGCCGGTCAGCGCAAGGAGGGCCGCACCGGAGCCGGCTACTTCGGGTACTTCTCGCGCCCGGGCCAGACGACGAGGACGTTGCTGGCGGCGATCGTCGAGATCGGACGCGAGCGGCTGGCGGCGGGCCGGCAGCGGCGACGCGGTGTCGAGCCCCGAGTCGAGCGCGGCTGGGTGTACGCCTTGTTGCGCACCTTCACGACGGTGGTCACCCGCGACGTGTCGGTCCAGGGGGTCGTCAACGACATGTGCGAAGGGCGGTCCGCCATCTACGTCGACATGCTCGGGTACGACGAGGTCGCCCATCACTCCGGGCCCGAACGCGTCGACGCGCTCGCCGTACTCCGTGACCTCGACCGCCATGTGGGACGCATCGAGCGAACCGCGACCTGGACGCCCCGGCCGTACAAGATCG
The DNA here is from genome assembly GCA_963749315.1 of uncultured Acidimicrobiia bacterium. Lineage (GTDB taxonomy): Bacteria > Actinomycetota > Acidimicrobiia > Acidimicrobiales > Ilumatobacteraceae > JALZMG01. The sequence goes on from CAVVMS010000019.1 coordinate 13,799, forward strand.
TCGTCTTGTCCGACCACGGCCAGACCCAAGGAGCCACCTTCGACCAACGCACCGGCCAGACGCTCGCCGCGTTGGTCGCCGAGCTCTGCGGCGCGGCGGCGTCGGGAGACGGCGATGCCGAGGCAGGTCACACCGAGTCGTCGGCGTGGCTGCGCCACGCCCGCCACCAAGAGGGATCGACGGAGGCGGTGCCTTCCGACGTTCCCGTCGTGCTCGGATCAGGAAGCCTCGGTCTGATCTCGATCCCGGGCGAGGCCCGCCGCCTCACCCGAGAGGAGATCGACACCCGCTACCCGCGGCTGATCTCGGGGCTGGCGGCCCATCCGGAGATCGGATTCGTCCTCGTCCGCCAGTCGACCGGATCGTCGATCGTGCTCGGGAACGGCGGCAGCCTCGATCTGGCGACCGGCGACGTGGTCGGCGAGGACCCGCTGGCACCGTTCGGTCCCCGAGCTCGCGAGCAGGTCGCCGAAGTCGACGGCTACTCGACGGTCGCCGACCTGATGGTCAACAGCCGCTACGACCCCGACCTGGAAGAGGTCGCCGCCTTCGAGGACCAGGTCAGCTCCCACGGCGGGCTCGGCGGCCCCCAGACCCACCCGTTCCTGCTCTACCCCGCCGAGCTCAGCGCACCGGCCGAGCCGATCTTCACCTCACCGGCGATGTACAAGGTGCTCAAGGGCTGGCTCACCGACATCGCCCACCTGTGCGTTGACAGCGTGACGAGCTCGCGTCCACTGCCGCTCAGCTACTGGCGGGCCATGGCGACGCGGAGGCGTTCGTCCGGATCGATGTAGTGGTCGTGGTCGTCAGTGCCGGCGTCGAGCTGGACCCAGTGGATCTTGCCGGTGAAGCGGCTGGTGTGGGCCGTGTAGTCGGGGCTGACGGTGGTGCCCGTCTCTTGTCCGATGTCGGTGGTCTCGTCGGCGGAGAAGATCATCGGGTGGGTGTGCTCGACCCGTCCGCTGCCGACCTGTGTGCCGTCGTAGTACAGGGTGACGTCGCCGCCCTTGGCAAGTCCGCCACCGTCGTACGCGAACTCCATGCGGACCTGGTGTTTGCCAGCGGCGATCGGCGTGTCGGCGGTGGTCGCGTACTCGTAGATGCCGAGCGCGTTGTAGACGAACTTGGCCGTGCCGTCCTTGAAATAGACGGCCCATCCGCCGAACCGACCCCCTTGGGCGATGATCACACCGTCGGCACCGCTGTCGGGAACGTCGACCTCGGTGGTGACCGAGAACGACTTGTTCTTGATGCTGACGACGCTGTTCTCCGACAGTCGTCCCATGCCGGCGAAGAACAGTTGTGAGTTGCCACGGATCAGGGTGGGGCGACCGGCGATCGTCGGTTCGAGCCGCTCCGCACTGCGGTCGTCGAGCGGCACGACGTTGTACTTGACGGCCTCGATCAGCCAGAGCCGTTGCAGTTTGGTGAGCATCTCGGGGTGCTCGCCGGCGACGTCGTTGCCCTGGCTGTAGTCGACCTTGCCGTCGTACAGCTCCCACAGGTCGTCGTCGAACGCCGGCATCTGGCCACCGACCATCACCCACGGCGTCTTGTGCTTGGTCACCGCGCTCCACCCCTTGTGGTAGATGCCGCGGTTGCCGAACATCTCGAAGTACTGCAGGTCGTGACGCTCGGGGGCGTCGGCGTCGCTGAACGTGTAGAGCATGCTGGTGCCCTCGATCGGCGACTGCTGGACCCCGTTCACCATCGTCGGCTCCGGCAGGCCGGCAGCTTCGAGGATCGTCGGCGCCACGTCGATGACGTGGGTGAACTGCGAGCGCAGCCCGCCCTTCTCTTCGATTCCGTTGGGCCAGTGGACGATGGTCCCGTTGCGGGTGCCGCCCCAGTGCGAGGCGACCTGCTTGGTCCACTGGAACGGGGTGTCCATCGCCCACGCCCAACCGACCGCGTAGTGGTTGTAGGAGCTCGGTGAGCCGAGCTCGTCCATCTTGGAGATCATGTACTCCGGTGTCTCCAAGGCGGCCATCCCGTTGAAGTTCGCCATCTCGTTGAACGCCCCGTTGAGCGTGCCTTCGGCGGAGGCGCCGTTGTCGCCGATGATGTAGTAGATGATCGTGTCATCGAGGATCTCGAGGTCCTCGAGGGCATCGATGAGGCGACCGACGTGATGGTCGGTGTGCTCGAGGAACCCGGCGTACACCTCCATCTCCCTTGCGAGCACCGGCTTGAGCTCGTCGGGCATCTCGTCCCACGACGGAATCTCGGCGTGGCGCTCGGTCAGCTCGGCATCGGCCGGGATCACGCCCAGCTCCTTCTGGCGGGCGAACGTGCGCTCGCGCTGCAGATCCCAGCCGTCGTCGAACTGGCCTCGGTACCTGTCCGCCCATTCCTTGGGAACGTGGTGCGGGGCGTGCGTGGCGCCGGGTGCGAAGTAGACGAAGAACGGCTTGTCCGGCATCAACGCCTTCTGCTGACGGACCCAACCGATCGCGTGGTCGGCGAGGTCCTCGGTCAGGTGGTAGCCCTCCTCCGGTGTCGCCGGCGGCTCGACGGGTGTCGTCCCGTTGTACAGGGCCGGGTCCCACTGGTTGTTCTCGCCACCGATGAACCCGTAGAAGTGCTCGAACCCGCCCCCGCCCGACGGCCAGGCGTCGAACGGTCCCATCGGCGACGCCTGCCATACCGGCACCTCGTGACACTTGCCGAACTGCGCCGTCGAGTATCCGTTCAACTTGAGCGTCATCGCCAATGGCGCCTTCGTGTTCGGGCGCAACGAACTGTTTCCCGGTGCTGACGTCGCGGTCTCGGTGATGCTGCCCATTCCTACCGAGTGGTGGTTGCGTCCCGACAGCAGCGCCTGGCGGGTCGGGGCGCACAACGCGGTCGTGTGGAACCGGTTGTACAGCAACCCACCCGCCGCCAACCGTTCCGCCGTCGGCGTGCTGCACGGGCCGCCGAACGCGCTCGAGGCACCGAAACCGACGTCGTCGACCAGCACAACGAGAACATTGGGCGCGCCCTCCGGCGGCAGCAACGGCTCGATCGGAGGGTACGCCGTGTCTGGATCCTTGGCGTCGTAGGTCGTCAGCCCAGGGCCGGGCCGATCCGGGATCGGCAACATCGTGCGGGCATGCCGGTCAGGACTCATCGCACCTCTCCATCATCGCCTCATGGGTGATGTCGTCGCGCTCGCGGCAGACCGCGGACTCGCGTTCCATTGTCCACACGCACACGCGGGTCGGCATCACCCAGATCACGTGATTCGTGGCGTCCGCGGCAGCGCCGACCCCGCGTCTCACCCGGCTGGATCAGACCCGACCCGCGCACGAGGGCCACCGATCCCTTGGCGGTCGGCCTCGCTCGCCCGATCGAGGTCGACGGAGTCGCGCCAACCCATGGCGACGGTGGCGTCGAGACGTCGGAGCTCTTCTTCGACCGGTGCTCGGTGCTCGGGCCGGACGGTCTCGAGAAGGTCCTCGAGGAGTGCCCGCAGTCGTCGCATGATCTGCACCGAGGTTGCACCGAACTCGCGGATCTCCGTGAGTCCGAGCGTCACGAAGTCCTCCCAGCGGCGAGTCACCATCACGACCGCGGCCGGCGGATCGGCTCCGGCGAGCTTCGTGCGGGCGTCGAGATCGGTCATCCCGATCTGGCCGAGAAGCTCTCCGATGTGGTCGAGGACCTGAACGGCGGTCGTGGGGTCGTTCACTGCGGCCGAGAGCGCCTTGTTGGCGATGTCGACCATCATCCGTAAGGCGAACGCAGGGTCCTGGTCGAAGGTGCGCTCGTCGCCGAGCGCGATCATCTCCTCGAGTTGCTCGGCGGCCCGAGGGCCGAGCTCACCTCCGTAGACGAGGACCAGCACTTCACCTGTCTGCACGAAGTCGCCGACAGGGTGCGGGAGGACGAGCTCGGCGCCATGCTCGCGTGCCCACTCGACGAGTCCGTCGGGATCGACAGCTTGGATGGCGCCGCCGCTGCTGGCCCGCACGACGAGTGTCGGATCGAGCGCGTGTCGCCTCGTAGTCCCACCGGATGTCCGTCCGGTCGGCGAGGCGGAGCGTCTGGGCGAACGCCGAGCGAGCGGCGCGTGCGACGTCCGCGGCGACCGACACCGGTCTGAGCCGGCGGATGCACCGATCGAAGAAGACGATGAAGACCAGCAGGCACAGCGACACGGCCAACGCGGACAGGGTCACGCCGAGGTCGGGGACGAAGTCGTCCTCGATCCGCCGGAGCACCGAGAACGAGAACGTCAGGGTGCCAACGAGCACCGCGAGCGTCGCCTTCAGCAGGCGGTCGCGGTACCAGAGTCGCAAGATCCGCGCCGAGAACGTCCCCGTCGCCATCTGCACGACGAGCACGGTCACGGTGACGACGAAGCCGGTGAGCGCAGCCGTGGCACCAACGATCGAGGTCAGGACCGCGCTCGCCGTCGATGGCGAGTACTGCCACAGAGACGGCGCGTCGAGGTGCTCGTCGGCGACTGAAACAATGGTGCCCAGCACCGCACCGAGCACCGCTCCCACGACTGGGAGGGCCCAGAGGCTCTCGAGCAGGCCGAGGCGCCGACGGAACCGCCTGCGCCAGCTCATGATGTTCAGGCGCCTTCGATGGCTTCCAGGCGGCCCGAGCGGATCGCGTCGCAGAATGCTTCGTAGTCCCGGTCGTTCTGGTCGGCGTAGCGCTCGGAGAAGTCGGCGATCGACTGGTCGAAGCGGTCCTTCTTGCCGAGGTACGCGGCGATGGCCACGGGATCGCCGGAGCGGGCGTGCGCTCGTGCCAACGTCGCCGCGCAGAATTGGGCGTACGCGGCGAGCGTGCCCGGTCCCATCGTCTCGACCGTTGCTGAGACCTTCATGTCTCGGAGCTGGCGCCAGTACATGTAACGGTTGTCCTCGCTGCCCTTGGTCCAGCCCAGGTAGATGTCGCTGGCGGCCTGCATCATCCGTTGGCCCTGCACGACGCGTTCGCCCGGTTGGCGGTAGCGGCTCTTGGGCAGATGATCCTCCAGGACCGAGGTCGTTGCTTCCTTGACCTGCAAGAACAGGGGGTCCTGCTCGTCGCGGCCCTGCAGCAACACGATGAAGGCCCGCGTCCCGACGCTTCCGACGCCCACCACCTTGCGGGCCATGTCGATGACTTCGAAGCGTTCCAGCAGGTGACGCTGATCGGGCCGGAGGGTGGCCCGGTAGGCGCGGAACTGCTCGTGGACGATGTGCTCGATCTCTTGCACCGAGTAGCCGTAGCTCGCCGGCATGTCCCGCAGGGGCACGATCATCGGTGGTTGGCTGATGATCCGGTACCGGCCGTCGACGTGCTCGGCCAGCTTCGACAGCGCTTGCGTGCTGTCGCGGGTACGGGCCTTCTCGGCGGTCTTGGTGGCTGTCTTGTGGATCGTCTTGGCCCGCTTCTTGTCAGCGCCCTTCAGGGAGCGGGCGGCGGCGTTGACGGCATCGAGCACGTCCTGTGCGGAGACCCGCGAGTACCAGACCTCCATCGTGCGCATCTCGGCGAACTGCGCCATCGCTTCGCGATAGGCGGTCGCTGACGCCAGCGAGGCAGCGCGTGCCTGCGCGGGGGTGAAGCCGTTGTTGCGTGCGGCGATCGTGAAGCTGGCCGCCATGCGCTTGACGTCGTACTCGAACGGGCCGGGGAGCGTTTCGTCGAAGTCGTTGAGGTCGAACAGCAACACCCGCTCGGGTGACGCGAACCCACCGAAGTTCGACAGGTGGGCGTCGCCACAGAGCTGGACATCGAGTCCGGCGGTCGGTGTGTCCTTCAGATCGGCGGCCATGATCTTGGCGGCGCCTCGGTAGAACGTGAACGGGGTCACCATCATGCGGCCATGACGCACCGGGACCAGGTCGGGTTCACGCGTGGCGTTCTGCTGCTCGAGGAGAGTGATCGGGTCCGGCCGATCATCGGCTGGACCCCATCCCGAATGACCGTCGGGGGTCACACGGTCGCGTGCCGCCTTGCCGCGTGCGCTGCGCTCTTCCACCGTTGGATGCTGGATGACCTTCACTGTGACCTCCCAAGGGATGTCGGGCGTGAACGCCCGGCTGTTGTGAAGCGGGAGGCAGGACCGCCGCCGCTGAGAAAGGATCGTGCGCAAGACCGAGGCCGGCGACGGCGCGCCTGCTCCTGCGAGGGCGTCGACGCCATCAGGGTCGTCCCCGTGCGACATCGAGCAGGTCGTGGAGGCTGACGTTGCGGGCGCGACGTCGGTCCGCCGCCTCGACGTTGCCTTCGGGCACGAGGAGACGAAGACCGCCTGGATAGATGCGGAACACCATCGGGGTCACCATCTCGAGTGCCTCCCCGTCGACTCCAGCGAACGCCGTGCCCGATCGCGAGCGGACCTCGAAGCTCGCGGTGGTGAACTCGTGCCAGTTCCGGCTGCGGTTTCGTCGACCGACGGCGTCGAGGGCGAGGAGTCCGGCGGCGTCCTTCCCGGTGGTTCCGGTGAGGGCGATGACGCCGAGCTCGCCGGTGTCGATGCGGCGTCGTTGCCCGGCGTCGATCGAGGAGCCGAGCGCATACGGGTTGTTCGAGACCTGGATGATGAACGCGCCGTCGACCTCGGTGCCGTCCGGCTCGGCGAACTGGAGATCGAACGGCTCGTTCGTCTTGCCCAGCAGCTCCGGCAGCATCGTCTCGGTCGTCTCCACCTTCGCGTCGCGGTAGCCCTCCTGCTGCACGAGCGCCGCGTAGACGCCGAGCGAGACGTTGTTGACGAAGAACCGACCGTTGACCGTGGCGTAGTCGATCCGCCGTTCGATCCCGTCGCCGAAACGCGTGAACGCTCGTGCGAGGGTCGTCGCGGTCGAGACCGAGGTCCTGGGCGAAGTGGTTTCGTGTGCCCGCCGTGACACAGACGAACGGGACGCCGCACTCGACCGCGATCGACGCCACGAGGGCCTGTGACCCGTCGCCACCTGCCATCCCGAGGCAGTCCGCTCCCCGCGCGATCGCATCGCGCGCGAGCTGCTCGAGGTCGAGTCCATGGTCGAGCATCACGGTCTCCACGCCGAGCTCGTTGGCCAGATCGACGAGACCGAACTGCTCGACCTTTCCACCGCCCGACCACGGGTTGCAGATGAGCACAGGATGACGGGGACGCGTGACGGCATGCGGCCGGAGGGCATCCTGAGCGTGCAGCTGCCGGACCATCGCCAGACGGGCTGATCCGATCGTCACGACGAACAGGACCAGCACCAACGCGGCGCGGACCAGCGGCCGGTCACCGTCGGCCGCGGCGAGCACGGCAGCGACGATGATGACCAACCCGACGACTGCGCCTCCCAGCCCGACCCAGCGTCGAGGCGGGTGCTCGGTGATCAGCCACCACGCACCGGCAGCGCCGACCGCCACACCGAGAACCACGGCCACCAGCGCGGCGAGGTTGCGCACCGAGAAGATGACGAGAACCACCGTCAACCCGAGTGCGCAGCCGATCGACAACCAGGCGAGGGCTCGCTGACCGCCGGAGACGGCCGAACCTGGCGCCGTGCTCATGTCCGCGTGGCGTCGATCTGCTTGTGCGCGCTGGCCGTTCAGGCCTTGCGCATCTCGCTGCCGTGGGCGGTGAGGGCCCAGATGATGAGCACGTCGATCGTGACGACGACCAGGGCCCAGATCGGGTAGGCGGGGATGAACGCGAAGTTGGCGATCAGGCTGACGGCGGCGGCGATGACGCCGACGGTGCGGGCCAGGATGTGGCCGCTGAACACCCCGATGCCGGAGAACAGCATGACGAGCCCGACGATGAGGTGGATCCAGCCCCACTGGGAGATGTCGAGGTAGAGCGAGGCGCGGTTCGTCCACACGACCCATTCGTCGTTGACGACGCCGATGAGGCCGTAGAGCGCGTTGAGGCCGCCGCTGATGATCATCATCACGCCGGCGAATCCGATCCACCCGGTCCATCCGGTGCGTTGGGTCTCGTAGCTCCCGGTTGTCTGGTAGCTCGGACTGCTCGGGTCATCGCCGTGCCTTTCTGCCGTGTCGGGTCTGCGAGTCGGTCCAGAAGACGTCATCGCTCGGATCGCCATCCATCGTGGGTTGCCCGCCCGGTGACGTCATCACATACATCGAGTGATTGATCTCGTCTCGCCTCGACAACCCACGTCTCTCCTCGAGCTGGCAACGAGCGGGCGCGGCGCTGCGGATCACACAGATGACGTGATGCGTGGCGGCATGGCGGTTGCGACAGTGGAAGCAGCTGTATCGACCGACCGAAGGGACCTGATCATGTCCGACTCCGAGAGCCGAGTGCTCGACACCATCGCCGCGATGAACCTGGCATCGCTGGAGCAGGTCACGCGGACTCGATCCCCAGACCGTGGTCCTCGTTCGGTTCGCCGCGCTCGTGGCTCTCGACGCCGCTCCGCTGTCCTACCTCACCCATCTCGCCGTCGGCCAGGAGGCCGGGATCAGCGGCGAGCAGGTCGAGGACGTGCTGCTCGCCCTCGCGCCCCTCGTCGGGTCGGCACGGGTCGTGTCGGCCGGATCCAAGATCGCCCGCGCCTTGGGGATCGCCGTGCTCGGCGCCGACGCCGCCGGCGAGGCTGACGACGAGGAGGCGTGACGATCGCACCAGGATGGACGATCGCACCAAGGATGGAGGAATCTCGATGAAGCCCAATGACAGTTCGCCGACCACTCGTTCGAGCGGTTGTGGCATGTGTGGTGCTCGGCGTCTTGATGGTGTCGTGCGGTGACGACGACGACGACTCGGCGTCGACCGCACGAGGCCGCCACCTCGTCGCGACGGCCGAGCCGCCAGCACGGCGACGACGGCACCGGCCGCAGAATCCTCAGCGACTGGGAGCTCGACGGCGTCGTCCGGTGATGTGTGCGCGGATCGGGAGGCATTGCGCACGTCGGTCGATGCGCTGACCGACGTCGACCTGGTCGCCGAGGGGACCAACGGCGTGACGGCGGCAGTCAGCGACGTGAAGGACGATCTCGCCGCGCTGCGTAGCTCGGCTGGTGCCGAGTTGCAGCCGCAGGTGCAAGCAGTCCAAGACGCCATCGACGAGTTGGAGACGGCGGTCGCCGACCTCGACTCCGGTGGCGCCGCAGCAGCCGTGACCGCTGCGGCGGACCTCGCGACGTCAGCGCGGACGTTGCTCGACTCGTTGGAGGACGGCGCGTGTGGAGCATCGACGACGTCGACGACGACGTGACACGGTCGGCGACCGTGACGTCGAGGCGCGACGCCGCGCGGATCACATGAATCACGTGATGACGGACCGGTGCCGGCACCGTTCATGCTCGGTCCATGACGATGACAACCGAGGCACGGCGTCACACTCGGCGCGTGCTGCTGCAGACGGAAGGGATGTAGTCATGGCGTCGAACGCAGGTCTGATCACTGACGAGGCGCGGGCGACTGCGCGACTTGGTGCAGGGCGCGGACAGCATCGAGCTCAAGCTGACCCTGCCGGAGCATTCGTACCGTTCGGCGGCGGCCGCCCTCGGTGTGGATCCGCTCGACGCCCAGATCCGTCAGGTGTTCTTCTTCGACACCCCCGACCTCGATCTCAACAAGGCCGGGGTCGTCGCCCGGGCGCGGCGGGTGCAGGGTCGCGGCGACGATTCGGTGGTCAAGCTGCGGCCCGTCGTCCCTGCCGAGCTGCCGGCCTCGTTGCGCAAGCTGCCCGAGTTCGTCGTCGAGGTCGACGCCCTCCCCGGCGGCTACGTGTGCTCGGCCTCGCTCAAGGGCGTGCCGAAGTCGTCGGTTCGTGAAACGGTGTCGGGCAAGGGCCCGCTGAGCAAGGTGTTCTCCAAGAACCAGCGATCGTTCTTCGAACAGCACGCGCCGGCCGGACTGACCATCGACGAGCTCGACGTGCTGGGACCGATCTTCGTGCTCAAGCTCAAGCTCTCCCCGAAGGCGCTCGGTCGTCGACTGGTCGCCGAGATGTGGCTCTACCCGGACGGTTCGCGGATCGTGGAGCTGTCGACGAAGTGCCTGCCCGGGGAGGGCCTCGACGTCGCCGAGCAGCTGCTCGGCTTCCTCGCCTCCAAGGACATTCCCACCGACGCCGACCAGCAGACCAAGACCAAGACGGCGCTCGAGTTCTTCTCGGCCGAGCTGCACTCGAGGTGCGAGATGAGTGACACGTGGAGCAGGTCGGCGCCGTCCTCGACGAAGCCTTCAAGGAAGCGATCGGGACGTCGCGCAAGAAGTGGGCGCTGGTGGTCGTGGCCTTCGTCGCCGGGGCAATCGGCGCTGTCTGGCTGATCCGCCGAGCCCGGTCGGAGCCGGCGGTTACACAGACACGCTGATCGGGAAGGTGGCGATCCAGGCGGCGGTCCCGAGGAAGACGAGGCAGCCGACGACGAGCAGCGCCTTCCTGGTCCCCGCGCCGCGGAGCTTGGTGCTCATGCCGGCGAAGAACAGGGCGACGGCGAACAGGACGACGGCGAGCACGTAGTTGGCGGAGCGTTGGATGTTGCGGCGGACAACGGCGGCCATCGCTTCGGCTTCGGCGTCGAGCCGCTCTGCGTCGGTGCGGGCCTGCAACTGGTAGTCGTCCATGGCGAACGGCGTCGGTGGGGCGTCGGGGTTGGTGAGCGGGTCGGTGGCCAGCCAGGCGTCGAAGGCGGGGCGGAACTCGGGCCGGAACCGGGCGTCGTAGAACTCGGCGAGGTCCGCCTCGTCGGTTTCGGTGGCGTTGACCCATTGGAAGTACATGGCGATGTCGACCTGGGTCTGGGCCTGGGCGAGTCCTTGGGCGCGGGCGGCGTCGATGCGCAGGGCGTTGACCCGGCTGGAGGCCTTGGTCGTCTCGCCGTTCCAGCGGTTGGCCTGGTAGCTGCTCCAGGCGGTGGCGACGGCGGCGAACGCGAGCAGCACGGTGGCGACGATCTCGACCCAGTCCCGACCGTCCGACTTGGCCACGGTGCGTCGGAGCGGTGGCGGTCATGCCGGGTTGCCGTCGTCGTCGCAGGGAATCGTCACGTCGCCGCCGATGACGGCGAGTTGCTGATCGATGAGCAGCACGGTGCGTTCCATCGCCACTGGCTGGAGACCGCCGATGTCGCCGCGGTACGGCTTGTCGAGGAAGGAGAGGAGCAGCAGCATGGTGGTGATGACGGCGACCACGCTGCCCATGAACATCCCTTGCACCCAGACCCGTTCGCTGCTGTCGGCGAACCCGAGGATGTAGGCGAGCACGATGGCCGAGATGAAGAACAGGGCGATCCACAGCGGGGTCGGCATCAGCCCGGCGGACCCGTGGATGCGAGCCTGGCGGGCCGCTTCCCGGTCGGAGGTCTGGTCCAGCCACTTGCCGTAGGCGGCTTCCTGCTGGGGCGAGTCAGCTCGACGTCTTGCAGCGTCTGGAACATGGCGGCGCCCCACGGGTTGATGTCCTCGCCGAGCGTGCCGTTCTCCATCCGGGGCCACTCGTCGTCGATGACCCACCGCGCATAGCAGACCAGCTGGCCGGTAAGGGGGGCGCCGACATCGGCCGGGAGGGTCTGGGCGGTCTGGATCTGTTGGGCGACGGTCAACGCTTCGGTCTCGGCTCCCGACCTGGAGGCGTCGTAGCTCTCGAAGCCGAGGAAGATCAGGAACCCGAGCAGGACGGAGAATCCGGTGGCGAGCACCCCGAAGATGCCGGCGGCACGGTCGCTGTCAGCGAAGTAGCTGCCTTCCGGGGCGCGGCGCCGGACAGCGAGCATCACGGTGACGGCAGCCGCGGTCACCACCAGAACGATCAGCGCGGCCCAGACGATGTTCATCGAGCCCTCGGTCCATGTCGTCGGGTCACGTCAATCTCCTCGTGTGCTCGTGTCTCCGCAGCCGCGCAGCCTCCTCATGTGAAGTTGTGGGCGTGTGCCGGAGCACCGCGATCATCCGGCACGTCGTGGCGGCCGTCGTCACACAGAACATGTGAAATCCCGCGATCGACGGCGACTGCGTCGAGCCGGCGCGATTCACACGATGTTGGTGATGCCGTTCGTGTCAGCTCAGTCGATGATGGGTACAGCCGGGCTGAGAAGGCAGAAGGGTGCGTGCGACTTGGACTACATGGAACGGTTGCGCCGGCTGGCCATCAACGATGCCCGCATCGCCGACGACCACGGTGACGGCCTCGGGAGTGGAGAGCTCGATCCGAAGACGCTGGCGCTGGTCCGCCTGGCCGCGTTGGTCGCCGTCGGTGGCGCGGTCCCGTCCTACGGCGCGCAGGCCGACGCGGCGGTGAGTGCGGGGGCGACGGCCGCCGAGATCGTCGACGTGCTGGTCGGCGTCCTTCCCATCGTCGGGCTTCCCCTCGTGGTCGCGGCGGCCCCGAAGCTGGCGCTGGCGCTCGGCTACGACACCGACGACATCGAACCCCAATTCGCCGGGTGACGCCTACCTACCCGCCGAGGAGACCGGTTGCGGTCGCTCGTTGCACGGCTTCGTCACGCGATGAGACGCCCAGCTTTCGATAGATCGAGCTGACCTGGGAGTTGACGGTGTTGCGGGACACGAACAGCCGTGCGGCGATGTCGCGGATGGTGAGGTGGGTCTGCAGGTACGGGAGCAGCCGCAGCTCCGCCGCGGCTGAGCGGCGACGCGCCGGTCATTCCGGTCTCGACGCTCGAGGTGATGACCTGGCGAAACGCCGCCACCTCGTCGACGAGGGTGCCGAGTGCGGGGCGGTGGTGCAGGACATCGTCGATCTCTTGCAGCAGGTGGCGTGCGGTCATCAGGTCGCCGAGCGCCCAGTACACCTTGGCGAGCTGCAGCCGGGCGCGCACGGCGAGATAGGGCAGCGCGAACGTCACCGAGGGACGGGCTCGCATCGCCTGTGTCAGCTGGCGTTCGGCTTCGTCGAGGTCGCCTCGATGCACAGCGAGACGGGCCGCGCCGGCGAAGGCGAGCACGCTCGTCGGGTAGTCCTGCATCCGAAACTCATCGATGGCACCGAGTGCACGCTCAAGGTGCTCGGCCGCCTCCGCCCACTGCCCACGATCCATCGCCAACACGGCCAGCTCCGCCTCGCTGTCAACGAGCGAATCAGTGTTGGACATCGCGGCTGCGAGCGTGGACGCCTCGGCGAACACGGCAGCGGCCTGGTCGACGTCGCCGGTGAGCAGAAGCGCCTCGCCATGCATGCACAGCGCCGTGTCGCGCCAGACGCTCCATGCCGGCTCCTGCGGCGGCGGCGAAGCTACCGTCGGCCAGCATCTGCTCGGGGCCGGCGGCGCACATCCCGGCCCGCAACATGGCCCGCGCCGAGTCGAACGACGCCGAGCCGTCCGCGGGCACGAGATCGAACGACGCCGCGTCGACGATCGCCGCCCACCGTTCAGCCTCGACGGTCTGCCCGGTGAACACCGCGATCCAGCCGGCGAGCACCGCCAGCGGGGGGTGTTCCGCGATGGCGGCGTCGCCGAGCGCCGACAGCCAACGCACCACGGTGGAGATGTTGCCGGCCTGGTAGGTCGGCAGGACCAACGCCGTCACCAACTGGATGCAGCGGTCCCGCTCGTCCGTGTTCAACAAGTGCTCGACCGCCATCGCCGGGGATCCGTTCGACTCGTACCAGTCGGCGGCACGCAGGTGCAGCTTGGTGATGACGTCGGGCTCGACCCGACGCAGCTCACCGAGCAGGAACTCTCGGAACAAGCCGTGGTAGCGGTACCACTCCCGGCGCCGGTCGAGGGGGACCAGGAACAAGCTCGCCGCCTCGAGCTTGCGCAGCCGTTCCTGAGCGCCTGGTTCTCCGACCACGGCGTCGCACAGCGGAGCACACAGCTGGTCGAGCACCGCCGTGCGCCGCAGGAACCGCTGGTCACTGTCGTGGAGCTGCAGCAGGGCCTCGCGGTACAGGTAGTCGGCCACGTACCGATCGTCTCCGGAGATCGTCAAGCCCTTGCCGCGCTGTCGCTGGCGATCAACGCCGCGAGGTACAGGCCGACCGGCCAGCCCTCGGTCCGTGCGGTCACGGCGGCCGCCTGCTCAGGGCTGAGGTGGACCTGCGCGTGCGAGAAGATGTGCGCGGCGCCCGCCGTGTCGAGGGCCAGGTCGCTGGCCAGGAGCTCCAACGCGTCACCCGTGGCCCGCAGCCGGGGGAGGTGGGGCTGCTCGGACCGGCTCGCGGCGACCAGTTGTGAGCCTCGGGGAATGCCCGAGATCGCCACGCTCAGCACATCGTGACAGTCCGGTGACTGCAGCTCGTGAAGGTCGTCCAGCATGAGCACGAACGGATGCGGGCTCGCCCGGAGGGCTGCGGCGAGGCGAGGCGCCGCTCGTCCCAACGTCGAGACGCCCGAGACCGCCCATGTCGGCGATCAGGTCGGCCTGGCTCGGCGAGACCCGGGCGTACGCCGACGCCAACAACGTGAGCAGGAGCCGGGGATCATCGTCGAAGCGGTCGAGTGACACCCACCCGACGGGACGCTCCTCCGCCCGGGCCCACTCGGCCAGCAACGTCGTCTTGCCGTAGCCCGCCGGCGCGCTGACGCCTACCACCTGACAGCCGCTCGCCCGAGCCCGCTCGATCACCTGCGAGCGAGGTACGACGCCCGGGCGGGGCAGCGGGACCGACAGTTTGGCGTCGACAAGCACCGCATCGAGCGCGCCAGCCGTCCTGCACCGCCCGCCCCGCTCATCGTCCGTGGCGACTGCGGGAATGCCTACGGCACCGGCCGACGTCGAGGACTCCGCAACAGGTCGAATCACACACTCTTGGTGATGCACCCGCTACCGGATCGATGTTCGCTGGCTCTGACGACGGCGGTCGTACGTCGTCAACCACTTCTGGAAGGGGTTTGAGAGATGAGTGATGTGGCTGCGGAGGTGTTGGCCGCGTTGTCGACGCCCGACAAGGTGGAGAGTCGGCTCGGCCAGTTGGAGTTCACCGACGGCGCCCCGGCGCGGAAGACGGTCGAGGCGTTGTATGACCACCTCGACTTCCTGCACGGCCTCAACGCGTTCCTGACGGCGTTTCCGGCGGCGTCGACCCAGGCGATACATCAAGGGTTCCGAGACATCGGTGTCGACGGACAATTCGGTCCTGATCTTCTCGGAGCTGATGGATTCGTCGTCACGGTTCCTGACCGCCAACGCCGACACCGTCTACTACCTGTCCTTCGTCGATCTGTCCAACGGACCGATGGTCGTCGAGACCCCGCCGATGGCGCTGGGCACGATCGACGACATGTGGTTCCACTGGATCATCGACTTCGGCATGCCCGGACCGGACCGCGGGGCGGGGGGCAGGTTCGTGCTGGTGCCGCCCGGCTACGACGGCCCGCTTCCTGAAGGCGGCTTCTACGTCGGCCATTCGCGTACGCACCGGGCACTGTTGCTGGGCCGGTCCTTCATCCAGGACGACGATCCCGCACCGACGGTGGCGATGATCAAGTCCACGCTGAAGATCTACCCGTACACCGTCGGAGGCCCTGGGACGAGCGTCGCCACGCTCCTCGCAGGGGAGGTGCCGTTCACACCGCCGCCGGCCGAAGTGCCCGAGACGACGTTCGTCGAGGGGACCGGCAAGGCGTTCAACACGATTCCGCCGACCGACGCCCGGTTCTTCGAGACCGTGCACGCCCTGCTCCAGGAGGAGCCCGCCGACGCCGGCGACATGGAGATCGTCGGACATCTCGGCGAACTCGGCATCGTCAAGGGCAAGCCGTTCGCTCCCGACGAGCGGATGCGCCGCATCCTCGACGAGGCAGCCACTGTCGGCAACGCCACCTCGCGGGCGTTGATGTTCGACGCCCGCGGTGAGGAGGACGTGTTCTGGTACCCGGACTCGGCGTGGACCAACTTGCTGTTCCAAGGCGGCTACCAGTTCGATCGCCCGATCCCCGAGGTGACGCCGGAGGGCATCAAGCCGTACCCGCCGACCGGCACCCGCAAGCACGATCTGCGCACCCTGTTCTTCTACGGCTACACCGGCATCACACCGGCGATGGCGATGCGCCTCACCGGGATCGGCTCGCAGTACCTGTGTGCCTTCATGGACGCCAACAAGTCGTTCTTGGACGGGTCCCGGTCGTACACGGTGACGTTGCCGCCGGACATCCCCCAGGCCCGGTTCTGGTCGCTCACCCTGTATGACAACCAGACCCGCTCGATGCTGGTCACCCCGCAGCGCTACCCCCGCGCCGGCAGCCAGGCCTACCCGTCGCCGGCCGCGGTGGCCAATCCCGACGGCTCGACCACCATCCACGTCGGTCCCGACCAGCCCGCCGACGTCCCCGACGGCAACTGGATCCAGACCGACCCGGACAAGGGGTTCTTCGCCGTCCTGCGCCTGTACAGCCCACTGCAACCGTTCTTCGACAAGTCGTGGCGGGTCGGCGAGTTGGAACCCACCGCACAGGAGCAGCCATGACCGATCACGCACACTCCGATCCGCGCCGAGCGACCTCGGTGCGTTCTCGACGCCTGACACGCGTCGAGAGCCGGCTCGGAACACTGGAGTTCAACGACGGTGCTCCGACCGAGGCGACGGCAGCGCTGTTGTACGACCACCTCGACTTCGTCCACGGCGTGGAGGCGTTCCTCGGCGCGCTTCGCGGTGCCTCGATCGCCGCCGTTCGTCGTGGCCACCTGTCGAAGGGAATCGAGGACAACTCGTTCGCGCTGTTCTCCGACTTGATGGACTCGTCGTCGCTGTTCCTCACCGCCAACTGCGACACGGTCTACTTCTGGGGGTTCATCGACCTTTCGGACGGCCCGATGGTGATCGACCTGCCCGCACTCGGCGCCCCATCGGGGATCCTCGGCACGATCGACGACATGTGGTTCCGGTGGATCACCGACGTCGGTCTGCCCGGCCCCGACAGGGGCGAGGGCGGCCGCTACCTGATGGTCGGACCGGGCTATGACGGTCCGCTACCCGACAGCGGGTACCACGTCTTCCACGCCCGCACCAGGCGGGTGACGCTGATCGGGCGAGCGTTCATGGTCGACAACGACCCGACGATCCCGGTCGAGGCGATCCGCAACGGCGTCAAGGTGCATCGCTACCTGCCTGGTGCCTACGGCACCGCTGTCGGCACCTTCCTCGCCGGACGGGCACCGTTGGGCGCCGCCGCCGCGGTCCCGGAGACCAGGTTCGTCGAAGCGTCGGGGATGCCGATCAACACCCTCTACCCCAACGACTACTCGTACTGGGAGGTGGTCAACGAGCTCGTCCAACAGGAACCTCCCGACGCCGGCGACCCCGAGCTGCTCGGCCTGCTCGCTGCGATCGGGATCGTCCACGGCAAGCCGTTCGACCCGGACGGGCGGATGCGCCAGATCCTCGAGGATGCGGTGGTGGTCGGCAACGCCACCGCCCGCACGGTGACCTTCGCGGCACGCCCCGAGGAGGGCTTCGCCTTCTACCCGGACTCACAGTGGCAGAGTGCACTCTTCGTGGGTGGCTACCAGTTCTTGGACCCGCCGCCGCAGATCACGGCCGACGGCCCCATCGGCGCCGCGAGCGACGGCGCCCGCAAGCTCAACTCGGCCACCAACTTCTTCTACATGGCCACCGGCATCACCCCGGCGATGTGCATGCGTCTCACCGGCATCGGCTCGCAGTACGTCTTCGCGATGCGCGACAGCCAAGGTCACTACTTCGACGGTGGCCGCAACTACTGCCTCACGCTGCCCCCCGACATCCCGGAGAGTCGGTTCTGGTCCGTCATCCTGTACGACAACCAGACCCGCTCGATGCTCCAAACGGACCAGCACCTGCCCCGTCTCGGTAGCCAATCCGGCACCGTCGAGACCAACGCCGACGGCTCGACCGACCTCTACTTCGGACCCACGGCCCCCGCAGGCAAGGAGAGCAACTGGCTGCAGACCATCCCGGGGAGAGGCTGGTGGACCATCCTGCGCCTCTACAACCCTGAGCGGTCGTTCTTCGACAAGACGTGGAAACCCGGCGAGATCCAACCGATCTGACACAGATCGTCGGTGAATCTGGTGCGCGTCGTCAGCTGAGCTGTTCGGCCAGTCCGACGATGATGCCCTCGGGGCCGCGGACGTAGCAGAGCCGATAGACGTCCTCGTACTGGGCCAGCTCGCCGACGAGTTCGGCGCCGTGGGTGCGCAGGCGGGCAACCACCTCCTCGATGTCGTCGACGGCGAACATGATGCGACGAATGCCAAGCGTGTTCGCCGGTGGATCCTTCGGCTCGGGCCTGATCGCCTTCGGCGCGTGGAACATCGCCAACTCGATCCGGCCGTGCCCGTCCGGGGTCCGCAGCATCGCGACGTCCTGTCGGACTTCGTCGATCCCGATCACACGTTCCACCCATCGTCCCTCGATCGGCCCCTTGCCCTCCAGCTCCATCCCAAGCTCGACGAAGAACGAGATGACCGCGTCGAGGTCGTCGACAACGATGAGGACGTTGTCCATCCGGTGGATCGTCATGCTGGCTCTCCTTGGTACTGCTGGACCACGGTGGCATTCGCCACTGAGATCGACAATCCTCGCGATCCTCGGGACGTCGTGACGCAACGCGCTGCGGCCGTGACCGGCGAACGAAGCAGGATGCACGTGGTGCCGACTGACGATTCGCCCCGCGCAACTCGGGGACGTCGGACCGGATCGGGGCGATCCAGGTACATGCCTGGCAGGTCGCGTATCGAGGCGTGATGCCCGATGCGTACCTCGACGAGCTCGAGGCTGACGACCGGGCCGCGTACTGGCGCCGCCAGGTGGTGGGGCTACTGCCGGGTCAGCGGCTCAAGGTGATCGTTGATGACGGCGTCGTCGTCGGTTTCGCAGCAGCCGGACCCGAACACGACGGTCGGGCTGCGGACACCGGTGAGCTGTACGCCATCAACCTCGACCCCCAGATGTGGGGCCGTGGGCTCGGACGAGAACTGCTGCGCGAGATGACCGCAGAGCTGGCCGGGCTCGGCTACCGGGAGGCGGTGCTGTGGGTCGTTCCCCAGAATGACCGGGCGCGCCGGTTCTACGAGTCTGAGGGCTGGCGCGACGACCGCGTACGTCGCGACGATGAGGTCTTCGGGGTCGTCGTTCCTGAGATGCGTTACCGGCGCGCGCTGCCCACGAGCAGCCCAGGCGCCGCGCGCCGCTGTTCCGCATGACGAGGTTGTGCTCGATGGACTTTCCTCGGAAGATTCGGCGCCATCGCTGACGCAGCTCTCTCGAAGAACGTGGCGCCGCTCGGCCCTACCCCGGCATGTTCCTCGAGAACGCCACACCGTGGACGCGCCCGACCCCGGGGTACTCCCACGTGTCGATCACGGCGCGCTGTCGGACGTCGACCACGGCGACGCCGCCGGTTCCTAGCGCGCCGTGATCGAAGGTGGCGTAGACGAGGCGGCCGTCGTCCGACATCGCGGCGAGATCGCCGAACGACCGGGCTCCTGCGAGCGGGATGGTGGCGATCAGCTTGAGGTTCTTGGTGTCGACGAAGGCGAGCCGGGCCGGCGAGCCGCGCATGCTCACGATCAGCGTGTGCTGGTCGCGTGTGAGCAGCAGCGTCTCCGGCTGGACACCGACGGCCACCTCGCCGACGAACTCCTCCGTCTCCAGGTCGATCACCCTGACCTTGCCCTCGCCTCGGGCGGACACGTACAGCACCCGCTCGTGGCGGTCGGGAAGCACCTCGGTCGGCTGGGAGATCGGCTGGTGCGAGATGTCACCGACGCTGAGCACGATCTCGCCCGTCTCGACGTCGACGCCGGTGACCTCGTTGCCGGTCTCGTGGGCGACGTAGATCGTGTCGTCGCGCAAGGCGGGGCCGTGGGACCTCGCCGCTAGGTTCGAGCTCGAGGTGTACCGCACGACCTCATCGGTGTGCCCATCGATCGCTGCGACTTGGGGCGTCCCGACCGACCCGACCGACCCGACCAACCCGACGAGGATCGTTCGCCCGTCCCGGCTCGGCTCGGCGTGATGCGGTCCGGGGTCGAGCGGAATGTTGTGCCCCTCGAGGGTGCGCGTCGACACGATCGACACGCTGTTGTCGGTCTCGTTGGTGATGTACGCCTTGCCCACGTTGTCCGAGATGGCGACCTCGTGGGCGCCCAGTCCTGTCGGCACCTTGTCCAACACACTCCCGGACCTGGCGTCGAAGATCGCGACCTCGCCCAATTCGCGGTTCACGACCCAGACCGTTCCGCGTCGGCCGTGGCTGCCGTTGCCCTCGCCGCTCCACTCCGTGCCGCTCGAAGGTGACCCGGTCGACGCAACCGGCGAACCGCTCGCGGTGGCCGCCACCGAGAGCAGCCCGAGCGCGATTCCGAAAGCCAGTCGTCTCCTCATCATGGACTCCCTCCGTCGTCTGAGGGCCATCGTCCGGCCATCGAACCTCCTGAGGCAAGTACATGTTGGTAGCGAGCGACATAACCTTGGCTCATGTTGCTGGAAGCCCGCTTGCGTGCCTTCGAGGCGCTCGCAGCCGAGCAGTCCTTCGTCGGAGCGGCGCGCCGGCTCCACCTCAGCCAACCGGCCGTGTCGAAGCACATCGCCGCGCTCGAAAAGGAGATCGGCATCACCCTGGTGACCAGGCGACCGACCTTCCAGCTCACGCCGGCCGGGCAGTTCCTCGCCGGCTACGTGGCCCGGGCCGGTGCCTTGCTCGACGAGGCGGGGCGGGGCGTGCGAGCGCTCGTCGACACCGAGGTCGGTACGCTCCGCCTCGCCGCGTCCGGCACGCCCGGCACGTACCTCCTGCCGCGTGTCGTGCGCCGGTTCATCGAGCGCCGGCCGTACGTCGACGTCGACTTCCGGCTCGGCACATCCGCCGAGACGCTCGACGCGCTCGAGCATCACGAGGTCGAGCTCGGCATCGTCGGCGGGTTCGGCGGTCGCTCCGACCTCGACGTCACCCCGATCGTCGACGACGACATCGTGCTCGTTGCCGCGCCTGCGCTCGGGCGGTCGCGGGTTCGACCCGGTGAGCTCAACGACCTCCTGTGGGTGCATCGCGAGGAGGGATCGGCGACGAGGGTCGCGCTCGAGGCCGCGTTGCGCGCCGTCGGGGCCTCCCCGCGTCGGCGCCTCGCGCTGCCGTCGTGGGAGGCGATCAAGCTCGTCGTCGCCGATGGCGGTGCGGTTGCCGCGGTCAGTCGGATGGCGATCGCCGTCGAGCAGGCCGCCGGCACACTCGTCGAGTTGAGCGTGCGAGGGTGGCGCCTCGGGCGACCGATCAGCATCGTCCGACATTCCGACCTCCCGCTCAGCCCACTGGCCGCGGCGTTCGTCGCCGAGCTGCACGATCACACCGCCGCGGGCGCCGGATCCGTGCGTCCACGGGCATGGCAACATGGTGGCAACGTGGGAGGTCGATCATGACGGAGACACGATTGATGAACGAGGCGCTCGAGATGCGTCGCTTGGTCAAGGGCGCCGACAGCATCGAGCTGAAGCTCACGATCCCGGAGAACTCCTACCGATCGGCGGCGACCGCGCTTGGGGTCGATCCGCTCGACTCGCAGCTGCGCCAGGTGTTCTTCTTCGACACCCCGGATCTCGACCTCCACAAGGCCGGTGTCGTCGCCCGAGCACGGCGGGTGCAGGGGCGGGGCGACGACTCGGTGGTCAAGCTGCGCCCGGTCGTCCCCGATGACCTGTCACCCGAACTGCGGCTCATGCCGGAGTTCGTCGTCGAGGTCGATGCCCTTCCCGGTGGGTACGTGTGCTCGGCGTCGCTCAAGGGCGTGCCATCCGCGTCGGTCCGCGAAACGACACAGGGCAAAGGGCCACTGCGCAAGCTGTTCTCGAAGGCGCAGCGAAACTTCTTCGCCGAGCATGCACCGGAGGGCCTGAGCATCGACGATCTCGACGTGCTGGGACCGATCTTCGTGCTCAAGCTGAAGCTCTCTCCGAAGGCGCTCGGGCGACGGCTCGTCGCCGAGATGTGGCTCTACCCGAACGGCTCCCGCATCGTCGAGCTGTCGACGAAGTGCCTTCCCGGTGAGGGTCTCGACGTCGCCGTTCAGATGGTCGACTTCCTCGCCGCCAAGGGCATCTCGACCGACAGCGAGCAGCACACCAAGACCAAGACGGCGCTCGAGTTCTTCTCGTCCGAACTGCATTCCGGCTGACGATCGTCAGTCGGCTCGGCGGAGGTGGCTACCGACCGACGGCTCGCTCGAGTTGGGCCTTGTTCATCTTGGAGCGGCCCTTCACGTTCTTCGCCTTCGCCTCGTTGTACAGCTGGTCGCGCGTGCGACCGCCCGACCCGCGATGCGAGCGCAATCCACCGCGCCGGCCCGACGAGATGTCGCGCGTCGACGACGGGCTCGCCTGCTGCGCCTCGCCTGCCCGGGCACGCTCCTTGTTGACGGTTCGTGCTGCGATCTCCTCGGCTGTGTCCTCGTCCTCCCCCCGATCGAGCAGGCCGTCCTTGATGTGTTCGTACTGTCGTTCTCGCTTGGCGCTCCACGCTCGTTGTGGCATGCCGCGCGCACTACCCGCCGAACGCGGTGCGTAACCCGGGCGGTCAGCTCGGGGTGAGGCAGCGGCAGACGGCGGCGACTCGGTCGTCGTTGATCCGGAACCATGCCCACTTGCCGCGCTGTTCGCGGGTGACGATGCCGGCGCGGACGAGCTGGGAGAGGTGGTGGCTCACCGTCGGCTGCGCTCGCTCCAGTGGTCCGGCGAGGTCGCACGCGCACACCTCGCCGTCCGGGGACGAGGCGATCAGCGACATCACGCGCAGGCGGGCCGGATCGGCGAGTGCCTTGAGCACCTCGGCGAGCTCGACGGCCTCGGACTCGCTGAGCGGTGATCGGAACAGTGGCGGGCAGCACAGCGGTCGGTTCATGATCCACGCGACCCGTCGAGCCACCGGCTGAGCAACAGCAGGTCCTGGTACTCACCGGAGCCGTCGCGGACATGCCCGCCCAACCGGGCCTCCTCGGCGAATCCGAAGGCGGCGAACATCGCCAGTCCGCCACCGTTGCTCGCCGTGATCTCGACCATCAGCTTGGCCATGCCGAGCGACTCGGCCAGCTCCTGGCCGGCGGCTGCCAGGCGGCGCCCGATCCCCTGGCCGCGGAACTGCGGGAGCACGATCAGTCGGAAGTCGCCGACGTGGCTCGTCCAGCCCACACCGGGGACCACGGTGACGATCCCGGCGACGGTGCCGTCGTCGTCGACGGCGACCAACCGTCGCTCGGGGACGGCCTGGGTCCAGCTGGCGATGGCGATCTGCGAGAGCAGGTTGCGATCGCTGAACGACCGATCGCCCTCGGGCACGCGCGACGCGAAGTCGACCAGTGCCTGGCGGTCGCCGATGTCGACAGGGCGGATCTCCACTAGTGATACACGAGGGCGGTCTTCGTGATCGGCTTCGGGTGCACCCAGTCGGGCAGCTGCTCGTGCAGGATCTTGAGCACGTCGCGGGCGACGCTGCCCCGGTCGCGTGATCGAACATCGAGTCTGGTCATCTCGCGCACCCTCCGCTCGAGCCCACGGTAGCCGGGTGCGCAGGGTAGGTTCCGGACGTGGGCAATGAGGTTCGTTACGCCGGTGATCGTCTCGTGTTCGACGCCGACAGCCACGTCATGGAGTTGCCGGACTGGTTGGCGCCGTTCGCCGACGACGCCACCAGGGAGCGGTTGCGCCCGCTGGCGTTGGGAGGTGCCGGGGCGCTGGCAGAGGCTGCCGTCGCCGAAGCCGAACTGCGCCGTCAGGCCGCGCCTTCGTCCGGGAGCGCGGACGGCTCGACCCTGTTGCAGACCAAGGGATGGTCGGCGATGGGAGCGTTCGACTCGCAGGAGCGGTCGAAGGTGCTCGACGCGTTGGGGTTCTCGGCACAGCTGGTGTTCCCGACGTTCGCCCCGACGCAGTTCGCCGTCGCCGGCGACGTCGACCTGCTCTACGGCGGCACGGATGCGCTGAACCGGGCGATGGCCGCGTTCTGCAGTGCCGATCAGCGGCTGCTCGCCGTCGGCTCGGTGCCGTGGGCGGATCCGTCGCGGACCATCGAGGCGGCCCGCCGCGCGCTCGACGAGGGCTGCGCGGCCATCCAGGTCCCGACCGACCTCCCGCGCGGCGTGGTCGCCCCGACCCATCCGGATCACGACGGGTTGTGGGCGCTGCTGGAGGAGGCCAACGCGCCGGTCGTCAGCCACATCGGGGGCGGGGGCCGACCGGTGCGGCCCGGCTTCCACGACAACGGCCGACCGGTGAGCGACTTCCTCGGCGGCGGCGAGAACGTCCGCTCGAAGGACTTCCTCGCCATCCACCAGCGCCCCGAGGTGTTCTGGGGCGCGCTCGTGCTCGACGGCGTGTTCGACCGCTTCCCCGGCCTTCGCGGCGCCTCGGTCGAGGAGGGCGCGATGTGGGTCGTCGGATGGATCCGCCGGCTCGACCTGGCCATGCGATTCGCCCGGACCGAGGCACCGCTCCGCGATCTCCGCGACGAGCCGAGCACGTACGTCCACCGGCACCTCCGCTTCACCCCGTTCCCTGGCGAGCCGGTCGGGTGGATGATCGAGCAGACCGGCGCCGATCTGTTCATGTTCTCGTCGGACTACCCGCACCCCGAAGGGACTCGCGATCCGATCGCTCGCTTCGAGGCGACGCTCGACGTCGATGCGGAGACCGCCGAGCGCTTCTACGCCGGCAACTTCGCCGATCTCTTCCGCAACACCGTGCCCGTCTGACAGGCGTTTCGCTTCGCAACCGGAGGTTGCTCACCGGGTGGGGGCTCCGGCCCAAGGGCCTCTGCCCCCTCAGCGGGGAGTGGCCCGCCACAGCCGGATCGGCTCCGGAACGCCCTTCATCACGACCGGGCCGATCTCGTCGAAGCAAACACCCGACGACCCGGGATCGACGACCGCGTGCACGGCGTCGCTGGTGAGCACGTCGCCGGGTGCGGCGACGTCGACGATCCTCGCCGCCACGTTGACGTCGTGACCGATCACGTCGTCGCCGCGCTGCAGCGCCCTGCCGTGGTGCACGCCGACGCGGATCCACAGCGGCAACCCGGTGGTCGACGACGCCTCATCGAGGCCGTCGTTGAGGGCGAACGCGGTGTGCAGCGCCGTCACCGGATCGGCGAACCACAGCAGGAGGCCGTCGCCGAGCTCCTTGACGATCCGTGCCCCGTCCGGGAGCACCGCCCGAACGACCCCGTCTTGCGCGGCCAGCAGCTGCAACGCCTCGACATCGCCGCGTGTCGCGGTGAACTCGGTGAAGCCGACCAGGTCGGTGAACACGATCGTGCCCTCGACAGGCTGCGAGCCTGGTCGAGTCGTCGGCGGCGACATCAGGTCGGGACGAGCCGGACGGTTCCGCTGACATTGGCGATGTCGATGACGACGTCGTCGCCGGCCTCGAAGCTGTTGCGCAGCTTGCCGAGCCCCGACGAACGCAACGCCGGGCGAACGTTCTCGGGCAGGCTGATGGTGATCCTGCCGGAGACGGTGCGGACGTTGATCGGTCCCCGTGCGGCCGAGGCGACACGCACGGCGCCACTCACGGCACGCACGCGGGCCGCCCCCTGAGCGCCGTCGACGTCGATCGTCCCAGACATCGTGGAGATGTCGGCGTCACCGGTCGCACCCACCTTGATCTTCCCGCTGGTCGTCGAGACCCGACATCGCCCCTCGCATTCACCGAGCTCGACGACACCAGAGACGGTGCGCAGGTCGGCCTCGGTCACCGCGGTGACGCGGATCGACCCGCTCTGCGACGTGACGCCGACCGAGCCGAAGTGTCCACGAAGCTCGACGTTGCCCGAGATCGTGCCAACGACCACGTCGGCGCCGGCGGGGCAGCGCACGTCCACCGAGTCCGACGGCCGGCTGGCCCGGACCTCGACGGCGCCGTCGGCGCCCGTCTCGGCCGCTCGACCACGATCGACCACGACATCACTGCGGGCCTCGGCGATCACCGTCACGCGACCGATCACGGCGCTGATCCGCAGGCGTAGGCGGGCGTCGGCGGGCGGGAGGACCATGCCACATTCTCTCACCGCGCCCTGGTTCACTTTGCACATGAGCAGCGCCGACCCCGAGCGGTCCGAACCGCCTCCGCCGGTCGATCTCGCCAGCTCGGCACGGGGTTGGCACGGGGTGCAACTCGCCGTCCTGGCGTTCATCGGCCTGTGCGGTGTGCTTGGTGAGAGCGATCCGACCAGTCCACGCTGGCTGCAGATCACCGCCGGCGTGCTGGCCATCGCCGCGCTCGCCCTGTCGTGCGCCTCGATCTTCGTCGTCGCCAGCGTCGCCTGGCCGTTCCCGACGCGCGAGCCGCGGACCGGGCCCGCTGCTGCCCGCCGCCTGCGACTGGGGATCGGCTTGACGTACACGGCCGTCGCCGTGATGGCCCTCGCTGCGTCGAGCGGTTGGTGGCCGACGAAGGACGAACCGGAGGACGGCGCCGCCGCCCCCAGCACCGTCTCGGTCCAGATCACCGACGGCTCCGGTCGCTCGGCCTGCGGTCAGCTCGTCGAGGGGCCCACCGGCAGGATTCGCCTGACGACCGACGAGGGCACCGTCGAGGTGGCCACCTCCGGAGTGGCCTCGATCGTGCCGGTCGACAACTGCTGACGGAGCAGCCGTTGCGACGGCGGCTCAGGCTGTTCGCGACGTCCGCCGACGAGCCGCGGGCGCGGCGGCCATTCCGCCGCAGGGATTCTCGCTCGCCGACATCGGTCCGCTGTGGCTACTGATCGGGTTCATCTTCGTGATCCTCATCCTCGACCTGATCATCCCCGGCGCGCTGCCGACGTGGGCGCTACCGCCTGGGTGACTCGCCGATGAACGTGATCACGCCGCTCATGGTGTACCTGCGGTTCATCGTCTTCATCGTGGTGCAACCGAGCTGCCGATGGGCGTCCGGGGCGGCGTGAACGTGCGCGGACGCAGTGACTAGGTTGCCCTCGTCGTGTGCCGAACGAGGAGGAGCTGATGGCTGCGTTCAAGGGGACGATCAACGTCGACGTCCGTGACTCGGTGCAGGACTGGGGCCCGTGGACCCAGCCGACCGCGCCGGCGGGATCGCCGAACATCCTGATCGTGCTGTACGACGACACGGGGTTGGCGGCGTGGTCACCGTACGGCGGGCGGATCGAGATGCCGACGATGCAGCGTCTGGCCGATGGCGGGCTCACGTACACGCAGTGGCACACAACGGCGTTGTGCAGCCCGACCCGGTCGTGCCTCCTCACCGGCCGCAACCACCACCAGAACGGGTACGCCTGCATCGCCGAGGGGGCGACCGGGTTCCCCGGGTCGAACGGATACATCCCGAAGGAGAACGCCTTCCTGGCCGAGGTGCTGCGCCAGCACGGCTACAACACGTACTGGGTCGGCAAGAACCACAACGTGCCGTCCGATGCGTGGGACATGGGCGGCTCGAAGTCGGAGTGGCCGCTGGCGCGCGGATTCGACCGCTTCTACGGGTTCATCGGGGGAGAGACCGACCAGTGGTACCCGACCCTCGTCGACGACAACCACTACGTCGACCCGCCGTCCGGTCCGGAGGACGGCTACCACCTGTCCAAGGATCTCGCCGACAAGGCGCTGACGTTCATCCGTGACTCCCGGCAGTCGCGGCCGGACAAGCCGTGGTACATGTTCTTCTGTCCGGGGGCCAACCACGCTCCGCACCATGCACCGAAGGAGTTCATCGACAAGTACGCGGGTGCGTTCGACGACGGTTACGAGGCGTACAGGGAGTGGGCGCTGCCGCGGATGATCGAGCGCGGCATCTTCCCCGAGGGCACCGAGCTGTCGCCGATCAACCCGATGACCGAGGGCACGTTCTCGCCGGGGGATCTGGTGCGACCGTGGGACAGCGTTGAACGACGAGGAGAAGCGGCTGTTCAGCCGCATGGCCGAGGTCTACGCCGGCTTCTCCGAGTACACCGACCACCAGGTCGGGCGCATCGTCGACTACCTCGAGGAGTCCGGGCAGCTGGAGAACACGCTGATCTTCTACTGCGCCGACAACGGCGCCTCCGCCGAGGGGACGCCCAACGGCTCGGTGAACGAGAACAAGTTCTTCAACGAATGGCCCGACGACCTGGCCGAGAACCTGGCGATGATCGATGTGCTCGGCGGCCCGGACACCTACAACCACTACCCGACCGGGTGGGCGTTCGGCTTCTCGACGCCGTTCCGCATGTTCAAGCGCTACTCCTACCAGGGCGGCGTCGCCGACCCGATGGTGGTCCACTGGCCGAAGGGCATCGAGGCCAAGGGTGAGGTCCGTCACCAGTACCACCACGCCATCGACGTCGTGCCGACCATCCTCGAAGCGTGCGGGCTCGAGTTGCCGGAGTTCGTCAACGGCTACGAGCAGACGCCGATCGCCGGGCATCTCGATGAAGTACTCCTTCGACGCCGCACCCGATGCCCCGTCCGCCAAGCAGACCCAGTACTACTCGATGCTCGGGACGCGCGGCATCTGGCACGACGGCTGGAAGGCGGTGGCCGAGCACGGCCCGACGTCGGGCATCGGGCACTTCGACCAGGATCGCTGGCAGCTGTTCCACACCGACGTCGACCGCGCCGAGGCCCACGACCTCGCCGAGGAGCACCCGGAGAAGCTGCAAGAACTGATCGACGTCTGGTTCGCCGAAGCCGGCAAGTTCGACGTGCTCCCGCTCGACGACCGCACGCCGCTCGAGATCCTGCTCGCCGAGCGGCCGTCGACAGGCGAGGGCAAGGACCTGTTCGTGCTCTATCCCGACACCACCGAGCTGCCGGAGCGTTCGGCACCGAACACCCGCGGCCGCTCGTTCAAGATCCTCGCCGAGGTCGAGATCGCCGAGGCCGACGCCCATGGCGTGCTCTTTGCCCACGGCTCGCGCTTCGGCGGCCATGCGCTCTTCGTCAAGGACCGCAAGCTGTTCTACGTCAACAGCTTCATCGGCGTGCCACCGGAGCAGAAGCTGATCGGTGACGGGGTGACGGTCGGCAAGCGCGTGCTCGGCATGGAGTTCGTCAAGGAGTCGACCGGCGACCACCACGAGACCCACGGCACCGCCAAGCTGTACATCGACGACCAGCTCGTCGCCGAGGGCCCGCTGCGCACCCAGCCGGGCCACTACGCGCTGTGCGGTGAGGGCCTGACGATCGGCCGTGACTCCGGTGCACCCGTCAGCGAGGAGTACGTCCCGCCGTTCGCCTTCACCGGCGGGCGCATCCGCCGCGTCGAGGTCTCGCTCGGCGACGACCAGTACCTCGACCTCGAATCCGAGGCCGAGGCCATGATGGCCCGCGAATAGGGAATCAGGCCTCGACCCACAGCGACGTGGGGCCGCGGAAGGCGATGATCGGCATGAACTCGAAGTCCTGGTCCTCGGCGAGGCGCAACCCGGGTTGGCGGCCGGTCAACTCCTCGAACACGACCCGCGCCTCGAGCCGGGCGAGCGGCGCCCCGAGGCACACGTGCGGCCCGAAGCCGAACGAGAGGTGGTCGCGGGCGTTGCGGCGTCGGATGTCGAACACGTCGGGATCGTCGAACACCGCCGGGTCGCGGTTGGCGGCACCGATGGCGATCAGCACGTTGGCGTCGGCGGGCACGGTGACGCCGCTGAGCACGACCTCGGACGTGGTGCGCCGACGCCAGTGGATCACCGACGAGTCGTAGCGCAGCACCTCCTCGACCGCGTTCGGGACCAGCGCCGGCTCGCTGCACAGCGCCTCCCAGCGATCGCGCTGCTCGAGGAACCGGCGCAGGCCGTTGCCGAGCAGGTTCGTCGTCGTCTCGTGCCCGGCGAGCAGCAGCCCGAACAGGATCGTCGCCACCTCCTGCTGGCTCAACGGCGCGCCGGTCTCGTCGGGCGTGTGCACGAGGTCCGACGTGAAGTCGTCGCGCGGCCGCGCTCGCCGATCGTCGGCCAGCTCTTCGCAGTAACGCCAGAACCGAGCCATGCCGCCGGCGATCGACACCTGCTCCTGCTCGCCGGGCCGGCCGAACATGAAGCTGAGCCGGGTCTTGGCGCCTTCTTTCACCTCGCTGATGTCCGACGCCGGCACGCCGAGGATGTGGAACAGGACGAGCGCCGGGAGCTCCCACGTCAGCTCGGCGACGATGTCGGAACGGCCGACCAGCCGGTGCCGATCGAGGTAGTCGATCACGAGCCCGCGCACGACGTCCTCCATCCGGGCGACCCGCCGTGGCGTGAACGCAGCCTGGGCGATGCGGCGGGTTCGGGTGTGCGCCGGCGGGTCGACGTTGGTGATCGTCGGGATCGACCGGAACCCGCCGTCGGCGAGCGCGGCACGGGCGGCCGGACACGGGATCGTCACCGGGGCGAGGGCGTTGCTCGCCGAGAACGTGGCGAACTCGCGCAGCGCCCGGCGGCAGTCGGCGTAGCGCGAGATCACCCAGTAGTCGAGATCGGCGGCGTAGAACACCGGCTGCTCCCGCACATGACGGGCGAAGTGGGGGTACGGATCCTGGAGGAACGAGCCGCCGAAGGGATCGAACTCGGCGACCTCCATCCCTGAGATCATCGCACGCAGCACGCCCAGGTCACAGCGGCTTCTCGAAGACGGCGACCTGGGAGGTGCTCTCCGACGTGAACGGCTGCTTGGTCCAGTCCGCCCACCGGTGGCGAAGGCGGAGGCCGACGAGCTGGGCCATGAGGTCGAGCTCGGACGGCCACACGTAGCGGTACGGAGCGGCGTGCCGGACCAGGCGCCCGTCGACGGACATCCAGTGATGCGACCACGTGATCTGGCCGACGAGGTCGTCGAAGGTCTCGATCCCGACGTGGCCCGGTTGCATCTCGAAGACGCGACCGATCTCGCCCGGTGGGAGTCGGCGCAACTGCGGCACGCCCACCTCGACGACGAAGCAGCCGCCTGGCTCGAGGTGGGCGGCGGCGTTGGCGAACACGGCGACCTGCTCGTCCTGGGTGGTCACGTTCATGATCGTGTTGAAGACCAGGTAGACGAGCGAGAAGGTGCCGTCGACACGTGTCGTCGTCATGTCGCCGATGGTGACCGGGATGGCGTCGGCGCCCGGCTTGATCCGCAGCTGCTCGGCCATGTGCGGCGACAGCTCGATCCCGCACACCTCGACGCCGCGAGCGCGCAACGGGAGCGCCACGCGGCCGGTGCCGATCGCCAACTCGAGCGCCCGACCCTGCTGGGCGAGCTCGGCCAGGAGATCGACCGCCGGGTCGAGGACCGCCGGTTCGAACATGGCTGCGGAGGTGTCGTCGTAGACCTCGGCGACGTCCCGTTCCCACACGACCGATCCCATCTCGACAGGTTGCCCGCTCGGTGAACGCCATCGGGACTCGCTTTCGCGGTCAGACTGATGACGTGACACGCATCCACGAGCGCTGCGATGCGTGCGGCTTCGACGGCGACGCGTACAGCGACCCAGCGTTGCTCGAATCCGTGCGGTCCCTCGGTGCACGATGGCGCACGCAGCTCGCCGAGGCCGGGAGCCACCTCCGCACGCGTCCTGCGCCGGCGACGTGGTCGGCACTCGAGTACGCGGCGCACAGCCGCGACATCACGGCGCTGCACGTGTTCGGGGTGGAGCAAGCGCTCACCCGCGATGAACCGACCTATCCGGCGATCGGCGACGACCTGCTCGATGCCGCCGCCGCGGCCTATTGCGATGCCGATCCGGTCGAGGTCATCGACGCCCTCACGGTGGAGGCGGATCGCTTGGCGCAGCTCGCCGAGGACGCTGGCGCCGACCGATGGACACGCGGGCTCACGGTCGGTGAGCAGCGCAGCGACGTGCGGCGCCTCCTCGAACATGCGCTGCACGACTCACTTCACCACCTCGACGACGTCGGGCGTGGACTTCAGGAGCAACACTCGTGAAGGCCGCGGCGTACACCAGGACGGGCGGGCCCGAGGTGCTCGAGTACGTCGACGTGCCCGATCCCGAGCTCCGCCCGGGCGGGGTGATCATCGGGGTCGAGGCGGTGGGCGTCCAAGGCGGCGATCTGCTGCACCGCGCTGGCGGGGTGATGGTCTCGTCCCCGCATGTCGTCGGCTACCAGGTTGCCGGACGGATTCGCGACGTCGGCTCCGGTGTCGACCAGTTCGTCGTCGGCCAGCCCGTCGTGGCGACGATCGGCTACGGCAGCCACGCCGAGTTGGTGTCGGCGCCGGCAGGGTCTGTGTACGCGATCCCTGCGGGGCTGTCCATCGACGCCGCCGCCGGTGTGCCGATCGAGTTCGGCACCGCCGACGACTGCCTGTTCGAGTTCGGTCACCTGGGCGCCGGCGAGGCGGTGCTCGTGCAGGCCGGTGCAGGCGGGGTCGGGCTCGCCGCGATCCAGCTCGCCAAGGCGGCCGCGGCTGGAGCGGTGATCGCCACGGCGTCGAGCGACGATCGACTCGAGCGACTCGGCGAGCACGGGATGGATCACGGCATCAACTACACGCGCGAGGACGTGGCGGCCAGGGTCCGCGAGCTCACCGATGGGCAGGGCGTCGACCTCGTCGTCGATCCTGTCGGCGGCCGGACACTCGAGGCGAGCATCGCCTCGTTGGCCTACCGCGGGCGGGTGAGCTGGGTCGGCCGGGCCGGTCGTGAGGTCGCCCCGCCCGAAGTGTGGCCGCTGATGGAGAAGAACGCCACGTTGACCGGTGTGTTCCTCGGCGCCGAGATGGCACGGTCCCCGGCTCGGGTGCGGGCGATGATCGAGCGACTGCTGCAACGCGTGGCGAGCGGGGAGCTGAGTGTCGTCATCGATCGAGTGTTCCCGCTCGCCGAGGCCGCCGCGGCACACGCCTACATCGAGAGTCGGCGGGCGTTCGGACGGGTGCTGCTGCGCCCATGACCGGCCACGTTCTGACGACAGTTTTGCCGCGCACACCGCGAAGAACTCGCCACAGAACCTCATGGAGCACCGCTCATCTGGCCGAGAGTTGACAGTAACACTGCCACTATGGCAGTCTAGCTGTCATGTCCCAGCTGTCAGTTCGTGAGGCCCAGACCGAGCTGCTCCACGAGCGCGTCCTCGACGCGGTGTGCGATGTGATTCGGGCCGGCGACGAGGTCACCTTCGCCAAGGTCGCGGCGACCGCCAACATTCCCGAGCGCACCGTCTACCGCCACTTCGCCAACCGGCAAGCGCTGGTCAGCGCCTTGTTCAACCATGTCAACCGGCGCATCGGCTTCGACGGGCAACTCCCCACCACCGCCGAGGCGATGACCGCCATGGTGCGACGGGTGTTCCCGGGCTTCGACAGCGTCGCACCGGTCGTCGACGAACTGCTGTCGTCACCGGAGGGTCGACAGGCCCGGCTCGACTCGATCGAGGACCGTCGCGACGCAGCCCTGGCCGTCGTCGTCAGCGCTCGCCCGGACCTCGACCCAACGACGGCACGCGACATCGCCGCAGTGGTGCAGGTCCTCGGCACCGCCGCCGTCTGGCGAGCGCTGCGTGACTTCTGGGATCTCGACGGCGAACGGGCCGCCGCAGCCGTCGCCACCGCGATCGACGCCCTCCTGACCCCACCGAAGCCATGAACGGAGCCGACATGGACCTCCTCGCCGGCGTCAACCACATCGCCGTCATGACCGCCGACCTCGACCGCTTCATCGAGTTCTACACCACCGTGTTCGGCCTCGACGTCGTCTTCGACGAGACCACGCCGGCGTTCCGGCACGCCATCATCCGCACCGGGCCGAACTCGTGGCTCCACCCCGCCGAGATCGAGAGCAGCCGCTTCGCGACGGCATCACCGGACATGTTCCAACGCGGCCACCTCGACCACCTCGCCCTCACCGCCGCCTCACCTGAAGCCTTCGACGAGATCCGCGACCGACTCGTGCAACGAGGGGCGAGCGACGGCACCATCGACGATCTCGGCGCCTTCCACAGCATCTGGTTCCACGACTCCGACGGCATGCACGGCGAAGTCGTCCTCATCGTCGACGATCACCTCCGAGCGATCCACGCGCCGCGCCCACTCCAACCGGCGAACTGAAACACTTCGGTCGCTGGAGGCGTCGGAAGGTGGGCGATCCGAGCGATGATCGGGCATGGCCACCACGATCAACCCCGTCGTCCACTACCGCGACCTCGAAGCAGGCGCCCGCTTCCTGATCGAGAAGTTCGGCTTCGTCCAGCACGAGGCACACAAGGCCGAGGACGGCTCCGTGCAGTACGTCGAGCTCTCGCTCGACGATGCGCCGCTCGGTCTCGGGCCGTACACCGAGGGTTCGATGTTCGACACCGGACCTTCGGTCGTCTACATCTCGCTCGACGAGGTCGACAGCATGCACGATCGAGCCGTCGCCGCCGGCGCCGAGATCCTGATGGCACCCACCGACCAGGACTACGGGTCACGGGACTTCGTCGCCAAGGACCACGAGAACAACGTCTGGTGCTTCGGCACCTACCAGCCGGGGCACTGACGTCGCGTTCCACCGCGTGGCACGGTGACGTCACGCCTCTCTGGTCACGCCGCACGTCGCGGCGGACCGAGAGGAGGACATCCGTGCCATCCGTCAATTCATCGAGGGTCCGGCGAACGCTCGCCGGGCTCGTCGCCGTCGTCGCCGGGCTGGCGGCCGCCGGGGTCGGCGCGCCGGCCTCGGCAATCGTCGGCGGCGTCGAGGTGCCGCGCAGCGACTACCCCTTCGTCGGCCGCCTGACATCCTTCGCCCCGTCGTGCAGCGGGACGCTGATCGCCGAGAACACCCTGCTGGCGGCAGCCAGCTGCACGTCGAACTACGCCCTGCCGTTCCAGTTCTGGGACATCGGGGGCCTGTACCTCGAGGTCAAGAGCATCACCGTCCACCCGCTGTGGAACGGCGATCCGACCGCCGGCCACGACCTCGCCATCGTTCGCCTCAAGGGCTCGACCGCTGGCATCCCGACGATCCAGGTGGGAGCGCCGTGGCAGCCGCAGCTGCTCGCGCCGGGTACGCCGTCGACGATGGTCTCCCTCGCCCCGCGCGTCGATCCCGACCCGAGGGGACGCATGTGGACCGCGACGACCCCGCTGCGCAGCGACGCCGACATGGCCGACGTGCTGTCCAACTGGCCGCACCCGATCAGTTGGAACGCCGCCGATGATGCTCGGCGCCGGCCTGTCCGGCCGCACGGCCTGTGCCGACGACCGGGGTTCACCCCTCCTCGTGCAGCAGCCCGACGGGTGGACCCAGGTCGGCGTCGCCAGCCTGCCCGCGCCGTCCGGCGTGAACTGCGCCGACGCCGCCGGCTACGCCGAGCTCACCGGCGCCCAACTGGCATGGGTGGCCTCGCAGGTGCCCTCGATCATCCCGGGCTGGGGTCCGTGCGACACCCAGCAGGGCGGACCGAAGCAGTCATGGGTCCGCTACCTGCCGGTGCAGGCGCCGGGCACGTCGCCCGACGGGCCGTACTGGTGGGACATCACGTGCTCCGTCAACCCGCCGCCTCCGCCGCCCCCGCCGCCGCCGCCGCCCGAGGAGGAGCCGCCCGTCGAGGAGCCGCCCGACCCGCCGATCTGCCGCCTCCCACCGTGGAAGTGCCCCGACCTCTAGTCTCGGTCGGTGGGCTCACGCCGAGCGGTACGTGCAACGGACGCCGGTGACGACGCGCCTGGCGAGGATCTCGCCGAGCGCGCTGTCGGCGTCGGCGATCATCCGCAGCGCCCGCTTGATCGCCTTGCACACCGACACCCGCGCCCGCTCGGTGTCGTCGGTGAACGAGCGGATCGTGCCGGCCAGCCCCGTCGACCGGGCCAGCCCGTCGATCAGCTCGTCGAGCTCGATGCGGGCGAGCGATGCCCGCTCGATGTCGGCGCAGGCATCGGCGTCGTCGATCGCCGAGCGCAGCTCGTGGATGCGCCGGCGGTAGGACGCCACGGCCTCGGCGTCGAGCTGCGGTGAGCGCGCCGCCGTCGTCGCCGGCAGCGAGTGCGCGCTGGCCAGGTCGATGGCGGCGATCTCCACGTCGGCGTTGGCGATGAGCTTGCCGAGGTACTCGAGGCCGACGCAGTGCGGCACGCTGACCGAACGGTCGCCGACGCGTACCGTCCAGACACGCCCGTCGCGGCGGCACTCAGCGCTCGTCGCGGGCATGCGCTCCTGCCACTCGTCGGCCCGGCGGTCCATCCCGAAGCGCCGCGCCGCGGCGATCGCGCCGGCGCGCAGCTCGGTCGCCCGCTGGCGATCACCCGGCCGACCGCGTGCCTCGAGGGCGTCCGACAGCGTCGCCGCCGCCAGTGCCTGCCACGGTGCGTCGCCCGTCGCCAGGTCGGCGGCGATCGCCGATTCGAGGTGCCCGATGGCCAGATCGAGGTCGCCCATCGTCCAGGCGGCGAGCGCCAGCGGACGGTGCGCCGACCCGAACGTCGTCACGCCGATGCTCGCCATCACCGGAAGGTCGGCGAACGGTACGAGCAGCTCGTAGGCGTCTCGTGCGGCGTCGACGTCGTCGAGCAGGTGGGCGGCCTCGCAGACGCCGAGCATGGTCGCCGACCAGCTGCTCGACGAGGACACCGTTGCCAGCCCGGCCGCGCGCAGGCAGGCGAGGGCGGTGCGGGCGGCGTCGCGGTCGCCCGCCGCGCCGGCGAGTGCGGCGACGGCGGCGACGAATCCTGCGGCGGGCTCGGCGATGGTGGACGAGTCGGCGATCTCGCGCACCAGGGGGAGCAGCTCGTCGGCTCGCCCCTGGAGCCAGCGGATGGCGATCAGCTGGGCGCCGTACCAACCGAGCGCGTCTGCATCGCCGACGTCGAGACCGAAGTCGTAGCAGGCCCCGGCGAGCGCCTCGGCATCGGTGAGGCGACCCTCGCGGATGGCGAACATCACCTCGATCGCGTCGGCGAGGAAGCGCAGCGCGTCGCACGGCTCGACGGCGAGCTGCGTGCGCAGCTCGGACAGCGCCCTGCCAGCGAGCCGGTCCCCGCGCAGGACGAGGTCGACGGTGCGCCAGGCCAGGCCCATCAACCCGTCGAGGGCGCGACCCGTGCGCGGCGAGACGGCGATCAGCTCGCTGGCCAGGGCGAGGCGAAGGTCCGTGTGGTGCGGGCCGAGCAGGCAGTGGTGGGCGAGTGACAGGGCCTCAGCGAGGACGACCGGATCGCTCAGCCGCCGGGCGTCGTCGAGCGCCTCGAGGACCGGTCCGGGGTCACCGACGACGTAGGCGTGCTCGGCGGCGAGCCGCGTGCGCAGGCGGTGCGCCAGCGAGCTGCCGGGGTCGAGCCGGGCCAGGGCACTGCGCTGCAGCGACTCGACCCGCGCCTTGTCGAGCGACGCCCGATGCTCGTGCACCCAGATGCCTCCGAGCCCGAGCGCAGCGATGGCCATGCCCTCGGCGTCCCCCGCCGCTTCGGCGGTGTCGGCCATCCGCCAGAACCGCATCCGCGCCTCGCCGAGGCGTCCGGCGCGCAGCAACACGTCACCCGTCCCCAGCGGCACGGTCTCGTGAGCGCGGCGACGGCACGGGAGATACCTCGTATCGCATCGCACGGACCAAGCTGACGCCGTGGCCACCTTGTCAGACGTCGCACGGGACGCACCGGAGATCGCGGCAGTGGCGTCCCGCCTCTGGCCAGGCCTGTTCGCCCTCGACGGCGGTCGGCAGGTACCGCCTGGTCAGCACATCTTCTCCGTCGGCTACCTCGCGACCGTGCGTCGCGATGGCGCGCCGCGCCTCCACCCGTTCTGCCCGATCCTCGCCGACGGCCGCCTCTTCGCCGCCATCCCGCGCCAGTCGCCGAAGGGATGGGACCTGCGGCGCGAGCCTCGCTGTGTCATCCACGCCATGCCGGGACCCGACGACGACGAGCTCTGCATCCGGGCGACGGCGACGGACATCTCCGCCGACGCCGGCATCACGTCGCTCGTGCGGACCGTCGTCGGGCGGAGCGGGGTCGGTGGCATGATCGAGTCGGTCCGCCATGACCCCGTCTTCGAGTTCGACCTCCACCAGATCGACGTCGCCCGCTGGGTCAACGTCGGTCAACCCGGAACCCATGCGTTGCGACAACAGTGGCGACAGCTCCCGATGTAACGGCTCGGCCAGCGGCCCAGCCCCGCTCACCGCCATCTAGCTGGACTTTCGTGGAGCGGGTGACGGGAATCGAACCCGCACCGCCAGCTTGGAAGGCTGGAGCTCTAGCCGTTGAGCTACACCCGCGGACGGCCGCCAAGGGTATCCCGATCGCTGCCCGGGCGGTCGATTCCCACAACCAGCCGGCCACCATCCCCAACATGTTCACAGGTAATCGGCACTGACGATCCACAGGCCGGATGGTCCAGACTCGATCGCATGTCGATGAGCACGCTCCGGTCGGCGCGGCGCCCACGACGTCACGGCGTGCTCGTCGAACCGATCGACCGTCGCGTCCTCGAGCGGGCCGGGTGGCGCACGACGCTCGACTACCACGAGAACCACCTGCGGGCACGTGATGGTCGCCTGCTCGAGATCGAGCCGACGTGGACGGCCGAGGCCGAGCGCTACGACGGTGAGTTCGCCGTCGCCTCGGCGGTCGGGGCGACGATCGACGAGGCATGGGCTCGCCTGCGCTCGACGATCGAGGCGGACCGGACCACGACGACGTCGCGCGTGCGGCTGCTTCGATCCTGAGCCTGACGCATACCCTCCGGGAGTATCCTGGCGTGATGGCAGCTGAGCGCGGCTACACGATGCACAAGGACGACTACCTGAAGCGGCTGCGCCGCATCGAGGGGCAGGTCCGCGGACTGCAGCGGATGGTCGACAACGACGACTACTGCATCGACATCCTCACCCAGGTCAGTGCCGCGACGAAGGCGCTGCAGAGCGTCGCCGTGGGCTTGCTCGACGAGCATCTCCGCCATTGCATCGCGGGTGCCGCCGCTGCCGGCCACGACGACGAATCGGCGCGGCTGATCGACGAGGCCACCAGCGCCATCGATCGTCTGGTCAAGTCCTGACGATCAGCCGTCCCCGCGCCGGATGACGTCGACCCGAGATGTGCCGGGAGACGATCTGCACCCAGCGTTGCTTGGGTCCCGCCCACGGTTCGACGGTGAGGTGGTCGGCCTCCTGCGGGGTCGCCTCGTGGGCGACGCCCTGGACGAGCACCGTCCAGCCGGTGTGGGTGCGGGGATCGATCGAGTCGGCCTGGAAGGCGACCGGATGCCGGAGGAGGGCGTCGAACTTCATCCCGTAGTCGGTGCGGAAGACGACGGTCTCGCCGTCGAGGACGTAGTTCACGGGGACCACGAACGGCAGGCCGTCCGCGGTGATCACGGCGAGCCGGCCGACCGCGCCAGTGGTGAGCAGTTGCCAGCACTCCTCCCGCGAGAGCACGTCGACGCTTGCCGCATCTCCACCGGGTGACTCGTCGCCACGATCCGTCACGTGGTGATGCTACGAGCCAGGGGATTCTCGGCGGTGCACCGAGGTCAATCGCGTCGGCCATGTGATGGTCTCGGACGACACACCGTCGGCCTCGACCCAGAACTGATCGTCGGGGTATCCGAAGTAGCAGGCCATCTGCGTCGCCGTGCCGTCGGGTCCGATCGACACGGCGGTCGAGGAGAACGGACCCGACCGTTTCGCCGTGGCAGCTGACGGTCACATCGGTCCCCGGTTCGAAGCCGGTCAGCGTGACATCGACGAAGCGGCACGCCTCGACGGAACATCCGGCCTGGCCCATCGCCGAGCGATCGTTGGTGAACGAGACGGTCGGACGCCGGCACGATCGTCGTCGGCAGCTCGATGGTCGCCGCGACCTCGCCGTCGACGGTGACGTCGATCGTCCGCGCGGCGCGGTTCTCGGCGCACGGCACGCGAACGGTCGCGCCCCCGGTGTCGCCGATCGTCACGACGCTGACGTCTGGTGTCGGGCGGTCGGGCGACGATGCACGCGACGAGCACCTCTTGACCGGCTGCGTAGCCGTCGAGCGTGACGGCGACGGCGTAGCACGCCTGCTGGCTCGAGGGGCAGAGGCCTGGATCAGGTCCCCAGGAGAGCTGCGTCGAGCGAACCGTGCCGCTGGGCATCGTCGGCGGGCACCGAGGCGCCGGCCACGAGGTCGCCGTCGCCGCTCGGCCCATCGTCGCGCCCGACGTACACGACGAGGCCCACCGCGCACGCGGCGACGGTCGCCGCCGTCACGACGGCGAGCCACGGGCGACGGGCCGGCCGCGGGCGGG
This sequence comes from uncultured Acidimicrobiia bacterium, assembly GCA_963749315.1. GTDB lineage: Bacteria > Actinomycetota > Acidimicrobiia > Acidimicrobiales > Ilumatobacteraceae > JALZMG01. The sequence continues at coordinate 53,786 of CAVVMS010000019.1, forward strand.
ACGCGGTGAGGACACGAGCGCTCGGCTCGTCGGGATCGAGGATCCCCAGCGGATCCGGGGGCCGCAGGGGGGCGGGCCGGTCGAGTTGGCGGACATTCGTGGGTCGCGGCACGGCGACGATCGACCTGGCGTCGATCGCCGGGTGGAGGGCCGACCCGGGTGTCGCCGTCGGCGAGGCGGCGACCCCGACGGGGACTGGCGCGCGGAGCGTGTCCAACTCGTCGTTCACCGCTGTGCCTCTCGGTCACGTTGGAGGCGCTGTCGAGCGGTGCTCGCAGCCACACGGACCGACGCCGGTTCGATCCCCAGCAGCAACGCCAGGTCGGCCGAGCGGAATCGACCTTCCTCGTGTCGCGACGTGCGCCCGTCGTCGTCGTAGAGGCACAGCAGGACCTGGTCGCGCACCGGCAGTCGTCGCATCGCCGCGACGACCTCGTGCGTGGCCTCGTCGCGGTCGACGAGCCAGTCGAAGTAGGCAGGGATCCCCGCCGACAGGTACTCGACGATCACGACGCGCAGGACGTCCCAGAAGTCCGGGGCGTCGTCGCGATGGGCGAGGTAGGCGGTGAGCAGGACAAGCTCGTGGGCCTCCTTGCGGGCCCACGTCGGATCCATCCACGACACGAGGTGGATGAAGCAGTGCGTCGTGGGCATCCAGCGGTCGATCAGCGGGCCCCACGACGTGGCGGCGACGAGGACGCGGTCGGGCGGGTCCACCGATTGCGGCCACAGGGAGCTCACGCACCCGGTGTAGCACCCGTCCTGCCCACATCGTTTGGAGTCGACCGCACGTCTGGGCGTGGCGACGAGGGAAGCGCTAGATCAGGTCGGCGATCATCGCCGCGGCCCGTCGCGGCCCCGTCGGTCTCCACGTCGCGGTGGGTGACCGGGTGGCCGATCCGGGCGACGATCTCCTCGGCGAGGCGGTCCGGGTCGGTGCTCGGGAAGTCCATGCACACGCCCGCCCCGTACTGGTCGAGTCGGTGGCGGACGTGGAACTGCTGCTCGAAGTGGTGGGCGAGCGGGAAGTACAGGAACGGCCGCTTGGCCGCGGCGAGCTCCATCGTCGTCGAGAGTCCCCCCTGCACGATGGCCAGATCGCAGACGGCGAGGTGACGGTAGAGGCGATCGACGTAGCCGCGAACGTCGAGCCCGGGCCAGCTCGGCAGGCTGCCGGGGTCGATGCGCGGCCCGGCCACGGCGATCGTGCGGAGTTGGGGGACGGCACGCTGGGCGATCGGATGGGCGGCGATCGCCAGCTCGAGCAGGTCGCGGCCGACGCCCGAGCCGCCGACGGTGACGACGCAGACGAGCTCGTCGTCGCCGTAGCCCAGCTCGGCCCGCCACGCGGCCGCCTCATCGGGGCTCGGTGGTGAGTAGCCGGTGATGTAGCCGGAGAAGTCGAAGTGCGCTTCGGTCCAGTCGCGGATCTTCGGCAGGCCCGTCCCGAAGGTGTCGGCGACGATGTCGTCGGCGTTGCCGACGAAGATCGAGCGGTCGCGGATGCGCGGGTAGTTGGCGATGTGCTCGATCATCTCGGCGTTGTAGTCAGTCGTCAGGAACGCCTCGTGGTCGCCGCCGTCGGACATCGGGAGGAAGCCGACGAAGTCGGTCAGCCACACGTGCGAGCCACGCTTGAGCTCCGGGTTCTCGTGCCAGAAGTGATCGACGTCCCATGCTTCGTCGCCCACGACGACGTCGTACAGCCCTTCCTCCACGACCTCCTGGAAGATCATGAAGTTGGCGACGAGGATCTCGTCCATGCTGCGCAGCGCCTGGAAGCAGTGGAGGTCGTGGCCACACGACTCGGAGGCGATGTGCGCCGGACTCGGAGGCGAGCCACGCGCTGGCCGGGTGCACGGTCTCGCCCGCCGCCTCCAGCACGGCGGTCACCGGGTGCTGGGCGAGCCACTCGATCTCGAGGTCGGGCGACAGCCGGCGCAGTTCCTCGGCGATCGCGAGGTCGCGGCGGGCGTGGCCCAGCCCGATCGGTGACGAGAGGTACAGCAACCGCCGCCGGCGGCTCGCTGCTCGGGTCCAGACGTGCTGCTGCATGGGCACCCCCATGGTGCGGTCGACGAAGTCGGTGATGGCGCGACTGACCGGGACGGGATCGCGAACGAGGGCGAGGTGGCCAGCGCCTTCCAGCACGACCAGCTCGGCGCCGACGAGCTCGGCGAACGAACGGCCCCTGTCGACGTGCTGGCACACGTCCTGGTCGCCGTGGATGACGAGCACAGGCACGGCGATGTCTCGGCACTGCCGCTCGAAGCGATCCCGCTCGGGCATCGCCAGCTCCTGTCCTTCTTCGCTCGCCGCGAGGATCTCGCCGGTCGACTCCAGCGCCCACGCCACCGCGTCCTCGTGCTGCTTCGTCGAGTGCGGCTCGACGAGTTGCTCGCCGAAGAAGAACTCCACCCAGCGCCGGTGCTGGCTCGTGATCACGTGGCGGTTGAAGAGCTCCCATCCGCTCGGATCGTCGAGGACCTCGTCCCACGTCGCCGCGGTCGAGACCCAGTGCGGTTGTGGCCGGCCGAGGTACGGCACGCCGGGGGAGATGGCCACGAGGGCGGCGACCCGCGACGGGTGCGCGTCGGCGAGCTCGACCGCCCACCAGTTGGCGTGACAGTGGGCGACGACGACCGCCGTCGCCGTGTCGGTGGCGTCGAGGACGGCGACGATGTCGCCGACGTTGGCTGCCCGTGTGTGCTCGCTCGACCGACGTGGGTCGCCCGGACCGGCCGTTGCCCCGCCCGTCGAGCGTGACGACCCGGTAGCGGCTGGCGAGGTGCGGGACGAGCGCCTTCCAGATCCGCGAGTGGGTGATCGGGGACGGAGCGACCAGGAGCATCGTCGGCGCCGCGGGTCGATCGAACAGCTCGAAGTGGATGGCGACCCCGTCACGATCGACTGCGCCGGTGCGATCGGGCAGCCGTGCCCTCACGCCGCCACCCGATCGACGAACTCGCGCAGCAACAGGTTGAAGCGCACCGGGTCGCGCAGGTTCGGGAGGTGGCCGGCACCCGCCAGCGAGATCAGCGGCGACCCGGTGATCTGCGCCGCCCGTTCGGAGGAGGCGTGCGGCTGCACCCGGTCGTCGGTGCCGTGGACGAAGAGCAGCGGACAGGTCACGCCGTCGAGCAGGCCTGCCCCCTCGACGGCGCTGCGGCGGCTTGCACGCCTCGGCCCCGATGAGCTCGGGTCCCGACTCCAGCGCCCACCCGACGGCGTCCTCGCGCGCCTTGGTCGAGTGGGGCTCGGAGAGCACCTGCTCGAAGAACCAGGTGGCGAACTCGGCGTAGTTGGCGTGCCAGTAGGCGAGGTTGTAGCGATCCCAGCCGGTCGGCGACTGCGGCGCCGGGTCGAGGAAGTGGTCGGCGCTGGACGGGCGTGAGGACAGCTTGGCGAGCGGGAGGGCGCCACCGACGAGCACGAGTCCGGCCACGAGATCCGGGCCGGAGCCCGGCGAGCCGCAACCCGTACGGGACGCCGAGCGAGACACCGACGGCGACGGCCCGTTCGACGCCGCACTCGTCGAGCACCGCTGCCGCGTCGGCGGCGTAGGCGTCGAACGTGTAGCGGCTGGGATCCGTCGTGCGTCCGGACCGGCCATTGCCGGGTCCGTCGTACACGACCACCCGGTAGTGGCGGGCGAGGTAGGGCACCTGCAGCTTCCAGAAGCGGGCGTGGATGATCGTCCAGGTCGGCAGCAGCAGCACGGTGGGGCCGTCGACGCCGAGGTGTTCACCGAAGACCTCGTATCCGAGCGTGATCCCGTCTCGCTCGACGACCCCTTCGACGTCAGGCTGGCGCGCGCGCATGTTGCTCCTCGAGCGCTCGGAGGACGACGCCGATCTTGCGCAGCGCCGAGCGCGACGGCAACGTCTCCTCCTCGAAGCCGAGGAGGATCATCGTCTCGATCCCGAAGAACACCCCGCCGACGAGCGTCGAGATCTCCTGCGGGGTGAACGGTCCCAGACCACCGATCCGATCGGCGACCTTCGACGCCGTGTCGGCGAGCAGCTCGAACCACCCGGCGACGTCGTCGCGGACGGCCGCGGCGACCTCGGCGTCGGACCACCCGGCGGCGGTCATCTCCTGCAGCACGCGCACGTATCCCGACGACACGTCCTCGTCGAGGAAGTCGCAGGCCTGCTCCCACTGCCGCCACAGCGGCATCTCGGCGCCGTAGAGGCGCTGCTGGCGCTCGAGCAGGACTGCGTTCTCCTCCTCCAGCACCGCCAGCACCAGGTTGTGCTTGGAACCGAAGTGGTAGTGGATCTGGCTCAACGGGACGCCGGCGGCGTCGGCCACCCGCCTGGTCGACAGGCCGCTGTACCCGGTGCACAGCAGCGCTTCCTTGGCCGCCACGAGGATGCTCGATCTCGTCGATGTGCTGGTCACGGGCGTGCTCTCCAGAATTCGGTCGATCGACCGAACTTAACGTGCGGGACGGCGAGCTGTCAATCCCTTGACCTCGGCGTCGAGATTCGCGACTATTCGGTCGATCGACCGAACAAGACGGGGCTCGGACCGCACCACACAACCAGCAGAGAGGAACCACACCATGACCATCACCGACACTCCCGTCGACAACGGTGTCAACACCGAGGCACTGCTCGGCGCCCGCGAGGCGTTGACCGCGGCCCCGCAGGCGGCCGACTTCGTCTGGCGCGCCCGCTGCTCGTGGATCCACGGCACGTACTCGCGCACGACCGTCGAGGGCTTCTCCGGACTCGGCGAGCAGCACCGGCACAAGCAGACGTTCTCCTTCGACATCGACCACCCCGAGTGCTTCGCGTCCGAGGATCGTGGTGCCACCCCCGTCGAGGTCGTGCTCAGTGCGCTCGGTGGTTGCCTGACGGCCGGCGTCGCGGCGGTCGCCCAACACCGGGGCATCCAGCTGCGCTCCGTCACCGCCACGATCAGCGGGAGCATGAACGTGCTCGGCATCCTCGGTGCTGATCCCGAGGTTCGCAACGGCTTCGACGGCGTCACCGTCAGCTACGAGATCGACGCCGACGCGACGCCGGCCGAGATCGAGGCGGTGGTGGCGCAGTCGCAGAAGCGCTCGGCGGTGTTCGACATCCTGACCAACCCGACCAAGGTCACGGTCGAGGTGGTGTGACGGAGCACCGCCGGAGGCCGATGGTCGATGGAGACCACGACCGTCGTGGTCGGAGCCGGTCACGCCGGGCTCGCCATGAGTCGCCGTCTCGCCGACCGCTCGATCGACCACGTCGTCATCGAGCGCGGGGAGGTGGCGAACTCGTGGCGGACCGAGCGTTGGGACTCGCTCCGGCTGCTGACGCCCAATTGGCAGTGTGCACTGCCTGGCCGCACCTACGGCGGCTCCGATCCGCACGGCTACATGACGATGCCCGAGGTCGTCGACTTCATCGCCGGGTACGCCTCGGACATCGCCGCGCCGGTCGAGACGAACACCACCGTGCTCGCGGTGCGGCCGATCGACGCCGGCTTCGAGGTGGAGACGGATCGTGGCGTGTGGCAGTGCGCCACGGTCGTCCTCGCGGGCGGCTGCGCCAATCAGGCCGCGGTGCCCACCCTGGCCGCCGAGGTGCCGGACCGTGTGCGGATGGTCACGCCGATGACGTATCGGTCACCGGCCGACCTCGACGAGCGCGGCGTGCTCGTCGTCGGGGCATCGGCGACCGGCGTCCAACTCGCCGATGAGATTCGGGCCAGCGGGCGCGACGTGACGATCGCGGTCGGCGAGCACGTCCGCCTCCCGAGGACGTACCGGCATCGTGACGTCTTCTGGTGGATGGACGCCGCCGGCGTTCTCGACGAGCGCTACGACGAGGTCGACGATCTCGTGCGCGCCCGCCACGTGCCCTCCCCGCAGCTGATCGGATCACCCGAACGGCGCACCGTCGATCTCGACTCGCTCCAGCGCGGCGGCGTGCGACTCGTTGGCCGCCTGAGCGGCATCCGCGACGGCGTGGCCCAGTTCTCGGGTGGGCTCGCCAACGTGTGCCGGCTGGCCGACCTCAAGCTGAACCGGCTGCTCGAACGACTCGACGGCTGGGCGGCCTCCGCCGGCGTCGACGACGTCGGACCGCCGGAGCGCTTCGCCCCGACCGAGTCCGCCCACGGATCCGGCGCTCGAGCTCGACCTCCGCAACGGTGAGATCGGCACCATCGTCTGGGCGACCGGCTACCGCCAGGACCTCTCGTGGCTGCACCTACCCGTCTTCGGCTACAAGGGCCAGGTCCGCCACGACGGCGGCGTCATCGGTGACGTCCCCGGCGCCTACCTGCTCGGCGCCAACCTCCTGCGCCGACGGCGCTCGAGCTACATCTCCGGTGCGGCGAGCGACACCGCGGACATCGCCGAGCACCTCCACCGACATCTCGTCAGAGGGCGGCGGACCAGTCGTCGGTCTCGAGCGCTCGCTTGATCCGCTGCAGGAACCCAGCCGCGTAGGCGCCGTCGAACGCGCGGTGGTCCCAGCTCATCGCCAGGTTGCCGACCGGATGGATGACGATCTCCTTCGACCCGTCAACGACTGCGACGACCGGCTTCTCGACGATGGCGTCGGTCGACACGATCGCCACCTGCGGCTGATTGATGATCGCCATCGTCAGGACCGAGCCGGCCGATCCATTGTTGGAGATCGTGAACGTGGCTCCGCCGACATCGTCTGGTGACAGCTTGCGGGCGCGGGCGCGGGTGGCGAGGTCGTTGATCTCGCGTGCGATGTCGCCGACCGACTTGGTGCCGGCGTCGCGCACGACCGGCACGATCAAGCCTTCGTAGTCGAGGTCGACGGCGATGCCGAGGTCGATGCGCTCGTGGACGATCAGTTGCTTGTCGTCGACCGATGCGTTGAGGTGGGGGAACTCGCGCAGCGCGTCGGCAACTGCCCGCGACACGAACGGGAGGTACGTGAGGCTGAAGCCTTCGCGCTCCTTCCAGCCGGCCTTGACCTCGCCACGGGCGGCGTCGACGTTGGCGAAGTCGACCTCGACGACGCTGAAGGCATGAGGGCTGACCTGCTTGCTCATCACCATGTGCTTGCCCGTCGCCAGGCGGATCCTCGAGAGTTTCACGGCGGCGGCTTCATCCGAGCCCTCACTTGAGTCCATGTCAACAAACTACTCCGACCAAGTAGCGTGACGATGATGGCGACCGAGCCCACGTCCGCCCGACCGATCGACGACGGCTTGTTCACGTGGCCCGACGCCGAACCGCAGTTGATCGGCAGCCGGTGTGACGACTGCACCGTCGTGTCGTTTCCCGAGCAGGACTCGTGCCCACGATGCACCGGCACCAATGTGCGCCGGCATCTGCTCAGCCGGACGGGCACGTTGTGGACGTGGACGGTGCAAGGGTTCCGTCCGAAGTCCCCGCCGTACGAAGGTCCCGTCGAGTTCGAGCCGTATCCAGTCGGGTACGTCGAACTGCCCGGCGAGGTCAAGGTGGAGTCACTCCTCGTCGACGTGACACCGGACGAGCTACGGATCGGGATGGACATGGAGCTGGTCATCGTTCCGTTCCGCGTCGACCGTCAGCGACGAGCCGGTGGTCACCTTCGCCTTTCGCCCTGTCGACAGCCGGGGCGCGTGAGGCAGCATGGAGCGGCGCATCGACGGCTACCTCGTCTGCGGGGGCAAGTTCCATGACTTCGACTTCGCCCGCCTCGAGCTGCTCACGCTGCTTGCCGCGGACGATCACGTTCGGGTGCAGGTCGCCCAGCACTTCGGTGACATCGACGCGATCACCACGTCCGACTTCCTCGTCACCTACACGTGCGATCTCCGACCGACGACCGAGCAGCAGGAGGCGATCGAGGCCTGGGTCGAGCGGGGTGGCCGCTGGCTCGCGTTGCACGGCACGAACTGCATCCTCGAACCGCCGGCCGCGATCGAAGGTGGTGTGTACAGCGCCCCGCGGACGATCCCCGTGTGGGCGCGGACACTCGGCAGCCAGTTCCTCTCGCATCCGAGGATCGAGCCGTACACCGTGCGGCGCTCGCCCGGTTCGGACGAGGATCCGCTGGTCGTCGGGATCGACTCGTTCGAGGCCGACGACGAGCTGTACCTGATGGAGCACCACGGTGACATCGTCCCGCTGCTCGAGACCCGCTGGACCGGGACGACGCGGGGTTTCGCCGACGCCGACTGGCTGGACGACCAGCCCCGGCTCGTGCTCTACCGGCGCCGTCTCGGCGATGGGGAGGTCGTCTACTTCACCCTCGGGCACTGCCGGAGCCACTGGGACATGATCCACCCTCCGCACAACGGCGCGCGGTGGCCGACGATCGACCGCGGCTCGTGGGACGTCCCGGAGTACATGGAGATCCTGCGAGCGGGGGATCTGCGTGGGCCATCTGCCGCCGACCTAGCGCGGCAGCGTCAGCGGATGTTCTGCGGCCCAGCGGTGGGCGGCGTCTGACGCCACCCAGTCGAGGGCGTTGGCGATGAGGCGCCGGTAGGGCTCACTGGCGAACGTGGCGGCCGAGTCGCCGGGCTGGATGTACACGACCGGACTCCGCTCGGCGACCGTCGCCCACGCCAGCAGGTCGCTGGCCGGTGGATGATCGCGGCAGTCAGGCGCCTCCGCCTCGCCGACGACCACGTGCTCGAACGTCGACGTGAACAGCCGGCCGTCCATCGGTGCGTCGGTGCGCAGCAGCGCCACGACGTCGTCCTCGAAGACCGGGCAGCAGTAGAGCTCGTCGGAGAGGTCGAACTCGGTGATCCCGGCGCAGACGGGATGGTCATCGGCGACGGCACGGGCGGTGTAGCTGGCCAGGCGCGTGCCCGACGACGGCCAGTCGACGCCACGGAGACGGCCGGGCGCGTAGTGGAATCGCCCACCCAGAGCCTCGGCCCAGCCCTCCCAGCCCGGCCATCCGGCCAGTGCATGGTGGGTGGCGACGACCCCTTGCCCGTGTCGGAGCAGTTCGATCAGGTCGCGGCGGACTGCAGGCGATGGACCCTCCGGCGCCGGGGGGACGCCGCGACGGAGGTGGAGACCGGGGATGTCATGGGCGAGGACGGCGTCCCACCGTCCGGCCATCGAGGGCACCAACCACGACTGGGCGGACGGCTGGCGGGCGTGGGCCCAGCGCCATCCGAGGGTGTCGCACACCGCCGCCGTCATCTCCAGCAGGGCGTCGAGATCGACCCGGTGACCGCCGGTCAGGACGAGCACGGTCCGCTCACTCACGGGCGGCTCTGGCCGAGGAGTTGCTCGGTCGCGGTCAGGACGGCCCGCGCCCGCTCGAGTGGATCAGGGAACCTCGTCATCAGCGTCGCCGACCGCAGCTCGAGCGACAGCGGAACGCCGGGCACCGCGGTGAGCACGGCGTCGAGCGGGAGCGTGCCCTCGCCCGGCAGCAGCCGGCCGTGCAGCGCCTCGTCGCGCAGGCTGGCGCGGTCGCCGGGCGACTCGGCGGGTGCGTCGGCGATCTGCAGGTACGGGCAGCAGTGGCGGCGGCGACATGGCGAAGGTCGTCGGGCGAGCCGCCCGAACGGGCGAGGTGCAGGGTGTCGACGAGGACCGCGCCATTGGGGCGGCCGACCTCCTCCACGATGCCGACGGCCTCGCCGAGTGTCGCCACCGTGAAGATCGGCAGGAACTCGAGCACCACGACGACGCCGGCCGGCGCCGCCCGTTCGCACAGCTCGGCGAAGCGCTCGACGACCGCACCTCGGGCGGCCGGGCCACTTGCCACCAACACGTGGCGGACACCGAGCTCGGCGGCGACGTCGACGAGCGCGTCGCCGGGATCGTGGTCCCGACCGAGGATCACCGGCTCGATGTCGAGCGGTGTGATCCCGCGTCGCGCCCAGCCGGCTCGCGACGGCGGCCGTCGTCGCTGCCGTCCACGTCTCCGGGTCGAACCAGATGCCGGCGCCGCCGAAGCCGGCTGCTGCGGCGACGTCGACGGTGGCGGCCGGATCGAGGTCGAGCACGGTGCCGGCAGCCAGCGACACGAGCCGGTCCATCGATGCTAACCGCCGTCGTTCGCGATATCCCAGAACTGCTTGCGCAGCTCGCGCTTGTTGACCTTGCCCATCGCCGTCCGGCCGATCGTCTCGACGATGTCGACCGTGCGCGGGCACTTGTAGCCGGAGAGGCGCTCACGGCACCAGGCGATCAACGCGTCCGCCGTGGGTGGGTCGTCAGCGTCGCTCGGCACGACGAGTGCCTTGACCTCCTCGCCCATGTCACGGTTGGGGACGCCGATCACGGCCACGTCGTCGACCTGGGGATGCTCGATGAGCGCCTGCTCGGCCTCGGCGGGGTAGATGTTGACACCGCCGGACACGATCATGTCGGTGAACCGATCGGTGATGTAGACGAAGCCGTCCTCGGTCACGTAGCCGATCTCGCCGAGCGTGAAGACTCCTGGACGGAGGTGGGCGCGCGCCGTCTTCTCCGGGTCGCCCGGGTAGACGATCCCACGCCCCGTGGCGTCCTCGAAGTACAGCTGGCCCTCCGTACCGGGCGGCAGCTCGTTGCCCTCGTCGTCGACGACGATGGCGCGGAACGGGGGGACCGCGCGCCCGACCGATCCCGGGGTGCTCCAGCCACTCCTCGCTCGAGATCGTGCACGTCGTGCCGACCTCGGTGGCGCCGTAGGAGTCCTGCAGCACGGGACCGAACCAGTCGATCATCTTGTGCTTCACGTCGATGGGGCACGAGGCGCCGGTGTGCGCCACGAGCCGCAGCGAGCTGACGTCGTAGCGCGCCCGCACGTCGTCCGGCAGCGACAGCAGGCGGATGAAGTGGGTCGGCACCATCACGGTCGTCTCTGCCCGATGGGTCTCGATCGATCGCAGCACGTTCTCCGCGTCGAACCGGCCGAGCACCACGACGGGTTTGCCCGCAGCCAGCAACCGCACGCCCGACAGCGGGCCGGTGTGGTACATCGGCCCGACGACGAGATGGGTGCCGAAGGCGGCGAGCCCACCCTTGGAGAGCGCCGCCACGTGCTCGGTCATCGTGCCCCCGCCGGCGAACATCGTCGGCGGCAGCTCGACGCCCTTGGGGCGGCCGGTGGTGCCGGACGTGTACATCAGGTTCGGTCGCGGTGCGATGTCCGGGGACGGCTCGCTCGCCGCCGCTTCGGCGAGCCACCCCTCCCACGACCGCACGTCGGGCTGTTCGGTGATCCGCCAGCCGATGACGACCGGCACGCCCGCCCGTCGTGCAGCGTCGAGTCCGGTCGCCGCGGTACCCGGACCGACGAACAGCACCCTCGCCCCTGAGTCCTGCAGGATGTACGCGACTTCGTCGGCGTTGAGGTGGAAGTTGACCGGCACGGTGGAGGTTCCTGCCAGCAGTCCGCCGAGATGGGCGAGCACCGTCTCCACGCTGTTCTCGGCGTACACCGCCACACGCCGGTCAGGTCCGAGGTCGAAGTCCCCGAGCCCGTTGACCACACGATTGAGGACGTCGTTCACCTGGGCCCACCCCAGGGTCACGTCGTCGTCGCGCAACGCCACCTCGTCCGGACGCGCGGTGGCGAGCTCGTGCGGCGACGAGGACCATCAGCCGTGGCGGGGCGCCCAGCGCACGCCGAAGGCGCCGTTCGTCGACACGATGAGCACGGTGGCGCCCTCGTCGCCGGCGCGTTCGGGTCCGTACGTGACCCCCGCCTTCACCCAGCGCAGGTCGCCTGGCCGGTACGTCTCCTCGCCGTCGACGATGAACTCGCCGGACTGGATCACGTACAGCGTGTCGCACGGGTGGGAGTGCGTGGCCAACGTGGCGTTGGGCGGGAACGTCACCTGGCGGATGGCCGGGTCGGCGCTGATCCGGCGCAGGTACACGTAGGGCTCGACGTGGTCGTCCTCGAAGCGGGCGTTCTCGTGATCCTCCACCGTCCACCGGCGGACGTCATCGTCGTCAATGAGCATCTCGGGCCCCCTTTGCGCCACTAGTAACTGTAATCGTAGTTGAGTAAGGTGAGCTGCCGAACCGTGCCAGCCGACTCCGGGGGTCCCATGGCTGCCGCCTCACCGCGCCCATTTCGTTTCGCCGCCCAAGCCTTCGAGGCGAAGTCCGGCAAGGAGTGGACCGAGCTCGCTCGGCGCACCGAGGACCTCGGCTACAGCACCCTGTTCACCACCGATCACTACTTCGGCCCCGGCTCGATCTCCGAGTCGTCGGGACACCGACCCGTCGACGTGGCACCGATCGCGGCGATGACGGCAGCCGCCGCGGTGACGACCGAGCCTGCGCGTCGGCTGCCGCGTGTTCAACGTCGATCTCCACCAGCCGGTCGTGCTCGCCAAGGAGCTGGCCACGCTGGACATGCTGTCCGACGGTCGTGTCGAGGTCGGCCTCGGCGCCGGGTGGGTGGCAGCGGAGTACGAGGGGCTCGGCGTGCCGATGGATCGGGCCGGCGTGCGCATCGAGCGGCTGGGCGAGGTCGTCGGGCTGATGAAGGCGCACTGGAGTGGTGACGAGGTCGCCGTCGACGGAACGTACGTGCACGCCCACGGCTTCGCCGGGCTGCCCCTGCCCGTCCAGCAACCGCACCCGCCGATCTTCATCGGCGGCGGGCGCGAGCGCATCCTCACGCTGGCCGGCCGGCTCGCCGACATCGTCAGCATCAACTTCGACAACTCCGCCGGCCGGCTCGGCTCGGCGAGCGTCGCCAGCTCCGGCGCCGCCGAGACGGAGCAGAAGCTGGCCTGGGTGCAGGCGGGCGCAGGCGACCGGTTCGACCAGATCGAGCTGGAGATCGGCGCCTACTTCGTCGCCATCGACGACGACCCCGGCCCGATGATCACGGCGATGGCCGGTCGCTTCGGCGTCAGCGAGGACGACTTCGCCGCCCATCCTCACGCCCTGCTCGGCAGCGTCGACACGATCTGTGAGACGCTCGAGGAGCGCCGCCAACGCTTCGGCTTCTCGTACGTCACGGTGCCGCAGCGCAACATGGACGACTTCGCCCCGGTCGTCGCCAGGTTGACGCGGATCGTGACGGTGTGATGCGACTCGGTGCCGTCTTCCCCACGACCGAGATCGGCAACGACCCGATCGGCGTGCGCGACTACGCCCAGGCCGCCGAGGCGCTCGGCTGCGTGCGTCTGACCGCCTACGACCACGTGCTCGGCGCCGACCACGCCGATCGGGAGCCGCCGCTCCGCGGGCCCTACACGCAGCACGACCCGTTCCACGAGCCGTTCGTGCTGTTCGGCTTCCTCGCCGCCCACACGTCGCGCATCGAGCTCGCCACCGGCGTACTCGTCCTGCCCCAGCGCCAGACCGCGCTGGTCGCCAAGCAGGCCGCCGAGGTCGACCTGTTGTCGGGTGGACGTCTCGTGCTCGGCGTCGGGACGGGATGGAACCACGTCGAGTACACCGCCCTCGGCACCACGTTCGGCGATCGCGCTCGCCGCCTCGACGACCAGGTCGCCGTGCTGCGCGCGCTGTGGCAGCAGGAGCTCGTCGACCACGACAGTCCGTTCCACCGCATCGAGCGGGCAGGGGTCGTGCCGCTGCCCGGCCGATCGATCCCGTTGTGGATGGGCGGGTCGGCCGAGGCATCGCTGGCGCGAGCGGCGCGGGTCGGCGACGGCCACATCTTCGCCGGCAACAGCGATCGGCACTTCGACGCCGCCACGCGGCTCGTCGAGCTGCTCGCCGAGGAGGGGCGCGACCGCGAGACGTTCGGCATGGACATGTTCGTCGACTACGCCGACGGCCCCGACGTCTGGCACGACCGGGCCGAGCGATGGGAAGCGTTCGGCGGCTCGTTGATGTCGATGCGCTCGATGACGACCGGCACGTCGTACCTCGGCGTCGCCGCCGCCGACCTGTCCGGCCCGCAGCAGCACATCGACGCGCTGGAGCGGTTCGTCAAGGAGATGGCGAGCCACGTAAGTACAGTCCGCGGCAAGTAAGTGTGTCGACGAGGAGGATCCGTGTCCGTTCCGATCAACATCCCGAAGCTGGGGGTCTCGATGACCGAGGGCACGCTCATCGAGTGGCTCGTGGCCGACGGCGACCAGGTCACGGAGGGCCAGCCGCTCTACCTCATCGAGACGGACAAGGTGGAGAACGAGGTCGAGGCGACCGCCTCCGGCACGGTGCGCATCACGGGGGAGGAGGGCGAGACGTATCCGGTCGGCGAGTCGATCGGGCAGATCGAAGCGTGACCGAGTGGACACGCTGACCGGCCGTACCGCCGTCATCACCGGGGCGGCGAGTGGCCTGGGCCTGGCGATGGCGGAGCGGATGGCGGCCGAAGGGATGCGCCTCGTCCTGGCCGACATCGAAGCGGGGCCGCTCGACGACCTCGCCGGCCGGCTCGGCGCCGGTGGCACGGAGGTCGTCGCCCAGCGCACCGACGTGTCGCAGGCCGCCGACATCGACACGACTCGCCGCCCTCGCCTTCGAGCGCTTCGGAGCCGTCCACGTCCTGTGCAACAACGCCGGCGTCGTCAAGCGCGCCCGGTCGTGGGACCTGACAGTCGACGACTGGCGGTGGGTGCTCGACGTCGACCTGTGGAGCGTCATCCACGCCGTGCGGGCGTTCGTCCCGCGCATGATGGAGCAACCCGAAGGCGGACACGTCGTCAACACGGCGTCGATGTCCGGGCCTGCTCCCGATCCCCAACCTGGCTGCCTACAGCGTCGCCAAGGCGGCGGTCGTCGCGCTGTCGGAGGCACTGCAGCTCGACCTCGACGCCGAGGGTGCGTCGATCGGGGTGTCCGTGCTCTGCCCCGGGTTCATCGCCACCCGCATCACGGACAGCGCGCGCAACCGGCCGGCCGTGCACACGGAGGCCGCCGCCGCGCCCGCCGTCGCCCGCACGACGGCCGGTGTCGAGCCGACGATGGACGCCGCCGAGGTCGCCGGCCACGTCGTCGATGCGATCACGGCGAACCGCTTCTGGATCCTGACCCACCAGGCCTACCGCGAGGTGATCCAGCAACGCGCCGCAGGGATCGGGACGGACGCCCGCCCGACGGCGCCACCGATCTGGTGACGGCCCGCCGGACGGTCGCCGTCAGGTCCCCGCGAGTGCGCGACACGACGGGGCCCATGGGGACGATCCCGTCGGTCTGGAACAGGACGTAGCTGATCCCCCAGCGCTCGCGCATCTCCTGGATGCTCTCGGTGATCTGCTCGACCGAGCCGATCTGGAAGAACGGCGCGTTGAGCATGACGTCGGGCGGCAGACCGAAGGCCGGAGCGAGCTGCTCGGCGACCTCCTTGGGCTGGTCGGTGACCACCGTCTTGAAGATCTGCACCTGCAGCTCGAGGTCGTCGAACCTCTCGCCGGCAGCGGCGCGCACGACGTCGATCTTCTCGTCCATCGCGTCGGCGGCAGTGGTGGCCATCGACTCGGGGTTGATCTTGCGCCCGACGATCTTCGGGTTGATGCCGACGATGTCGGCCTCTTCGGCGGCGAGCGTGAGGATCTTCGGGCCGCCTCCGCCGATCATGATCGGGATCGGCGAGAACGGCTTGGGAACGGCGTCGACCTCGGCGACCTGGTAGTGGTCGCCCTGGAACGAGAACGGACCGTCGCCCCAGAGCCCCTTCATGATCGTGACCGCTTCGCGCAGGCGCCCGATCCGTGTGAGCGCGTCGTCCTGGTGGATGCCGGCGATGGCATAGTCCTTCTCCGACCACCCGGCGCCCATGCCCAGTGTGAACCGTCCTTCGCTGAGCAGGTCGATCGTGGCGCACTCCTTGGCGAACAGCACCGGGTTGCGGAAGTCGACACCGGCGACGTGCGGGCCGACCAGGATCGAGCTCGTCGCATCTGCCGCAGCCATCAGGGCCGGGACGACGCCGAGTTGGTTCCCGAAGTGGTCGTCCATCTGGAAGCTGGCGTAGCCGAGGTCCTCGGCCTGGCGGACGATGTCGATCCACTCCTTGGCGGATCCGGCCTTGACGGCCTTGGCGCCGAAGCGGAACGGTCGGGGGTCGGCCATCGTCAGCTCACTTTCGGTTCGCTCTGCAGGCGGTGCTGGGCGCGGACTCCGCCGACCCAGTTGCACATTTGGGGATCGACGTCGAAGACCTCGCCGTCGATCCACGAGCCGTCGCGCCGGTAGCGACCGACCCTGCCGTCCTTCATCGTGATCAGCACGGCGCCGGACTCGTCGACCTCGTAGACGGCCTTGCTGAACGGATGCATCACGCCGTACACGTCACGCTCCTTCGCTCACGAACTGCTCGAGCTTGACGTGCAGCCAGCGCACCTTGCTCTCCTGGTAGTTGGCGAGCGTGATGCCGGGCTTGTGCGTCGTCTCCAGGCCGAGCTGCACTCGCGCCATGTTGAACGTGTCCTGCTCGAAGACCTTGCCGAGCACGCCGAGCTCGGCGGCGTCGGTCCACGGCTGATCGATCGTCAGGTGGTGCACCGGCGCGGGAGGCGGGCGCTCGCCCTTGAACGGGGCGAGGAACAGCACCTCCATGATCGACGAGCGGTGGTCGTCGCCGTTGGGCCGGAACCGGTAGACGATGCGGTTGAACGCCCCCCACGGGTGGAAGTTCGGGAACAGCGTGTAGTCGAGGTTGTCGACCATCTCGGCGTCGGACCACTGGTCGATGAGCTCGCCGACGACCGGTCGCCAGCGGTCACGGGTGGCGTCGGCCATCGCCGAACGGGCCGTCTCGCCCTCCTTGACGGTGATGAACAGCTCCTCGTCGAGGCGCACGTCGAGCGCGTAGCGCAGGATCGTCTCGTCGTCGGGAGCCCAGTCGAGCAGCGGGCTCGGCGTCGCCGCCGGCGTGATCACCCGGCTGCAGTTCTCCCACACGTCGACCTGGCTGTTGGTGTCACCGATGTACGGCAGGATCTGCGGGTGGGTGGCGTTGACGTGGAACGCCTCGCAGAACGCCTCCTGGGCGATCTTCCAGTTGGCGGCGATGATCTTCGTCACGTGCGCCTGCACGTACCGGTCGCGCAGGTTCCAACGGTCGAAGTGGGCGGCGAGCTCCTTCACGTGGTCCTCGAGCGGCTCGGCGTCCGGGTCGGGGTTGATGAAGACGAAGCCGTCCCAGGTGCCGACCTTGATCTCCGGGAGGTGGAAGCGCTCGTCCGTGACGTGGGGCAGGTCCCACGCCGCCGGGACGTCCTGCAGGCTCCCGTCGAGGTGCCAGGCGAACCCGTGGAACGGGCAGCGGATCTCGGAGCAGTTGCCGTCGTACTGCTTGAGCTGCCGGCCTCGATGCAAGCAGGCGTTGGGGAACGCCTTGATCGTGTCGGGCGCCGAGCGAACGATGAGGTACGAGCGGCCGGCGATCTCGTAGAGCGTGTGGTCACCGACGCGCGGGATGTGCTCCTCGCGGCAGGCGAACTGCCACACGCGCGACCACAGCCGCTCCTTCTCCAGCTCGTGCCACTCGCGGGAGATGTAGTGCTCCTTCGGGACGTCGGCGTCGCCGAAGAACCGCGGCGACTGCTCGCGCAGGATGTCGGGGACCTCGTGCGTGTCGGCGTCGAGGAGGTCCTGGTAGCTCAGGCCCGGAGAGCGCGCCGTCCCCGCCTCTTCAGGTCGTCGATCAGCGGTCGTCGTCACTGCAGAACCTCCTCGTTCACGCCATCGTCCGGCAGGCGGCGACGATGGCCTCGGCGTTGGGGTAGAACGCCGCCACCAGACCGGCCGGTGCCGGCACCGACGAGTCCGGGGAGGTGACTCGCCGGACCGGTGCGGAGAGCTGGTCGTGCAGCTCCTCGTGCAGGCGGGCGGCGATCTCGGCGCCGGCGCCGCACGTGCGCACCGCCTCGTGGACGACGACGGCACGGGTGGTCTTGGCGACGGACGCGAGGAGCGTGTCCATGTCCAGCGGGGCGAGCGAGCGCAGGTCGATGACCTCCGCCGAGACGCCGTCGGCCTCGAGCTGCTCGGCGGCCTTCGCCGCCTCGTACATCAGGCGCCCGTAGCTGATGATCGTGACGTCGTCGCCCGTGCGGCGCGTCGCGGCGCGGCCGATCGGGATGGTGTACGGCTCGGTCGGCACCATGCCCCGCTTCATGAACAGCGCCGTGCTCTCGATGAACACGCACGGGATCGTCGTCGGCGACGCACGCCAGCAGCAGGCCCTTGGCGTCGTACGGGGTCGATGGCATGACCACCTTGAGGCCGGGCGTGTGCATCAGGAGCGCCTCGAGCGACTGGCTGTGCTGGGCCCCGATCGGCGTCCCGCCGACCATGTTCACGCGCACCGTCATCGGGACCGGAGTGCGGCCACCTGACATGTAGCGCAACTTGGCGGCGTGGTTGGCGAGCTGGTCGAAGGCGACGCCGAGGAAGTCCATGAACATGATCTCGGGCAACGGGCGCATGCCGGCCATCGCCGCGCCGACGCTCGCCCCCATGATCGCCTCTTCCGAGATCGGGGTGTTGCGCACACGGTGCTCGCCGTGCTTGGCCGACAGGCCGTCGGTCACGTGGAACACGCCGCCACCGGCCGAGTCGGCGACGTCCTCACCGAGGATGAAGACCCGGTCGTCGTTGGCCAGCGCCTGGTCCATCGCCTGGTTGATGGCGTTGCGGAACGTCAGCCGCTCGCTCGGTTCGGCGTCCTCGCCAGGCTCCTCGGCGGCGGTGGCCTGGCCGTAGTTGTCCTCGATGACGGTCGCCGGATCGGCGTCCGGATCGGACGCGGCCTGCTCGTATGCCGCGGCGACCTCGTCGGTCATCCGCGTGTCGATGTCGGCCGAGCGCGGCCTCGTCGGCGACACCTTCGGCGATCATCCACGCTCGGAAGCGGGGGACCGGATCGTTGGCGATCTGCTCGGCGAGCTGGTCCGGATCCATGTACTCGTTCTTGTCGCTCAGCACGTGGCCGAGCGTCCGGAACGTCACGCACTCGAGCAGGACGGGCCCATCGCCGTTGCGGGCGTGGTCGACGGCCTCCTTGGCCGCCAGGTACGTCGCCACCGGGTCCATCCCGTCGACCTTGATGCCCTTCATCGCGTACGCCGGCGCACGATCGACGACCGAGGCGTTGCGGGCGGTGTCCGAGTAGCGGGTGTGCTCGCCGTACTGGTTGTTCTGGCAGACGAAGACGACCGGCAGCGACCACACCGACGCCAGGTTGAGCGACTCGTGGAAGGCGCCGATGTTCGTCGCCCCGTCACCGAAGTTGGTGATCGTGACCTTGCCGTCGCCCTTCAGCTGGGACGACAGGCCGAGGCCGACGGCGATCGGCATGCCGGCGCCGACGATGCCGGTGCACAGCATCAGCCCGTGTTCGGGGTCGGAGATGTGCATCGGTCCGCCGCGGCCCTTGGACGTGCCGGTCTGCTTGCCGAGCACCTCGCCCCAGATCTCGCGCAGCGGCACGCCCTTGGCGATCTCGTCGGCCGTGCCGCGATACGTCGCCGTCATGTAGTCGTCGGGCTCGATCGCCGCGGCGACCGCGGCCGAGATGATCTCGTGGCCGCGCACCGGGTAGTGGGTGAAGAACGCCTCCGCCTTCTTGATCAGCGATTGCGCCTTGTCGTCGAACGCCCGGATGCGTGCCACGGTCTCGTAGATCTGGAGCAGGAGAGCGTGATCGAGGGTTTCCTTCGTCTCACTCGGGACGGTCACTGGTGCACCCCTTTATTGATTCCGACTAGAGAAAGTACCATAGCGCTACCACTCGCGAACCGGGTCCTCGCCGTTCCAGCCACGGGCGGCATCGGCGACCTTGCCGTACAAGCGGAGTACCCCCGGCGACGGCTCGTAGACCTCGAGCAGGTGGCCGAGCTCGTCCCTGGTGTCGTGGAAGGCGTAGCGCAGGCCGCTCGCCGTCTCGGCGGTCATGACGGGCGGCCAGCCCAGACCGACGAGGCGACGCTGCTCGTCGTCGATCGACTCGACGAACATCGGCGACGTGGTGGATCCCGCTCGGTGCGCTGCACGATGTCGGCCAGGCTCGACGGAGCGGCGCGGTGCACCTGGACGAGCTCGACCTGCAGCCGCGCCCCACTGCCCGTACGCCGAGGAGTGGTCGAACTCGCCGGGCGCGCCCTGGTGGTCGACATGACGTGGGAGCTCGTGATGGCGGACGAAGAACGGGCCGGCACCCAGCCGCTCGGCGAACGACCGTGCCGCCGTGCGGACGTCGTCGACGGCGTAGGCGACCTGCACGATCCGGCCGAGCTCGAGGTGGCCTGGATCCACGATGGCTCCCGTTCAGGACCCGCCGAACAACCCGACCGGGAGACCGGTGCCCCGGAGGTGACACGTCTCGTTGAGCGAGAGCACGCTTCGCTCGCCGCTCCGCGCCGCGGCGATGCGGTGGATCGATGTGTAGTTGGGGTAGAAGAAGCCGCTCGGGTCGGGGATGCCGAGGACGTGGGTCAGGTAGGCGTTGATCACGCCGCCGTGGCAGACCGCGGCGACCTTCTCCCCGGGGTGCTCGGCGATGATCGCCTCGACGGCGTCGACCACGCCGGCGCGGAACTCGTGCGGGTCGACCCCGGCGGTGCGCTGGGCGTCGCCGGTGAGCACGTCCTGCCAGCCCGGCAGACCTTCCGCCTTGAGCTGCTCGATCGGGATGTACTCCGCGGCTTCCCGGTCGTACTCGGCGATCCCGTCGGCGACGGCGACCTCGACCGACTGCTTGGCGGCCACCGGCTCCGCCGTCTGGATCGCCCGCCGCAGCGGGCTGGCGAACACGGCGTGGATGCGCTCGAAGGCGAGGTAGTCGGCGAGGTGTCGCGCCTGGTGCTGTCCGGCTTCGGACAGTTCGGGGTCTGCCGGACCCTCGAACCCCTCGACTCGGAGCGGGAGCGCATGTCGGATGAACAGCAACTCCATCGACTTTGTTGTTAGCACATCCCGTTGACCGCCCGATCCCTCCGATCTGGGCGGGATTCGTCTCTGGGCGGGATTCGTCCCGGATTCCGCAACAGATCCCGCCCAGATCGGGGGTCAGGCCGGGCGCGGGCGCGGCGGCTGCTTCTTCTTGGGTGGGGGGACGCCGATGGTGGGGGCGGGGTCGGCGTCGGTGGGCCAGCGGCGGCGGGAGACGATGGACAGGGTGCGTAGCAGTTTCATCGCTTTGTCGTCTTCTTGGGCGGGGCGGGAGATGATGGTGCCGTCGGCGATCATCCGTCCGATGACTTCTTCGCCGAGTTCGGTGCGCACGATGGTCAGGGTCCAGTCGTTGTCCTCACCGATGCCGCCGGTGGAGATGTCGGCGTGTTCGGCGGCGAAGTCGGGGCAGTGCTTGCAGCCCTCGCGGGTCCACTGGTGGCATTCCTTGAGGTCGATCTCGTGGTAGGAGCCGTCGCGCATCCAGATCTGGAACACCCCTTTGATGTTCATCTTCACCATGTCGGCTTTGGCCAGGCCGTACTTGGCTTCGAACAGTTCGGGGAAGATGGCGTCGTCGAACGTCTTGGAGCACAGCAGGCCGATGTTGAACAGGAACGGTTTGGACACCTTGCCCGCTTTGCGGTCCCACATGATCGGCGGTGAGCTGGTCTGACAGCCCATCCCGACCAGCGCCAGGCGGGTCAGGCCCTCGGCTTTGGCGTCACGCAACGCCAACGGGTTGGCGCAGTACGTGTAGCGGGACTGCCGGCGGTGGCCAGCACCTCGGCGGGGTTGTGGGCGAGCACCGGGCGGGCTTTCCAGGCGTCGTCGTCCTCGACCCCTGAGACCATCGCCGCCTCGATGTAGTCGTGGTCCATCAGCCACACCAACATCGCCGACACGAACCCGCCGTCCTGACCGCCGGCGTGCTGGGTGTCATCAGCGGCCCGGGTCAACAACAGTTGACGCCAGATGCCGGCCATCTCGTCGGGCTCACGGACCCGGCCGAACAGGTGCATGTCCGCCGCCGGCTCCCACGCCCGGAACCGCGGACACGCCCTGGTGCAGGTCGTGCAGCCCTTCTCCCCATGGATGCAGTTGTCCGCGCCCAACTCCTCCTCGAGATGGAACGGGACGTACTTGCCCTCCTCATGCTCGTAGCCGATCACATCATGCGGACACGTCACCACACACCCAGCACACCCCGTGCACAACCCCGTCGTGATCACCTCGGCATACAGCTCCTTCCACTGCGCCGTCCACCGCTCGGGCGCTAATGTGGTCACGATCTCAACATACTCCTGCCTGAGATCACCGCCGGACGACGACTGGGGGACGATCCAGTGACCGACGCGATCGCGGCCACCGCACGGGCGTGGAGCGCGCCCCCGCATCCCGAGACCGTGGCTGCGCTGCAGAACCTGGTGCAGGCGTACGCCTACTTCACCGATCACGCTGACGCCGATGCGCTCGCCGGCCTGTTCACCGCCGATGCGAGCTGGGACGGCACCGATCTCGGCTACGGCTCGGCACAGGGACCGGCGGACATCGTGGAGGTGGTGCTGCAGCACGTCGATCCGGCCCGCCCGATGATCCATCTGCCGGGCCCGCCGCTGCTCGTCCACGCGTCGGACGACCACGCGCGGGGCATGTGCTGGTGCATGGCGACCCGATCGACCGCTGGCGCCGCCGGTCCGCTCATCTTCTTCTACTACGACGACGAGTTCCGCCGGGACGACGCCGGCCGGTGGTTGTTCTCGCGGCGCACGCTGCGCCTCCGGTTCCGATCATGACGAACGACTCGCTCCCGGTCGAGCACCTGTTCACGCTGACCGCCGACGTGGCGCGTGCGGCGACCATCACCGATGGCCCGATCGGCACACGTGTGATCGTCGCCTGCGCCGGCGGCAGCTTCGACGGGCCACGCATCAAGGGCGAGGTGCACGGTCCGAGCGGCGACTGGGTGCAGATCGCCGGCGACGGCGCGTTGCACATCGACGTCCGCCTGCTGCTGCGCACCGACGACGGCGCCGACATCCTGATGACCTACCGCGGCGTCTCCGTCGACGGGGGAGCGACGATCCGGGCCGCGCCCAGGTTCGAGACAGGCGACCCGAGGTACGCCTGGTTGAACGCGCTGCAAGGCGTGGCAACGGGCAGCTCCGGAGGCGGCCAGGTCACCTACGAGGTGTACGGCCTGCGCTGACGGCGTCAGCCGGCGAGGAGGCGTTGCGACACGTCGATCAACGCGCTCGCGCACGCGCTGGTCGGACCGCCCGGCGAGTGGTCCGTCCTGGCCGCGCATCGGATGGATCAGGATGGTGAGGCTGATGAACGTGCGCGCCGTCAGGGTGTCGGCGGCGTGCCGGCTGATGGCCGAACTGCGCGTCGTCGGCGACGGTCGCTGTGGGATGTAGTCGAAGGCGCGCCGCATGTGCAGTTCCTCGAACTCGCGCTGCAGCGTGACGGCACGCGTGGTCATCCCGGGCAGGTGGTGGTACAGCAGCTCGCACGACTCTGGGTTGGCGTCGAGCCAGTCCCAGACCGCCGCGATCACCGCCGCCAGTGCTTCGGGCGTCCCCGGTTCCTCATCGGCGCGGGTGCGTGACGACGACGTTCGTGATCGACGCGAAGACCTTGCGCAGCGCCGCCTCGAACAGGTCTGGCTTCCCGGTGAAGTGGTAGTAGACGGCGGTGGGGGCGACGCCGGCCTCCCGCGCGATAGCGTGGATGCTGGCGTCGCTGAAGCCCTGACTGGAGAAGACCTTGATGGCCGCGTCCACAATGACTCCCCGACGCGACGGTCGGTGCGACGCGCTGTTCGGGGGCTGAAGTGACATCGTGCTCCATCCGTCCTGCCGCCGCGGACGCTATCTGACGGCCGGCGAGACAGCGTGACCAAGCGGCCACCACATCGGCCCTCGCGACGAGCGGCGGTCATCGACGCGGCGATGGGTCTGTTCGCCCTCCATCCGCCCGATCACGTCACCGTCGCCGACATCGCCGCAGCCGCCGACATGACGGCAGCAGCCGTCTACTACCACTTCCCGTCGAAGGAGCACGTGCTGCTCGAAGGTCTGCAGAACTTCACCCGCCAGTACCTCCAGATCGTCCGCGATCTCGCCCGCGCCGGCGAGCACGACGACGGGTGGGCGCGGCGGCTGGTGACCGAGTTCTTCGACTGGCTCGAGCTGTCGCGAACGCCGGCGACGGTGTACTTCGCCCACTCCGCCGGCGTCGACGCGTCGATCGAGGCGCTGCGCAGGGAGACACGCATCGAGCAGGTCGTCATCCTGGCTCGCGCGGTGCGACTCCACGTCGCCGGCGCCAAGTCGAGCGTCGAACCCGAGGTGGCGGCAATCGGTCTGGTGTCACTGATCGAGAACGCGGCGAGCTCGTGGCTGACGCAGGATCAAGTGTTCCTCGGCCTGGGACGGAAGCGGTTCGTCGTCGAGACCGCGGCGATCGCCGAGCGCATCGTCGGCGATGGCGCCGCCGTCGCGGAGCGAGCCCGCCGCGCCGGGCGGCCGGAGCGAAGGGCTAGTCAGTCCACGAGCAGGTGCCGCTGCAGGTCGGCGACGGCGCCAGGTGAGACCCCGAGCCCGGTGGGCCACGCTTCCAGCGAGCCGAACCGTTCGATCGCTCCCTGTCGCGAACAGCTCCATCGCTTCGCCGGGCGCCGTCCAGATCAGCTCGGGAGCGGCCGCCACGTCAGGATCGTCCGGGAGCGGGTTGGCGAGCATCTCGATCCGCCGCAGGCGGGTCGGCGAGTCGGAGCGCACGTAGTCCTCCACGATCGCGTCGAGGGGAACACCGATCGCCGCCTGGACCAGCGCGACGACGATGCCGGTGCGGTCCTTGCCCGCCGTGCAGTGCACGAGCACCGGGCCGTCGCCGACGTGGGCGGCGACGATCTCCACGGCGCGCACGACGTTGTCACGCTGACCGTCGACCATCTCGTCGTACAGGGTGACGATGTCGGCGGGCACCTCGACATGCCGTCGCTCGTTGGTCGCCAGGACCCGGTCGACGAGCGGGACGTGGTGGGTGAAGCGCGGCGTCGGCGAAGCCTGGCCCACGCTCGAACTGGCGCTGGTTGCGCAGGTCGATCGACCGCACGCAGGCCGAGATCCTCGATGACGGCCCGTCCGGCGGCGGTCATGCGTGCCGGCTCGTCGGCCCGGTACAGGCGACCGGACCGCATCTGCCCGCCGGTGGACGTCGTCCAGCCGCCGGCGTCGCGGACGTTGAAGCAGCCCTCCACGTCGAGGTGGCCACGGACGTCCGTCGGGGCTGGTGTCACAGCGGTCCAGGCTACTTACTGTAGTCCGAACCAAGTTATCGGAATCGGCTGTGACAGTCGTCGCCTGCGAGTCGGAACGCTCAAGCGAGACGGCACCACCGGCGAACCAGCGCTCGAACATCGGCTGGACGGCCGTGGAGACGAGCTCGACGAGGATGCCCGCTCGGCGGTTGCACGTAGGTGAACACGCCGTACCCGTCCGCCGGATCGCGCTGGGCGAGGCGCAGGCTCCAGCCCGCATCGAGCAGGCTCGCCGTCTCACCGGCGACGTCGTCGGACCACAGCCCCACGTGGTGCAACCCGGGCTGGTCGCGGCCGTCCCAGATCGATCCCGCTGCTCCCTGCAGGAGCTCGACGTGCTGCGGCCCGGCCGCCGAGTACGTGAACCGGAGGGGAATGGTGGTGGCGCCTTCGTCCGGCAGCCAGACGGCCTGCTCGCGCTCCTGGGGCTGGCACCACTCGAGCGACAGCGCAGCGCCGAGCTCGGCCATCGCCGCGTCGAGATCGGGGACCCGGACACCCTGGTGGTAGCAGCGGGCGTAGTCGATCACGGGCGGGCCAGGTGCTCGTCGAGGAGCATGTGCCAGTGGCGGATCTTCGATTCCTCGTAGCGGGCGAACGTGACGTGCTCGAACGGCGAGGCCTTGAGCCCGAGGTGGACGTTGGGCAGGTTGAAGGAGTCCTGGTTGAACACCCGCGCCAGGGCGCCGAGTTGGGGTGCATGGGTCCAGTCGCTGTCGGCATCGATCCAGTGGATCGGCGCCGGGGGCGGACGCTGGCCGGGCGGGAACGGCGAGAGGAACATGCACTCCATGATCGCCTCGTCGACGCTCATGCCGTTGGGCCGGAAGCGGTAGACGATGCGGTTGAACGCCCCCCACGGATGGAAGTTGGGGAAGAGCGTGAAGTAGAAGCTGTCGTTGACCTCGGCGTCGGAGATCGTGTCGGCGTCGGCGCCGAGCACCGGTCGCAACTGGGCGCGGCGGTTGTCGGCAGCGACCTGGCGAGCCGTGCGTCCGTCGGGCACGGTGAGCACCGGCGGCTCGTCGAGGTTGCGGTCGTACATCGAGTCGAGCATCTCCTGCTCGGTCGGTGCCCACTTGAGGTGCGGGCTGGGGGTGCCGTTGGCGGTGATCGCCCGGCTGAAGTTGCCGAACACGTCGTACTGCGAGTTGGCATCGCCGATGCTCGGGAGGATCTGGGGGTGCGTGGCCACGACGTGCATGGCCTCCATGAAGGCCTCCTGGGCGACCTTCCAGTTGCAGCGCAGCACCTTGGCGACGTGGACCTGGACGAAGCGGTCCTCGAGCGGCCAGCGGGCGAAGTGGTCGCCGAGCTCACCGACGTGGTCCGCCAGCGACGGCGCCGCGGGGTCCGGGTTGATGAACACGAAGCCACCCCACGTGCCGACCTGCACGCCGCGCAGGCTCCAGTCGGCCGGGTCGTCCACCTGCGGGAAGTCCCACGCGCACGGGATGTTGAGCAAGGAGCCGTCGATCTTCCAGCCGAAGCCGTGGAACGGGCAGCGGAACTCGGACGCTTGGTAGCCACTCTCGGTGCGCAGCAGCCGTCCCCGATGCAGGCACACGTTGTGGAACGCCTGGATCGTGCTCGGTCCGCTGCGCACGACGAGGTACGAGCGTCCGGCGACGTCGTACACGACGTAGTCGCCGACGTTCGGGATGTGCTCCTCGCGGCACGCCATCTGCCACGTGCGGTCCCAGACCTTGGCCCGCTCGACGTGGAAGAAGTCAGGCGAGATGTAGCGCTCGACCGGCACGAACATCGGACCGTTCTCCAGCGGTTGCTCGCGGCGAAGGATCTCGGGGACCTCGTTGCTGTCGGTGTCGAGCAACTGCTGATAGCTGATCCCTGGAGATCGCGGCCGCACCTCGACGTGCTCATCGATGCTCCCGTCATCCGTCGAAGCCCGCCGGGACGGGCATGTCCTTCATGTTGGCGCCGCCGGGGACCTGCGGTCCCGCCAGCCACAGGCACATGTGCGGATCGGCGCTGTACAGGTCGCCGGAGAGGTACTGCCCACGAGGGGTGAACACGCCTCGCCGACCTTCCTTCTCGACGTACACGTTGCCGTCAGCGCCGACCTCGTAGAGGGCGCCGCTCAAGGGGTGACGTCGTTTGCGCATCGCACCCTCGCTTTCCGTTCGTCGCAGGTCGATCCGAAGCTAGTCCGACGCTACTTAGTTGACGTTGTGTACAGCAAGCGTCGGGCGAGTAACTTGACACCGTGACAGATGTGGCGATCGTGGGGGCCGGGATCCACCCGTTCGGTCGCCACCCCCTGTCCGGGCTCGAGCAGGGCGCCCAGGCGACGCGCGACGCGTTGGCCGACGCCGGCGTCGACTGGTCGTGAGTGGACTACGCGTTCGGCGGCTCGGCCGCTGCCGGCGATGCGGACACCCTCGTGTCGAGACTCGGGTTGACCGGGGTGCCGTTCATCAACGTGGCCAACGGCTGCGCCACCGGCGGCAGCGCGCTCGATCAGCGCCTACAACGCGATCCGCGCCGGCGCCGCCGACGTCGTCGTCGCCGTCGGGTTCGACAAGCACCCGCGCGGTGCCTTCGACCCGGAGCCGGCCCGGTACGGCATCGGGGACTGGTACGGCCAGACCGGCCTGATGCTGACAACGCAGTTCTTCGGGATGAAGATCCAGCGCTACATGCACGAGCACGGCATCTCCAACGAGGTGCTGGCCAAGGTGGCGGCGAAGGCGTTCCGCAACGGCGAGTAACTTGACACCGTGACAGACGTGGTGATCGTGGGGGCCGGGATCCATCCGTTCGGTCGCCATCCGCTCTCCGGGCTCGACCAGGGTGCCCATGCGACACGCGAGGCGCTCGCCGACGCCGGCGTCGACTGGTCGCGGGTGGACTACACGTTCGGCGGATCAGCGGCTGCGGGCGACGCCGACACCCTCGTGTCAAGGCTCGGGCTGACCGGGGTGCCGTTCATCAACGTGGCCAACGGATGCGCCACCGGCGGCAGCGCGCTGATCAGCGCGTACAACGCGATCCGCGCCGGCGCCGCCGATGTCGTCGTTGCCGTCGGCTTCGACAAGCACCCGCGCGGTGCCTTCGACCCCGAGCCCGCCCGGTACGGCATCGGGGACTGGTACGGCCAGACGGGCCTCATGCTGACGACACAGTTCTTCGGGATGAAGATCCAGCGCTACATGCACGAGCACGGCATCTCCAACGAGGTGCTGGCGAAGGTGGCCGCCAAGGCGTTCCGGAACGGTGCCCGCAACCCCAACGCGTGGCGCCGCACCGCGCTCTCCGAGGACCAGATCCTCGAGGCGCCGATGATCGCCGATCCGCTGACCCAGTACATGTTCTGCTCGCCTGCGGAGGGCGCGGTGGCGCTCGTGCTGGCATCCTCCGACGTGGCCGGCGAGTTCGACGCGCCGCCCGTGTACCTGCGCGCGGCCGTGCTGAAGTCGCGCCCGTACGGATCGTTCGAGGTGTTCAGCCCGGCGCTGGCCGATCAACGCGGTGACTCGCCGTCGGTCGCCGCGGCGGCCGCTGCGTTCGAGATGGCGGGGATCGGTCCCGGCGAGGTCGACGTCGCCCAGGTGCAGGACACGGAGGCGGGTGCCGAGGTGATGCACCTGGCCGAGTGTGGCTTCTGTGCCGACGGCGAGCAGGAGGACCTCATCCGGGCGGGTGCGACCGAGATCGACGGCCGCCTCCCGGTGAACACCGACGGTGGATGCCTGGCCAACGGCGAGCCGATCGGCGCGTCCGGCCTGCGCCAGGTCTACGAGTCGGTGGTCCAACTGCGCGGCACGGCCGGCGAGCGCCAGGTGCCGAACGACCCGGCGACGGCGTTCACCCACGTCTACGGCGCACCCGGAATCTCCGCCTGCACGGTGCTCAGCCGGTAGTGCGATGAGCCCACCGACGTTCCCGACGCAGCCCGCCGAGGTCACAGCGGGATGGCTCACGGCGCAGCTCCGAAGCGCCGGCGCCATCGACGAGACGCACACCGTCGCCGGCTTCCGGTCCGAGCCGATCGGCGAGGGCGCCGGGATGCTCGGCGTCATCGCCCGACTCCAGCTGCAGTACGAGGCCGAGGCCGGTGGAATCTCGTCGGTCGTCGTCAAGTGCGCCACCCCCACCGTCGCCAACCGCGCCGTGGCGATGACGTTCCACATGTACGAGCGCGAGGTCCGCTTCTTCCGCGAGCTCGCCGATCGGCTGCACGAGGGCGTCCCCGCGTGCTACGCCGCCGAGATCGACCTGGAGTCCGGCGACTTCGTGCTCGTGCTCGAGGACCTCGCCGGGTACCGCCCCGGCGACCAGGCCGCCGGCTGCGAGCTCGCCGACGCCCAGCTGTGCATCGACGTCATGGCCCGTCTGCACAGCGCGTGGTGGGACGACACCGACCAGCCACAACTGAGTTGGGTGCCCACCGTGGACGGCGAGCTCCACCGCGGCGGGATGGTCCCAGCCGCCGAGGCGACCTGGGAACCGTTCGTCGCGAACTTCGGAGACCTCGTCGATCCGGCGATCATCGCCGCCGGCTCGCGGTACCTGGCGGCGCTCCCCGAGCTGCACATGCGGATGGGCGCAGGGCACGCAGACGCTGATCCACGGTGACTTCCGGCTCGACAACCTCCTGTTCGGCGTGGAGGACGGGCACCATCCGATCGCCCTCGTCGACTGGCAGGGGATCATCGTCTCCAAAGGGGTCCACGACCTCGCCTATCTGCTGAGCCAGAACCTGAAGACCGAGCTGCGGCGCGCAGCACGAGCGCGACCTCGTCGGCGAGTACCACGCCGCGCTCGAACAGCACGGTGTCACCGGGTACTCCAGCAGCCAGTGCTGGGACGACTACTGCGTCGCCGCCCTGTGGCTGTTCGAGTACGCCATCATCATCGGCGGTGGCCTCGACCCGGCCAACGAGCGTGGGACGGCGTTCATGACCGGGCTCGTCGAACGGTCGTCGCAGACCATCGTCGACCTCGACCTCCTCGATCTGCTCCCGGCCTGAGCGGCCCCGACGTGAGCCTGCTCGACCGGTTCCGGCTCGATGATCGAGTCGCCGTCGTGACCGGGTCCGGGCAGGGCATCGGTCGGGCCATCGCGTGGGGACTCGCCGATGCCGGCTGTGACGTGGTGCTCAACGCCCGGAGGCGCGGCGACCTCGAGGCGACAGCGGACGGCGTGATCGAGCGCGGGCGGCGGGCGCTCGTCGCTGACGGCGACATCCGTGACTTCTCCGAGCAGCTCGCCGACCGCACGATGGCCGAGTTCGGGCGCCTCGACGTGTGGGTGAACAACGTCGGCGGATCGGACGAGAAGACCGTCCGCGAGCTGGTCGACACCCCCGACGACGTCTGGCGGGCGCAGCTGGAGCTCAACCTCACGTCCGCGTTCCAGGGGGCGAAGGCGGCGGCCGCGCGGATGGCGGATGGTGGGGTCATCGTCAACATCTCGTCAGGTGCCGGCACCCGAGGATCGCCCCGGACCGGGCCCTACGCCGCCGCCAAGGCGGGGATGAACAACCTCACCCAGACGCTCGCCCTGGAGCTGGCTCCACGCGGGATCCGTGTCAACGCCGTCTCGCCGGGTCCTGTCGCAACGGAGGCGTTCCTCGAGGTGCTGGGCGTGTCCGATCGGCTCGACGAGCTGGCGGCCACGATCCCGCTCGGCCGGCTCGGCACGCCCGACGACATCGCCGCCGCGGTCGTGTTCGTCGCCTCGCCGGCGGCGAGCTGGGTGACGGGGCAGAACCTCCTCGTGGCAGGGGGTCGCACCGATCGCAGCTACCAGTACCGACCACGTACCGACTGAAGGAGATCGTCTGCCATGGACTTCGAGGGCAAGGTGTTGTTCGCCACCGGCGGCGCGTCCGGGATCGCCGCGGCGACCGCACAGCGGTTCGCGTCGGGCGGCGGGCGAGTGGCGGTCGTCGACCTCGACGCCGGCAAGGCGGAGGAGTTCGCCAGCGGCATCGAGGGCGCGGTCGGGCTCGGGGCCGACGTGGCCGACGAGGCATCGGTGCGCGCCGCCGTGGAGTCCACGCGCGAGCAGTTCGGGCGCATCGACTGCGTGCTCAACGCCGCCGGACATGCCGCGTTCGGACCGATCGAGGAGTGGACGCTCGACGCCTGGAACCGGATGATGTCCGTGCACGCCGGCGGCACGTTCCTCGTGTGCAAGGAGGTGCTGCCGATCATGCGCGCCCAGGGCGGCGGCTCGATCGTCAACATCGCCTCAACCGCCGCGCTCACCGCCAACAACA
The DNA here is from genome assembly GCA_963749315.1 of uncultured Acidimicrobiia bacterium. Classification (GTDB taxonomy): domain Bacteria; phylum Actinomycetota; class Acidimicrobiia; order Acidimicrobiales; family Ilumatobacteraceae; genus JALZMG01. Next base: position 85,119 of record CAVVMS010000019.1, read on the forward strand.
ACAACTCGCCCTATGGCGCAGCGAAGGGCGCCATCGTCTCGTTCTCCCGGCAGCTGGCGCGCGAGGGCGCGCCCGACGTGCGGGTCAACACCGTCGCCCCGGGTCGCGTGCGCACGGGCATGACCGAGCCGCTGTTCGCCGGTCGGGGATCGTCGGCCGAGGAGGGAGCCAAGCAGTTCGGCATGGCCAACATGCAGCAGCGAGTGGCCGATCCCGACGAGCTGGCGGCACCGATCTGCTTCCTGCTGTCGGACGGAGCGAGCTTCATCACGGGGACGTTGCTCGTCGTCGACGGTGGCGAGACGGCGATCTGACACTTCTCTGTCGAGTTGTCCTCGCTGAGCGGACGCAGATCGGGTCAGAACCTCAGGCTCGGCCGGCGGCCATGAACTGGCCGGTGACCGCCTGCTGGTTGGCGTGGCGCTGGTCCATGAGGCGTCCGACTGCGGCGATGTGCTCGGCATCGCCCGACTCGTACGCCGCCTCGACGGCGCACGACAGCACCTCGCTCGCCCGGGCGTAGTCGGCCTGGGCGTCTTTCAGGTAGAGGCTGTTCGTCAACCCATCGGTGTACGCCTGCAGGGCGTCCTGCAACGGCTTGGCGTCGGGCAGCGCGTCGAGCATCTGTCGGGCCGTCTGCTCGATGGCGTCGCGTTCCTCCTGCATCCACGCCAGCTCGCTGCCGCTGCGCACGGCGGCCGTCTGCAGCACGGACAGCGCCATCTCGATCTGGATCTTGACGACCGGGTCGGTGACCGCCGGTGCGACCTTGTCGGCGATCTCGACGCAGATCGCGTCGATCAGCTGTTGCGTGGTCGGGCGCGAGATCACTGTCCACCTCCCGTTGCCGCCTGGTGCCGTTTCAACGCCCGGTAGAAGACGTCGTGCATCCCGGAGACGGCCGGCGACATGTAGGCCACCTGGATGCCGGTGGTCTCGCCCCGGTCGAGCGCAGCGAGCTGCTCGGTGACGGGCACGAACACCGTCGCCGAGGCCAGGAGGAGGAAGTAGTCCGTCGTGGTCGGGTTGACCTGTTCCTCGCTGAGGCCGCTGATCTCGCGGTAGCGCGAGTAGAACGCTTCCTCGTCGGCGCCGATGACGTCGGGCGGCTGCGTGACGCTGGCCATCATGCACCAGCCGAGATCCTCCCGGGGGTCGCCGATGTGCGCCAGCTCCCAGTCGACGAGCACGTCGCTGCCGCCGGTACCGATGAGCACGTTGGCGACCTGGAAGTCGCCGTGCACGAGTCCCAGTGGGACGGGCGGCGGCCGGTTGGCCTTGAGGTAGGCGGCGATGAGCCGCATGAACGGGTCCCGATCGGTGTGGCGCTGCTCGGCATCGACCCAGTACTGGATGCGCGAGTCGATGTAGTCGTCCCACGACGACGGCACCTCGAGGCACGCCGGGGCCGCCTCGAGCGGGAACGCGGCCAGCGCGCCACCGACGTCGGCCAGTCGCGGTGCGAACGTCGGCAGCTCGCTCGGGTCGCACTTGCGCCCGAGGCTGACGAGCGCCTCACCCTCGAACATGTCGATGACGATGCCCGGGCTGCCGAGCTCCTCGCCGGTCGGGTCGAACCACAGCGGCTCGGGCATCGGGATCTTGCCCGTCTTGTGGAGCGTCGACAGGACCTCCCACTCGACGGCACGGTCGGTGTCGATGATCGCCTGCCCAGGGGGCGGGTCCTGGCGGATGATGTAGCCGCGCTTCTGGCCACCGTCTTCGACCCATGCCCGCGACATCTGCCGGCTGTAGCCACCGGTGATCAGTTGGTAGTCGACCACCTTCACGCTGTCGGGATCGTCGCTGCGCCGCCGGAAGAACTCCTCGAGCCGCGCCCGCGTGTCGATCGTCTCGGTCATAGGCCCCCCTGTGCTCGGCCCCCAACGGTCAAACTGTTGTCTGTCTACAGTAGTGCTGCGCGCTAGCGACCGATGACGGCCGGGTTGCCGTCGGTCCAGATCGCAGTCATCGTGCGATGGGTGATGCGCCAGCCGTCCGGGGTGCGGGCGAGTCGGTCCTCGTAGATGCCACCGATCAGGAAGTTGTCGCCGCCGGGGGTCCCGCGCTTGACGTGCTGGCTCTGGAGGTGGCAGCGATGCGTCGCCGTGTCGCCGTCGACGTGCACCTGGTGGTTGCCGACGAGGTGCTGGGTGGCGTCGAGCCGGCTCAGCGGACGCTCGATGCGGGCCACGATGGCGTCCTGGCCGTCGCAGTGCACGCCGTTGAGGTCGGCGGTGGCGTCGGTCGCGAAGATCGATCGCAGATCGTCGAGCTGCTTCGTGTCGAGCGCCCAGGTGTAGGCGATCGCGAGATCGATGATGGCCTGCTCGTCACTGAACACGATCTCAACATACTGCCCACACGGACGCTCTATCTTCAGCGCCATGAGTGACGCCAGGATCGAGATCGCCACGCAGCTCTTCGCCGGATGGAGCTCCGGTGATCCGGATGCGCCGCGGGACCTGATGACACCGGACGCGGTGCTCCACGACATCGCCAGCGGGACGTTCGAGGGCTGGCCGGCGATCCGCGACTTCTTCGCTGCCGGGCTCGCCAAGTGGGACGACCTGCAACTGCTGCCGGACGAGTTCTGGACCAACGACGACGGCCTCGCCCTGCACTATGTGATGAGCGCGACGGTCAAGGACCCGTCGATCTACGGGCCGGAGCTCGTCGGGAGGAAGTGGTCGGTCGAGGTGATGTCGTACCTCCGGCTTCGACGGCGACCGCGTCTGCTACGAGGCCGACTTCCACGACAAGAGCTCGCGGGCGCGCTCGCTCGGGATCCAGTAGGGCCTACCACGTGCGGCGGTGGTCGGGCAGCGGCTCCTGGTCGCCGGGGGTGAACAGCCAGCGGGCGGTGCACACCCTCCGGCGGAAGCGCCAGCCGCCGGCGGTGCGACGACGACGTCGTCGTAGTCGCCGCCGTACCAGCGCAGCGGGTCGTGCGTCGGCCGCGTGTAAGGCGCGAAGAACTTGCTCTTCACGCACACGTCGCCGTCGCGCTCGACCACGACGATGTTGGTGACATGGTGAGCCGACGGATGGTTGGCACCTTCGAAGAACTGGCGGATCTCCTCGATGCCGGTGAACACCCGCGGTGCCCGCACACCGGTGTAGTCGAGCACGGCATCGGCCTCGAACAGGTCGTCCAGCCGATCCCAGTCGGCGGCGTCGAGCACGTGGCCGTAGAGCCCGAGCAGCTGGTGGATCTCGATGATGTCGCCGGCGTCCATGGCCCGTTCCAGGTGCACTCCGTGTCAAGTTACGATGACCGCCCATGCAGGCGTACCGCATGGTGGCATGGAAGACGGCTCCTGAGTACCAGGAGGTGCCGCAGCCCGAACCGGGTCCCGGCCAGGTGCTCGTGCGCGTGGGGGCGGCTGGACTGTGCCACTCCGATCTGCACGTGATCCACGAGCTCGACGCCGGTGTGTTCAACGCCAAGCTGCCGTTCACGCTCGGCCACGAGTCGGCGGGCTGGGTCGAGGCGCTGGGCACTGGCGCCACGGGCCTCGAGGTGGGCGAAGCGGTCGCCGTGTACGGCCCGCTCGGTTGCGGTACGTGCGCCCGCTGTCAGATCGGGCGACGAGAACATCTGCGATCGTGGCAGCGAGCTGCCCGGCCAGGGATGGGGTCTCGGAGTCGACGGCGGGATGGCGCCGTACATGGTCGTCGACAGCGTGCGTCAGCTGGCGCCACTCGGTGACCTCGATCCGGTGCTCGCCGCCCCGCTCACCGATGCGGCCGTCACCCCCTACCGGGCAATCCGCCGCTCGCTCGATCACCTCGGTCCTGGATCGATCGCCGTCGTCATCGGCATCGGTGGACTCGGTCACCTCGCGGTGCAGATCCTGCGGGCCGTCTCGCCGGCGACCGTCGTCGCCGTCGACACCAAGCCGGCTGCGCTGGCGCTGGCCTCCTCGCTGGGCGCCCACCACACCGTCGAAGCAGGTCCCGATGCGGTGGCGGCGATCAACGACCTGACGAGAGGACGCGGCGTCGACGTCACGATCGACCTCGTTGGCAGCGAGGCGACGCTCGGGCTGGCCTTCGCCACGGCTCGTGCCGGGTCTCGCGTCGTGCTCGTCGGCGCGGCCGGCGGCTCGGTCCCGTACTCGCTCTGGGCCACGAAGTTCGAGGTCGAGGTGTCCACGGCGATGTGGGGCAGCCTCAGCGACCTGGGCGACGTGATCGCCCTCGCCCGTGACGGTCTGATCGAGCCGAAGGTCACCACCTTCAAGTTCGACGAGATCCCGGACGCGTTCCACGCACTCGAGGAAGGCACCCTGGAGGGCCGCGCCGTCATCGTCCCCTGAGCCGGTCCAGAGGAGGTCCGATGGACGACGTCCCGATTCCGCAGCGCCTCGAGCGCTTCCTCGCCGAGGTGGCGCCCGACCTCGAGGCCACCGTCACCTCGTTCCGCCCGATCAGCGGTGGCTACAGCCGGGTCACCGCGCTGGCCGACATCGTGACCGCGGGTGGCGAGCAGCAGAAGCTCGTCCTGCGCTCCGACCCACCCGGGGACAAGGGCGTGTTCATGAGCGACCGCGAGCGGGAGTGGCCGCTGTTGCAGTCGATGTGGGACGTCGACACGGTCGAAATCCCGCGGCCTCGATGGTTCGACCCAACCGGCGAGTTCATGGGAACCAAGACGATTGTCATGGACCACGTCGACGGCACGCCACTGCAGTTGATGCTCGGCCACGACGCTGACGTCGCGGCCGCCAGGACGATCTTCCTGGAGGTCGCCGCCGCGCTCGCCCGAACGCCGCTCGACGGACTCCCGGCCGAGCTCGAGCGACCGACGGACTGGGACAGCTACATCGACAGCGCCATCGACATCTACGCCAAGGCGGAAGGCGAACTCGTCGACAGCAATCCGCTCATCCGCTTCGTCTCGGCCTGGCTGCGAGCGAACAAGCCTCCGCCAGTGCCGCTCGGGCTCGTCCACGGCGACTTCCAGCCGGGCAACCTGCTCGTCGCCGAAGGCCGGCCACCTGTCGTCATCGACTGGGAGTTCACGCGCATCGGTGATCCCCGCGAGGACGTCGGCTACTACAGCGGGAGCCCGCTTCCCGACAGCCTCTACACCGCCGACCCCGACGCCTTCCTCGCCCAGTACCGCGAGCTCACCGGGTACACGGAGGAGCAGGTCAACCCCGAGGTGATGGAGTACTTCTTCGTCCTCGGGATGGCGGAGCTGTTCGTGCAGATGATGCAGGGTGCCGACGCCCTCTCGCGGGCCATCCGCGGGGGATCATGTCGACGTTCCTCGTCAACAGCAGTGCTACTTCCACGAGAAGTACCTCGAGATCTGCACCCACTGACCGCAGAAAGGAAGCGTGGATGATCGCCAAGCCGACGACGGAGCAGATCTTGAACGACTGCAGCCGCGAGCTGATGGAGGTGGTGTTGCCGGCGGTCTCCGACGAGACCGTGGTCGTCACGATCTACATGATGGATCTCGTCCTGCGCAACGCCGCGGTGCGGGCCGCCCACGAGATCGCCTGGATGACCGAGGAGATCGGCGAGCTCCAGGCGTTCGCCGACGGTGACGGCTCGTCCGGCGGTCCGAGCGCCAGCTTGCACCTCGACGATGTGGTCGAGCGCTACCGCCTGGCGAGCGAGGCGTTCTCCGTCGCGTTGGAGCGGGCCGTCGCAGCCGGCGACGACGAGGGCACGCGACGGGGCAGGGCGCTGCTCGCGCACCGCGTCGAGCGGGAGCAGGACGTGATGTGCGGGTGGTCTCCGGTCGGACGGTGAGGTCCGGCTACCAGGCTGCGGTGCCACCGTCGACGTTGATCAGCGCGCTGGTGATCCCAGCGCCCTGAGGCGAGGCCAGGACGAGGGCGATGGCGGCGACCTCCTCGACCGTGTTGAGACGCTTGATCATCGACTCCTTGGCGTAGCTGTCGAGGAACTCCTCGTACGTGACGCCCATCGTCTTGGCGGCCTCCGGACCAAGCTCCTTCATCAAGTCGGTCTCGATGGCACCGGGCAGGATGGCATTGCTGGTGATGCCCATCGCCCCGTACTCGAACGCGACGGCCTTCGTGAAGCCGTTCAGGGCGTGCTTGAAGACGATGTAGGGGCTGACCGCGGCCTTGTTCGCCTGCTTGCCCTCCACCGACGAGATGTTGATGATGCGGCCGCCGCGGCCGGCCGGGACCATGTGCTGCAGCGCCCGCCGCGTCGCCCAGAACGCCGAGTTCAGGATCCAGTCACAGCCGCCCGTCCACGCCTCATCGGCGAGCTCGTGCACCAGGCCGAAGCCAGTCGAGCCGCCGGCATTGTTGACCAGGATGTCGATCTGACCGAAGCGCTCGACGGTCGCATCGACGCCGGCCTCGACCTCGGCCTGGACCATCACGTTCCCGGCGACGAAGTCCGCCTTGTCGCCGCCGTCCATCTCCGTGAGAGCCTGCTGACCCTTCTCGGTGCTGCGCCCGTTGAGCATGACGCTGGCGCCGTTGGCCAGAAAGGCCTCGGCGATGCCGCGACCGATGCCTCGCGTCCCGCCCGTGATGAAGGCCACCTTGCCATCGAGATCCATCTCCGAACTCTCACATGGCGGGGGACGAGCGCGCAACGCTTTCTTGACGAGGCGTGCACAATCGCGGTCATGAAGACGCTCGTCCTCGGCGGTTCGGTGTTCGTCGGCAAGCACACCGTGGAGGCGCTGCTGGCGGAAGGCCACGAGGTGGCCGTCCTCAACCGTGGCCGCACGCCATCGGACCTGCCCGACGACGTCGAGCGGTTGGTCGCCGACCGCACCGACACTGCCCAACTGCGATCGGCGCTCGACGGTCGTGACTGGGACGCCGTCTTCGACGTCTCCGGGTTCGTCATGGCCGCCGGCGGGTCGGACATCGAGGGACTGCTCGATCTGCTCGACGGTCACGTCGGTCACTACGTCTACGTCAGCTCGATCATGGCCTACGACCAGTCGCTCGCCGGGATCTTCCCGTGGACCGAGGACCTGCCGACGAATCCCGACGGATCGGGTAGCTACGGGGGGTTCAAGGCCGTCGCCGAGGCCGGCATGCTCGCCCGCCACGCGGCCTCCGGCTTCCCGGCGACGATCGTCCGGCCGGCGGCCATCTACGGACCCGACAACAACATCTTCGACATGGAACTGCCGATGTTCCTACGCCTCATCGGCCACCGCCCGATCCTGGTCCCGCACGGCGGACTGGTCGTCGCCTCGTACGGCCACGTCGACGACCTCTGCACAGCGATGGTGTCCATGGTCGGCAACCCTGCCGCCCTCGGAGAGGTGTTCAACATCACCGGCGAGTCGGTCAGCGTCAACCGCTACATCGAGGTGCTCGCCGACGTCGTCGGCGAGAAGCCCGACGTCGTGTACGTCCCCGACTCGATGCTGGGTGAGCTGCCGAGCCCCGTGTTCAGCCACCTGTTCGGCGTTCGCCACCACGCCATGGCGAGCATCGAGAAGGCGCAGCGACTGCTCGGCTTCACATGCCGCTACGACCTGCGCTCAGGGCACCAGCACACCTACGAGTGGTTCCGCGCCAAGGGCTACGCGAACCTCGACGGACCGATGATCGACCCGATGTGGAAGGCGTCATGGGACTTCGACGCCGAAGCCGCGGTCGCCGAGCAGGTGCGCCGTGGCTGAGCCGTCCGACGCCGAGATGTGGCGCTCGGTGCAGGCGACCGTCCGCGATGTGCTGCTGCCGTCGATCACGGACGACTGGGCGCGGGTGATCGCGGTGCAGCTCGTCGGGATGGCCCGGTACGCGGCCACACGCCCCGCCGACCCCCTGCTGGAGCGTGTGACCGAGCTGACCGACGTGCTCGACCGGCTCACTGCCAACTCCATCGTCGCGGCCCACTGGCCGGTGCCGGCGGCAGGACCGGCGGAGGTGCTGGCCGCAACCAGCGCAGTGCTCGCCGATGCCGTGTCGCGCGACGACGCCGCCGGTGACGAGGTGCGGGCAGCGCTGCGCTCCGTTGTCAGCCGTCATCTCGACGAGGACCTCGCCGTCACCGGCATGCTGATGCCGTACTTCCGCGGGCGGCTCCCCGATGCGTGACGAGCTGGCGCAGTGGATCGGCGAGCAGCTCGGGACGCCTGTCGGTGTCGCTGACCTGCGGCGCATCACGACGGGCCACTCGCGTGGGAACTGGTTCCTCGAGCTCGATGACGGGTCGCGCTTCGTGGTGCGGGTCGAGCAGGGCGGCGTGTTCGGAACGTCAGGGAGCGACGAGTTCGAGTTCATGGAGGCTGTCGGCCGGCTCGGATTCCCCGTCGCCCGCGTGCGCTGGTTGGAGCCGACGGGCGGCGTGCTCGGGCAACCGTTCTTCGTGATGGACTTCATCGAGGGCGGCGTGGCGACCGAGCGCGAGGACCGCAGCCTGGCACCCGAGTTGGCCGTCGACTTCGTGCGCCGACTCGACGAGCTGCACCACCTGGAGTGGGGGAGCGTGCTCGACGGACCGCCGCCGAGCGAGGCGACGCACGTGCAGATCGAGCGTTGGGCGGACGTCTACCGATCGTCGTCGCCACGTTCGGTGCCGCTGCTCGAGGAGGCGGCCGCGTGGCTGCACGGGAACGCGCCGCCGCTCGACCGCGTGGCGCTCGTCCACGGTGACCCGGGTCCTGGAAACTTCGTCCACGACGGCCGTCGCGTGCTGGCGTTCACCGACTGGGAGTTCTCGCACCTCGGCGACCCGACCGAGGACTGGTCGTTCCTCCTGTCGATGCGTGGGGCGAGGACGATGCCGGTGGAGGAGTGGCTGGCCCTGGTGCGGCGCGAGGTCGGGGTGGAGGTGGACGAGACGCAGCTGCGTTACTGGCGGGCGTTCAACTTCTTCAAGGGGGCGTGCGCCAACCGCTCCTGCCTCGCGTCGTTCGCCGGGTCGAACCCGGCGCCGAACATGGCGCTCATCGGCACGGTGCTGCAGCAGACGTTCATGCGTCAGCTTGCCGACCTCGTCGGTCAGCGCAGCGGGTCGAGCACCGGAGCGAGCCGGTCGAGCACGCCCGAGTCGTAGGGCCGGGGGAGCAGCACGGAGATCATCTGCGCGCCGGCGTCGCGGTAGGTGGCGATCGTGTCGGCGATGCGCGGGAGATCGTCCGTCGGTGGCCGGATGTTGGCCGACAACGTCAGGTCGTCGATGCTGCGCTCCTCGGCGGTGCAGAGCTCGCTGAGCCTCGTGCGCAGCCGGCTGAACTCCGCCGGATCTTCGCCGGAGTAGTTCCAGTGGTCGGCGTAGCGCGCCACCAGCGGCAGCAAGCGACGTTCGCCCTTGCCTCCGAGCACGATCGGAGGATGCGGCTGCTGCGTCGACTTCGGTTCACACCACGCGTCGCGGAGTTGGAAGTAGCGCCCGTCGAACGTGGTCGTCGGTTGGGTCAGCAGCGACCGGATGACGGCCAACGCCTCCTCGAGGCGGTCGAATCGTTGGCCGATGGAGCCCAGCTCGATCCCGTAGGCCGCGCACTCCGGCTCGAACCAGCCGGCACCGACGCCGAGCTCCAGCCGGCCGCTCGACGCGATGTCGACCGTGACCGCCATGTTCGCCAACACCGCTGGATGTCGATACGGGACGCCGGTGACCATCACCCCACCGCGGAGCCTGCGGGTGCGGGCGAGCAGCATCGCCAGACACGTCCAGCCTTCCAGCGTGGGTTCCTCGGGGCCGGTGCGCAGCGGGTAGAAGTGGTCGTAGACCCATCCGGTGCTGAACACGTCGAGCCCGTCGGCGACGTCCCACAGCTCGGCAAGCTCGGACCACGTGCAGTTCGACTGGGCCGCGGTGAAGGCGAAGCGCATGCCGGGTAACTGTAGGCAGATGATAGTTTCGGCCCGGTGAAGGCCGCACGCGATCTGCAGTGGCCGGACCTCGTGTGGTCCCACTTCAGCCGGCCACGGTTCGGCGACTTCGACGAGCGCGTGTCGGCGGCGGCCGCCGCCGGCTTCGCCGGCATCGGGCTGTTCGCCTTGGAGTACGAGCGCCTTCGTGACGAGGAGGGCCGGTCGGCGAAGGACATCGGCGTGCAACTCGACGACCACGGGCTGGTGCTCGCCGAGGTCGAGACGGTCCACGGGTGGGCGTCGAGCGGCGAGGTGGCAGCCGAGTGCCGGCGGCGGGAAGCGCTGGCGTACGAGCTGGCCGACGAGCTCGGTGTCCGCTACCTGCAGGCGATCGGCCCCTACGAAGGGACGATCGATGAGGCCGCGGCTGGCTTCGGGGAGCTCTGTGACCGGGCCGCCGCACACGGGTTGCTCGTCGGCATCGAGTGGCTGCCCTACACCAACATCGCCACGGCCGCCGACGCCCAGGCGATCGTCGAGGCGGCCGCTCGTCCGAACGGCGGGTACTGCGCCGACATCTGGCACCACCGCCGAGGCGCCGACGACGACTCGATGCTCACGGCGCTCCCCGCCGACCGCGTGTTCGCCGTGCAGATGGACGACGGCCCGCGACGGCCGCAACTCGACGACTACAAGCAGGACTGCCTCGCCAACCGCGTCGTCCCGGGCGAGGGCGAGTTCGACTGTGCCGGCTTCGTGCGCCTGCTGACCAGGATGGGCGTCCGCGCGCCGATCTCGCTGGAGGTCTGCTCGACGGAGCTGTGGGCGGCGCCGGCACGGGATGCGGCGTCCCGAGCGGCCGACGCCATGCGGGCCGTCCTCGCCCAGGCAGCCGCCTGACGTCAGGGCGAGCCCCCGCATCTGGGCGCGATCCGTCTCTGGGCGTCGGATCGAGACCGATCGCGCCCAGATCATCGGTTGGGACGGTTCGCGCCCAGATTGCGGGAGATCCGCGTCCATCAGGCCAGTGAGCCTGCGTCGACGGCCACCGTCGATCCGGTCATGAAGGCGGCCATGTCCGTGCAGCAGAACAGCACGACGCGGGCGACGTCGTCGGGAACGCCCATCCGTCCGAGTGGGTTGGCGGCGACGCGAGCCTCGACGTCGACGCCTGCTTCGGCCAGCGGAGCCATCTGGTCGCGCACCCCCGGCGTGTCGATGATCGTCGGGGCGACGGCGAGCACGCGGATGCCGAGCGGACCGAACTCGAGGGCGAGCGCCTTGGTGATGCCGACGACGGCGTGCTTGGACGCCACATAGGCGCTGATCCCGGCACTCGCCTTGAATCCCGCCGTGGAGGTGAGGTTGACGATCACTCCACCGTTGGCCATCCGCCGCGCAGCCTCCGCGCCCGGCGTACGTGCCGCGGACGTTGACGTGCAGCATGCGGTCGACGAACTCGTCGTCGGCGTCGACGGCGGGGCCCGTGGTGGGGAAGATGCCGGCGTTGTTGACCCAGATGTCGAGCCCGCCGAGCTCGGCGATCGCCCGGTCGGCGGCGGCGGCAAGCGATGCCGTGTCGCCGACATCGAGTCGGATGGGGACGACCCGACCGACGTGTCCGTCGCACTCCTGGGCGACGGCAACGGCGGCCGGCCTCGTCGAGGTCGCCGGCAATGACGTCGGCCCCGGCTTCGGCGAGCCGGCGCACGATCTGGGCGCCGAGCCCGCGACCGGCGCCGGTCACGACGGCGCGGCGGCCGGCGAGCGACATCAGCTCGGCCAGCGTCCGGTCGCTCACATCGGGCACGCTATTTGCACCCCCAGGCTCTCGCTCACGTGCCGGACACTATGTGCGATCCTGCGGTCCATGGACGATCGTGACTCCGACGCCATCCGCCGGCTGCTCCACGCCTACGCCGATGCCGTGCTCGAGCGCGACGAGGCCGCGTGGGGCGCGCTCTGGACGGAGGACGCGACGTGGGAGCTCGGCCCCGGCCGCGTGGTCGAGGGCAGGTCGACGATCGTCGACCTCTGGCGCACGTCGCTGGCCGCCTACCGGCACGTCGTCCAGCTGTACCTGAGCAACACCGCCACGATCGCCGGCGACGCGGCCACCGGGCGGGCGTACCTCGTCGAGCTCAACGTGCCGATGCAGGGCGACCGCCGCGTGCTGGCCGCCTCGTACGACGACACGTACCGACGCGTGAGTGGCGAGTGGCTGTTCTCCAGCCGGTCGCTGCGCAAGCTGTACGCCGGCGCACCAGATCTCTCGGGACAGTTCTTCGGCCCCGAGTTCGACTGATCTCGACTGTGAGCTGACCGGACACAACGTCAAGTTTCTGCACTACGATCGCGGCGACGGCCGAAGGGGGGACCCCACCATGTCCGTGACATCGCATGCCGACATCGCCCGCCGGCTCCTGGCGAACGTCGATGCCGGGACGAGCGACCTGGCGGAGAGCCAGATGAAGCTGCCGATCTCGGTGTACCGCGACCCGCAGCGCTGGGAAGCCGAGATGGAGCAGGTCTTCCGGCGCTCGCCGCTTGTCGTCGCCCTCTCGTGCGACATCGCCGAGACAGGCGACTACTTCGCCTTCGACATCGCCAATCGGCCGATCGTCGTCGTGCGCGGTGACGACGGCGTTGCCCGCACGTTCTTCAACGTCTGCCGCCACCGCGGCGCCCAGGTGGCGGAGGGCTGCGGTCACACGCGGCGGTTCACGTGCCCCTACCACTCCTGGGTGTACGACACGAAGGGCGCGCTCGTCGGGGTCCCTGGCAAGAACACGTTCGGCGAGCTCGACGTCAGCGGTCTCGTCGAGCTACCGACCCACGAGCGGGCAGGCGTCGTGCTGGCGGTGCTGACCCCCGATCTCGACTTCGATCCCGCCGAGTGGCTCGCCGGGATGGACGATGCCCTGTCGCTGCTGCGCCTCGACGAGTTGCACCGCTACCCCGTGGAGACGGTGCTGGACAGCCCGAACTGGAAGCTCACCGCCGACGGCTACGTCGACGGTTACCACATCGGCTACCTGCACAGCTCGACGATCGGCGAGAAGGCGATCACCAACCGCAACACCTACGACTTGTTCGGTCCTCACGTCCGGATCGGCTTCGCCAACAAGCCGATCAGCCAGATCCGCGATCGGCCGGAGGAAGAGTGGCCACCGATGTTCGAGCTGATGAGCATGGTCCACTACGTCTTCCCGAACCTGTCGATCTCCGGTCAGCCGGACCGGCCGATCATGGTCAGCCGGCTGCTCCCCGGCCCGACGCCGGACCGCTCGCGCACGCAGCAGTACCACTACTACCGCCAGCCGGTGGAGGGCGACGAGGCGATGGCGCTCGCCGAGACCCGACGGAAGCTCTACGCCCAGGTGACGGGCGAGGAGGACTTCGCCACCGGCTTCAAGATCAACGCCGGGCTCGCCGCGATCGCCGACGGCCACTTCCGGTTCGGCCGCAACGAGAGCGGCAACCAGAACCTGCACCGCTGGATCGACACCCTCGTCGAGAACGGCCGCCGCCCGACGTGATGTGAGCGGTGAGCGCCCCAGGGACGCTCACCGCTCACCGGGCGGTGCTCCTACTCGACGCCCCAGAGCGCCTTGAAGTCCTCTTCCATCGTGGGTGGCCACCAGTCGCCGTTGCAGCAGTCGAGGATCTCCTGGGCGAACTCGGCGTCCTCGACGATCACGGTCGGGAGCGAGGCGGCCTCGCGCTCCTCGGTGAGCTCCATGTCCAGGCTGAGCCGGGCGGCGGCATCGACCATCAGCCAGCCCGCGTAGGCCTTCGGATCGGCCGACCAGGCGCCCATCGTTCCGGCGACGATCTCCTCGAGGTTGAACGACGAGAAGTCCTGGCCGTAGACGGTGACCTGATCGGCCAGGCCGGCGCTCTCGAGGGAGGCGGTCACGCCGGACGAGGGCGAGCCGAACGAGAAGAACACGTAGTTGATGTCGGGGTTTGCCTGCAGCTGGGATGCCACGGCCGCCGGCACCTCACCGCCCACGACCTGCGGGAGGGTGATGTCGAGCTCGGTGTACTCGCAGTCCGGGCAGTTCGCTTCCATCTCGGCGATGTAGGCGTCGGTCTCGGCCTTCAGCACGGCGAAGTCGGGGATGCTGACGATCAGCACGTTGGCGGTGCCGTTCGAGTCGACGATCGCCCAGTTGGCCATCAGCGGACCGGTCTTCTCGACGAACGACGTGTCGCCGCACTGCGTCCAGATGTTCGTCTCCGGGCCGTTCGGCGGCGTCGTGTCGAAGCAGCTGAGGATCGGGATGCCGGCGTCAGCAGCTGCCTGGGCCTGCTCCTCGTACAGCGACGGCGCTTCCCCGCTGCTGGCGATGAAGTCGACGCCCGCGTCGATCGCCTGCTGGAACGCCGGGCCGGGGTTGGCGCTCTCCGAGCTGATCACGACCAGCTCCCAACCGAGCGCTTCGGTGGCGGCCTCGACGCCCACGGTGATATAGGGACACGACTCGAGCTCGCACTCGAGCCAGGCGAATGTCTTCGGCTCGGGCACACCGGTGAGCGGGATCGTCACACCGATCGGCTGGTTCGGATCACGGTACTGCTCGACCATGGCCTCGGCAGCGGCCATGCCGCCTTCGGCCGGAGCGCCCGACGCGTCCGGCGCCTCGGTGCCGTCCGGTGCCTCGGTCCCGTCCGGTGCCTCGGTCCCGTCCGATGGCTCGGTGCCGGCCGGTGCCTCGGTGCCGCCGGTCGCCTCGGTGCCGGCCGACTCGGTCGCGTCGGTGGCGTCGTCATCATCGTCTCCGCACGCGGCGGCGATGAGGGCGCCCGCCACGAGCACCGCGAGCAGCTTCCGATGAGTTCTCATCAATCCCCCTTCAGGTCGACGCGACGCTCGCGTCGAACTCGGAACCATAGTTTATTGAGAGAGACAACAGCGCGCTACTGTGGCGGCGAGCTCTTGGGGGGCAGCCTTGGCCGAGGTCCTGCGAATCGAACATCTCTCGAAGACGTTCCCCGGACAGGTCGCCCTGTCCGACGTCTCGATCACCGTGGAGGCCGGCGAGGTGCACGCCCTCGTCGGACAGAACGGGTCGGGCAAGTCGACGCTGATCAAGGTGCTGTCGGGCTACCACCAGCCCGACGACGGTGCCAGCGCGTGGGCGGGCGGTGATCCGCTGACGCTCGGCGACGGCGCCGCCGCCGGCGCCGCCGGGATCCGCTTCGTGCACCAGGACCTCGGGCTCGTCGGCACGCTCAACGCCGTCGAGAACATCGCCCTCACCGCCGGCTATCAGACGGGGTTCGGCCGTCACATTCGATGGCGCGACGAGATCCGCGCCACGCGCGAATCGCTCAACGTGCTGGGCCTCGAGCACGTCGACGTCAAGGCACCGATCAACGATCTGCCGCCGTCGCAGCGCACGACCGTGGCGATCGCCCGCGCCCTCGTCGGATGGGAGCAGGGAGCCAACCTGCTCGTGCTCGACGAGCCGACGGCGACGCTGCCGGGCGACGACGTCCATGCGACTGTTCGAGGTCGTCCACCGCCTGAAAGAGCGGGGCGTGTCGATCATCTACGTCTCGCACCACCTCGACGAGGTGTTCGAGCTCGCCGATCGTGTCACGGTGCTGCGCGACGGGAAGCTCGTCGCGACCGTGCCGGTGTCCGAGCTCGATCACATGCGACTCGTCGAGCTGATCGTCGGTCACCACGTCGAGATCCCCACCCACGGCGAGCCGCCCGAGGTCGGTCGACCGATGTTCCAGGTCCGCGGCCTGCACGGTGGCAACGTGCACGGGATCGAC
Source organism: uncultured Acidimicrobiia bacterium (assembly GCA_963749315.1). Lineage (GTDB taxonomy): Bacteria > Actinomycetota > Acidimicrobiia > Acidimicrobiales > Ilumatobacteraceae > JALZMG01. The sequence continues at coordinate 100,697 of CAVVMS010000019.1, forward strand.
CTCGACGTCTACGCCGGCGAGATCGTCGGGCTCGCCGGCATCACGGGTTCAGGACGCGAGCACGTGCTGCCACTGCTCGCCGGGCAGATCCCCCGCGACGACGGCGACGTCGTGCTCGACGGCGCGGAGATCGCCAACTACCGGCCGCGCCAGGCGATCGGTATCGGGGTCGCCTTCGTGCCGGCCGAGCGCGCCGTGCGCGGCACGGTCCCGCCGATGAACGTGCGCGAGAACATGACGATCACCGACGTGGGTCGGCACTTCCACGGCGGCTGGCTGCGCAAAGGCCCCGAGCTCGACGAGGCGAAGGACTGGGTCGATCGGCTGTCGGTCAAGACGTCGTCGACTGAGTCGTTGATCGGCTCGTTGAGCGGTGGCAACCAGCAGAAGGTCATGTTCGCCAAGGCGCTGCGTCTGTCACCGAAGCTGCTCATGCTCGACGAGCCGACCCAGGGCATCGACATCGGGGCCAAGGAGCAGATCCACCAGCTCGTCGACAGCGCCGCCGGAGAAGGCGTCGCCACGCTCGTCGCGTCGACCGACACGGAGGAGCTGGTGCGCCTCTGCCACCGCGTCATCGTCCTGACCGACGGTCAGGTCAGAGCGTCCCTGGTCGGCGATCACATCGCCACCGAGCGCATCGAACACACCCAGCTCGAGAGCTCCCGGAGGACCTCATGATGCAGCGCCTACGGTTCGACAAGTTCAGCGCGCTCTACCTGTGGGCGCTGTTCATGATCGTGTTCACGATCACCCAGGGCACCAAGTTCCTCAGCTGGACGTCGGCCGAGCTGGTGTTCACCGATCCCGCGGTGTTCACCGGCACGCTGGCGTTGGCGTTCCTGGTCCCGCTCGCCACGGGTACCTACGACCTGTCGATCGGCGCCAACATGTCGATGTCGTTGGTCATCTCGACCTACCTCGTCAGCACGGACAAGACGCCGGAGATCGCGGCGATGGTCATCGCCCTCGTCGCCTGCGCGTTCGCTGGGTTCGTCTCCGGGTTCTTCGTCGTCAAGCTGAAGGTCAACAGCTTCATCGCCACCCTCGGCATGAGCCAGGTCATCGTCGCCGTCGTGGCAAAGATCTCGGACCAGTCGATCAACGATCCGTTCTCCGACAGCTACCGCGACATCGGCCGCCAGGAGCTGATGGGGCTGCCGCTGTACTGGTACTACATGATGCTCCTCGCCGTCATCGTGTGGTACGTGTTCGAGCACACGCCGGTCGGCCGGCACATGTTCGCCGTCGGAGGCAACCCCGAGGCCGCCCGCCTCGCCGGCCTACGCAGCGACCGCCTCGTCTGGGGGTCGCTCGTCGCCTCTGGCGCCATCGCCGGGTTCGCCGGGATCATCTACGGCTGGAAGGTCGGCAACTACGCATCGACGGTGGGTCCCGGCTACCTGTTCCCGGCCATCGCCGCCGTCTTCTTCGGCGCCTCGCAGTTGAAGGGCCGTCCGAACGTCTGGGGCACGTTCATCGCTCTCTACGCCCTGGCATGGGGCATCAAGGGCTTGCAGCTCACGTTCACGACGGGCACGCGGTGGATCGAGCCGCTGTTCCAGGGCGTGTCGCTGCTCGCCGCCGTGTCGCTCGCCAGCCGCAACCAGGTGGTCAAGGTGCCGAGGCGCAAGCGCACCTCGATCGGTGGTCCCTCCGGCTCGCTCGGCGACCTCTCACCGATCGACGCCAAGCTGCCCAGTCGGGGCGGGCGACCGCTACACCTCAGTACGCGTCGGCCCAGCGGGCGGAGTCGCGGAACATCTCCTCGGCATCGAAGCCGATCCGGCCGTCGGGCACGATCTCGATCACGACACGTCCCTCGGTCGCGAGGTGGTGGACGAAGGCCTCCTGCTGCTCCGGGCTCTCCGGGCGGACCCGCGCGGCGAGCGCCGGGTAGAACCACGCCTTGGTCTCGTCGTCGTCGTGGATGACCGCCTGGCCCTTGTACGTCAGTGCCTGGCTGACGCCGATCTTCGTCCCCCGGCTCGTGACAGCCAAGGCGACGCGTGGCCTCGCCGCAACAGCGGCCACCCTCTTGCGGCGCTTCGTGCACGTCACCCAGAACCGATCGTCCTTGGCGACATAGTTCATGATCACGCCGACGGGATCGCCCGCCTTCGTCGTCCACATGAAGCAACACTCGGTCTGCGCATCGAGAAGCGCGCGCTCGCGGTCACCGGAGAGCGTGAACATCGAGACGTCCTCGTAGCTGTCGGTGTAGTCAGGCATTGCGGATCCTCCTCACCGCTCAGATCACTGCTCCGGCCAGTACGTGGCCGATGCAGTGCCCTCGGGTCCGTAGACCGGCCCGACGAGATCGACGCGGTGCTTCATCGTCTGGCTGCCGACACGTGGGTAGCCGCGCAGGAGCTCGCGCATGGCGACGTAATTGGGGTGCTGGAAGTGTGCGTCGAGGTCTTCTGCCGTCGCCCACTGCTCGTAGACGTGGACGCGACCGTCGACGGCGGGGTCGGCGGCGAACACGTACGCCAGGCATCCCGGCTCATCCGCCCGGGTCGACTGCTGGAACGGGATGCTCGCAGCGATGAGCTCGTCCCGCGACGGCGGATCGACGTCGATCCAGCCGACGATCTCGATGAACCCGGTCGCCATCAGTACGGCATCGTGCCGCCGTCGACCGGGAACAGGCAGCCGGTGATGTTGCGGGCGGCGTCACTGGCCAGCAGCACGGCCGCCGCGGCCACCTCCTCGGCGGTGTTCGGGCGCTTGATCGCCGACTCCTCGGTGAACATGGCGATCATGTTGTCGTAGCTGCCGACGCCCATCGCCACGGCCGAATCAGGACCCGTCTCGAGCACGATGTCGGTCTCGATGATGCCGGGGAGCAGGGCATTGACCGTGATCCCGAGCGTCCCGACCTCGTGCGCACCCGCCTTGACGAGGCCGTTGACGGCGTGCTTGCAGGCGACGTAGCCGGGGATGCCCGGCTTGCCCAGCTTGCCCTCGACCGACGACGTCACGAGGATGCGTCCGGACTGCCGCGGGATCATGTGCTGCAACGCCCGGCGCATCCCCCAGAACACGTGGTTGAGGTTCCAGTCGACCTCGAACGCCCACTCCTCGTCGGACATCTGGGCGATCGGCGCGGTCAGCTTCACGCCGCCGGAGTTGAGGACCATGATGTCGAGCTGGCCGTAGTGGTCGATGGCGAAGTCGACGAGGCCCTCCACGGCGTCCTGCTTCGACGCGTCGCCGGCGAAGAAGGCGGCGCGGTCTCCCGCGCCCATCTCCTCCAGGCACGCCTTGCCCTTCGTCTCGTCACGGCCGTTGACGACGACGGAAGCGCCCTCGCGGACGAACGCATCGGCGATGCCACGGCCGATGCTGCGGGTGCCGCCGGTGATCGCGGCGACCTTGCCCTCGAGCTTTCCCATCTCCATCCTCCTCAGTAGGGCGACGAGCCGCCGTCGATCGACAGCATCGAACCGGTGATGCCACCACCGGCGTCGGAAGCGAGGAGCACAGCGACCGCGGCGACATCCTCGACCTCGCAGAGCCGCTTCGTCGCCGACTCCTTGGCGAACCAGTCGAGGAGCTCCTGATAGCTCATGCCCATCGACTCGGCGGCCTTGCTGCCTTCTTCGGCCATGATGTCGGTCTCGATCGCGCCGGGGCACAGCGCGTTGACGGTGATGCCGAGCGTGCCGACCTCGTGGGCGCAGGCCTTGGTCAGCCCGTTGATGGCGTGCTTGGCGGTGACGTAGATCGACACGCCCGGCTTGCCGCACTTGCCCTCGAGCGAGCTGACGTTGATGATCCGTCCCCACTTCTGGGGGATCATGTGCTTCAGAGAGCGCCGCGTGCACCAGAACGTCGACCACAGGTTCCAGCGCAGCGCGTCATCGAGCGCTTCGTCCGTCAGGTCGACGACGGCGGCGTGGTTGGAGGCGCCGCCGGCGTTGTTGACCATGATGTCGATGCGTCCGAACTTCTCGACGGTGGCGTCGACCACGCGCTCGCAGTCCTCGCGGACCTTGGCGTCGCCGGCGACGAACAGCACGGCGTCGCCGGCGTCCATCTCCTTGATGGCCTGCTGCCCCTTCTCCTCGTTGCGGCCGTTGACGACCACCTTGGCGCCCTCGCGGACGAACGCTTCGGCGATCGCCCGTCCGATCCCCCTCGTGCCGCCCGTGACTGCCGCGACCTTCCCCTCCAGCTCCATCACATGCCCCCTTGGGTGGTTTCGAGCCGGAGACTAGTTCAAGTAAGTCACGGTCCGGTCCGGCCGGCCTCGTGGACGATCTGCGTTCCCATGTCGACGAAGCGCAGGTTCTTGTCGCCGATCACCTCGCTCGCGGCATCGACCACGAGCACGGCTCCGCTGACGTAGCCGGCATCCGCGGAAGCGAGGAACAGCGCGGCGTTGGCGATGTCGGCGGGCACCGCCGGCCGGCCGATCGTCGCCCCCTTGCCCACCCGCTTGCTCGCCTCGCCGAGGTCGCTGGCATCACCGGTCGTCACGTACGCGGTGAGGCTGGTCACCGTGCCGCCCGGGGCGATGGCGTTGACGCGGATGCCGTGGCGGCCGAGCTCGGGTGCCACCGACTGCGTGAGTCCGACGACGCCGTGCTTGGCCGCCGTGTACACGTGCGGTCCCAGCCCAGCCCGCACGCCGGCCGTGCTGGCGATGTTGACGATCGACCCGCCGTTGCCGCGTTCGATCATCACGCGTGCGGCGTGCTTGGTGCCGTAGAACACGCTGTCGAGCAGGACAGCGACCGTCCGCCGCCACGCCGCACCGTCGATCTCGGCGATCGGGCCGAGGGCGCCGAGGATGCCGGCGTTGTTGACGACGCAGTCGAGCCGGCCGTGGCGCTCGACAGCCGCGTCGACGGCGGCGGCGACGTCGTCCTCGACAGAGACGTCGCCGTGCACGTACGTCGCCGCCTCGCCGAGTCGGTGTGCCACCTCGCGGCCTGCATCGTCCTGGATGTCGACGAGCACGCAACGGGCGCCCTCGGCGACGAATCGTTCGGCGATGGCTGCGCCGATCCCGCTGGCCGCGCCGGTGACGACGGCGACCTGACCGGCCAGGCGGTCGCTCATGAGGTCGGCTCGCGGATGACCACGCATTCGAAGTGGGCGAGCCCGGACTCGTCGCCGCATTGCAGGCGGACGAAGCTCTCCGCCCAGTCGTGGTCGAACTCGAACGCGGTGCCCGCCTCGTCGACGATCTGCGTCGGATGGCTCACGTCCCAGACCTCGCCCTCGACATGTTCGTCGCCGCGGTAGACGCCCTGGCCGAGTCCGTCGTCGAACCCACCGAAGTACCCGCCGCCCTGGCAGTACACCCACCCGAGGTCGGTGAACGTGTAGTCACGTTCGGTGCCATCGGCGTCCGTCAACCCGTAGCGGCCTTGCCGCACCCGCCGGCCGCCCTCGTAGAACTCCAGCTCGTGGACGACGTCGGTGACCGGGACGGATCCATCGGACAGCAGGATCGCCCCCTTGCCGGAAGCGGCCCGTCCGCTGGGGTCGACGAAGTAGAAGCCACCGTGGGTGTCGGACCGGAACAGCACCCACTGACGGACCCCCGGTACCCGCCGCTTCGGACGGGGCGCTCCGTGGCGCGGGCCGCCGCGTCCGGCCTGGTTGCCCCACGAGTGATTGCGGAAGAACGACGAGGTCGTCGGCGTCAGCTCGTAGCGCGACCCCGCGACTTCGACCCACCCGTCGCAGGCACCGACCAGCTCGTAGGTCGCCCGCTCGCTCAGCAGCCGGCCGTCGACGCGGGTGATCTCGACAGGGTCCTCGTACGGCAGGACGGTGCTCGTGCACAGCACGTCGCACGAGATGCCGAACTGGTTGTCGTCGAGCACGAGGCGCAGGGCGCGCATCGGCTCGACGATCTCGATGCGCAGCGGGCCGACGCCGTAGTGGTCCATGTCCGGCCGCAAGCGGCGAGACAGGCGGATGTTGTGCTGGCGCCCTTGGTGACGGATGCACACGAAGCCGTCGAGGACGTCGTTGTTCTGGTACAGCCGCACGTTGGAGGTGAGGCACACGTTGCCGTCGACGTCGCACAGGCAGACGTAGTGACCGTCGTTCCACTGCGAGTCACTGCCCGCCACGCCGGCGAAGGACTGGGTGATCTGGTGCAGCGGGTGTTCGTCGAGGCCGATGAGCACGGGTCCTCCTCTCCGGCGCGAAACTAGCTGCCGTCTCTAGTAACTCGGAAGGGGGCTGCAGGTGGCTGACGACTTCTCCGGGAAGGTGGCGCTGGTGACCGGTGCGGCGCGGTGGCATGGGTCGGGCGATCGCCATCGCCTTCGCCGAGGCGTGGCGCCCACGTCGTCGTGTCAGACATCGCCGCCGACGGCGGGGAGGAGACCGCCGAGCTGATCACCAGCGGTGGCGGTAGCGGTCGATTCATCGCGGCCGACGTCGCCGACGCCTCGTCGGTCGAAGCGCTGGTGCGCGGCGCGGTCGACGCGTTCGGTGGGTTGCACTGCGCCGTGAACGGCGCCGCCATCGAGCTCGAGCGGGAGCCGCTGGCCGACGTCGAGGAGAGCACGTTCGACCGGATCATCGCCGTCAACCTGAAGTCGATCTTCCTCTGCATGAAGTACGAGATCCGACAGATCCTCGCCCAGGGCACCGGCGGAGCGATCGTCAACATCGCCTCGACCAACTCGTTCCGCCCGCAACCCAACCAGTCGGCGTACACGGCGAGCAAGCACGGCGTGATCGGCATGACCCGCAACGCGGCGATCGACTACGCCGGTCAGGGGATCCGGATCAACGCCATCTGTCCGGGCGCGATCGACACGCCGATGCTGCGCGCGGCGATCGATCGACGCGGGCGCGATCCCGAGGATGTCGCCGCCCGGCTGAGCCTGCTCGGGCGGTTCGGTGAGCCCGACGAGATCGCCAAGGCCGCGCTGTGGCTGTGCTCGGACGAGTCGTCGTTCACGATCGGCCACGCCCTGGCCGTCGACGGTGGCTACCTCGCCCGCTGAGGGCGGCGCTACCACTGATTCCAGTGGATCACGTCTGACGGTGTCGAGGCGGGGGGCGGGCTTGAAGTCGGTGCCGATGGTGTAGGCGACCGGGTACATGCCGATCTGCGTGAACTCGGCGTGGCTCACGCCGAGCAGCTCAGCCATCTCCTGCTCCTTCCGGCACGTCATCGTCGTCCACACCGAACCGAGCCCGCGCGCCCGCAGGGCGAGCATGAAGCTCCAGATGGCCGGCACGACCGATCCCCAGAACCCGGGATGCGATCCGAGCGGCAGCTCCTCGATGCGACCCTCCTGGTAGACGACGACCAGCACCGGCACCTCGTGGAGGTGGTCGCGCAGGTGGACCGACGAGGCCGTCACGGCGTTGCGACGCTCGGCCCGGGTGTCGCCCTCCGCGTAGCCGGAACTGCGCGGCTGATAGGAGTCGAAGACCTCGCGGTACAGCTCGGCGATCCGGGCTTTCGTGTCCGGATCATCGACCGGTACCCACTGCCAGGCCTGGCGGTTGGAGCCCGACGGCGCCTGCAGGGCGATCTCGATGCACTCCTCGATCACCGAACGCTCGACCGGCCGCGAGAGGTCGAGTCGCTTGCGCACCGCACGAGTGGTGGTGAGCAGCTCGTCGGGGTTGAGGGGCAGCAGTTCGGTCACGCGCCACACCATAGATGATGTCAAGTAAGTGTCCGGTCGACCCGCACGCGGCAAGTACGCTCGGGACATGACCGTGTCGCTCGACGCGTTCCTCGCCGAGGCGACCACGTGGCTCGACGACCACGCCGAGCGATCGTCCGGCGACGACACCGCCGAGTTCGCCTGGAACAAGGGCGAGTTCAGCGTGGCCGTGTTCCATGCCCTGTCCGAGGACCGCGAGCGGGCGCTGCTGGAGCGGATCCAGCGCTGGACGCAGCTGAAGGCCGAGCGCGGGTACCACGCCGTGTCCGCCCCGCCGGAGTTCGGTGGACTCGGGCTCCCTCTGGAGTACGCCCGCGCGTTCGCCGAGCTCGAGGGCCAGCTACGTGCGGCCGGCGAGCCACGAGACGCACAGCGTCACGACCCGGCTGATCGCCCCGACGATCATGACGTTCGGCGACGACGCTCAGCGCGAGCAGCTCGTCGAGCGCTTCCTCAGCGCCCGCGAGCTGTGCTGTCAGCTGTTCTCCGAACCGGGCGCCGGATCCGACCTCGCCGGTCTGGCCTGCCGGGCGACGCGTGACGGCGACGACTGGGTGGTCAACGGGCAGAAGGTGTGGAGCTCGGGCGCTCGGTTCTCCGAGTGGGGTGAGCTGATCGCCCGGTCCGACCCGGACGCGGTGAAGCACAAGGGCCTCACGGCGTTCATCATCCCGATGGACCTGCCAGGTATCGAGGTCCGCCCGATCCGCCAGATGAGCGGGGGAGCGTCGTTCAACGAGGTCTTCTTCAGCGACGTCCGGGTTCCCGATTCGATGCGCCTCGGCGGCGTGGGGGAGGGATGGCGCGTCGCGCTCACCACGCTCGGCTTCGAGCGCGACCGTTCGACCGAGGCGCAGACGGGGCGCGTCGGTGGCACGTGGGCGCAGCTCGTCGCCACCGCCAGAGCGATGGGCGTCACGGGCGACCCGATGATCCGCCAGTCGCTGGCGACGGCATACACGCACGAGCGCATCGAGAGCTACCTCAACCGGCGGCTGGCCGATCTCGTCGCCGCCGGCGCCACGCCGGGACCGGAGGGTTCACTCGGCAAGTTGCTGTGGACGAACGGGATGACACTGTTCTCGGACGTCGTGTCGCGGGTCCTCGGGCCCGGCCCTCGTCGCCGACACCGGCGCGTGGGGGACATTCGGGTGGAGCGAGCACGTGCTCGGTGCCCCCGGCTACCGCATCGCCGGCGGGTCCGACGAGATCCAGCGCAACATCATCGGTGAGCACGTGCTCGGGCTGCCGTCCGAGCCACGTCTCGACAAGGACGTGCCGTGGCGAGACGTGCCCCGGTGACGTCGGGCGGTTCAGGATGCGAGCAGCGGCTCGATCGTCGCGGAGGAGCGTGTGCTGCTGGCGGTCGGCGGGCCAGCTGTCCGGATCGAACAGCGCCTGCAGGGCGATCCCGTCGGCGACGGCGATGAGCTGTTCGGCGAGCGCTGGCGCGCCGGCCTCGTCGACGATGCCGCCGCGGACAGCGAGCTCGGCGGTCGACGCGCGGAACTCGCGGTAGGCGTCGCGCTGGGCGGCGGACAGCTCCTCGTCGCCTGCGGCCTGGGCGCAGAAGGCGATGGTGACCATCCAGTGCCGGCGGCGTTCGTCGTCGAGGGGGAGCGCGCCTTCGAGCGCGGCGAGCAGTGCGTCTCTCGGCGGTCGAGATCGCGAGCGTCGCGGGCGATGCGACGCTGCTCCAACGACGACGTGAACGTGAACAGCAGGAGCTCACGCTTGTCGGCGAAGTAGTGGGTGAGGGCGCCGGTCGTCCAGCCGGCCTCGGCCGCCACATCGCGCAGCGTCGCCGCGCCGACCCCGGCGCGGGCGATCAACTGGGCGGCGGCGGCGGCCAGCTCGGCACGCCGTTCCTGGATGTCGACGACCTTGGGCATTGACGTGAAGTTATCACATCTGTTATATAACGTGCGTTACTCAACGCACCCGACGTGCAGGAGGAGAGCTCGTGGTCTACGTCCCCACCCGCGGTGATGTCCCGGTCCGTCTCGGTCCCGGCGTCCCGATCACGCCCGGGTATGGCGCCAGCACGATCAGCCGCCAGCCGTACACCGATCCGGTGCAGTTCGAGATGGAGCGCGAGAGGGTGCTCAACACGACGTGGTTGATCGCCGGGCGGTCGTCGGAGCTCGCCGGAACGGGCGACTGGTTGAGCTTCGAGAGCCACGGCGAGACCGCTGTCGTCACCCGCCAGGCCGACGGATCGCTCGCCGCGTTCCACAACGTCTGCCAGCACCGCGGGCCGACGTTCGTGACCGAGTGGAGAGGCTGCGGCGCCAAGCGCTTCACGTGTCCGTACCACGGGTGGATGTACGACACCACGGGCAAGGTGATCGGTGTCCCGGAGAAGGTCGACTTCGACGAGGAGCAGTTGCGCGACCTGCGCCGCGCCGGCCGTCGCGGCCGACGAGTGGGGCGGCTGGGTGTGGGTGAACCTCGCCGGTCCCGAGTCGGCGCCGCCGCTGAAGGAGTGGATCGGTGACGACATCATCGAGGACCTCGGCCAGTACCGGATGGAGGACATGGTCCTCCTCGACGTGCTCGAGTGGGACGTGCCGGTGAGCTACAAGGCGGTGGTCGACGGGTTCAACGAGATCTACCACACCGCGTCGCTGCACCACGTCGGGCCGGCGTGGACGAAGTCGGCGAAGGACACGACGTTCCACGTCGTCAACGACCACAACTACATGTGCTTCATCCCTCGCCAGCAGCACCGCGATGAGCTGGCCCAGGAATGGGATCACCACCGCTACGCCATCTGCCACTACGTCGTGTTCCCCAACACGATCTTCAACTGCAACCCCGAGCACATCCAGGTGTTCAACCCGATCCCGATCGACGTCGACCGCACCCGCTTCATCTGCTGGGAGCTGGCCTACCCGGGCGACGACGCCGATCCCGAGTACGCCGCCTACAAGCAGCGGATGCTCGATCACTGGGACCACCTCAAGGTCGTGGTCGGCGAGGACATCGACATCTACACGCAGCTGGCCCGCACGAAGCGGTCGAGCGCCTACCAGCGCAACATCCTGTCGTCGCGGGAGTTCAAGATCGCCCACTACCACGAGCAGATGGCGCAGATGATCCGTGATTAGCTTCACCCGGCTTCGGGAGACCGGCAGCTTGAGGCGGTGTCAAGTTAGTGCCGGATGTCGAGTACGCTCGCGATGCACGTCGCGGGCGCGAAAGGGGTGAAGCGATGGAGCGGTATGACGTCGTGGTGCTCGGCACCGGCGCGGCCGGACTGACGGCGGCGATCGCCGCTCACGAGGGCGGCGCCAGCGTGGCCGTGTTCGAGAAGGCCGACAAGGTGGGCGGGACGACGGCGTGGTCGGGTGGCCAGGTCTGGATCCCGAACAACCCGCACATGGGTGAGGTGGCGGTCAACGACAGCCGGGAGAAGGCGCTCACCTACATCATGTCGCTGTCTCGCGACATGCTCGAGGAGCGTCTCGTCGAGGCGTACGTCGACGCCGGCCCGGAGATGGTGGAGCTGCTCGAGGCGAAGACCCCGGTGCAGTTCTACGCCGTGCCGGGCATGCCCGACTACCACCCCGAGTTCCCCGGCGGGAGCCCCGGCGGTGGCCGCACGTTGGAGTGCCCGATCTATCCCTTCGACGAGCTCGGCGAGTGGGCGCAGCGGTTGACGCCGTCGCCGTACTTCCACGATCCGCACATCACGATGAGCGAGACGCCGCTCGGCAAGGCCGTGCCGGAGCCGCCGTCGCCCGAGGAGCACGAGCGCCGGCGCATCCGCAACGAGCGCGGGTGCGGGCAGGCGCTCGCCGGCCGGCTGCTGCGGGCCTGTCTCGACCGCGGCATCGAGCCGCGTACGTCGTGTGCGGGTCGCGACCTCCTCCTCGACGACGATGGCGCCGTCGTCGGCATCGTCGTCGACACGCCGGACGGCCCGATCGAGGTCACCGCGACCAAAGGGGTCGTGCTCGCCTCGGGCGGGTTCGAGTGGAACGCCGAGCTGCGCCGGGCGTTCCTGCGCGGACCGATGACCCACCCCGTCTCGATCGAGACCAGCACCGGCGACGGGCTGCTGATGGCGATGAAGGCGGGAGCGATGATCACCAACATGCGCGAGGCATGGTGGATCCCCGTCGGAGACGTGCCGGTGGACGACAACCCACTCGGGCGGATCCTCGTCAACGGTCAGCGGACGCTGCCGCACTCGATCATGGTCAACCGTCGCGGTCGCCGGTTCACCAACGAGGCGGCCAACTACAACGCCTTCGGCGCCGCGTTCCACGTCGAGGACGTCTCCCGGTTCGAGTACGCCAACCTGCCGTGCTGGCTGGTGTTCGACCAGAACTACGTCGACACGTACGGGTTCCGGGTCGCTGCGGGCGGCGGGGGTGGGCAGGTGCCCTCGTGGATCCCGCGGGGTGACACGCCGTCCGAGCTGGCGGCAGTCGTCGGCATCGACGGCGAGGAGCTCGAGCGCACGATCGAGCGCTGGAACACATTGTGCGCCGAGGGTCACGACCCCGACTTCGGCCGTGGTGACAGCGCCTTCGACTGTTGGTGGGGGGATCCGCACCGCAAGGGCCGGCGCGACGCGACCCTCGGGCCGCTCGAGCGCGGGCCGTTCTACGCCTACGAGATCCACAGCGGGGCGCTCGGCACGAAGGGCGGCCCGCGGGTCGATCCCGATGCTCGTGTGCTCGACCTCGACGGCGAGCCGATCGCCGGTCTCTACGCGGCTGGCAACGTGATGGGGTCCCCGTTCGGGATGACCTACGGGGGACCTGGCGGCACCCTCGGTCCGGCGATGGTGTTCGGCTACCTCGCCGGACGCCACGCCGCCGCCCGCTGAGCACTCTCGTTCCGCGCCTGCGTGAATCGCGAGCGGTTCTTGGGGTCCGACGCGCAGAAGCCCCCTCCCGGAGGAGGGGGCTTCCGCGTTGCTCACATCACTTGCGACCGGCCAGGTGGCCGTTGCAGCCCTCGCCGGGGTTGAACCCGCCGAAGCTGTCGCGCACTTCCTTGGGGATCTGGCCCCAGCTCTGGGTGTTTCCAGGACCGGCGACCGTCCCCGGCTCGCTGCCATCCTCCAAGCCGGAGAAGGCGCACTCCGAGTTGGAGTTGGTGTACGCCCCGGTCTTGCCGTCGCCGTTGGGACCACCCTTGCCGCTGCCGGAGTCCTCGCCGGCGAAGGCCGTGCCGCCGGCACCGACCGTCAACACCGCGAGCGCGCCCGCCACGATCAACTTCCGCATGTTTGCTCCTTTTCGTCCGCCCCGCCCGCTTGCGGGAGCGGCCAGGAGGATAGACAGCGGAGTTGCCAGAACCAACGCCGAGGCCCTGGTCCGGGCTGACCAGGGCTTCATCGTGCTCTCGAGCGTGTGCTGTTGACATGACATCATTCTGATGTCATTGTGATGCACATGGACATCACGGGCTACGTCGAGCAGCTGCGGGCGGAGCTGTCGGCGGCGGCCGCGCCGGGCGGTGAGGAGATGGTGGCGGCTGCCCACCAGCTGTCCGCCGCGCTCGACGCCTCGGTCCGCATGGCGTTACTCGAGGCGTTGTCCGACGCCGCCGCCGAGATCACTGCGGCGCTCGACCATGTGGTCGTCGAGGTCCGCCTCAAGGGGCGCGAGCCGCAATTCGTCGTCGAGGTCGCCGAGTCCCCGGTCGCGACGACCGATGACGTCGGCTCCGTGCCCGCCGACGGCGACGACGACGCGTCGACGGCCCGCATCACGTTGCGGCTGTCCGAAGCGTTGAAGCAACGGGCCGAAGACTCCGCCGCCCGCTCGCGCCAGTCCCTGAACACCTGGCTCGTCGAAGCGATCCGCCAGGCCACCCGTCCCCCCGACGACACGCGTGGGCGGCGCGGCATCGGCCGCCAACTCTCCGGGTGGGCTCGCTGACCGCGCGCCGACCCATCCCCACCAGCAACACATCCACGAGGAGCACGACATGCACCGCTTCACCACCCCTGTCCCGCCGCGCCTGAGCATCGACGTTCGCGCCGGCATCCTCACGATCGACACCGCCGACGTCACCGAGACGACCGTCGATCTGCAGCCCCGCCACGACTCGCCGAACGCTCGCGAGGTGATCGCCGCGTCGACGGTCGAACAGCGAGGCGACGAGATCATCGTGCGCGTCCCGCGCCGGCACGGCGGGCTGTTCGGGCGGGCGGCGGAGATCGCAGTCACGATCGTCACGCCGGCGGGAGCCGCGCTGGCGATCGAGACCGCGTCGGCGGACGTCATCGCCACCGGCCAGTTCGCCACGACCACCGTTGCGTCGGGGAGCGGTGACGTCGAGATCGGCGAGATCACCGATGCGTTGCGGATCCGCAGCGGCAGCGGTGACCTTCATGTCCGGTCGGTGGCCGGGGATCTCGACGCCCAGACGGGCTCCGGCGACGTCCGCGTCGACGCGCTGGGTGGCGCCGGATCCGTGCAGTCCGGATCGGGCGACATCACCTTCGGCGACTGTGGCCGTGCCGTGCGCGTCAAGACCGGGAGCGGCGATGTCACGGTCGGCACGGCGCCGGAGGACCTCAAGGTCAACACGGCATCCGGTGACATCCGCATCGATGCGATCGAGCGCGGCGACGTGAGCGCCAAGGCGGCATCGGGCGACATCTGGGCCGGTGTGCGTCACGGCACCGCAGCGTGGCTCGATGTCCGCTCGATCGCCGGACGCATCACCAGCGTGCTCGACCGGACCGACGAGCCGGCTGCCGGCGAGCAGAAGGCGCGGCTCGAGTTGGAGACCGTGAGCGGGGACATCGAACTGCAACGTGTGTGAGCAGGCTCGTACCTGGTAGACGGCTAGCTTTGGGTTCCGATGGGCAGGCTGTGCGAGCGACCGGGATGCTCCGAGGTCGCTGCCATCGCCTACGGCTTCGATGTCGACCAACTGCTCGTCTGGCTCGCCGCGCGCGATCCCGACGGCGATCCGCTGCGCGCCGGATCGCTGTGTCGCCGGCACGCCGACGCGATGATCGTGCCGCAGGGCTGGACGCTCGACGATCGTCGCAGCTCGACTCCTCGTCTGTTCCGCGCCGAACCGGCGGACGACCCGCAGCCGCCGCCCAAGACGCGGACGAAGCGCAAGGCCGCCGCCGAGGTGCCGACGGACCAACTCGCTCTGGGGACGGACGTAGCGACCCCGTGGATGCCCGACTTCGACCAGCAGGACGACCTCGGCGGTGTCCTCGCCGCCCGCAGCCCGTTGCTGGCGCGGGCGTTCCGCGGCACGGACCGGCCGCGCTGACGCGCTGATGCACACCACCGTCAGGTTGTTCATCGAGGGTGCCAACGCGCCCGACGTCTTCGCCCACGTCGCCACGCTCGACCGCTACCCGGCGTGGATGCGGCTCGTCCATCGGGTCGACCCGTTGGAGCCCGACGACGGCCGGCC
Organism: uncultured Acidimicrobiia bacterium; assembly: GCA_963749315.1. GTDB lineage: Bacteria > Actinomycetota > Acidimicrobiia > Acidimicrobiales > Ilumatobacteraceae > JALZMG01. Next base: position 115,762 of record CAVVMS010000019.1, read on the forward strand.
CACGTGGCGCGTCGAGCTGCGCGCCCGCATCGGGCCGTTCGCCCGGTCGAAGCAGCTGCGCATGGTGCGCACCGAGTACGAGCCCGATCACTACGCACGCTTCGACCGCGTCCAGGACGACCACCGCGAGCACGCCGAATGGACGCTGGAGGCGACCGTCGACGAGGCGGACGGCGGCACCGCGCTGACGACCGCGTTGACCTACACCGGCCGGCTGTGGGGATCGGTCGCCCTTCAACGTGTGCTCGACGAGGAGATCCGGCGCGGCAAGGTCGCCCTGCGCGACCTCGTCACCGCCGAGCCCACGCGCTGAAGCGACCGTCCGCTCGACGCTCGAGCACCAGGTCGAGGCCGAAGCACTCGCTGAGCGAGGCGCCATCGAGCACGTCGTCGATCGCGCCACCGTGCAGCACGCGCCCACCGCGGAGCAGGAGCACGTGGGTGGTGCTCGGCGGGATGTCGTCGACGTGATGGGTGACGACGACCGACGGCGGCGACGAAGGGTCGCTCGCCAGGTCGTCGAGGGCGTGGACGAGCTGCTCGCGCCCGCCGAGGTCGAGGCGCGCCGACGGCTCGTCGAGGAGGACGACCGCGGGGTCATTCATGAGCGTGCGGGCCAGCAACACCCGCTGGCGCTCACCGGACGAAAGCGTGTCGAACGTCCGCTCGGCGAAGTCGGCCACACCCATCCGGGCGAGACACTCGCCGGCCCGCTCGTCGTCGGCATCGGTGTAGCGGTGCCACCACGGCTCGAGGGCGGCGAAGCGGGCGGTGCGCACGACGTCGAGCACGCGCGACGACGGGCGCAGCAGGTCGGTCAGCGCTGCCGAGGCGTAGGCCACCCGCCGGCGCAGCTCACGGACATCGGTGCGCCCGAGTCGCTCGCCGAGGACCTCCACGACACCCGACGTCGGGTGGTCGTACATCGCGGCGACGCGGAGCAACGACGTCTTGCCGCTGCCGTTGGGTCCGAGGACCAGCCAGCGCTCACCGTCGCCCACGACCATCGACACATCGTCGAGGACGAGGGTCGCGCCCCTGCGCATCACGATGTGGTCGAGGTAGAGAGGAATCATTTCGAGAACAGGATGTCGCCGCGATCGTCACTCAACCGCAATGTCCGCTAGTCTGCCCGCCCGTGACTCGCGGCCGGACGATCCCTTCGCTCGCCGCGGTGGTCTCGTTCGCTGTCGTCCTCGGCGTCGCCGTACCTGGTGCAACCGTCGGCGCAGATGCAGACGACGACGCCGCGGCGCGGGCCGCGCGCGAGATCACGGCGGCCCGTGATCGTGCCAACGCGGCGGCCGCCGACTACTTCGCTGCACAGTCCGAGCTCGAGGTGCTCGCCGACCAGGCCGCCGACCTCGATGAGCAGAACGCTCAACTGCAGCGAGAGGTCGAGGCCCTCCAGGGCAAGGTCGAGCAGGTCGCCGTGAACCGTTTCGTGTCGAGCGGCAGCTCCGGCATCCCCCTCCTCACCGGATACCAGGCGCCGAGCGAACAGCTGCAGACCGACGTGCTCGTGGGTGTGGTCAACGAGTCGTCCGCAGACACGATGGACGACTTCGACGAGGCTCGTCGTGCGCTCGAGGAGAACCAGCAGGAAGTCGCCGACAACCAGGCCGAGCTGGAGGATGCGCAGGCGGAGTTCCTCGAACGACAGCGTGACGCCGAGGCCGAGGTCGTGCGGTTGCAGGAGGTCGAGGCGAAGCGCCTCGAGGACGTCCGTGTGCGCAAGGCGCTCGAGGCGCAACAGCGTGAGGAGCGGCGCCAGCGGGAGGCCGAGGAACAACGCCAGCGCGACGAGGCTGCCGCCGCCGCAGCCGCCCAGGCCGCGAGCCAGGCCGCCAGTGACGCCGCCGCCGCAGCCGCCAGTCCGTCTCCGGCTGCCGCTCAAGCGGCGGCGACCGACAACGGTGGCGGAAGCGGCGAGCAGCTCGCCGCGCCGCCCGCGGCAGAGGCGTCGTCCGGTGACGACGCGCCGGCGGCGCCGCCCCCGCCACCGCGTAGCGGCATCGTCTGCCCTGTCGCCGGCTCGTCCGCGTACAGCGACACGTGGGGTGCGTCACGGTCGGGCGGTCGCTCCCATGAGGGCGTCGACCTGATCGCGTCCACCGGCACGCCGCTCGTCGCTGTCGTGTCAGGCAGCGTGCTGTTCAAGCGCACCAGCCTCGGCGGCAACTCCGTGTGGCTCGACGGCGCCGACGGCAACCGCTACTTCTACGCCCACCTCAGCTCGTTCGAGGGTTCGAGTCGCGGTGTCTCGCAGGGTGAGGTCATCGGCTACGTCGGCGACAGCGGCAACGCCAGCGGCACGCCGCACCTGCACTTCGAGGTGCACCCCGGCGGTGGCTCGGCCATCAACCCATACCCGTGGGTACGCGACGCGGGCTGTTGACCGCGGCAAGCTGACCACATGCTGCGTCGATGTCGGTGCCGCGGTTGCGCCGCACCGTCGTGTTGACGCCGAGGCCGACGAGCTGATCACGGAACGCGGCGACCCGATCGGGAGGCGTTCCCCGCGTCGGCCACCCGGGTGTCGGATTGAGCGGGATCAGGTTGACGTGCGCCGCCGGCCGGAGCCGCCGGCTCAGCGCGGCGAGCTCAGCGGCGTCTGAGAGGCGGTCGTTGACGTCGTCGATCAGCGCCCACTCGAAGCTCAGCCGCCGGCGGTTGACGGCCAGGAAGTCGGCGCACGCGGCCATCAACGTCTCGAGGTCGTAACGACGGTTGATCGGCACCAACTCGTCGCGCAGCTCGTCGTTGGCGGCGTGGAGGCTGACGGCGAGCGTCACCGGGAGCCGCCGCTCGGCCAGTCGACGGATGCCCGGGACGATCCCGACCGTGGAGATCGTGATGTGCCGGGCCGACAGCCCGACGTCGGCGTGGAGCCGTTGCACCGCACCCCAGACGGCTGCTTCGTTCGCCAGCGGCTCGCCCATCCCCATGAACACGACGTTGCCTGCCCGTCGACCGAGCTCGCCCGCCCGGCGCGCGGCGCGCACGACCTGTTCGACGATCTCGCCCGTCGTGAGGTGCCGTGTGAAACCGGCCTGACCGGTGGCGCAGAAGCCACAGCCCATCGCACATCCGGCCTGGCTCGACACGCAGACGGTTGCCCGATCGGGATACAGCATCAGCACGGTCTCGACGAGCGCACCACCGTTCAGTCTCCAGAGGAACTTGACGGTGTCGCCGCGGTCGCTGACCGACTCCTTGACGAGCTCGAGCGCGGGGCGCAGTTCGTCGCCGAGACGCTGGCGCAGGCGCGGCGGGCAGGTCGGTCATCTCGTCGACCGTCGCCAGCCGCGAGTAGAGCCCGTTCCAGACCTGCTCGACGCGGTACCGCGGCTCGTCGCCGAGCAGCTCCCTGAGCGCGTCGCGATCTACCCCGTAGAGGCTCACGCGACCGTACCCGTGAAGGCGATGTCGGTGCGGTGAGTGTGGAATCCGAGCCGTTCGTACATGCCGAGGGCGGCCGTGTTTGCGGCGTCGACGTGGAGCATTCCGGTCGTGACCCCACGCCCGGCGATGGCGTCGAGCCCGGCGACGGTCAGCTGGCGCCCGAGCCCGAGGCCCTGGAAGTCGGGATCGACGGCGATCACGTAGATCTCACCGATGGTGCCGTCGGGAGTGTCGTGCAGCTTCGTCCAGCAGAACGCGGCCAGGCGGCCGTCACGCTCGTGGAGCAAGAAGCCCTCCGGGTCGAACCATGGCTCGCGCTCGCGTTGGCGCAGCACGTCGACTGTCCACCCGCCCTGTTCCGGGTGCCCGGCGAACGCTCGGTTGTTGACGGCGAGGAAAGCGTCCTCGTCGTCGGCCCGCGACGAACGGTCGGGTGTCGACCTCGACGGGGAAGCCCGTCGGCAGCGCGCGGCGCAGCTGCAGCAGCGTCCGCGACGGCGTCAGGCCGGCCGCGTCGGCGACGTCGACGGTCGACGTCCGACGCATCGAAGGCCCACCACTGCACCGGACCGCCGCCGCCGGCGGACACGATGTCGAGCGCCGCCGAGAGCAGGCTGGTGCGGACCGCCGTGTCGTCACGGTGGGCCGGGTCGACGACGAGCTCGACCGAGCGTGTCGCCGGCAACGTGGCGAGCTGGGCGTACCCGACGAGTCGGTCGCCATCGTGTGCGGTCACGCTGGCAAACGTCGACCCGTTCGCCAGCTCCAGCCGCATGTGGTCCGACAGCGGGAATCGCCCGTCCGCCGCGGCCACGTCGTCGAGCAGCCGGTGCACTTCGTCACCGACCGCGCCGGTCGTCGTGGTCGTCGTCAACGAAGGCATCGACTGTCGACGATACGGTCCCTAGCGATGGCCGCACGGCGAGCGATCAGACCGCGGACGCCGAAGGGCCGCGCGCGAGAGGTCATGCGCCGGCTGGCCGAGGAGTACCCCGACGCCGAGTGCGAGCTCGACCACGGCAAC
>CAVVMS010000020.1:0-97101 GCA_963749315.1 uncultured Acidimicrobiia bacterium
CCTCCTGTTCCTGACCGAGCCCGTGCAGTACCTCCCGAAGACGGTGCTCGCCGCCGTCATCCTGTCCGCCGCGGTCGGGCTGATCAACCCCGCAGCCGCTGGCGCGCCCTCGCCGTCGTGGACCGGGTCGAGGTGGCGATCGCTGCCGTGACCACCGTCTGCGTCGTGGGGTTCGGGGTGCTCCAAGCGCTCGTCGTCGCCGTCGGGCTGTCGATGATCGACACGGTCCGGCGCAGCGCCACCCCGTACGACGCCGTCCTCGGCTATGTCGATCGCCTCGGCCGCTACGCCGACGTCGCCGTGCACCGCTCGGCCCGTGTGTACGCCTGGCGTCGTCGTCTACCGCCTCGACGACCGCCTGTTCTTCGCCAACGCCCGCTACTTCAAGGCGCGTGTGCAGGAAGCGATCCGCGCCGCACCGGACCCGGTGTCGTGGCTCGTCTTCGACGCCGAGGCCGTCACCCACACCGACACCACCGGTCTCGACGCGCTCGACACGCTCACCCGAGACCTCCGCCGAGCGGGCGTCACGCTCGTCGTCGCCAGGATGCGGGCCAGGCTGCAGGAGGACCTCGACGCGGCCGGGGTCACCGCCACGATCGGTCGCGACCACTTCTATCCGACCGTTCACGCCGCCGTCGACGCCACCGCTCAGGTCGCCGGCTGAGCGTCGGGCTCGCGGTCGCGACCGAGCAGCCCGGCGTTGCGCAACTCGTCGAGGGCGACGAACACGGAGGCGGCGACCGGGACGGCGAGGAAGATGCCGAGGAACCCGGCCAGCGCGCCGCCGGCGACCACCGCCAGGGCGACGACCAGGGGGTGCAACTTGACGGCGCGACCCTGGATCCACGGCTGCAGCACGTTGCCCTCGAAGACCTGCACGCCGAGCACGACGAGGAGCATGACGACGCCGCTCGTCACGCCGCCGTCGCTGACGGCCAGGAGCACGGCGAAGGCGCCGGCGATGGTGGCGCCGATGTACGGAACGAACGCACCGAGGAACGTGAGCATGGCGATGGCGCCGACATGGGGGACGCCGAGCACGAGTGCGCCGAGGGCGATCAGCGTGGCGTCGATCGTGGCGATCGCCGCCTGGCCGAGGATGTAACCGGAGATCGACGTCCAGACACGCTGGCCGATCCGGTCGACGAGGTCGCCGGATCCCTCTGCCATCTGCACCGTCCAACGCCACATCAACGCGCCGTCCTTCATGTAGAAGAAGGCGACGAGGAGTGCCAGCAGCAACGATCCGCCGACGGTGGCGACGACGGGGAGGACGTGCACGACGCCGATGATGAGCCAGTCGACCACCGTGGCGACGCCCTCGCTCACCTCGTCGGCGACGTGCTCCGCCGTTGACTCGTCCATCCCGGCATCGGTCGCCGACTCGGCAAGCCGATCGACCGCCAGGCTGAGATCGATGCTGATCGACCCCCACTGGTCGGCCACGGCACGGACCGTCGTCCAGGCGACCAGCCCGATGATCGCCGTCAGCACAGCCAGGGCGCCGAGCGCGGCGAGCGCCGGGGCGATCCCCCGCTGCCGCAGGGCGCGGTTGATCGGGTTCAACCCGCTGGCGAACAGCAGGCCGATGAAGAGCGGGAGGATCACCGACTCGAAGCCGACGAAGACGGCGACGAGCCCCATCACCGCGGCCATCACGACGAGGAACCGCCAGGCCACACCGGCCAGGCGATCGAACCAGAGCGGCGCGTCGTAGCCGGCCACGCCGACGACAGTACGGCCGTGCTCGCGACGGGACGTGGACCCCGCCTCGCGCCGCACCCGCCCGTCGGCTTCGACCCGGCGCTGCGCACCCGCCGCTCGCAACGGATGCGACATGCCCTGCGCCGTCGTCGCCGGCTGCGGATCGGCCTCGTGCAGGCGATCTTCGTGCTCGTCGCCGTCGGGCTGGCGCTGCTCATGCCGTCGATCGATGCCGGTCGACATCGACACGGCACGTCACGGCTTGCTGTTTCGCTGGGCGGGCTGATCGCCCTCATCACGCTCGTCTTCTCGCTGCTGTTCCTGGTCGTGCCGTACGCCAACACCAGCCTCACACTCGACTCACGCTGTTCCGCGACGATCCGGTGGTGTGGCGGTCGTTCGCCTACTTCGTCGCCCTGTTCGTGTACCTCACGGTCAGCGGCTTGACACTGAGCAACGACAGCGAGGTCTCGGTCCTCGTCGCCATCATCGCCTGCTGCTCGTGCTCGTCGCCGCCGGTGCCGTTCGGACGTTGCAGTTCCGCGCCTACCGCACGCTGCAGTTCGGTGCCACGATCATCGACATCACGCAGCGGTCCCGGCTGATCGGCGTCCTCTACCAGGACGCGATCAGGACCGACGCGCCGTCTGGGACGAGTTGCCGCCGGTCACCGCTGAGGTGCGCTGGCCGCACGGACTGAGCATCCTCCGCCAGGTCGACGTCCCGCCTCGTGCAGTTCGCGGCCACGCCGACGTCGTCGTCGAGCTGCGCGTTCGTCGGGGAGGAGTTGCGCGCGCGACGTCGTCGTGATGGCCGTCCGGGAGGTTCGGGCGGCGACCACGTCGATCTCCTCCGTCGGGTCGAGGCGGGCCCGGACCGATCGTTCGACCAGGATCCGCTGTTCGCCTTCCGCCTCCTCGTCGACATCGCCCTGCGCAGCCTGTCCAGCGTGGTGAACGATCCGATCTCCGCCGTCCAGGCGATCGCCGGCGTGCACGACCTGCTCCATGCGCTGATCGACGGGATCTCGACATCGGCCGCTCGCCGATGCCAGCGGCGACGTCCGCATCGTGCTCGATGTGCCGGCGTGGGACGACTTCCTCGCCACCGGCATCGACGAGATCACGCCCTACGTCGGGTCGGCCCCGCAGGCGCGCGCGGCTCACCCAGATGATCGACGACCTCGCGCGCGAGGCACCGCCGCAGCGTCGCGTCGGGTGCCGGAGGAACGCCTGCAGTCACCTGGGTCAGGCGGCCATCGCGGAGCTCGGGCCGACGCCGGAGCGGCGTGGGCGTCTCGCCGTCCGTGGTCCGCCAGAGCACCTTCCTGGCGAGCACGGCGAGCAGCACGCCGGCTGCCGTCCACAGCACCGCGCGGCGAGCACCCGAACGTCCAGTGGCCCACCGGCGAAGCCGATCACCACGATCGGGGTCAGCACGATGCAGTACCACGCGTAGTTACGGTGCGCAGACCGAATGACACGAAGACGAGCGCGATCAGGATCGAACCGGCCGAGACCGTGCCGGGTACGGCAAGCGCGATGGGATGGTGAGGAGGGCGCCGATGGCCGTGCCGACGCCGCGTTGCAGCGCGACGTGCCGGGTGGCGCGGCGCTGCGGCTGGAGGGCGATCCACAACCCGATCAGCATCCACGACGAGCGAGCCGTGACGGTCGACCCGTCACCGGCGACGAGGCGATCGTGGCGGCGACGGCGATGGTCACGCCGAGGCGGAGCGCGTGGCGGCGCAACTCCCCTGGCGCCGAGGGCGCGTGCCGTGCGACGGGAAGGGCCGGCAGGCGCAGGCGCGGGTGGCACAACGCATCGGTGGCGACGACGATCGCCAAGGCGAGGGCGCCACCGACGAGGAGGAGCAGGGTGCCGTGGGCGTCGTGCGGGAACCGTGGCAACACGAGCACGGCGAGGCAGAAGGCGGCGCCGGCCGCGCCGAGTGGCGGCCACCGCAGCGGGGCGATCGTCGCGGCGAGGCAGCCGCACCGCCATCACCACGACGGCGAGCGGGTGGTGAGTGGGGACGACGAGGTAGACGAGGCTGGCCACGGGAGCCGCGACGACCACGGCGGCGCCCTGCACGTTGCGTCGGGCCGGCCGGCAGACTGCTCGTGAGGAGGGCGACGACCAACCCGGCGACGGCCATCAGGGCCGCATCGCGCCCCCGTGCCGACAACGTGAGCGACGGCGACGGACCGGCGAACGCCAGGGCGACGCGCGCGCCGAGCAGCCAGTGGAACCGATCGAGCGGCGCGCGACGAGGGCGGGCCACGCCGTGTGCGACTCCAAAGACTTGACATATGCATGTAGCATACATATATGAACGGTCCGCGTCGACAGGCAGATACGAGGACGCCGAGCAGACGATCGAACGCCAGCTCGCCCGACTCGTCCGCGCCCTTGAGGCCGCCCGGCAGTCAGCGGGTTCCGGCGGCGGCGCGGCGCTCGACCGTTCGGCGTACCTCCTCCTCGATCAGCTGGCGAGCACGCCGCGATCGATGAGCCTGCTGGCGTCGGCACTCCATCTGGAGCAGTCGACCGCCACGCGGCAGGTCGCCGCGCTGATCGCTCGCGGCCTCGCCCGCCGGCGCCCCGATCCCGAGGGCGGTCGAGCCGCCGTGATCGAGCTCACCCCCGACGGACAGCGGCAGCTCGTCGCCGAGCAGGCGATCCGGCTCGGACGGATCAACCGCACGCTGGACGGGTGGAGCAACGGCGATCGCAACAGCTCGCCCGGCTGCTGGTCAAGCTCAACGTGTCGATCGACCGACGCTTGCGCACGACCCGCTGACCGGCGCGGTCTACCCTCAGCGATGAGGCATCGCCGATGAACACCCAGAACCCGAACCCCGAGCGCCGGGCACCGACCGCCCAACCGCTGTGGCGTCAGGGCTACGACGCGATGGAAGCGGCGGTCGGGCCACCGCTGGAGCAGCTCGTGCGCAGCGACCAGTTCGCCCAGGGGCTCGCCGCCTTCACCCGCCTGCGCCGCGAGCTCGAGGCGCAGGCCGCGCGGACGAGCCGGCACGTGCTGCACCGCCTCAATCTCCCTGCCGGGAGCGACGTCACCCGGCTGTTGAACGAGATCGGCGAGCTACGCAAGCAGGTCAGGCAGCTCTCCGACGAGCTGGCGGACCGTGAGCGGCCGGCCGCCGTGACGAGGAAGCGAACTGGTCGTGGTCGCGCCGCAGGCTGACGAGCTCGTCGCCCGCCTCCGCCGCGACGTCGAACGCTCGGCGCTGCGTGCCCGCAACGGGTTGCGCTACCTGACCGGCATCGGCCAGCCGTCGACCGGAGCGTCCCGCGCGAGGAGGTCTGGGCGGCGGAGAAGGTCCGCCTGTACCGCTATCGCGGTGCCGAGCAACGGTGGGACACGCCGGTGCTGCTCGTCCACTCGCTGGTCAGCAAGTCCTACGTGTTCGACCTGGCACCTGGGAACAGCTTCATCGAGGCGCTCGTGCTCCGCGGCCACGACGTGTTCCTGCTCGACTGGGGCATCCCCGACGAGCTGGAGGCCGGGAACACGCTGGAGACCTACACCGACGGCTACATCCCGTCAGCCGTGCGGGCGACCTTGCGCAGCAGCGGCGCCGACGAGGTGAGCGTGTTCGGCTACTGCTTCGGTGGGATCCTGTCGGTGCTCTACGCCGCCGGGCACACCGACGACCCGATCCGCTCGCTGTCGGTGCTGGCGACGCCGATCGACTTCTCGGCGATGGGCACGTTCGGGTCGGTGCTGCACGAGGGACGCGTCGACCCCGAGGACCTGCTCGACGCCACCGGCAACGTCCCCGCCGACGTCATCCGCAACGGGTTCCGGATGGCCAAGCCGGTCGTCAACGTCACCGAGTACGTCAACCTCTGGCAGCACCTGTGGAACGACGACTACCTCGACGCCCACCGCGTGATGACCGGGTGGGCGCGCGACCACATCCCGTTCCCGGGCGCCACGTTCCTCCAGACCAACGAGCTGTTCACGAGGGGCAACGCGCTGGCGACCGGCAAGGTGCCGCTGCGCAGCGGTGAGGTCGACCTGGCCGACATCGACGTGCCGTTCAACAACATCATCGGTGACAACGACTGGATCGTCCCACCCGAGTCGACCGTGCCGCTCACCGCACTCGTCGGCAGCGGTGAGAACACCGAGACCCACCTGCGCGCCGGCCACGTCGGGCTGATGGTCGGGCGAACTGCGCTCCGCGACAACATCCCGGCGATGGCGTCGTGGATCGAGAGCCACCAGGAGGCCGCGATGAGGCCCGACATCGAGATCGTCCCGTTCGAGTCGATCGACGAAGCACCCATCCAGGCGTTCTTCGAGACGCTCGACGACATCGACCGCACGTTCATCCACGCCGCGGTCCTGCGGCCGGGTGTCATCGTGTCGTGGATCGAGGGCGCCGGTGAGTCCCACGATCGCCGGTTCCTCGCCGTCAACGGCGACGACGTCGTCGGGTACCTGGCCGTGGTCCCGGACAACGACTGGAGTGCCCACGTCGCCTCCGTGCGGATCGTCATCCACCCGGCTCATCGGCGCCGGGGCATCGCCACCGCGCTGGCTCGCCACGCCGTCGTCGTGGCCGCGCGGGAGGGCATCAGGAAGCTGCTGGTGGAGGTGCTCTCCCACGAGGCCGCCACCGTGGCCATGTTCACCGGGCTCGGCTTCGAGGCCGAAGCACTGTTCCGCGATCAGATCCAGGGCCCCGGCGGAGAGACCTACGACCTCCTGGTGCTGTCGCACTTCGTCGACGAGCTGTACGAGACGATGACCGCCACCGGGGTGGAAGGCGCCGTCACGCAGTGATCGTCGAGCTGATCCCCCCTCGCCACCTCGTGGCCCACGAGGCGCCCGCTGTCGTCGCGGCCGAGATCGAAGCGGCGTACCCGCGCTGACTCGGCGGCCCTGTGCTCGACTCGCCGCGGTCGCCGGCGTCGGCGCCGTCGTCCTCCTCTGGGTGCGTGCAGTGACAGCAGGGACATCGCCGAGCACACGTTCCATCCGGCGACGCCCGACAGGCTGACGGTCGCCACGTCCCTGCCGGCGCCCGGCTTCTGGGACGGCGCCGACGTCGAGCACCTCACGGGAGGCTTCGAGCACGGGATCGCCGTCGCCCTCGCCGAACGCTTCGACCTCGAGCTGGACGTGATCGACGTGCCGTTCGAGCGGGTGGTGACCGGCGATCTCGGCGGTGCCGACCTGGCCCTGGCGCAGGTCACGATCACCGACGAGCGCCAATCGGATCTCGCGTTCTCGGTGCCGTACTTCCGCGACGATGCCGGCGCCGTGGTCGCCGGCGGCGACGAGCTCACCGATCTGGAGACGGCCAAGGAGCAACGCTGGGTGGTGCAGCCGGCAACGATCGAGGCCGAGATCCTCGACGACGTCGTCCGCCCCGACGACGCTCCCCTCCCGTGCGCCGACGTCACGGCGTGTGTCGACGCCGTCGCCGGCGGACGAGCCGATGCCGCCCTCCTCGACCTGGCGACCGCCCTCGCCGTCGACCTCTGGCCGCGACGACGTGACCACCGGTGGGCGGATCATCGTCGACGGGAGCATCGCCGCCGCGCTGCCGGTCGACAGCGACAACGTCGAGGTCGTCGACGCGGCGATCCGGGCCTTCGAGGCCGACGGCACGCTCGACGACCTGTTCGACGAGTACCTCGCGCCCGTGTTCGGGGTCGATCCCGACTCGATCCCCGTGATCCGCGTGCCGACATGAACCGACGACCGCTTCGGCTGGAGGAACGTCCGTGCAGCTGCTGAACCTCCACGAACCCGCCGGCACGGCGTGGCAGCTGTTCGTCGTCGTGGTCGTGATCATCGCCGCCCCGGTGATCGTCGAGCGGGTGCGCATCCCCGGCCTCATCGGCCTCCTCGCCGGCGGGTGCATCATCGGCCCGCAGGTGCTCGGCATCGTGAGCGACACCACGGGTGTGCTGCACGAGCTGGGTGAGGTCGGCCTGCTCTACCTGATGTTCCTCGCCGGCTTGGAGCTCGACCTGAACGTGTTCGCCCGCTACCGCAACCGGGCGATCGGGTTCATGGCCCTGACCTACTCCGCGCCACAGATCCTCGGCACGATCGGCGGGCTGATCGTCGGCTACAGCGTGGCCGGGTCGGTGCTGCTCGGATCGCTGTTCGCGTCGTTCACCCTCGTCGCCTACCCGATCGTGCGCAACATGGGCCTCGCCGGCAACCCGGCCGTCGCCGCCACTGTCGGCGCCACCGTGCTGACCGACACGCTGGCCCTGGTCGTCCTGGCGTTCATCTCCGGTTCGACGACCGGCGATGCCAACGGCGTCGAGCTGATCCTGCAGGTCGTGCTCGGCCTGGCCATCCTCATCGGGTTCACGTTCGGGATCCTGCCGCCGGTCGCCCGCTGGTTCTTCCGTGGCATCGGCCAGCCGCGGACGTTGCGCTACGTGTTCATGCTGGCCGCCCTGCTGTCGGCAGCGGTGGTCGCCGAGGTCGTCGGCATCGAGGGCATCGTCGGCGCCTTCTTCTGCGGGCTCGCCCTCAACCGGATGGTTCCCAACGAGGGCGAGTTCATGGAGCGCATCGAGTTCTTCGGGTCCTCGTTGCTGATCCCCACGTTCCTCGTCTCGATCGGCACGGTGATCGATCCAGCGGTGCTGGTCGACCCGGGCACGCTCGGGCTGGCCGGCGTCTTCGTCGTTGCGTGTGTCGGTGGCAAGCTGCTCGCCGCCGCGCTGTGCCGACCGTTGTTCGGGTACACGCGACCGGAGTTCGGCGTCGTGTTCGGACTGTCGGTCGCCCAGGCAGCCGCCACACTGGCGGCGACGTTCGTCGGGCTGCAGATCGGCCTGTTCACGTCATCGACGGTGAACGCGGTGATGATCGTCGTCGTCGTCACACTGATCCTGGCGTCGGTGTTCGCCACGCGCTTCGGAGCGCAGATGCCCAAGCCGGCGGTCGACACCACACGGATCGGGCGGATGGTCGTCGCCCACGTCGCCGGCGTCGACGACATCGCTGGCGTGATCGGCGTCGCTGCGGCCATCGCCGGCGCCGACGTCGGCGTGGTCCGCCCCACGTACGTCGTGGCCGATGGCGAGGACGATCCCAGCGAGGATCTGGAGCAGCAGGTCGACCGCGAGATCACCCGCCTCGCGCTCGACGCCGAGCTGGAGGTCCGTCACGACCGTGCCGTGACCGACGGGCTGCTGCACGCCGCAGGGTCGCATCACGCCTCGTTGATCGTCGTGCCGGCGATGTCCCAGTCGTGGCTCCCGGCCCTGCTCGGTGCCGGCCAACACGGGCTCGTCGCCGCCTCGGAGGTCCCCGTGGCCCTCGTTCGCTCCGGCACCGCACGCCCGAACCGAGTGGTCCTCGCCCTCGGATCGACGCAGGCGAAGACGACCGAGCAGTGCCGGGCTGCTCGCCGCCAGCATGGCGACGCGGTTCGGCGCCAGCGGCTACGAGCTCGTCGTCGTCGCCGGCGATGAGCTGCGCGACGACCTCGCGCAGATCCTCGGCCGCTCGGTCCGGCCGGTGATCGAGCCACCGCAGAGCTGGGTCGCCGAGCGCGGCGTCAGGCGACCGACATCGTGCTCGTCCCTGGCGGCCGCAACGGGGCCATCGGCACCGCTCGGATCACCAAGCAGGCCGTGCTGGTCGGCGCCACCGTCGTCGCCGCTGCGGACCGTGAATCGGTGACCACCAACGCCCTCGCCGCCGAGGGACTCGGCCTCGTCACCAGCCGGGGCGCCGCTGCCGCACCGTAGGACGCGACCGGGCGAGAGAATGGGCGGGTGGACGTCGCCGCGCTCGTCGATGACCTACGTGCGTTGGGCGTGCGCGTCGGCGATGTGCTGATGGTGCACGCCTCGTTGCGGGCGCTCGGACCGGTCGACGGCGGAGCGGCCGGCGTCGTCGATGCACTGGATCACGCCGTCGGCGACACCGGCACGCTGCTGATGACGCTCGGGGCACACGACACGTGGGCGTGGGTCAACGAACGTCCCGAGGCGCAGCGCGCCGAGCTGCTGACCGGGTCCGAACCATTCGACGCGCTCACGGCCCCGGCTGATCCAGATGTGGGAACGCTGGCCGAGGTGTTCCGGCTCGCCGCCGGCACCGTGGTCAGCGATCATCCCGAGGGCCGGTTCGGCGCTCGGGGCCGGCTCGGCCCGGCGATGGTCGCCGACCCACCCTGGAACGACTACTACGGACCGGGTTCGGCGCTCGAACGGCTCGTCGCGGCCGGCGGCAAGGTGCTGCGCCTCGGCGCCGATCCGGACACGGTGACGTTGACGCACTACGCCGAGTACGTGGTGTCACTCCCCCACAAGCGGCGAGTCCGGCGACATCGCCTCGTGGCGACGCCGCAAGGTCCGCACGTCGTCGTCGTCGACTGCCTCGACGACTCCGACGGCATCGTCGATCACCCCGGCGAGGACTACTTCGCGACCATCCTGCACAGCTACCTCGCCACAGGGCGCGCCCGCACGGGCACGGTCGGCAACGCCCGCAGCGAGCTCATCGACGCCGCCGACTTCGTCGAGTTCGCCGCCGACTGGATGGGCAGACACCTCTCGTAGTCCGGCGCGGCCGGCTGTGATGAGATGAGGTCGATGACCGACCCGACGGATCCGAGCAGCGGCCACCGCCGACGAGCGCCCAGCGTCGGCGACACCCGTTCACCGGTCACGACCGTCGTCGTCCTCGCCGCAGCGGCGGTCGCCGTCGTCGCCGGGTTCGTCATCCTGCGCTCGGTCACCGACCCGGACAGCGGATCCGACGAAGTCGTCAGCGACGTGGCGACGACGGTCGCCACGCCGGAGACGACCACCGGATTCACGCTGGGTACCACGACGACGACGACCACGACCACGACGACGACCGAGCCGCCGAACGCGTCCAAGTCCGATGCCACCGTCATCGTGGTCAACGCCAGCGGGATCAACGGCACCGCCACGGCGCTGACCGAAGAGCTGACGGCCGCCGGCTACACCACGACACCTGTGGCCAACGCCACGGGACCACGACTCGAGCAGACGGTCATCTACTACCTCCAGAGCAACCCAGCGGCACTCGGTGTCGCTCGCCTGCTCGCCGAGCAGATCCCGACCGCACAGACCCTCCCGATGCCGCAACCACCGCCGCTCGACCGTCCGCTCAATGCGGCCACCGTGGCGGTGATGCTCGGCCTCGACGCCGCCGGACGTCCGCTCGCCGAGCTGCAGACCGGCTGACGCCGCGTCCACAGCTTCAACCATCGCCTCCTTGGACGATGGCGTGCTGGCCGGGGGTCAGCGCGACGTGGACCTCGCCGCCGATCTCGTGGTGGACCTCGTGGGGTTGCGTGCAGACGATCACCGCGCCGCTCGGTAGCCGGAGCGAATACGCGCGCGTCGGGCCGCGGAACTCCGCCGCCACGACCGTCGCCGCGATGCCCGGCGCGGCACCGTCGGTGACGATCATCAGGTCGTCGGGCCGCACGACGAGCGCGGAGCCGCGCGGCACGTGCCGCTCACCCGGCACTGGCCCGAGCTCGGTCCTGCCGGCACCGTCGACAGGGAGGAAGGCAGCCTCGCCCATGAACCCGGCGACGAAGCGGTTCGTCGGGCGGTGGAAGACCTCGTCGGGTCGGCCGAGCTGCTCGATGCGGCCGGCCCGCATGACGGCGACCCGGTCACCGACGCTCAGTGCATCGGCCTGGTCATGGGTGACGAACAACGCCGGGGTGCCCGTGAGGCGGAGCACGTCGGTGATCTCGGTTCGCAGCCGGCCGCGCAGGTTGGGGTCGAGGCTGGCGAACGGCTCGTCGAGCAGCATCAAGCGGGGGCGTGGAGCCAGCGCTCGGGCAAGGGCGACCCGCTGGCGCTCGCCGCCCGACAGCTCGTGCGGGAAGCGGCGTCCGAAGCCGGGCAGCCCGACGACCTCCAGCCACTCGTCACCGCGTCGGGCCCGGTCGGCACGCGAGTGTTCGCGCAGCCCGAAGGCGATGTTGTCGGCCACCGTCAAGTGCGGGAACAGGGCGTGCTCCTGGAACACGAGGCCGGTGTGGCGGAGCTCTGGGTCGACGCGACGCGTGCCGTCGTCGACGGTGTCGTCGCCGATGCGAATGACGCCGGCGTCGGCGTGGAGCAGACCGGCGACGAGGCGAAGCAGCGTCGACTTCCCGCATCCACTCGGCCCGACGACGGCCAGCAGCTCCTGCGCCACGACAGCGAGGTCGAGGTCGTCGATGGCAGTCACCGGCCCGAACGACTTGCGCACGGCCCGCAGGTCGAGGACAGCGTCCGTCATCGTCGCCCGATCACGGTCGCCGCACGCTGCGTGGGTCTGTCGAGGTGACGACTGAGCAGGGCGACGGGCACCAAGGCCACGGCGATGATCGTCAGCGCCGGCAGGGCAGCCTGCTCGAAGCGCGACTCCGAGGCGAGGTCGTAGACCCAGATCGGCAGCGTGTCGAAGCCCACAGGTCGCAAGAGGTAGGCGATCGGCAACTCCTTGAGGGCGTCGACGCCGACGAGGATGGCGGCGGCCAGCACGCTCGTGCGGGCCAGCGGGAAGTGGACGCGGCGCAGCACCGTCCCCGGCCGCGCCCCGAGCGAGCGGGCCGACGCCGTGACCTCGGGCGGGATCTGGGTCAGGCCGGCCTCGACGGCGACGACCCCCGGCGCCAGGAAGCGGATCGAATAGGCGTACACGAGGGCGATGAACGAGCCAGTGGCGGCGAAGCCCGGCAGCCCGAGGCCACCACCCTCGAGCGCGTCGTCGAGCGCGGAGAGAGCGAGCACCACGCCCATCGCCACGACGGGCCCCGGCACCGCGTAGCCGACGATGCTCACTCGGTTGGCGACGCGGACGACCGGTGACTGACTGAAGCGCCTGGCATTGCCGACGACCAGCGATGCCGTGAGGCAGACGGCGATCGTCACCGCGGTGAGGACCAAGCTGTGGCGGAGGAACTCGACGTAGCGGTCGACCATCGGCGTGCCCCGCGGGCCGCGTTGCTCGTCGATCGCCCAGGTGATCAACCGCACCGTGGGCGCCACGAATGCGGCGGCGACGACCAGCGACGCGGCGAGCGTTGCCGTGCCCGCCCGCCAGCCGTGGAGCTGCAGCGGCTCGACACCGGCTCCATGTCCGCCGGACTCTCCGAAGCGTGCCCTCCCTCTCATGACGCGCTCGAGTCCGATCGCGGCGAGGGCGAACAGCAGCACGACGGTCGCGATCTCGCTGGCCGCGTCCCTGTCATAGGTGCCTCGCCAGATGCGGAACACGCCGACGGTGACGGTCTCGACGTTGAAGTACTGCACCGTGGCGAAGTCGGTGAGCGTCTCCATGGCGACGATGGCGGCGCCGGCAGCGATCGCCGGCCGCAGCATCGGCAGCACGACGCGGCGGGTCGCCACCGCCCGCGACGCTGCCGAGTGTCCTGGCCACGAAGTAGGCGGCCGATGCCTGGTCGCGCAGCGCAGCCCGAGCCAGCAGGTACACGTACGGATAGAGGGTCAGCGACAGCGCCAGGATGGCGCCCGGCATCGAGCGCACCTCGGGGAACCACGCGTCGCGGCCGAACCGGTCCCGCCACCACACCTGCAGTGGACCGGCGATGCCGAACGTCGCGGTGACCACGAAGCCGAGGATGTAGCTGGGCATCGCCAACGGCAGCACGAGCGCCCAGCCGAGCACGCGCCGGCCGGGGAAGCGGTGGGCACTGATCAGCCACGCCAGCGACACGCCGAGGCCGACGGCGACGACGACGACACCCACAGTCAGGACGAGCGTCGCCACGATCTGATCCGGCAACCGCGTCTCCCACTGCTGGCGCCAGACGTCCGCATTGGGCCGCAGCACGCTGGCCGCGAGCATGGCGATCGGCACGATGGCCAGCAGCGCCACGACGAGGGAGGCGGCGATCCAACCCGGCCGGTCGACCCGACGCCCGCGGATGGTCCGACGGGGCGGGGCGACTGCCGCGGCGATGGCGGGGTCGTCGATCACGCCAGCGCAACCGTCAGCCGAAGGCGGCCGTGTCCATGGCGCGGACCGGGTCGTCCTCGGCGGCCTTGCACAGGTTGCCGGCGTCAACAGTCAGGTAGCGGGCTTCATCGGTCGGGCAAACCTACGTCACATGGCGCACCTGACACCACGCGCACCCCACCTTGGCAGACGAGAGAAGGCCGCCTTTATAGAACACCCGGTGCGTCGGTGTCAGACGACGGTGGCAGCCTGCTCCTCGAGGGCGTCGGAGATCCCCGCTCGTGGCCGCAGCGGACGTTCCGGCAGCAGCACACAGGCGACGAAGGCGACGACCATCACGACGGCGCACACGATGTAGATGCGTCCCACACCGAGCGCCAGGCTGTCGACCACGGCAGCTCGACTTCTCACCGGCAGCGCCTCGATCTCGGCCGGCTCGCGGATCAGGCCGGCCGCATCGTCGGGAGAGATTCCGAGGCGGTCGGGGATCTCGGCTCGAACGGTTGCATTGAGGATCGTGCCGAAGATGGCGAGTCCGAGCGATCCGCCGAGCGTGCGGAAGAACATGATGGTGGCGGTCGCCACGCCGAGGTCGTGGAAGTCGACGGCGTTCTGGGTCGCGATCGACGTCGTCGTGAACACCGACGCCATCCCGAAGCCCATGGCGACCATCGGGCCGACGAGCCAGGGATACGGCGTCGTCCCGGTGATGTGGCCGATGGCGAACAACCCGCCGGCGGCGACCGCGGTGCCCACGACCGGGAACATCTTGTAGCGGCCCGTCCAGAGGATCAATCGGCCGATGCCGAACGTACCGAGGGTGACGCCGAACATCTGCGGCAGCATGCGCAGGCCGGACTCGGTCGGTGACACGAACAGGGAGTCCTGGAAGTAGAGGGGGAGGAACTGACCGGCGCCGAAGGCGACCGTGCCGGCGCACAAGCCGGCCACGATGCAGGGCAGCACGACCGGGTTGGCGAACAGGTGGAGCGGGATCATCGGCTCCGTCGCCCGCCGCTCGACGGCGATGAACACGGCCAGCCCGACGGCGGCGACGACGAAGAGCACGACGACGTGTGGTTGCGTCCAGCCGCTTCCACCCTCCGCCAGCCCGATCATCAACGCTCCGATGGTGACCGACAGCAGCAGCGCGCCGAGAACGTCGAGACGAGCCTTGCGACGCGGGAACGGGAGGCGCAGCGCGTAGTAGCTGACCACGGTGGCCAGCGCCGCCCAGCGGGATGTTGATGAAGAAGATCCACGGCCACGTCCAGTGGTCGATGATGAACCCGCCGATGAGCGGCCCGAGCAGGGCGGCACCGACGAAGGCGAGGGTGAAGTAGCCGATGTAGCGGCCCCGCTCCCGCGGCGGGAGGATGTCACCGAGGATGGCGAACGCCAGCGCCTGGATGGCACCACCGCCCAGGCCCTGCACCCCGCGGGCGGCGATGAGCTGGCCCATGCTCTGGGCGATGCCGCACAGGAACGAGCCGACGATGAACAGGCCCATCGTCGTCAGGAACACGGGCCGGCGCCCGTAGAGGTCGGACAGCTTGCCGAGCAAGGGCGTGCCGATGGCTGCGGCGGCGATGTAGGCCGTGCCCACCCAGGCGTAGCTCTCGAACGCGTCGAACTCGCCGGCGATCGTCGGCAGCGCGGTGGCGATGATCGTGATCTCCATCGACGCCAGCAGCACCGCCAGCATCAGCGCGCCGAGCACCGCCCACAGGCGAGCGTTGGTCAGACCGGGGACGGGGGAGCTCGTCGGCACCGCCGCTCAACGTAGGCACGTCGCACGGCCCGGCGCGAGCCGAGCGTCGACGATCAGCGGGCAGGCAACGGCGAACACGGTGCCTCGTTGTAACGCGGGCGTCGTGGCGATGGACAGTATCTCCACACGACGGATACCTACGAAGGAGAAGCGGGCATGTCACAGGCAGTTGATGAATCCAGGCTGGAAGCGTTCATGGGTCAGATGGTGGGGTACATGACCGGTGGCGCCATGTGCTTCGGCGTCTGGTTGGGCGACGAGCTCGGCCTGTACCGGTCGCTCAGCGAGCTCGGTGCGGCGACCGCCGACGACCTCGCGAACAAGGCGAGCTGCAACGCCCGTCTGGTGCGCGAATGGCTCGACGGTCAGGTCGCCGGCGGACTCGTCGAGTGGGAGGAGACCACCGATCGCTACTCACTGAGCGCGGAGGCCGGAATGGCGCTGGCCGACGACAACTCGCCAGCGTTCGTCGCCCGGGCGATGAACGCCTTCGGATCGATGTTCATCGACATGGGAAAGATCGCTGACGCGTTCCGAGGGGATGGCGCGTTGTCCTGGGGCGATCACCATCCGTGCCTGTTCTCCGGCACCGAGTGGTTCTTCCGGACCGGCTATCGCGCCGAGCTCCCGAACTGGATCGCCGCCCTCGACGGCGTCGCCGACAAGCTGGCTGCCGGGGCCACCGTTGCCGATGTCGGGTGCGGTCACGGTGCCTCCGTCGTCGTCATCGCCAACGCGTTCCCACGAGCGCACGTCACCGGCTTCGACTTCCATGCTCCGTCGATCGAGACCGCCCGCCAGCGGGCAGACGAGGCGGGTGTCTCGGCGCAGACCGCATTCGAGATCGCCGACGCCAAGGGGTACGAGGGCACGTTCGATCTGATCTGCTTCTTCGACTGCCTCCACGACATGGGCGACCCGGTCGGCATCGCCCGACACGCACTCGACCATCTCGCCGAGGACGGCACCGTGCTGCTCGTCGAGCCGTACGCCCTCGACGGCCGAGGCAGCAACATCAGGGGCAACCCGATGGCGGCGCTGCTCTACACGGCGTCGTCGTCCATCTGTACGCCGAACTCACTGTCCCAGGAGGTCGGACTCGGTCTCGGGGCCCAGGCCGGCGAGGCACAGCTACGCGACGTGTTCGAGCAAGCCGGGTACTCGCACTTCCGACGTGCCGCCGAGACACCGCTCAACCTGATCCTCGAGGCGAAGCGCTGAGCGGGCGACTGCGCTGGTACGAGCTGCTGCCGGAGGTCGTCCTCGCCATCGGGCTCACCGTGTTCGTGATCGACGAGCGCGACGCCGCGACCAGCGCGTTCAAGAGTGGCCGAGCGCTCTGGCTGATGGCCGCCGGCGTCGTCGGCTGGACGCTCGCCCGCCTCGTGCTCCCGCTGCTGGTGCGGTGGCGTCTGGCCCGCACGGCGCTGTTCGCACTGGCGGCCGTGGTGATCCTCGCCGTCGTGGTGCTGCCCGCCTACCGGAACGAGACGGTGGTCGAAGCGTTCCCCATGACGTCATCGCCTCCCGCCCCGGCGGCGGCACCGACGACCACCACCCCGTCGACGACGGTCGCTGACGAGAGCGTTGCCATCACGCCGGCCACGACGGCGCCCGCACCGCCCCCAACGACCACCGCGACGACCACCGTGCCGTCCCAACCTGTCCGGCTGCGATCGGGGTCGTTCATGGGCATCGACCATCGAGCGTCCGGGATCGTGTCGGTCTATCGCACGCCCGATGGCACCCACGTCGTCGGACTGGAGGAGTTCGACATCCAGCCCGGACCCGACTACGACGTGTACGTGGTGCCCGGCACCGACCGATCCGATCCTGACGGCGGCGCCCGGCTCGATGACCTCCGTGGCAACCAGGGCACCCAGTACTACGAGGTGCCTGCCGACGTCGACGTCGGCACTGGCGACTGGACGGTCTTGATCTGGTGCCAGACGTTCGGCGTGCCCGTCGCCAATGCCACTCCCGTGTGACGTCGAGCGCCGTGACCACGAATCATTGCGTGGTTGTCACTCGACCGAGTGGAGTGAGCGAGCGGAGCGAGCGATCGAACGAGGTCGAAGCACTGGAGCCGACGCGTTCAGCCCTCTTGCCAGCGTCGGTAGAGGGCGACGAGCTCGTCGAGTGCGTCGTCGGGAAGGTCATCGGGCTCGACGTGCCCGGCGGCCGCGACCGTGGCCCGGATCTGGGCCAGGTACTCACTGCAATGCGGACAGCCGGCCAGGTGCGACTCCAGCCGTTCCCGCTCCCGTGACGGCAGAGCACCTTCGAGATAGTCGGTCATCAGCGCGACCGCGTCGCGACACACGAGTGCACGGCGTCGGCGACGGAACAGCATCGCTCAGCCTCCTCCCATCTCGGTGGCCAGGAGTGCACGCAGCCGGCTGCGGGCTCGGTGCAACAGGACCCGCTGGTTGCCAGGTGACACGCCGAGCAGATCGCACACGTCGGCGCCGTCGACGCCCTCGATGTCGCGCAGGACGAGGACCTGCCGTTGCGCGTCGGGCAACTCGGGCAGGCAGTCGCGGACACGCCCGGCCAGCTTGTCGGCCATCACGCGGGCGTCGACGGCGTCGGCCCATGGTTCGGGTGGCTGGCTCCACGCACCGGAGTCGGCGAACCGTCCCTCCAGCACGTCGTCGTCGAGCGGGACGGTGCGCATCTCGCGTGCCCCGGCCGTGCGAGCCCGGTTGATCAGGATGCGGAACAGCCAGGTCTTCACCGTCGACCGCCCCTCGAAGCGGTGCACGCCGCGGAACACGCCGAGCCAGGTGTCCTGGACGACTTCCTCCGCCACCGCCCGGGTGGGCACGAGCGACTCGGCGAACCGCAGCAGACGCGTGTGGTATCGGCCCACGAGCGCTGCGAAGGCAACCTCGTCACCGGCCCGAAGTGCATCGAGCAGTGTGGCGTCGGCGTCGGCCACGCGACGAGCGTAGAACGACCAGGCGGCGAAGCCCCCACGGTGACCAATCGGTCAGATGTAGTTGCGCCGGTCGAGGAGGTGGAAGCAGAGCCAGCCGGGGAGGATCGGCAGCCAGAACGTGAGCAGGCGGTAGCTGAGCACGGCGGCGACGGCGATCGACGGGCTCGATGCCGACGCCGGTCAGCCCGGCGACGAGTGCCGCCTCCAGGGCGCCGAGGCCACCCGGAGTCGGTGCGGCGGCGGCGATCAGCGACGCGCCGAGGTAGACGGCGCCGACCTGGGCGAAGCTCGATCCCGCCGTCGAACGCCGACGAGCGCGCACGCCAGAGCCGTGATGTAGGCCAGCGTCACGCCGAACGAGCCGCCGAACAGGGCGCCGAGCCGGACCGGCGAGCGGGCGACCGACGCGATGCTCGTCAGCGACTGGCGCACCGACGGCACGACGCGCGCCCGGGCGAACCCGCGTCCGCGCCGCGTCGCCAGAGCGAGCCCGACGACGGCGAGCACGACGGGGATGGCGACGAGCAGCTTGCTGCCGCCCGGCACGGAGAAGCCTGCCGCGTCGCCCTGTCGCGCCCAGGCGAAGAAGACGACCAGCAGGCCGACGTGGACGATGCCGCCGGCGACGACGTTGAGGCCGACACCGGTGACCGCTTCGGCGGGCGGGATCCCGGCCTTCTGCATGTAGCGCACGTTGAGCGCCATGCCCCCGACGTTCGCCGGCGTGACCCGGTTGACGAACGACGAGGCCAGGGAGACCTGCAGCGTGGGCACGAACGGCAGGTGCTCGCGGACGCCGCCGATCATGCCGACCGCGGCGGCCACGTAGGTGAACGCCGGACATCACCACGGCGCCGGCGAGCCACCACCAGTTCGCCGACCCGAGGGCGGCGATGCTGTCGTCGACGTTGGCCAGCTGCGGCAGCAGCACGTAGAACGCGCCGGTCAGCGTGGCGATCATGACGACGGTGCGCGGCCGCACCCTGACCAGCCGCTCCAGCGGCGCCGGCTCGTGCCCCGTCGCCTCGGCGATCGCGCCGCGCAGCGACTTCAGCGTCGACTTCGAGGCGGCCTTGCGGGTGGCGGCAGACAGGGCGAGCGGTTGGAGGTAGGGCATCGCCGCGGCCAGGTCGTCGGCCGCGAGCACGCGCGCCGCCGAGGCGACCGCGGCTTCGGCACCGACCACCGCGGCGAGCGAGGCGAGCAGCTCGGCCCGGTCGATCGCCTTGGACGCGCGCCGTCGCGGCGGCCGTGCCGGCGCCGAGGTCGATGAACACCGCTCGCCCGGCTGGCGTGACGAGCACGTTGGCGGCCCGCAGCGCGCCGTGACTCAAGCCGGCTGCGTGGAGCGCGACGACCTGCCGCCACACGTCGTCGAGCAGTGCGGCGCCGACGTCCTCGGCCGCCAGCTCGTCGAGGCGACGATCCGCCGACGTCCTCCATGGCCAGCACCATCGAGCCGTCGGGCAGGGCGACGACGGCGCGCAGCGACGGGCAGGCGACGCCGCCGCGCTCGGCGAGCAGCAGCAGCAGCGCCTCGTGCTCGACGTCACCCGCGAGCGAGCCGAGGATGTACCGCCGGGCTCGCGGAGCACCGCCGTGCGGTAGGAGCGGTACAGCAGGTCGGCGTCGCGGCTGTCCTGGCCGTACACCTTGGGGAACGACGGGTCCCGTCCGCCGTCGCCACGCGGTACAGCTGGGCACGACCACCCACGGCCCGCTCGACGACGAGCTGCCCGACGGCGAGCCCGGCGCCATCGAGCGCGGCCCCGACCGCCGCCGGCGTCGGCCGGCGGTTCGGCGCACCGACGGCGACCAGGATCGCGGCGCCGGCGAGTCCACCGGCCGCGGCGGCGAGCAACAGCTCGGGGACCCCCGCACTGCCCGCCACCGCCATCGTCGCGCCGAGCAGCGGCGAGCGACAGGTCGAGCGCCCGCCGCCACCGGCGCGACAGCCACGGCTTGCCGACGGTGGCCGGCGGCGACGGCGGCACCGAGGTAGGCGAGCGACGGGAAGCGGGTCGAGATCAGCCACGTCTCGCCGGCGAGCGCCCCGGAGACCGGCGGCGGCTCGTCCGGCAGCGCGCCGAGCAGCACGACGATGGCCGCGCCGGCTCCGGCAGCGACGATGAGCGTGCCGAGCCGGCGCCAGCGACGCCGAGCGACGAGCGCTGCCACGACGCCGATCGGCACGAGCACAGCGCCGACCTGGGCGACCGCGAGGAGGAGCTGGCGCAACGGCGGCGCGCACCGTCGTTGCGGCGTCGCCGAGGTCGGTGCGCAGGCCGTCGCTGGTCTCGGTCGCCACGACGACGAACAGCAGGAGCAGGACGTCGCTGCCGCCCAGACACACAGCCGGACGACGTCGCCGGGATGCCGGTAGTAGCGCTCGCCCGGCGGCCGGTCGACGACACCGGGGCGCCGGCGGTGAGCCGGCGGTCGATCACGCTCATGTCGTGCCGTCCCTGGCGACGGCGGCGACGACACGCAGCACGAGCACGGCGCCGGCCAGCAGCCCGCCGTAGCCGAAGATCTCGAACAGCCCGGTCCCCTCGGCGACCGCCGGGCCGGGGTCGTGGGCGACGAGGAGGACCGCCGAGACGGCGAGCACGGCCGCCCCGATGGCGCCGAGCAGGGCGCGGTTGACGAGCGTGCGCACGATCCGCCGGCTGTCCTCGTCGGTGACGGTGCGCACGCGCAGCTCGCCGCGGCCGGTGAGGGCGAGGATGCGGTCGACCCGCTCGGGCAGCTGGCGGAGGTGGGGCAGGATGGCCAGCAGCTCGTCGCTGACCAGCTCGGCTGCGGTCGACGACCGGCTCCGCCGATCGGCGAGCTCAGCAGCTCCATCGCCGAGGTCATCAGCGACCGCCCGGGGCAGAGCACGCGCAGCGTGCCGTCGACCGTGACGAGCGCTCGCGACAGCAGCACGACGTCGGTCGGGCAGGCGCATGCCGAAGTCGGACAGCACGACGACGAGCTCCTGCATCACGTTCGGGTCGATCGTGCCGCCCGGGTCGGACGTGCTCGGCCATCAGCCGGGCCAGCGCCCGCTCCAGGTCGTCGGCCGACGTCGCCTCGGCGACGTTGGCGACCCGCTCGACGCCGTCGCGCAGCAGGCCGACGTCGCGCTGGGCGAGGGCGAGCGAGGATGTCGACGATCGCCGCCTGCTGGATCGGGTCGAGCCGACCGACGGCGCCGAAGTCGATCAGCCCGAGCGTGCCGTCGTCGAGCACGAACACGTTGCCCGGGTGCGGGTCGGCGTGGAAGAAGCCGAGGCGCATCACCTGGTCGAGCATCGAGCGCAGCAGCTGGTCGGCGAGCGCGCGGCGGTCGACGCCGATCGGCGTCGAGGCCGGCGGCGTCGGTCACCGTCCGGCCCTCGAAGCGCTCCTGGACGAGGATCCGCCGCGTGCACAGCTGGCGGTGGAGCGCCGGCACGCGGATCGGCGCGTCGCCGTCGAGCCGGGCGGCCATCTCGGTCATCGCGTCGGCCTCGCGCCGGAAGTCGAGCTCCTCGCGCAGCCCGCTGGCGAACTGGGCGAGCATGTCGCCGGAGCGCACGCCTCGGCCGAACGAGGTGCGCCGCTGGGCGAGGTCGGCGAGCAGGGCGAGCGCGGCGAGGTCGCGCTCCATCGTCGCCTCGATGCCCGGGCGCTGGACCTTGACGACGACGGCCTCGCCGGTGCGCAGCCGGGCGCGGTGGGTCTGGCCGATCGACGCGGCGGCGAGCGGCTCCCAGTCGAACTCGGCGAACACCGCGTCGAGGTCGTCGCCGAGCTCGGCGGCGAGCACAGCGGCGATGCCCTCGCGCGGCTCGGGCGGCACCCGGTTCTGCAGCGTCGCCAGCTCGGCGCACACGTCGCTCGGCAGCAGGTCGACGCGGGTCGCGGCGATCTGGCCGAGCTTGACGTAGACCCCGCCGGCCTCCTCGAGCACGCGGCGCAGGCGCACCGCCTGGCTCTCGAGGTCGGCGGCTCCGCTCGGACCGCAACGGCCCGAAGCCCTCGCGCCGGGCGAGGCGGACGAGCTCCCGGTAGCGGCGGAACACGCGCGATGCGCCGGCGCACGGCGCGCAGCGGGCGCGGCGCGACGACGAGTCCGGCGCGCTCGCCGATCGCCAGCGAGCCGGGCCGGGCGAGCAGGTCGAGGGCGACGGCGGCCGTCATCGTCGCCGGGATCCCGATCGCGACGAGGTGCAGCACGAGGCCGTCGGCGCCCCAGTCCCAGCGGTTCACGCCGAGCGCGACGGTGATGGCGACGCCCCAGCCGAGCACGCCGGCGAGCAGCGCCGTCCCCCACCCGCGCCGCATGCCGAGCAGCCGCAGCGACACGCTGGTGATGAGCGACGCCAAGCACGACGCCGAGGACGACGCGGACGGCGACGCCGAGTGCCGACGCCACGACGACTCGCGGTCATCCCGGTCCTCCCGTGCAGGCCGGCGCCCCGGCGCCGCACAGCACGAGGCCCGAGTCGCCGCTCGCACCTCGTCGACCAGCTCGGCGCGCGGCTGGAAGGCGAGGGCGGCGTCGAGCGCGACGATCGCCGACGCGTCGACGTCGCCGTCGAACTCGAAGCGGTACGTCACGCAGGCGCCGTCGGACGAGGTACGTGCGCACGGCGCGCAGGCTCCGGCGGCAGCTGCTCGGCCTCGCTCGAACCGGCGCATGCCCGGCTCGTCGCTCGGCACCTCGGTCGCCTCGTCCACGGCGCACGCGCCCGGCGGGCGCAGGCGTGACCTCGACGGCGTGGTCGCCCGCCTGGTCGGAGTCGAGCCAGAACCGGCCTTCGCCGCGGTCGCACGCGCACGCCGCCGACGCTCCAGCCGGCCGGGAGCGCGGCGACGCACGGCACGGCGGTGGCGGTCGGCACCGCCTGGGCCATGAGGATCATCACGTCGTCCGGTCCCGCACGCCGGCTCCCGATCGATCGGCAGCTCGGCCGGGGTGAACGTGCCGTACGACGATCGTCACGGCGACGAGCGCCGAGGACGCGCGAGGCCGGCGGCCATCAGGATGCGCCGCGGGCCCCACCGCTGCAGCGAGATCGGCCGGCGCTCCGGCGCCAGCGCTCGGAACTGGGCGACGAGGTCGCGGCCGTCGCGCTTCATCACCGAGCGCAGCTGCGACGGGCTGGCGATGCCGCGGGCCGCGGCGAACGCCTCGGCGATCTCGTCGGGCGAGAAGTACGCGAGCGCCCGCTGCGTAGACGCGCTCGGCATCGGTGCGCACGGCGAGGACGAGCATCATGTTGGCGAGGTCGACCGCTTCCCGCCACGGCGACGGGCGCACCTGGGCGAAGGCCACGTCGATGACGACGAGGTGGCCGTCCTTGACCATCAGGTTCGCCGGCTTGATGTCGCGGTGGGCGAGCCCGGCGTCCCACATCCGCCGCACGAGCGCGAGGCCCTCGTCGATGATCTGGTCGTCGACCTCGGCGTCGCCGATCTCGACGGCGCCGTCGAAGAACTCGGTGACGAGCATGTACTCGCGCTCGGGCGTCAGCTCGACGATGCCGAGCGGCGCGGCCGTCGGGAGCCCGGCGTCGCGCATCACCCGCAGCGCGTAGTCCTCGTACTGCACGAGCCGGCGCACGCGTCTGGAACGGCGCCTCGTCCTCCAGCCGCCCGTAGAGGATCGTCCGCCCGGTCTTGTACCAGCGGTCGGCGCGGACGTGGTTCATCGCGTAGAGCTTCCCGAAGACGTACGTGTCCGGGATCGCCGGCGAGGCGCAGGCGCAGCGGCGTCGACCCGCCGGAGCCGGCGAGGCCGACCGGGCGGACGTCGACGACGGTGACGCCGAGCTGATCCTCGACGGCGCGGCGCAGCGCCTCGCCGCGCCGTCCACCGATGTCGAGGTGGGCGGTCTTGCCGCCGTGGTAGGTGACCGGGAACGACCTCGTTGGGGGTGAAGAACCGGAAGGCGATGAGCGGGATGGCGACGCCGAGGGCGACGCCGACGAGGACGTCGAAGGGGTGGTCGACGCCGAGGTACAGGCGCGACCGACGACGGCGACCAGGACGACGACGGCGCCGACGACCTTGGCGATCCGTCGCGGGCGGCCCGGCACGACGAAGCATGTAGATGACGCCGACGACGGTGATCGACACGACCGCCGCCGTCGCCGAGGGCAGCGAGAAGCCCTGCCAGCGGCCGATGGTCGTGACGTCGTACGGGCGCGGGCGCTGGTACGCGGCGATCAGCAGCGACGCCGACGACCTGCAGCGACGACGACGCTGCCGAGGAACGTGAACAGGTGCCGCCAGCGCTTGAAGACGATCGGTCGCGACGAGCAGGAGCGACGCTGACGGCGGACAGCGTCCAGCCCGTCGCCACCCGGTCGACGCCGCGGGCGATCGTCGTCAGCCAGCCGGTGCGCAGCTCGGCGATGGCCCGCAGCACGGCGGCGTCGACCTGGTCGGTGACCCGGCGGGCCCACGGCGACAGCAGGGCGACGACCAGCCAGGCCACGAGCACGGCGAGGGCGACGATCCACCCCCGGCCGGTGCGGCCGATGCTGCGCGGCAGCGGCGGCGGGGCGCCCGACGGGCGGCGCCGGCGGCGGGTCCGGCGCGCCGTCGGCGGGACGAGCGAGCTCGGCGTCGCCGGATCCGCGCCGGCTCGGCGGCGTCGTGCCGGCGACGGTGCATCGGTCGTCACGACGACACCTCCGCCCGCCACGCCGCGACGACCGCCCCGACGTCGGCGTCCGGCTGCGCCGGCGGCGTCGTTGAGCTCGCGCACGGCCGCGGTCGTCAGCGCGCGCCGACGCGGCGTCGATCACGGCGACGACGCCGTCGCCCCACCGGTCGACGACCTCGGCGCGCACCAGCGGGGTGATGTTCTCGGCCGGTTGCAGGCCGCGGTCGTCGGCCAGCTCGACGAGGTCGAGCTCGCCGATCGCCGGATCGGTGCGTGAACAGCAGGGCGACGTCGACGTCGCCCTGCGGCGAGCGCCTGGCGCGTGAGCGGGCCCCCCGGCGTCGAGGGCGACGAACTCGCCGAAGTGCGGCGCCGTAGACGTCGGCCAGTCCCGCCAGGCAGAGTCGGACGCGCCGGGCACTCCGGCGGCCCGCCGAACGATCAGCTCGCCCGGCGACGTCGGCGAGGTCGCTGAGCGCGGCGAGGTCGAGACGCGCCGCCGTCGCCTGCGGTCACGACGAACGTGTTGGCGTCCTGCGCCGGCGCCGCCGCCAGGGCGACGAGCGGCCGGCCGGCGATCGCCCGGTCGAGCTCGTCGTGGGTGGCGGCGACGTCGTCGGTCGGTTCGGCCGTCCCGAGGCTGTGGAACTCGGCGGCCGTGCCGGCGTACTCGGGCAGCAGCTCGACGAGCCCGGCGGCGAGCGCCGGGCCGACGAACTCGCGTGGACCGAGACGAACGCCCGCTCGACCTGGAACCCGGCCTCCTCGAGCGCCTGGCTGTAGACCTCGGCGACCACGACGCTCTCGGTGAAGTCGAACGAGCCGACGGTGATCGCGTCGTCGTCGAGCGGCGACGCGTCGCTCGCCGTCGTCGCTGCTCGGCGCACGCCGGCAGCGTGACGAGCGCGACCACGACCGCGACCGGCGCGGAGACGTGCAACGCCCGTCGGCGGCGGTACTGCGCGGCTCGACCGTCGCCGCACGGCCGTGGTGCCGTGCCGGTCGCCGGCCCGGTCGCGCCGGTCCGACGGTCGCCAGGTTGACGACCCCGGCGATGGCGATGCCGAGCGCCGCGCCGCAGACGACGTCGAGCGGGTTGTGGGCGCCGACGTACACGCGCCCGAACATGACCGCGCCGACGAGGACCCACGGGCACGACCTTCCAGCGCCCGGGCAGGTACGGCGTGACGACGCCGGCCAGTGCGGCGACGAGCACGGCGTGCCCGGACACGAAGCTCTCGCCGCGCGACGTGGACGTCGCCGCGCAGCTCGATGTCCGAGCCGATCGACGTGCCCGGGCGCTCGCGGCTGACCGCTGCCTTGACGCGCCCGCTCGCTGACCAGCTTGAGCAACGTGACGATGCACGCGGCGATGGCCAGGCGGTACCTGCGCAGGAGCAGGGCGACGAGTGCGACCGACCGGGCCGAGCACGAGCGCGCCGAGCTGCTGGAACGGCCAGACCAGCGGGTACAGCCAGCCCGGGCAGGTCGTTGACGGCGCGGAACGCAGGCCTCCTCGACGCCGGAGACTGCGCCGTCGCGGACGGCGAGCATGCCCAGCGCGAGCACGGCGAGGCCGGCGACGATGGCGATGACGTCGCGGCGAACGCTGCTCGGCGTCCCCCGCAGCCACATCCATGTCCGGATCGTGCGCCAGGGCGCTGACATGGCCCTGACGCCCGCCGGGCCGGTGACCGGCCGCGCACCGCTCGCCGTCAGGTCGATGTCAGTGGGCGCGCCCACGCTGCTGTCATGGAGACGACTGCGTCCCCGGAACCGCCTGGAAGCGAGCCGGGCACCACCCTTCCATCCGACGACCTCCGGCCTCCACGACCGGTGCATCGGCCGACCGGCGCCTCGCTGGTCGCCGTCGTCGGCGTCGCCGTGGCGTTCGTCGGGATCATGGTGATGCACGCCGTGCGCTCCGACGTCGACCCGATCCGCGAGGTGATGAGCCACTACGCCAACGGCTCGCGCGGTCCGGTGATGAGCATCGTGTTCTACGCCTTCGGCGCCGCCGCGCTGGCGCTCGGCGATCCGCCTGCGCACGGCGATCGACCACCACGGCGTGACGCGTGCGTTCCCGGTCCTGCTCGCCCTGGCCGGCCTGGCGCTGATCGCTGCCGGCGTGTTCGAGGTCGACCGACCGCTCGCCCCGCAGACGATCCAGGAGATCGATCCACAGCAACGCCGCGGTGGCCGCGTTCGTGATGCTGATCGTCGCCATGCTGCTGTTCTCCCTGGCCTGCCGGGGCGACGACCGGTGGTGGTCGGTGCGCTGGGTGTCGCTCGGCCTCGCCGTCGACGGCCGCGGTGGCCGCCGTCGGCACGCAACTCGCCGCCGGCTCGACGTGGTCGGGCGCGGTGCAGCGAGTGCTCGCCGGCGCCGTGCTCGCCTGGTTCCTGCTGGTCGCGGTCCACGTCCGCCGCAAGGCGTTCGGCGCGCCATGAGTGTCGCCGCCGACCGCCAGCCACCGATCGGATGAACCGCGAGGAAACCTCGATGTTCGAGCGGCGCCGTCACGCCCTCGTCGCCGGGCTGTTGCTGCTCGCCGTCGCCGCCGTGCTCACCGCGGTCGTCGCCGCCGAACGCACGGACTCCGTGCTCCAGCGTGTCGATGATCGCTGGCTCGGCTGGATGGTGGAGATCCGCACGCCGTGGCTGACGAGAGTCGCCGAGGTGTTCAGCGTCCTCGGCGGTCCGGTCGTCATGGTGCCGCTGCGCCTCGCCGTGATCGGCGCGCTCGCCTGGCAGCGGCGCTGGCTGCAGTTCGGTGCGTTCCTCGGCGCCGTCGTCACGTCCGAGCTGTGCATCGGCCCGTTGAAGGCGGTGATCGATCGCCCGCGCCCGCCTGGCTCGCTGATCGCCACCGACTCGCCGTCGTTCCCGTCGGGTCACGCCATCGCCGGCTCGGTGACGGCCATCGGTCTCGTGGTCGTGCTCGTGCCGGCGGGCAGCCGGCGGATGCGATGGACGATCGTCGCCGCCGCCTTCGCCACCGCTGATGGCGATGAGCCGGACGTACCTCGGCGCCCACTGGCTGAGCGACGTCGTCGCCGGCGTCGTGCATCGGCACCGGTCTCGCCGTCGTCTGGGCGGCCGCGCTCGAGCTCCGAGCGTGACCGGCGACGGGCGATGTCGCCGGCGGGCGGCGCGACGCGCTCGGCGCGGCTGGCGACGTTGCTGCGCGTCGCCAGCATCGTGCTCGTGGGTCTCGGGCTGGCGGCAGTCGTCGCACTGCACCTGCTGCGGCCCGAGCTCGGAGCGGCCGGTGACCGGATCAGCGAGTACGCCATCGGTCCGTACGCGCCATTGATGACGGTGGCGTTCGTCAGCATCGGCGCGGGCATCCTGGCGCTGGCGTGGCCGCTGTCCTGCGCCGGTGGGCGCTGGTCACGCGCCGTGCCGGCTGCGCTCGTCGTCGCCGGGACCGCGATGGTCACTCGCCGGGATCTTCCGCACCGACGCCGACCGCTCCGGCGTCCTCGCCGACGCCGTGCACAGCCGGGCGTCGGCGCTCGCCACGATCGCCCTGATCGGCGTCGCGCTGGCCTGGTCGCTCGGGCGCTGCCCGCGCGCACGACCTCTGCTGCAGTGCTGGCGGTCGTCGCCGCCGTGCTGGGCATCGTCAGCCCCGTGCTCCACCGCTCCTCGTGGACCGGTGTGAGCCAGCGGCTGCTCTGGCTGGCCCTGCTCGCCTGGCTGATCGTGACGGCATGCCGATCGACACCGACCTCGAGGAACGGAGTCAGCGGGCCAGCAGTGGCGGCGGAGTCGCCGACCGAGCGTGCGCAGCACGCCGGGTCACGATGAGCTCATGACCATCGCTCGCCCGACTCGCGGACCGGTCGCGCTGTGGAGTGTGGTAGTCACGTCGTGTGAGTTCGGGCGTTGCGGTGCTCGTGCTGGGGCCGGTGGAGGCACGTGCTCCGTCCGGGCCTGTCCGCATTCCCGGCTTGAAGTTGCAGGCGCTGCTGGCGCTCCTCGCGCTGTCGGCACCGGACGCGGTCAGCGACGGGCGGCTGATCGACGAGCTGTGGGGTGGCGACCGACTCTCCAACCCCTCCAACTCGCTGCACTCCCAGGTCGCCATCCTGCGGCGAGCGATCGGGCGGGATGTCGTCGTGCGGCGGGGCCTGGGGTACGCCTTGGCGGTCGAACCCGACGACGTCGATGCACAGCGGTTCGAACGCCTCGTCGATCGCTCCCACCGCTTCGCTCGCGACGGTGACCCGCGCAGCGCGGCGCAGGGCTTCCAGACGGCGATCTCGATGTTCAACGGACCGCCGCTCCGTGACCTCGTCGACTACCCGTTCGCCCGGGAGGCGGCGGCGCGCCTGACCGAACTGCTGCTCGACGCCCATGAAGGGCTCGCCGACGCCGAGCTGGCGTCGGGCCACCACGCCGAGCTCATCGCGCCGCTGACCGAGCTGGTCCACGCCCACCCACTGCGCGAACGGTTCCACGCCCAACTGATGCGCGCGCTCTACCGCAGTGGCCGCCAGGCCGATGCGCTGCGCGCCTTCGGCGCCGCCCGTACCGCCTTGCGCGAGGAGCTCGGTGTGGAGCCCGGCCCGGAGCTGCGCGATCTCGAGCTCTCGGTGCTGTCGCACGATCCGGCGCTCGCCGCGCCACTGCACCGTGAGTTCGCGCGACCGCCGAGGACGACGTCGCATGGCTCGCAGCGTGACTCGCCGTTCGTCGGACGTGAGCTCGAACTCGACCTGCTCCGCTCCGATCTCGACGACGCCTGCAGCGGGCGAGGGCGGGTGGCGCTGCTGTCGGGGGAGCCGGGGATCGGCAAGTCGCGTCTGGCCGAGGAGCTGGCCGCGGAGGCGGAGGCCCGGGAGTGCATCGTCGCCTGGGGCCAGTGTCACGTCGGGCTGGGCGCGCCGGCGTTCTGGCCGTGGACGCAGGTCATCCAGTCGCTCGTGGAGCGCACCCCGGCTGAGGTCGTCGTGCCCGCGCTGGGACGGGGAGGAGCCGAGATCGGGCGCTTGGCACCGGAGGTGCGCGACCTGCTTGGGGGCGCCGACTCCCCCGCCGCTCCTGGATCCGGAGTTCGAGCGGTTCCGCTGGTGTGACGCCGTGACGCGCTTCCTGAGCCGGCTTGCGGCGGCCATACCGCTCGTGGTCGTGCTCGAGGATCTCCACTGGGCCGATGCGCCGTCGCTCGAGCTGCTGGCGTTCCTGGCGGGTGCCGTCGTGGAAGCTCCGTTGCTGGTCGTGGGCACGTCTCGCAGCGTCGGCGCACCGGTCCGTGGGCCACTGAGAGAGACCCTCGCCGACCTCGCCCGCCAGCCTGTCGTCCGTCGTCTCGACATCGCCGGGCTCGACCGCGACGCCGTGCGGGCGCTCGTCGCAGCGACCGGGCACGCGGCGACGGACGAGCTCGTGGGGGCCGTGTTCCGACGCACGCAAGGAAACCCGTTCTTCCTCGTCGAGACGTTGCGCCTGCGTTCCTCGAGCGGTGACGTGGAGCACATCGACTCCGTGCCGAGCGGGGTTCGCGAGGTGATCCGTCAACGCCTTGCGCTGCTCGCCGAGGACACCGTCGAGGCAATGTCCGCGGCGTCCGTCCTCGGCACCGAGTTCGACCTGTCGACGCTCGCCGCCACGGTCGACGTCGACAACGCCGGAACGCTCCAGGCGTTGGAGCCGGCGTTCAGCGCCGGGCTCGTCGTGTCCACGCCGGAGAATCCGGGGCGCTACCGGTTCTCCCACGTCCTGGTACGAGACACGCTGTACGAGGACCTCGGCGTCGCAACTCGTGCTCGTCTGCACCAGCGCGCCGCCGAAGCACTGGAGCAGGTCCACGGTGCATCGGATGGCTCGCACCTCATCGCTGTGGCTGGACACTGGTTCAACGCAGTGCCGGCGGCAGACCCCGATCGTGGTGTCGATCGCGCCCTCCGGGCCGCCCGCTGGGCAAAGCAGCACATGGCCTACGAACAGGCTGAGAACCAACTGCGGTCCGCACTCGTGCTCCTCGCCGGCGTGCCCGAGGGACGCCACCGGGCCGAGCTCGAGCTCGCCGTGCAGTACGAGCTCAGCATGCTCCCGGTCGCCAGAGCCGGCTACGCCTCGCCCGGCGTCGAGGCGGCATGCGCGCGGATGCGGGAGCTCTGCTCGGTCATCGACGATCCAACGGTGCTGATGCCCGCAATGTGGCGCCTCGCGATCTTCTATCTGTTCAACAACGAACTCGACGACGCCGTCAACGTTGCCGACCAACTCACCGGAGCTGGCCGGGCCAGACTCGGATCCGGGGCCGCAGCTTGCTGGCGCCATGATGCTCGGCCTGTTGCACACACACCGCGGTGAGCTCACGATGGCGCGCCAACAGCTCGACCTCGCCGATGAGCTGCGCCGCGCCGGTCACGCCGGCCACGTGGACGGTTTCGTGGCCGAGACTCCGGCCGTCTGGATCGCCATGTTCTCGGCGTGGAACTGGTCACTCCTCGGCCGCGACGATCGGGCCGAGCGCGAAGCACAGACCGCCATCGACCTCGCCGGCGCCGTCGCCAAGGCGACCAACTGCTACGCCCTCGTCTTCGCCACCTGGATCGGCGCGCTCGTCGCGGCGCTCCGGCGCGACGTCGAAACGACCCGCCGTCGCTGTGAGCAAGGCATCGCCCTGGCGACGGCAGACGGCTATGGGCTCGAGTTCGTCCCGTTCATGGCCGCTCACGCCGGCTGGGCCGAGGGCGTGGCCGGCGACGTCGACGCTGGTCACGCCGAGATCGTCGCCGCGGCTGCGGACGCATCCGACGCGCGGATGTGGGGACACGTCTTCTCCGCGCTCCTCGCCGACATCCACGTGATACACCGCCAGTTCGGCGAGGCGCTGGCGCACGCCGACGAGGGTTTGGCACAACTCACGCCCGGTGGTGCGCGATCGTTCGAGGCGGAGCTGCACCGGCTGCGTGGATCGGCGCTCGCCGGGCTCGACCGATCCGACCCGACGGCCATCGACGAGATGCGCCGGGCGATCGCCATCGCCGATCGGCAAGGTGCCGTCGGCCTGCGCCAGCTGGCAGCGGCCGGGCTCGCCGCCCTCGGCGGGTCCTAGCGGTTGGTCACCATCTCATAGACCACGACGCCAGCGGCAGCAGCCAGCCAGCCAAGATCGTCCGACGCCATCCCACGAACACAGATGACATCGTGCCCGAGCATCTCGAAGTCGAGATCGCGCGCCGCGAGTGCGTCCGCCAGGGCTGCCGCGTGAGGCGTTCTCACGGTGATCGAATGCACAGCACCATCGTGGTCCTCCCCGCTGACGGCCGTCTGATGTGGCAGCCCGGCGGACATCAGCCGCGTTGGACCTGGCCGCTGTCGAGTGCTGGGCCGCGCCGATCAGCGACCCTGTCTTGCGTCGGCGCCTTCTTCTTGGCGGACGCCGACTTCCCAGTCGCGGCCTTCTTCTTGGTCGCCGGTGCGGCCTTCTTCGGCGCGGCCTTCTTCGGCGCAGCCTTCGCCACCGCCTTCTTCGGCGTGGCCTTCTTCGCCACAGCCTTCTTCGGCGCGGCCTTCTTCGGCCGCGGCCTTCTTCGGTACCGGCTGCCTCGTGGCGGCACCGCTGGTGGCGCATCGTCATCCGACGAGGCCAGCACGGTCAGCGTCCCGGGTGCGGGGATCACGATCGTCTCCTCCTGCGAGGGCCAGCGCACCCGCAGCATCGATCCGACGAGCGCCGTGATGACGCCCTCCCGGTCCGGGCCCTTCCCCGATGTGAGGCGGACTCGGTAACCCACTCTGAGCATGGACAGACACCTCCCAGTCGGCCGTCGTGAACGCTGACCCTAACGGACATGCTGGAGCGGACTTGGACGACGACTCGCTCATCGCGGACGCTCAGCAGCTCGGCGATTTCGTGTAGACCGATGCGCGCACCCTGGCGTCGGAGAATCCCGCCGTCGGGGGAACCACTCGTCCGGGATCCGCCCGACGAGATTCGGAGAGGGACCAGAAGGTGGCTGACTACATGACCGACCTCGACGAGGTCACACGACTGATCGGGTTGTACATCGACGGCGCCAACGGCGATGTCGGCAAGCTGAAGCAAGCGTTTCATCCTGACGCACGGATGATGGGCCACATCGGGCCAATGGAGACGTACATCCCGATCCAGGAGTTCTTCGCCATGATCGAGGCACAGCCCGGCGGGGCCGGCCCGAACTACAAGGCGACGATCCGGACGATTGATCTCGTCGGCGATGCCGGTGTGGCCGTGCTCGTCGAGACCGACTTCATCGGCTGCGACTTCGTTGACTACTTCTCCGTCGCACGCGTCGACGGTCGCTGGCAGATCACCAACAAGACATACGCACACCGGCGGCCAACAGCCCGGTGCAGCTGAGAGCTGACCCACACGCCCAGGCCAGACGACCGGGCGGGCCTCAGGTGAGGTGGAGACCGAACACGAGGTGACGATCGTCGTTGACCAACTCCTCGAATCCGAGAGCGCGGTAGAACCTGATCGCCCGCACGTTGCGCGGCGACACGCCCAGGTGAACGCCTCGCGATCCGTCGGAGCGGAGCGAGTCGAGCAGGCGGTCGACCAGTCGCCGGCCGTGGCGGCGTCCTTGGGCGATGGGCAGCAGATCGATGTGCAGATGGGAGGGGAAGTCGGTTGACGAGCGTCTCGTCGGCGCGTGACGGGTGATGGATCAGGGTGCGGGCGATGCGGTCACCGGGCGACGTCGCCGCGCCGTCGAGCGGGTACTGCGCCCGCAACGTCGGCCACCAGGCCTGTTCCAGCTCCGCCTCGAACGCACGGGAGTCGAGCGCGCCGAGGATGTACCCGGTCGCCCGATCGTCGTCGTCGACGACCACGAAGCCGTGTTCGGGTTCGAGCACCACGTAGGCGCCGGCCCAGACGTGACCGGGCAGCAGCGGATCGGTGTAGTGATGCGCGCCGTCGTCGCCGGCGTCGGCGGTGCGCAGGCAGATCTCGTAGACCGCGTCGAGGTCGTCGGCGCGGACGTTGCGCAGTCGCCGTCACAGGTCGGCGACGCTCACCAGCTCGATCCCGCGCCGTTTGACGACATCGCGCACCGCACGATCGGTGAGCGCGGCGAGGTCGGCGACGCGCCACGGCTCGGCCCACACGGCGTTGTCGTCGCTCGCGTCGCTGATCGCCCGCAGCTCGGCGGAGGCGACCGCCGGATGACTCATGACGAAGTGCACGCCGTCGTCCAGCCGTTCGAGCCAGTCGACGAAGTGCGCGGACCGTGCGGCGAGGTCATCGGTGCTCGCCATCGACAACACGTGGAGCGAGTCGAACACGTAGTGCGGCTCGACGCCGCGGTAGATGAACCGCACCCCGAGGTCGGCGCACACGCCGGCGAACGCGCTGGGGACCGAGATGCCCATGTGGCAGTCGACGTACGCGAGGTCGAGGCCGCAGGCCCGGGCGCGGGACGCCTGCACGCGCAGCTCGTCGACCGCCTCGGTGGGATCGATCGACGCGGCGGCTCCTCGACCGTGCGACGCATCGTGCCGTCGTCGAGTCGCAACGTGGCACCGACCGACAGCGGAGCCCACCGCAGGTTGCGCCACTCGCACGTCAGGGTGCCGTGCAGACCTGTGGCCACGCCGAGGCGACCGACACGCGTGGCGCCCTCGACGAACCACGGCGTCGGCGCCATCACCGAGGTCTGCGTGACGATGCCGTCGACGATCGCGTGCTCGATCCCCTCGTTCACCGACCGGCACATCCCGAGGTCGTCCGCCTGCACCACGAGTCGGATCGTCCCCACGCGCCGAGCCTACGTGGCAGCCCGATCCGGCCGACCGCCGGCATCGACGGCCAGGCGACCCGAACCACCGATCGCTACCAGGTCAGACGGGCGACACGCTGGGTGGGGTGCTGGTGTCGTACCATCCGGTCGGGGTCGCCAGGGCGGGCGGTCCGCGCAACCGCGAGGGAGCATGTGATGCGGGTTTTGGTACTTGGCGCCGGATTCGGCGGCCTGGAGCTTTCGACGACGTTGTCCGAGCAGCTCGGCGATGACGTCGAGGTCACCTTGATCGACAAGGCCGACGGGTTCGTCTTCGGCTTCTCGAAGTTGGATGTGATGTTCGGCCGCCGGACCGCGGCGACGGTGCTGCACCGCTACAGCGACATCGTCCGGCCGGGTGTCCGCTTCGTGCAGACGATCATTCGGGCGATCGATCCCGAGACCCGGCGGGTCGAGACCGACGCCGGGTCGTTCGAGGGCGACGTGATGGTGGTGGCGCTCGGCGCCGACCTGGACCCCTCGGCGACGCCGGGACTGGTCGAGGTCGGCCACGAGTTCTACACGGTGGCCGGGGCGTTCTCTGCCCGTGAGGTGTTGGAGGCGTTCGACGGCGGGCGCGTCGTCGTCGGCGTGACGTCGACGCCGTTCAAGTGCCCACCGGCTCCGAGCGAGACGGCGCTGCTGATGCACGACTTCCTCACCGAGCGCGGCCTGCGGGCGCGCTCGGAGATCGCGCTCGTCATGCCGCTGCCGGTTCCGATCCCGCCGTCGCCCGACGCCTCGAAGGCGATCCTCGAGGCGTTCGCCGATCGCGGTATCGAGTGGCACCCGAGCCATCTCGTCCGGGAGCTCGACGTGCATCCAAGGTTGCCCGCTTCGACGACGGCACCGAGATGAGCTTCGATCTGTTCCTCGGCGTGCCGCGCCACCGCGTGCCGGAGGTCGTCGCGGACTCAGGGATGTGTGTCGACGGCTGGATACCCGTCGATCCGGTGTCGCTGGCCACCCGGTGGCCGGGCGTGTACGCCGTCGGTGACGTGACGAGCGTCGGAACGCCCAAGGCCGGCGTCTTCGCCGAGGGACAGGGTGCTGTCGTGGCCGGCGAGATCATCGCCATGGCGCGAGGCGGCACCGCGGACGGGTACGCGGGGCGGGGCGTGTGCTATCTCGAGTTCGGTGCCCAAGGTGTCGCCGTCGTCGACGTCACGTTCGTCGCCGGCCAGGCACCGTTCGGCTTCCTCGACGGCCCGTCGATCGAGCTCGGCGCGCGCAAGTCACAGTTCGGCACCACGCGGATCAAGCGGTGGTTCGGCACGGACTGGTGACGATGCCGGCGTGCTCGACACGCTGGCCATCCCCGCCCACCGTGATCGCACCATCGCCCTGGTGGCGGACCTGGAGCAACTGGGCACCGTGGCCAGCCGGCGCACGTACCCGCATGACGACGAACGACCCCGAACCGGTCTGGTGATCAGCAAGCAACTGCGGTCACGGCACCTGGCTGTTAAGTATCAATCTCGATGACCCGAGACAACCGGCGTGCTGCGGTGAACCTCATCAGGCCGTCGCTGATGCTCGGTCGCATCGTCCGCTTGGCGCTCGCGGCGGTCGGTCTCTACTTTGTGTGGCCCTCTCTGGTCGAGATCTTCGGCTCATACGACGAACTGGCGGCGATCCGGCCACCGTGGTTCGTCGTCATGGCGATCCTCGAGATGGCGAGCTTCGGGTGCGCCTGGCTGCTCGTCGGGATCTCCACGTCGAGCTCGCAGTGGCTCCTGATCGCCACGTCGCAACTCGTCGGCAACGCCGTGAGCTCGATCGTCCCGGGCGGTGCGGCTGCCGGTGGCCCGCTGCAGTACTCCTACATGGTCCGTGGCGGCGAGCAGCCGGCCCGCACGGCCTCGGGTCTCGTGGCGGCGTCGTTGCTCACGACGACCACGCTGTTCGGGTTGGCGGCGCTTTGCGTTCCGCTCATGTTCCGTCTCGGGGACCTCGATTCCCGTCTCGAGCGCGCGGCGTGGCTCGGCACGGGAGCGTTCGTCGTTCTCTTGCTCCTCGGCTTCGCCGCGTTCACGACGGACGGTCTGCTGCGCACCGTGGCGCGGGGAACCGAGTGGGTGCTCAACCGTGTGCGTCGGCGAAGGCCACGCACCGTGGACCTTCCCGAGCGTTGGCTCGAACAGCGCGACCGGGTTCGCGATGCGCTCGGGTCACGTTGGCCGTGGGCGGTCGTCGCCGTGGTGAGCAGGTGGGCCTTCGACTACTTCGCGCTCGTGGCCGCCGTCGCAGCGAGCGGCGCCCGCGTCGAGTCGGTTCCGTTGCTGCTCGCATACGTGGCCGCAAGCGTGCTCAGGATGATCCCGATCACGCCCGGTGGGCTCGGGTTCGTCGAGGCGGGCCTGGCGGTGACGCTCGTCTGGGCGGGGCTGTCCGCCGCGAACGCAACAGTGGCCACGCTCGCGTACCGGCTCGTGTCCTACTGGCTGCCACTCATCGCGGGTGTCGCAGCAGCGGTCGTCTACCGTCACCGGTACCCGGCGCAGAGAGCACTAGATCTTCCGAGGAAGCTGCGCCGCCGGGGGCCCGCTGCCGCGTGCACCGGTTCACTTCGGTGATCTGATGGTCCCTCTGAACTGGGAACAGGCTTTCGCCACGGGACATGTGCTGGCCGCCTTCTCGGCGCTGCTCGTTGGCGCAGTTGCGATCGTGTTGCCGAAAGGCACACAGACCCACCGAATGATCGGAGCTGCCTACGTCGTTGCGCTTGTTGTCGTGAACGTCGCGGCACTGTCGTTGCATCGAGAGAACACCTTCGGCGTGTTCCACGTGCTGGCAGTCGCCAGCCTGGTCACGATCGCTGCCGGGTTGTCGTCCCTGCTTGTCGGCAAGCGATCGGCGCCAGCCATCGCCACCCACGCCTATTGCATGGCGTGGTCGTACGCCGGTCTGGTCGCGGCCGGGTGCGGACAATTGGCTGCCGCGGTCGGGCAGGGTGATGGGTCGTGGGTGGTGCCGGTGGTGATCGGCACGGTGTTGTCGATCAGCGGCGTCATCATCTTCGTTCGAGTTCCGTCGACGCTCGATCGCATGCTGGCCGAACGATGACCCGAGCGCAAGCATCGGCCAGACACGCTCGACGGGCACTCGGATCGATGAGTCTCGGCACCGAGAGTCGTCTCAGTTCGCAGGATCCCCAGGGAGCCCGCGACCGCACGCGACGAGACAGCGGAGGACACCATGACGACCACGCCCGGCAACGCGAGCAGCAACCTCCCCGGCAAGCCGCCGGTCGTCGACCTGGCCACCTGGCAGGCGGCACGCGAGGAACTGCTGGTCCGCGAGAAGGCGCACACCCGTGAGGGCGACGCGATCGCCGCGGCCCGGCGGCGGCTGCCGATGGTCGAGCTCGACGGCGCGGTCGAGGTCACCGGCGTTGACGGGCCGGTCCCGTTCCTCGACCTGTTCCAGGGTCGCGACGAGCTCGTGGTCTACCACTCCATGTGGTACGACGGCGCGCCGCACCAGGGGCAGTGCGAGGGCTGCACCTTCAACCTCTGGCACATGAAGGACGCCGTCTACCTCAACGCCCGAGGCGTCTCGTTCGCCGTCTTGACCTCGGGCCGCGTGGGACGAGGTGGCTCCCTACGTCGAGTTCATGGGCTACACCCAGCCCTGGTACTCGGTGCAGGGCGTGGAGGCGCCGCTCTTCGCAGAAGAGGGACACATCATCTGTTACCTGCGCGACGGCGACCGCGTGTTCCTCACCTACTCCACCACCGGCCGCGGCAACGAGCCGGCCGACGGGTCCTTGGGCCTGCTCGACATGACGCCCTACGGCCGCCGCGAGGCGTGGGAGGACAACCCCGAGGGCTGGCCCGAGGCCCCTCAGGCCGGCTCGCCGGTCGGTGGGCATGGCGCGCCGATCTGCTGGTACTGGCGCTCGGACGCCGACGG
Organism: uncultured Acidimicrobiia bacterium; assembly: GCA_963749315.1. Taxonomy (GTDB): domain Bacteria; phylum Actinomycetota; class Acidimicrobiia; order Acidimicrobiales; family Ilumatobacteraceae; genus JALZMG01. Next base: position 38,727 of record CAVVMS010000020.1, read on the forward strand.
CGTCGCCACCTGGGGCCCGACCAGCCGGCCCGTGCCGCAGTGGACCCGCCCCGGCGCGACCCCCGTGGAGACCCTCGGCCGCCAGGGCGACCACCACTGACGCGGCATCCGGTCGGGCTGGACGTGGCCCGCCCCGGGAGGCAGTGACGGCAGGACGAACTCGGCGCTTGCCGAGATCGCGACTCACCGTGCAGCACGCGGCGCATGTCGAAGCCGAGCGACGCCATCACGTTCTCGCTGGCGTCAACGATCGGCAGCGACGATCAGCATGGCGATGTCATCGCGGACGTCATGTTGCATGGTGGCAACGTCGAGCAGGGTGTCGGCGAGGTCGTCAAGGCTGGCCGTCCGCGGGCCGGTGTTCAGCCACGTGAGCATGCCGTTCACGCCCCACCGTGTTGGCCGCCCGCGCAACTTCGGGTTCTCGATGAGCCCGTCTGTATAGAACAGCAACGGCTGTCCGTCCCACACCAGTTCCGTCGCGGTCCACTGGTCGAACAGGCCGAGCCCGAGCGGTGGCGCCGGCGGTAGGTCGAGCACGCGAGCTGGCCGCTCGAGGAGGACTGGCGGTGGGTGCCCGACATTGACCAGCCGGGACACGCCGCCCGACAGGTCGAGGTAGCCGGTGCACACCGTGGCGTAGGTGTCGATGCGGCCGTCGCGGAAGAAGGCGGCGTCGAGCGCGTCGACCCACTCAGCGGGGTCGGACTTTCCGCCCAGGGCGATGCTCTTCCAACCGGCCCGCAGCGCGGCGCCGAATGCCGCCTCGCGAGGGCCGTGCCCGCACACGTCGCCGATCAGCACAGCCAACCGGCCATCGGGCAGTGCGATCGCATCCAGGAAGTCGCCGCCGAGGTGCATCCGTGACTCCGCCGCTCGGTAACGGGCGACGGCGACGAAGCCCTTCGGAGGCACCGGTGACGGTGCCAACGCCCGCTCGAACGCTTCCCGCAACGCCACCGTCTGATCGAGCACCGCCAGACGTTCCGACTGGCCCTGACGCACCGCCGCCCCCACCGCGCCCATCGTCACCCCGAGGACGATGATCGACCACCGTGCGATCAGCGCGTCGGCGTCGAGCGGACCGACGAACGCCGAGGAGCACGGCGAGCAGCAGCGACGCGACTCCGATCAACAGCGTCGGACGCCAGCCTCCGAGCACCGCGGTCAGCAAGCAGGGAAGGACAAACACGGCCAGCGGGCGCGCCGCGGCGTCAGCCAGGACCGGATAGAGGGCCGCGACCAGCGCCAACACGACCGCACCGGCAATCACCGCCCGACGGTCATCCCGATCCAACCGCCCGAACACGCCGCATACTTACACGCGTCTGAGTTCGCCGCGGAGCATCCACCGCGAAACGACCCAACGTGACATCTGGGGACGATCGAGAGGAGCTGTCTGTGAGCGAGAACGGTGCGTCGCCGGACGTGTGTTGTCCGGAGACGAAGTGGGAGATCTTCTTGAGGTCACGTCGCGGGAGATCACCAGGCCAGCGGCGCGCAAGTGGCATGTCGACGTGTCGACGATCATCGGCATCCGTCGCACCGTAAGGACGCGGCGATGGCGGCGCTGTCAGCAAGCCGGGCGCCGGCGACGGAGCGCAACTGGGAGTTGGAAAGGCCGCACGAGCTCGGCGAGTTGACCGAAGCGGTAAGAGCCAGGCGATCGAGCTGGCTTGTTGCGGGGAAAACGGGCTGGGCCTGATCGGGTCGCTGCGGCGAGGGTGCGGGCGAGAAAGGAACAGGTCCTCAAGTTGATCGACGGCGCTGTCGCTGCGGGTGCTCGCATGCGTGGGCGTGCGCTGGTGGGCGTGCTGATGATCGGGTGCACCGCTGGCGGACCGGCTGCGCACCGTCGGCACGCTCGAGGACCGGGCGCCGGCGGGGTCGCCTGCACACGTGACACCGGGCGAGGTCACGCCGTCCTGGCCATCGCCGAAGAGTGGGGCGAGGTCGACCGCTCCCATCGCAAGCTCGCCACGCGTCGGGCGGGTGTGGGTGTCGCCGTCACGTTCGGCGTGTCTGGCTGCTCACGGACTCGTCCTGCCGAAGCGGTGGTCCCGACCGACCCAAGCCGGGCTGGCGGACTGGCTGAGTAGCGAACCGCATCTGGGCTGGGACGTGACCCACTCCACGGGCCGCGGGCGCGTCGCGATCATCGACGTCGTGTCTCGCGCTGGATCGAGACGCTGGTCCCGTCGAGGAGACCTCCACTCAGGTGCAGGTGCTGTCGACCAGGCGCTGATCGCCGAGGTCGCCGACTGATCACCCGAACGACTTGAGCTGGACCCGATGACCCGGCCGCCGATCCGCTCGCGCTCCGACAACGGTCGCAGATGACGTCGCAGGCGACCCGAGTTCCTCGCCGGCTGGCCATCGCCAGCGTCTCGGCGCCGCACACGCCGTCGGACCAAGCGTGGATCGAGAGCCTGTTCGGACACGTCAAGGCCGAGTGGCCGCACCTCGAACAGCTACCGACCAGCAGTCCTCGACAACGAACTCGATCGGGTCACGGCTCTACACTGCACTCGGCTGCACGCCGGCATCGGCTACGTCACCCCCGACGACGAACACCACGGCCGCGGCGACACCATCGCCAAGCACGCCTCGAGGGCCCGGCGAGCACGACGCGGTCACCTACATCGCGGAACCAACGTACCACGGAGCAGGATGATGGGTATTTTAGAAGTGGAAGAGACCCCGGACACGAGCGATCGTCATTCCGACCAGCTCGCCGCACTGACTCCCGAGGCGGTTCGACCTTCGGCGCGACAGCGACGCCACGCGATTGTCGCATCGTTGTCACGCCGAGCGCGCGAAGCGTTCCTACTCTCCCCGCTCGTGCGGTGGGCGGGGCGGATGTCCGTAGCGGTGCTCGTGGCGTTGGCCACGTTCGGAGGGATCGTCGTCCATCGCCGCCTCCCGTGGGTGCCCCAGGCGTATCTCCTCGCCCTGATCGTCGTGCCGCTCACCGGGTGGCGGATCGCCCGATGGCGGAGCGCGCCGAGGCCGCTGCGCTGGTCGGTGCCGACGGTCGCCGCCCTCTCCGTCGTCGCCTTGTGCCCCGTGCCGTGGCTCAAGGCTGATCTCGATCATCCGCCGGGTAGTGCGTGGCAGCTCGACGGCCGGCTGGAGATCAATGGGGTGAGGATCGATCCGCCGGGTACGTGGTACTGGCTCACGGTCGGGCGTCCGCCGATCGTCGCCGAGGTCATCAAGGCATGGCTGTTCGACGAGGCGGGCGCGCCGGTGAACATGCACCACGGCCCACTGACCCAGCGCCCGGCGTACTCGGAGCCGGCGGCGGCCGCCGTCGGCCTGCGCCGCGCCGGCTGGCCCGTGGAGATGACGACGGTCATCGAGGTCAGCGACCCACTCGCCGACCGCCTGCCCGAGCAGGCGGTACTCGCCGCGCTCAACGGGCTCGCCCTGACGACACGCTCCGAGTGGGACACCGCCGTCGGCGGCCTCGGTGCCGTCAACACGATCACCACCACCAGCGGCGACTCCTTCGCCTTCGATGGCCCGACCGTCCCATTCGGCCGGGTGGACGTCATCGAGATCCCACGTGACGGACTGAGCGCTGTCGTCGGGGGTCGCCTGGCACGCACGCTCCCGGGTGCGTGGTACCGCGACCTGGCGCTCGGCGCCTCGCACGGTTTGATGGTTGCGCTCGTCTCCTACGTTCACGGGTCCGGCGACGACCTGGCGGCGGGGCGGGCGATCGCCGGGACCGGGAGGATCAGGAGCGACGGATCAGTCGGCACCATCGGCGGGCTCGTCGCCAAGGCCACCGCGGCACGCGACGTCGGCGCCGACGTGATGCTGTTTCCCGCCGCCCAGGTCGAGCAGCTGTCGAACTTCGACACCGGCTCGATGCGGTTGATCCCCGTCAGCAGCCTCGACGAGGCGATCGCCGCGCTCCACGCAACCTCCCTCTGACCGGGTCGCGCCCGAAGGGCACTGAACGTGCCGGATGGCTCATCGGGTCTGGCTGACGGCGGTGAGCGCTTCGACGGCGATGATCGCCGCCGAGCCAGCGATGGCGGTGTTGGTGGTGACGGCGACGGCGGTGCCGCGCTCGGCGTCGTAGCCGACGTACGAGGACCCGGTGTTGCCGGTGCCCATGTGGCCGATGACGATCATGCCGTCCATGGCGTAACGCTCGAGGCCGAGCCCGTAGCCGTGGTCGATGCCGAACTGGGAGAGGTCCTCGGCCGGCAGGAAGGTCTGCATCTCCGCCTGCGACTCGGCTGACACCAAGGTGCCGTCGGCGAGGGCGGTGGCGAGCGCCAGCAGGTCTCGGCTGGTCGACTGGATGGCGCCGGCGGCGCCGCCGACAGACGGGTCGGAGCTGGACGTGACGTCAACCAAGGAACCGTCTCGGACGTCGTAGCCGGGGGCAGGGGTGCCGCTGATCAGGCTGGTGTTGGTCATGCCGAGCGGCTCGGCGATCCTGGTGTGCACGTCGTCGGCCCACGAGTTGCCGGTGACCTGTTCGATGATCTCACCCAGGACGATGTAGTTGGTGTTCGAGTAGCGGTGGGGACCACCCGGCTCGCCCACCCGTCCGGCCGTCTCGGCGACGGCGATCAGCTCGGCCGGTGTCCACCGCCGCAGCGGGTCGTTGACGACGGCGGGCTGGTCGAGGTACTCGCCGAGCCCGCTGGTGTGGTTGAGCAGCTGGCGCGGCGTGATCCGGTCGGCTGCCGGCAGGTCGGGCAGGTAGCCGTCGATGCCGGCGTCGAGGTCGATGCGACCTTCCTCGGCCAGCTGCAGCACGACGACGGCGACGAAGGTCTTGGTGGCGCTGCCGATGTTCCACGGCACGTCGGGGTCGACGGGCCCGCTGGCGGGGTCGGTCGTGGGCGTGCCGGCGCTGGTCTCGGTGATCGAGCCATCGGCGCCGCGCAGCGCGATGCGTGCGCCGACGAACTCACCGGCGGTGTGGTGCGCGTCGAGGATCGGCGCGCAGCTGTGCTTGGCGAGCTGGGTCGTCCGGCACCGCGGTCGGTGGGGCCGCGGTCGTCGGCGCCGGAGGCTTGCGAGTGGTCGGAGGTGCCGGCTCGGCGGTAGCCGGAGGCGCCGGCTCAGCGGTGGTTGGCGGGGCCGGCGTCGGCGCTCGCCGCCGGCACCGTGTGGTTGGCTGCGGTCCCGTCGTCATCGGACGAACAAGCCGTCGCCGTGAGCAGGACGCCGATCGCGGCCAGTGTCGCCGCGCTCATCGCGACACGGTGACGGCGGGAGCGGGACGGGACGGTGGAGACGGTGGTGGTCATGGTCGCCATCGTGAAGATCGCCACCGTTCCCGTCGTCGGCCTGGAGATCAGTTGTCTGCCCTCGCACGTCATCCCGTGGGCGTACGCCCGGTCGGCGGACGTCATCCCGTGACGATCAGCAGCGGCAGCTGCGATCCTTCGGTGCCATCATCGTGGCAATGCCGTCTTCCATCCGTTTCGACCGCATCGCTGATCGCTACGACGTCACTCGCGGTGGCGATGTGTGGGCGCAGCACACGGCGGCGGCGTTCGAGCCGTGGCTACCGTCGGGTCCGGTCGTCGAGCTTGGTGTCGGCACAGGTCTCATTGGCGGCGCGCTCGACCACTGAGCGCCGTCATGTCGTCGGCGTCGACCTGGCCTTTCCGATGCTGGCCCGGGCCGCCGAGCGCCTGCCTGGACGGGTGGTTCAAGGTGACGTGCTCGCTCCTCCGTTGCGGCCGGGAGCAGCCGCGGCGGTGGTGGCCGTGCACGTTCTGCACCTCGTCGGCGACCTCCCCGCCGCCGTCGGCGCCGCTGCGGCGCTGCTTCGACCTGGCGGTCGACTGCTGATCTCCGGCATCGCAGGTAACCGCCAGTCCGACGACGAGTTGTCGGCCATCGACGAGGACGTGGCGGCTCGGCTGCGACCGATTCGCCAGCCTCGCGGCCACGACATCATCGAGGTGGCCCTCGATCACGGCCTGAGCCTCCTCCACGACGATCACATGCCACGACGAACATTCACGCAGTCGCCGATCAGTGCCGCCGACCTGCTCGAGTCGCGGGCGTGGTCCTGGTGCTGGGACCTGTCCGCCGACGTCTGGGCCGCGGAGGTCGTTCCCGTCATCGCTGCGATGCGGGCCCTACCCGACGCCGACCGCCCTCGACGGCGCTGGATCGAGTGGCGCTACCTCGTGCTGGAAGCGCCCGAGCACCCGCGTTGACGAGGAGCCTTCCCGCGGGGTAGCGCGACGCTGACGGACCGGCAGCTCAAGCGGCCTGGGTGGGCACCCGCCGCCGGGCCCGACGCGCCGCCTCGATCGACGTTTCGGGCCCGGCGGCCTTGATCTGGGCCTCGCCGGCGAGCACCAGATTCTTCGTGGGCGCCACGGGTCGGGGGGTCGATGTGCTGGTGGCGATGTGGAGCATCCCGAGCACGACGAGGAGGAGCCCGAGCCACGCCCCGGCGATCACGAGCAGCACGATCATGCTGCTGCGCCTTCGTACGGCTGTGCCGCCGGCCTGGGTACCGGAGTCCGAACAGGGGTTGAGCGTGGTGCGCCAGGCACGTTGGAGACCTCGAAAGTTGGGTGCGGTGGTGTTGGTGGAGGCGACGGACAGCCGGTTGGTGTCCGCTGCGCCCGCTGTCGGCGGCGACCCGCGGTCCCTCGGGACCAACCGGCGGGTGTCGGGGGTCACGCTGGCGCCGGCATGCGGCTCCGGCGTCGTCAAAGTTGACGATTTCCGTGCCGATCACAGGAGCGAAACGACCAGCAATGCCGACGCCGCGGTGCCCGCCAGCGCCCGCACGTGGTTCCACGCCGTCCACCGCCGCAGGTAGGTGCGCCAGTAGGACGCACCCTCGTCGCTGGCGGGATCTACTGCGTCGAGAGCGTTGTTCATCGGCACATTGATCACCATGGTCTCGACGAACACCCCGATCACGTAGAGCGCGCTCCCGATACCCCGAAGGGTCGCGTGGGACTCGTCCGTCGTGAGGGGCGCAGTGACGGCGAGCACCAGGCACAGCACCATCGTGCCGCCGAAGACCAGCCCGAAGAGCGGGTTGAGGATTGCCGAGTTGATCGTCTGCATGACGGCGATGCCTTCGGCCGCCGGCCGTCGCCGCAGTGCGGGCATCACGCTCGTCGAGAAGGCGAACAACAGCCCGGCCACCAAGGCGCAGCCGACGGCGGCCGCCACGGTGCCGGCGGTGATCATGTTGTTCATCATCGGATGCTCCTCATCGTCGGGACGGCTCGGCGGGTGGGCACGATGCGGTCGAACTTGTCGATCTACCTACCGTCCAGTCTGAGGGCATCATCTCGGTGGAACAATGCTCATCTGTCGGTATTTCATGCCTGAACGTCCACTAGCACTGGACGTTTGCGGCCCGATGGCGGCAGACTGGTCCCGTGCGAGGCGAGGATCCCTGGACCACATCCGACCCGCTGGGCGAGGCGCTGCACGTCCTACGCATGTCGGGCACCTTCTACTGCCGGTCAGAGTTGACCGCTCCGTGGGGTCTGGACCTGCCGCCCGAGCCCGAGTCGATGTGGTTTCACGTCGTCAACGCCGGGCGCTGCTGGCTCGAGGTCGACGGCGACGAGCCCCGTCAGCTGCACCCAGGCGACTTCGCCCTCGTGCCCCACGGCCAGGGCCACCGGCTGCTCAGCGAGCCCGGGACTCCCGCCCCGCGGGTCGACGAACTGGACTACGACTACGCCAGCGACCGCTACGCGATCCTGCGGTACGGCGGCGGTGGGGCGCCCACGAGCGTCGTGTGCGGCACCGTCCGCTTCGGACACCCCGCGGCCCGCAACCTGGTGGCGCTACTCCCCCGCATGATCGTCATCGAGGGAGCGCCGGGGTCGCCGTCGCCCGAGGCCGATTGGATGCACAGCACGCTCCGGCTCATCGCCGCCGAAGGGCGCGACCTGCGGCCCGGTGGTGAGGCCGTGATCACGCGGCTGTCGGACATCCTCGTCATCCAGGCCATCCGCGCGTGGATCGCCGGCGACCCGGCTGGACAGACCGGGTGGCTGGGAGCCCTGCAGGATCCGCGCATCGGCCGGGCCATGACGCTCGTGCACCACGATCCCGCCCACCCCTGGTCCGTGGCCTCGCTGGCGCGGGAAACCGCCATGTCGCGGTCGGCGTTCGCCGCCCGGTTCACCGACCTGGTGGGCGAGTCGGTCATGCAGTACGTCACCCGCTGGCGGATGCAGGTGGCGCTGGACTGGCTGCGCACCGACGACATCCCCGTGGCGGCGGTCGCCCCCCGCCTGGGCTACGAGTCCGAAGCGGCATTCAGCCGCGCCTTCAAGCGCACGATCGGCATCTCCCCCGGCGCCGCTCGTCGGACCGTCCCCGCCTGAACCGTCGCCAGAGCTGTCGGGTTGCGATCGAGTCAGCCGGATGCTTTGCCCGGCTCGGCCGGTGGGATGAGTCCGGCCTGGCGAGCGTGACCGGCCCGTTTGGGGCCGGTGGAGAGAGCGAGGCCTCTGGCGATGGCAATCGTCGCGGCTGGCCGTTGGCCTCCGAGTGCGTGGGCGAGACGGTAGATGAGGGCATCGACGGCGACCGGGTCTTGATCGGGATGAGCGGCGAGGATGTGCGGCCAGCCCTTGGGTCCGACGACGTCGTCGGTGAGGGCACGCTCGATGAGGTCGGCGAGCGCGAGGTGGTTGATGCGTGACATCCGCACGTACTCGCCGCCGGGCTGTTGGGTCAGGGTCAGTTGGTGAAGCGTGTGACGGCCGAGTGCGGGGTCCCAGGTGACGTCCAGGCGCAAGTCGTAGGGAGGTGCGTCGGTCACCGTGACCACGAAGCGTTCCGGGATGGTGTGGGTGGGACCGCCAGGCGGGCCGACCGTGACCTTGCCGGTACGTCGTACCACTTGGGTCGTCACCAGGCACGAGTCTACATGAAACACGGGATCTCATTGATCCCGGGTGGAATGTCAACCACGGTAGCCATGTTGCATTGGGACGCCTCACCGGCACGCCGGAGGCGAACCCGTCACGCACGCCAGAAAGACCGAAGCCCTGAATCCTGATCAAGTTCCAGTCGCTGTGCAGCCAACGGTCGAACAGATGTCCAGCCGCCGACGGGAGCCAGCCGACATCCAACCTGCCGACGCTGATGCCGGAGAGAACTGGCAGCTGCGCCCCTCGCGGCGACGCGTCGTCGGAGCCGTCGGCCGCCGCCTCGTGCCGTATCTCGTCGAGGCCACGATCATCCCGACCGCCCTCTTCTACACACTGCTGGTGCTCGGGGACATGCGATGGGCGCTCGCAGGCGCGCTCATCTGGTCCTACGGGTCCGTCGTGCGGCGCGTCGTCGGGGAGCATCCTGTGCCGGCGTTGCTGATCCTGGCGACGCTGGGCATCACCGTTCGCACGATCGTCTACCTGCTCAGCAGCAACGACTTCGTCTACTTCGTGCAACCGATCCTGCGCACCACACTGACCGGCCTCATGTTCGCCGGCTCGGTCGCCGTGGGCCGGCCGTTGATCGCCCGGTTCGCCAACGACTTCTGTCCGCTCAGCCCCGATGTCCGTGTCCGGCCCGGCATCCTTCGACTGTTCAAGCGGCTCACGATCCTGTGGGCCTTCGTCAACGTCGTGGCCGCCGCGTCGAGCCTCGTCCTGCTCCTGACCGTGCCGGTGTCGGTGTTCGTCGTCACGGCCGCCGTCTCGGCATGGATCGTGACGTGCACGGGTGTCGTCGTGACGGTCGCCGACTCGGTGACCACCGCCAGACGAGAGGGTCTCATCACGGCATTGGCGCCAGATGGTCGCCTCTACGCGGCGACCGTCCACCCGACCATGGCGTGACCGCGGAGGTGTCAGCCCATCGACACGACCTCGGTCACGACCTCGATGCCGTCGTCCTGTGTCTCGACCGCCACGTTCACGCGGTCCTCGACGAAGTCGGCGGTCACCGGCAAGTCCTCGCCGTCACGTCTCACGACCCGCAACGTCAACCCAGCGTCCTCGAGCGTCGCCGTTGCATCCTCGACGGAGTCGCCGATCACGTCGGGGACGTCCGCCACGACGGATTCCTCCGTTGCCGCGTCGTCCGATGAGTCGTCGTCGTCGCCGCACGCCGGCAGCGTCATCGCCATCACCGCGACGACCACGACAGCTCGCATCGCACTGTCATAGCAGTTGGACGAGCGCGTGGCCGGTCAATGACAACACATGACCGAGCAACTGGTCTGGTTCAGGACTCCCGATGGATGTCGTCGACCCAGTCGACCTGTTCAGGGTTCGGCTCGACTGCGGGCAGGTCCAGGTTGACGACCACCGGTTCCTGACCGCTGCGCACGACTACGCACGCCAGCGGAGCGTCCGGACGGGCGTTGATCTCCTGGTGCGGCACGAACGGCGGGACGTAGATGAAGTCGCCGGGGCCGGCCTCGGCCGTGTACTCGAGCCGCTCCCCCCACCGCATCCGCGCTCGGCCGCTGATGACGTAGATCACACTCTCCAACGAGCCATGGTGATGCGCACCGGTCTTGGCAGCGGGATGGATGATCACCGTTCCAGCCCACAGCTTCTCGGCGCCCGCCCGCGCAGCCGTGATCGCTGCGGCACGCTTCATCCCCGGCGTCTGCGGCGTGTTCACGTCGAGCTCGTCGGCGCGCACCACCCTGACCCCGCGCAGGCGCCAATCAGCTCCCACACCCTCCGCGGTCATCGCCCACACGTGATCTGCGTGAACATCCTTGGACGAGTCTCCCACGCTCGCCAATGACCGCCGGCGCAGGGTCACGGCCCGACGTGTCCGCGCCCCGGATCAGTCGTCTTCGGCGAACAAGGTCCAGACTCCGGCACCGGCACGGACGCGCCTACGACAGATCGCCGTCCGTGGCGTTGACGTCGAGAGCCTCGGAGCGGTCGTGACGCGCCCACTCCGGCAACGTGCCGGTCTCCAACTCGATGAGCCGCGACTTCGCCTGACGCCACGCGGCGTCGGCGGCGCCAACACGTGCACCCGCTCGCCGCGCGGCGCGTGCATCTGCGATCGCCTGCTCGAGCTTCCGGCGAGCCGTCTCCAGCGCGGCGGCGTGCTCCGCGGCGGCGTTGGCGGCATCGCGAGCCCGCTGTTGCTCGAGCCGGGCACGTTCACGTTGAGCCCGCTCACGCTCCGCAGATTCCCGCAGGTTCGCCGCGAATCGCTCGATCGGGTCCTCCGACTCGACCGTCGGTGATCTTGGTCGTCGCCTGCTGGGCACAGATCGCCAGTCTGGTTGAACCCTGACACTCGCTTCCAACCGACGAGGGTGGCCACGCTCCGGTGGACGAACACCAACGGCAAGCTGCGTACCCTGCGCACCGACCCCACGGTGTGGGGATTCTCGTACAGGCGTCTACGCCCTTTGAGCAGCAACCCTCCCAACCCGCGTCACCGCACCTCGAGTGCGGCCGCGCGGTCGGACTTGGCCGATCACCACCGGGGAGTGTTTCAGCGCCTCGCATTCGGCCTCGTGATCGTCCTGGCGGGTTGCACGTCATCCGCCACCACCGACGAGAGCACGAACCTGGCACCGCGTGAGGTGGACACATCGCCGCCGTCGCAGACCCTCGCTGGTGCCAGCCGAGAACCGGCCCTGACGAGCGTGACCGCACCGCCCACCACCGCGCCCTCACCCGCAACCGCAGCGGCGCCGGTGACCACCGAGGCCCCGGCGACCGTGCAACCACCGGCGCCCGCCGCGGCCGTCGCTCCGCCGGGCGAGACGACGCCATATGTGCTGCCCGTCGCCGACGTCGACAGCGCCGGTTGGGGAGACACCCACAGCGCCTACCCGGCGGCAGACATCTTCGTCGGCTGTGGCGCGCTGCTCGTGTCGCCGGTCAACGGCGTGGTCACCGAGTCCCGCCGGATCAATGCGTACGACCCGAGCGTGGACAACCCGGCAACCCGCGGCGGACGATCGGTGGCGATCATCGGCGACGACGGAGTCCGCTACTACATGGCGCACTTCGAGAGCATCGAAGACGGCGTCGAACCCGGCGCCCGAGTCAACGCCGGTCAGCCGCTGGGGAAGATGGGTGACACCGGACGCGCATCGGCCTGCCATGTCCACTTCGGCATCTCCCCACCCTGCCCCGGCAAGGAGTGGTCCGTGCGGCGCGGCGTGATCTGGCCGTCGCCCTACCTCGCCGCCTGGCGCAATGGGGAGCAGCGCAGCCCAACCACCGAAGTCCGGCAATGGGTCGACCAACACCCGGCAGCCTGCACCGAAGCGATGGCCGACCCACACGCCCCCGACTCCTGACGGGCATGACCCACTCGCGACATGTCGTGGCGCGGCTCAACAGACCGACGTTCGATCAGCGCTGCTCGCGCCGATGTCCTCGTGCGAGCTCGGCGAGGGCCGTCCGATCCACTTGGTCCGCATCGGCTTTGGCGAGTCGGCAGTCGGTGACCGCCCGCAACGTCGACGTCCGCGTACCGCCTTCCAGCAGGGAGCGTTCGCCGATCACCGCACCGGGCCCAACCTCGGCAACGATCTCGCCGTCCACCTCGACCGCCAGCACGCCGTCGAGCAGCAAGTAGAGCTCGGACCCGGACTGGCCCTGCTCCATCAGCGTTTCGGTTGCGGCGACCTTGACCAGCGTCGGACGCCTCCCGCCGCGCATGATCGAGGACGACATCTCCCGCTCGAGCGCGGTCTCGGTCATCGCGACGACCGCCGGCGAGTCCTCGCCGCCCCACGGGCTGTGAGGTCCGAACGCCCCCCGGTACCACTCATCGAAGTCGATCAGACCTGACTTGGCGGTGACCTCGCCGCGATGGTCGTAGACCCAGTGTCGGGGAAACGTGCTCGCCCCTGCCAACTCGCCATGGGAGGTGCCGCCGGCGGCGATGTTCAACGCCAGGGTCGTCCACACCGTCGGTCCGCGCCACTGCAGGAACGGTCTGCCGTGGACGTGACGCGGTGCTGGGACACCTGGCCGGCCGCCCGAGGTACGCATGAATCGAGCTTCGTTGCCCGTGATCTCGGGCTCGGGCATGAGGTCGGGGAATGCCACGGGCTGGAACGCGATCTGGGCGCGGCCGATCCCCATCAGGGTGCGGCTGAGGTAGCTCCGCCCGACCTGGCCGTGGTCGACGATCACTCCATCGAGGACCTCGACCCAGGCGTCGAGCCGGTTGGCGAACCGGAACGCCCCCGCCGCACACAGCTCGTCGAGATTGCCGAGCACCTCGCGTGGTGGATCGTCGTACTGGCCGACCCCGAGGTCGAACGGGAGGCGAGTCAGCCCGGTGATGGCTTCCGATGGGATCCACGACACGGATGTGATCGACGACTCAACGCGCACGAACCATCGTCGCGCACTGATTCAGGCTGGGGGTGGTCGGTGATGGTTCGGCGGACTACTGGCTGTCTGCGTACATCGCTTCGATCTGCGGTGCGTAATGGGCGTGGACGCCGCGACGCTTGAGCTTGGAGGTGGGCGTGAGGACGTCGGAGTCAGGGAGCCACTCTTCGCCGATCAGGGTGAACTTCTTGATCTGCTCGACCTGGGCGAACTGTTGGTTGACGTGGTTGACACCGGACTGCACCTCGGCGACCACGTCGGGATCGTGAGCGAGCTCGGCAAGGCTCATCGCCTCCTTGGCGTTCGCCTTGGCCCAGACCGCGGCGGAGTCGGGGTCGAGGACGAGCAGCGCGGACACGAACTTGCGGTTGTCACCGATCGCGCACGCCTGGCCGACGAGGGGGATCGTCTTCAGTGCCGTCTCGAGGTTGGCCGGTGAGATGTTCTTCCCACCCGACGTGATGATCAGCTCCTTCTTGCGGTCGACGATCTTGACGAAGCCCTCATCGTCCATCATCCCGACATCGCCGGAATGGAGCCAGCCGTCGATCAGTGTCTCCGCCGTCTTGTCGGGTGCCTTGAAATAGCCTTGGAACACGTTGTCGCCGCGGCAGATGACCTCGCCGTCGTCGGCGATCCTGACCTCGCAGCCGGGGATCCCCGGTCCGACCGTGCCCGGCTTGATCTTGTCGGGATGGGCCTCCCAGGTCATCGGCCCAGTGGTCTCGCTCATGCCATAGATCTCGCTCAGCGGGACTCCGAGCGCGTTGAACCACTCGAGGATCTGGCGCGGGATCGGCGCCGCACCGGTGATGCCGAGCCGGAGCGAGTCGAGGCCGACCAGGCCACGGACGGTGGAGAACGCGACGGCGTCGAGGAAGTCCCAGGTCTCCTGCTGGTCCGTGGTGATCGTGCCTTGCCGGCGGGCCTCGATGATCGGCAGTGCGGCGGCAACTGCCTCGTCGAACCTCTGCTTCTTGTCCGGGTCGGCGGCGAGCGCCGCGTTGACCCCGAGGTACACCTTCTCCCACACGCGGGGCACTCCGAACATCACCTCGGGGTGGACCTCACGGGCGTAGGTGGCGATCTGCGCCGGGTCCGGACAGCACGTGAGCGTGAACCCGAGGCGCATCCCGTTGTAGTGAGACGAGAGCCGCTCGGCGATGTGGGCCATCGGCAAGTAGGAGATGTACCGCAACCCAACTCCGCGGGCGTCGCCGAGCACGAACTGGTAACAGCGGGTCAGCTGCTCGCACGTGTAGACGACGTTGTGCTGGCTGATCATCACGCCCTTGGGCGGTCCTGTCGTGCCGGACGTGTAGATCAGCGTGGCCAGGTCATCCGGATCCGTGCCCTCGGCGAGCGTCTCCAGATCTGCGCTGCCCGAGGAGAGCAAGGTGTCGTAGGGCGCGACGTCGTCGGGTGTGTCGTCCGTGGGCGGGTCGATGACGAAGATCCGACGCAGCCGCGGGAGCTCGGCGCGGACCTTCAAGAACCGCCCCAGGAACCCAGCGTCCTCGATGACGGCGATCTCCGCCTCGGCGTGGTCGACGAGGTACTGCAACTCCTCCGCCGACGACGAGTTGTAGATGGAGACGGGTGTCGCCCGCAGGAACGTCGCTGCGAGGTCGACGACATGGAACTCGGGCCGATTGCGCATCATCAGCACCATCCGCTGGCCCGGCCGCAGCCCGGCGGCCTGCAACCCCGCCGCGACACTGGCGACCTGGTCGCGCAGCTGCCGGTACGTCGTCTCCTTCCACCCGTCAGCACCCTCGCCCACCATCCGCCGCAAGGCGACAACTCCCGGGTTCGCCGCCGCCGTGCGCAAGAACGCTCTCGGCAGCGTGTCACCCGCGACCACGGCGTTGATCTCGGCCGCCTCGACGGCGTAATCGCGAACATTCATGGCGAATCTCCCACCCTCGATCAGGTCAGGCGTTGCAACGCGTCGTCCCACGCCGGTCGACCATCGGCTCCTCGAATCGTCCAACGCACGAACTTGGTTGGGCCCATCTCCGGGCTCAGCGTGTGCATCAGCTGACGGTGCGGCTCGGCACTTGCGAAGGCCGCGAGCGCATCCTCGTCACGCCAAACCGACAACGTGGCGTACTGCTTGGCAAGCGGACGAGCGAGCAGCGCGAAGCCAACCACACCGTCGGTGCCTGCCAGCTGCTTGCGAACCGTGCTGGCGCCACGGAACAGACGCCACGTGGAGCGCCGGCTTCGGGGCGGGATGCTCGACGCCAGCACGAGGTACTCGCGTTCTGGCTCACGCGACGCGGTCCACTTCCACGGTGATTTCATGATCCCTCCCGGACACGAGGCACTCTGCTCGGAAGCACCAACGGTGTCAATCCCGGATCGCACCACGACGGGTCTCCCTCCGATGCGGGCACGCTCAGGGGCGGCCTAGCCTGATGAGTGATCTTCCCGCGAGGCTCGTGTGCCCGTTCGAGGACTGGCCACGACGCGAGGAGAACCGACACTTCGGAGGCGATGATGTCTGTCTCGACGACCGCTCGGATGATGGCCATCTTGGCCATCGTGGTAGTGAGCTGTGGAGGTGACGACGACGACGATGCCGCGGTGGGCGACGTGACCTCGGGACCGCCTGCGCCGACCGTGGAGCAGACGGTCCCCTCGTCGACGTTGGAACCCACGACCGTCGACGCCGACCCGGACGGCCCGTCGGCGCCGACGACCGATGTCGTCGCCACCGATGCGCCAACGACGACGTCGGGACCGCCGGATGCCGAGCAGCTGGCGGCAGCGTTCGGAACGACCTTCGACCCGGTGACCAGCCCGGAACCGGAGGTCGTCGCGCTGGAGAGCGGCGAGGAGGCGTGGGTCGTCGACACCGGGCCCGACGACGGGATCCCAGTGCTGTTCATCGGCGGGACCGGCACCAGCGCCACGGTCGTGTCGTTGGTCGAGTTCTTGTCGTCAGCTCGCGAGGAGCTGGGGATCCGCCTGATCTCGATCGACCGCAACGGGTATGGCGCAGCGGAGTTCGATCCGACCGCCGGCTACGACGAGTTCGCGACGACCGCGCTCGGCGTCCTCGACTCGCTCGGTGTCGACGACTTCTCGGTCGTCGCGATCTCTGGTGGCGGACCGTACGCAGCAGCGGTCGCGGCGCAAGCGGCCGATCGAATCAGGTCGATCCATCTCGGTGCCGCATACACCGGCGACCCGATCGCCGGATCTCTGCAGCAGCTGTGCAGCCTGCCGCCCGATGATCGCGCGGCCCTCGCCGCGTCCTCGGCTGCCGATCCGGTGGGGTGGTGGGCGTTCCCGGACGATGCGACGGTGCACCAGATCCCCGGTTTCGTCGATGCAGCCGTGGCTGACGCTGTGCGCACCTTCGACGCCGAGGAGGGCCCCGGTAATCCGGAGGGCCTCGCCCACGAGCTCGACCTGTTCTGCACGCCGACCGCCACTGACGTATCGGGCGTCACCGCTCCCGTGTTCCTGTACTACGGCGACCAGGACACGACCGTGCCATTCGCCTACGCCGACCAGTGGCTGGCACGCTTCGCGAACGTCGCGGCCGATCGTCGCTTCACCGGCGTCGCCCACGACGTGCAGTACCGCCATTGGGGCCAGGTGCTCGTCGACATCGCCTCCCCCGAGCAACCGCTCAGTCTGTTCTGCGACGCAGGACAGGCCCACGTCACCGAGGCGCTCGACGTTCCGCCCGCCGCCGTCCTCGACTTCTGCGCCTGGGCGACCTGACACTGAAGGACAACCCTGACCGGCGGATCCGTCCTACCCGAAGAAGGCGTCCGCAGCTGCGACGTCGGCGAACATGTTGTGGAGCGACACGATCTTGCCGTCGCGTACGACGAAGCGTTGGAGTGCGTCCTGGTTCACCGACGCACCCGCCCGAGACGCCTCGAAGTGGAAGTAGCCAAGCACGGAGTCGCCACCGGCGGCCGCCAGCTCGATCGGCGCCGCCTTCAAGGTTCCGCCACTCACCTCGAAGACGAGCTGGGCCACCTTGACGATCTCGTCGTGGCCACGCCACTCCCCAGAGACCTGGGACTGACCCGGCATGGTCCACACCCCATCGGCATGCCAGAGAGCCACGAAGCCCTCCAGGTCGGCCGCTACCCACCGGTCCCACGCTTGCTCGACGACGGCGAGCGCGCTTTGATCAGCCATGTCCGATCCCCTTCCCTCTACGCCGTCACCGTACTCGTCGGCAACAACGCGCCGCTCTCTCCGAAGAACTCGTGGCGGTTGTATCAACGCCGGCGGCGGTCGCTCTAGATCCCACCCCGGTCGAACGGTGACGGGGTTCGGCGGCGCTGAAGCTGTCGCGCTGGGGCGATGGAGGTTCTGATTGTGATACCGAGGTTCGTGTTGGCGGTTCCGTTCGTTGTGCTCGGTGCCCTGGCGCCCGCGCTTGCCAGCGGGGAGCCCTTGCCGAGACGTCCGAACCTGGTCGGCATGGAGCAGGTGAAGTTCGACCGTGACGTGATCACGATCCGCCAGGGCCAGCAGATCCAGTTCGTCAACAACTCCAACTTTCTCCATGTCCTCGCTCCGGGCGAGCGCGCTCGGGTGTCGAATGCGCCCGGTGTGCCGTCGTTCGGTCCCGACGACGTGCGGTCGATGCCGCGTGGCGACCCGTTCGTCACGGGCGCATGGGACGAGCCTGGCTCCTACGAGCTGACGTGCACCCTGCACCCGGAGATGAACCTCAAAGTCGTCGTTGACGCGTGACAAGGCGATCGTTCGCCCCTAGGTCATCGAAAGGAGGTTCCCATGACGACTCTGAAGTGCAGTGTCAAGCACGCTCGCTACGCGCTTGGCTCACTCACCGCAGTGCTGTTCGCCGCGTGCGGCGGAGGCTCCTGAGCGCCGGCTGAGCATCGCGCTCAGCATCTCAGGTCTGGGTCGGACCTGCTCGCGCCGTCATCAACGGCGCGAGCGGTCCGCACCCGGCCACGCCCTCGGCAACGCTCTCTCACAACGTGGAGGCACGGTGTTCGAAACCGGCATACGGCAGTTCCGCATGGCGATGGCCATGGTCAATGGCCGACGAATCAAACCGCAGATCATCCAGCGCCTGGTCGCCGACGCCGACGCCACCCTGCGCGAGTTCGGCAGCCCCGGCGACGACGTCGACCAACTGCTCGACGGGCCGTTCGCCGACCCCGACACGCGCACCCACTTCCAAACCCAGGGTCTACGCCGGACCGCCCGTCGACTGGCCAAGCGATCGCCCTTCTACGCGGCGCGCTTCACCGAAGCGGGACTCGACCCGAAGACAGTCGACCTCAACACGATCAACTCGGTGCCGGTCACGACCAAGGCCGATCTCGTCGAGCACAACGCCGAGTTGGTGTGCACCGACGCCCGCCCATACCTGAGCACCCGCACCACCGGCACCACCGGCGCGCCCGCGGAGATCTGGTTGTCGCGCTACGAGGCCGAGTTGTGGCCGGCCATGGCGGCGCTGTCGGGGCTGCTCCGCAACGAGATCAACCACACCGACTGCCTGCAGATCAATCTCAGCTCTCGGGCCACAGCAGCGGTGCAACACGACATCGAGGTCTGCCGGCTCGTCGGCGCGCGCAGCCGCGCCCTCGGCCTGGTCCCGTTGGATCAGAGCATCGACGGCCTCCTCGACCACGGCGACGGCAACGCGGCGACGATCCTCGGCACCTATCCCAGCTATCTGGCCCGCCTCGTCACCGCGGCCCGGCGACGCGGCCTCCGACCTGACGACTTCGCGCTCCGGCGCATCGACGTCGCCGGCGAGATGCTCTCTCACGCCGTCGCCACGGCCGCACGGGAGACGTTCGGAGTCCGGCCCAGCGACACCTTCGCCATGACCGAGGTGCTCCCCGTCTCGGGACGGACCTGCAACCAGGGCCATCTGCACCTCGATCTGAACATGGGACTCGTCGAGGTGCTCGCCCTCGACGGCGGCGGACCGTGCGCACCTGGCGAGCTCGGCACGATGGTCGTCACCCCGTTCTTCCCCTACCGCGACTGCATGCCGGTGTTCCGCTATGACACCCGCGACGTCGTCCGTCGGCTCCCCGACGAGCCGCTCACCTGCAACCTCGCCGGCGTCCCCGCCGTGTCGGCCATCCTCGGCAAAGCCAGCCAACTGCAGACCACGTCGACCGGCGTCGTCACCCCCCGCGACATCGTCGAAGTCCTCGAAGCACTCCCAGCCGAACCATGGCCGGCCCAGTACCGCGCCGCCACCGAGCGCGGCGTCCTCCGACGTCACCATCCCATCGGCCACCGTGGCCGGCACCACCCCCGACGAAGTCGTCCGCCGCTTTGCCGCCCGAGGCATCGACTGCGTCATCGACCTCACCGTCAGCGACGCGCCACTGCGCCACGTCCGCGCCGACCTCGCCGAGACCACCTTCACCACCGATCGAACACCTGCGGGAGTCTGAGCATGTCCCTGATCGTCCGCCAAAGCCTGCTGCAGCTCACCGTGTCGATCATCGCCACGATGACCGCCACTCTCGGCGCGGTCGCCTACCTGCGTCGAGTCCGAGCCGACCGACCAGCGATCGGCACGTTCAACTTCCGTGACGTCGCGCACCCTGTTCGTGTTCATCATCACCCTGCCGTTGATCTATCTGGCGCTCCCCAGGTTCTGGCTGACCACCTTCCTCGCCTTCACCTTCGGCTCGGCATTGGCCATCGGACTGCGACCCGTGCTGCGACCAACAACGCTGTGGGTGTTCATCGGCGCACTGCTCGGCGCCAACATCTGGGTCGCCCGCACCATGCTCGGAACACAAGCCGGATGGCAGCTGTACTGGGTGCTCGTCGGCACCGTCGTGCTGATCTCGGCGATCTCCGTCGCCAACCTCTACGTCCAGGGCGGCATGCAACTGCGCCACGCCGCCTGGTTCGTGTTGCTCCTCGCCGCCTACGACTTCTACTTCAGCCAGATCGTCCCGCTCACCCCCGAACTCGCCGACCGCTTCCAGGGCTACCCCCTGAACGCCGCGGTCGGCTTCCGCTTCGACGTCTTCAACGCCGCCATCGGCATCGGCGACCTCCTCGCCTTCGGCATCTTCGGCGCCGCCACCTACAAGGCGTACGGCCACAAGGCGCTACGACTCAGCCTCGCCTTCATCCTCGTGTTCGGCGCCGCCGCACCCAGCCTCACCCCGCTCGTTCTCGGAGCGTTCACCCGAGGCAGCCTCAACATCGTCGTCCCCGTCCAAACCTGGTTCGGACCACCGGCCTTCCTGCTCTACCGCTGGATGCGCGCCCACTACGGCCCCGAACGCACCATGGCCGAGTTCCGCGCCCACGCCAACCAGCTACCCCAACCCCAGCAGGCAACCGCTCCAGGCAGACCCGCCATCGCACGCGCTTGACCCGCACGAGGGTCCACAGCGCTCACCGATCGAATCTGCGCCCTGTCAGCTCGACGCCGCGCCCGCCTTGCTCGGAGCCGACCGCCGTCGGCCGGCGGTCTTGCGCCGTGTGGTGGTAGCCGTCCGTCGGCGGGTGTCCTGCTTCGCGACGGTCGCGCCGTACAGCTCGTCGAACGAGTTCTGCAGGCAGTCGGCGTAGAAGGCGGGATCGGGCAGCATCTCGCGGCACGACGTGAACGAGATGGTGATGTCGCCGCAGTAGCTCAACACCGGGTGGATCAGGCCCATGCCCTCGACGATCATGCCGATGCCATACATCGACACCAGCTCCGCACCCGCCATGTACAACTTGTGCCGAGGTCCTGGCATGTTGCTCACGGTGGTGTTGAAGATGGGGCGCAGCCGGTTGGCGAGTGAGAGCCGGGCCGATGTCCGAGCGCCGAGACCGACGAGCCCGCCAGGCACCAGATCGGCCATGTCGAGCAGGGTGCGCGCACCGAGCGCGTTGGCGAACTCCTTGGACCGGTGCGTCGCTTCGCGTACGACCGACAGCCGGGTGAGCGGGTCGGCCACATCGGTACCGAGCGTCGTGAACATGCCCGACACCAAGTTGCCCGCCGCCCCCCGCTCCTCCTCAGAGCGCACCGAGATCGGCGCCATCGCGATCAGCGGGTCTGCCGGCAACTCATCCTTGGCCAGTAGGTAACCCCGCAACCCGCCACCGACGATCGTCAGCACGACGTCGTTGATCGTCGCCCCGGACACCGTGCCCTTGATCGCACGCAGATCGTCGAGCTGCAACCGGATCCCATCGAAGACCCGGTGCGCGCTCACCGGACCGCTCCATCGGGTGCGCGGGATCGTCGTCGGCGGCGGCGTGATCGTCCGCTGACGGAGCTGGGCGAGAAGCCGACCGAGGCGGGGAACGGTTCGAGCCATCACGCGAGTCGCGTGCATCGGACGGGTGGTGTTGTTGACCATCGCCCGCCGTAGCAGCTCGGTGGTCGCCGGCACCGACCCCGGACTCCAGGGCGCATCGGGTACCGACGGCGTGGCCGTCGGGGCGTCGTCGTGGATGGCGCTGGTCAACTCCATCCCCGACATCCCGTCGATGGCGGCGTGATGCGTCTTGGTGACCACCGCAAAGCAGCCCGCCGGCACACCCTGCACGTTGTCCAGCCCTTCGATGACGTACAGCTCCCACAACGGCCGGTTCAGATCGAGCGGACGCGAGATGAGCCGAGCCACCTGGATGCACAGCTGCCGCCAGTCACCCGGCGCCGGCAACGCGATGTGCCGAACGTGGAACTCGAGGTCGAAGTCGGGATCCTCGATCCAGTATGGGTGATCGAGGTCGAACGGCACCCGCACCAGCCGCTGGCGAAAGACACGGGCCTCGTGCAGCCGCTTGTCGATGTGATCGAGGATCCCCTTGAAGGTCACCCGACCTCCGTCTGCCGTCGACGGGTCGTAGATCGCCAGCCCGGCTCCCGCCATGTGCGCCCGGGACGTCTCGGCGTAGAGAAACGAGGCATCCATTCCGCTCAGCTGTTGCATCGAGCCCCCGATCGTCGTGTGTCGGCGCGACCATCGACGCCGCCCCACAG
Source organism: uncultured Acidimicrobiia bacterium (assembly GCA_963749315.1). GTDB lineage: Bacteria > Actinomycetota > Acidimicrobiia > Acidimicrobiales > Ilumatobacteraceae > JALZMG01. The sequence goes on from CAVVMS010000020.1 coordinate 61,020, forward strand.
TCCTTCCCACTGCGGCGGCGATCTACTCAGGTGCTGTTGACCGGTCGCAGTGATGGCGCGACAGTGAACATGCGCTGTTCGGACGGACAGCTGTGGAGGGAGCCGAACATGTACCTCGTCGGGCGTAGTCGCCGCGTCAACCAGGCCAAGAGTCGAGCCGCAGTCGCCGCTGCGGTGGAGGCCGGGTCGAGAGCCACCGAAATCCTGGGGTCGCCGGTCTTTGTGTGGTCGTCGCTCTTCTCGGCCGACGGTCCTGCGGTTTCCTGGACCGCGCGTGTCGAGCATGTGGCCGACGCTGTCGCGATCGACGACACGCTGTTCGCCGATGAGGGCTTTGCCCAGTGGGTCGAGGACAACGACGGGCTCTTCGTCGGTCCGACGTCAGATGTCCTCTCGCAGGTCGTGCATGGTGCGCCGACAGGCCCGCCCAAGGGGTACCTGCAAGTGACCCAAGGCGTGGCGGCCAACGGCAGCCTCAGCGAGGCGATGGGACTGGGAGTCGAGATCGCCGACGCAGCGGCGCGCATCACCGGCATCCCGGTCATGTTCGTGACCCCGGTCGTCGGTTCGTACGGAGCCGTCGGATGGATCTCGGGTGTTGACGACCTGGCCGAGGTCGAGGCGTCGAATGCCGCCTTGTCGGTCGACGACGACTGGCTCAAACTGGTCGATCGCGCGGGCCACGCCTTCAGCCCCGGCGTCTCGTCGTTCATGCTGCGCCGCATCGGCTGAACGACGCCCGCGCCCGCGCCGTCAGTCAGGCGGTGAGTTGGACTGGTGTACCGATGGGTGCGAAGACGATCCGGCCGGCGCAGTCGGGTGGTACTCGAGCCATCTGTTGCTCGATCTGTTGGCGTCCTTGTTTGAAGTGTGACCAGCCTTCGTAGTGGACGGGCACGGCGGTGCGGGGCTGCAGCAGCTGGCACAGCTCGATCGCATCCTGGGCGTTCATCGTGTACTTGAGCGGACCGGTGATCGGGAAGTGGACGCTGCCGAGGTGCAAGATGGCGGTGCCGACATCGATGCGGTCGCCGAGTCGCCGGACACCTTCGTACAGCACGGTGTCACCGGAGATCCACACCGCTCCGTGCTGCTGGCTGTCCCACGTGAGGGCGAACCCGATGACGTCACCGACGATCGGATGGCTGCCCGGGGGGCCGTGACGGCAGGGGGTGGCCGTCACGGTGATCGTCGGCTTGCCGGGCGCTTCGAGGTGAGTCGTGTCCCAGTCGCGCATGCCCCTGGCGTTGGGGCCGAGGCGGCCGGCGCCGGATGCCGTCGTCAGCACCACCGTCGCGCCGGGCAACAGACTCCGGCCGGTGTCGTCGAGATTGTCGGCGTGGTGCTCGTGGGTGAGCAGCACGACGTCGATGTGGCCGACATCGGCGGCTGCGATCGCTGGTCCGCGTGGTCTTGCGGGAGGACGTCCCCCAGCCGAACTTGTATGTCCGGCCGGGGGCGTCGAAGGTCGGATCGGTCAGGATCCGCCACCCGTCCACCTCGATGAGCGTGGTTGGCCCGCCGATGTGGGTGAACGTGAGGATCGACATCGGCTCAGGTGTCGACCGGGCTCGCTGACGGGGCGGCGTGGGCGAGTGCCCACTCGAGTGCCCGGTCGGCGATCTCCTCCCAGCCGGCGCCGGCGACCATGAGGTGCGGGCGGCCTTCGTAGACGTCGTGTTCGGTGATCGTGCCGGCGCCCTTGTAGTGCTTGGCGTTCGATGCCTGCACGGACGGCGGCATGATGTGGTCCTCGGAACCGGAGAGGAACAGCAGCGGAGCGCGGTTCGGGTTCTTGAAGTCAACCCAGGCGTCCTGGTGGCCGGGCTTGAAGTTGGCCAGCACCGAGTCGAACAGCACCCGTCCCGAGGCGGGGATGTGGTAGCGGTCGTAGAAGGCTTGGGATTCCTCGTCGGTGTAGGTGTTGGTGAAGGCATACTTCCACTGCTCGAGATCGAACCCGACGGCCCGGTGGTGGTTCAGCGGGTTCTTGAGCACCGGGAACACCGAGTGCAACTGCGTCCACGGCGTCACCCGCACGCCCTCGGTGGGTGCCGAGTTGAGCGCGACGCCGGCGCAGCCGTAGCCGTGGTCCATCACGACTTGCATGAAGGCTCCGCCAGCGGAGTGACCCATCAAGATCGGCGGCGTGTCGAGCGTGTCGAGGAACGTCTCGAGGTGAGACACGATGGCCTCGATCGTCAGGTCGGCGATCGGGGTGGGATCGGCGCGCAGCGCCTCGACCTCGACCTCGAAGCCGGGGTAGGCAGGGGTATGGACGGTGAAGCCCTTGGCCTCGTAGTGGGTTTTCCAGTGCTCCCACGAGCGGGGTGTCACCCAGAAGCCGTGGATGAGGACGATCGAGTCGGGGGTGGCCATGGCGTTGTCTCCTGTGTTGCGCTGTGGTTGGGGGGCGCGGCGGGTGTTCAGCGGGCTGAGCGAGCCGCAGTGGCGATAGAGGGGCCACGTTCGACGGCGGCGAGACGGTAGCCAGAGCGTGCCGCCGCGCGCAACGGAGGGTCAGTGGATGTGGCGCGTCCAGGTGTCGGCGACGATCGCCAGTGTCTCGATCCGCTCGGGGAGTCCGTAGGTCATGGTGGAGATCATCAGCTCGTCGGCGTCGGTGCGCTCGGCGAGCGAGGCGAGACGTTCGGCAACGAGTCCGGCGTCGCCGACGACGCGGTTGGATGGCATCGCGATGGCGGTGGCGAGGTCAGGGTGCGCTGCCGCATCCCGAGGCGAGATCAGTGCCAGCCGGCGGCCGGTGCGCAGCGCGAGCATCGCCAGGCGTGCCGGCCCGGCGAGGTACTCGGCCCGCTCGGTCGTCTCGGCGGCAAGGACTCCCACGGTCACGATCGCGTAGGGCTCCTGGAGCGCTGCGGATGGACGGAAGGAGTCGCGGTACAGCTCGAGGGCATCGACGGTGTTGATCGACGTGCCGACGTCGAAGTGGTGGGCGAACGCGAATCGCAGCCCGAGCAGGCCGGCCAGTTGCGCCGAGAATCCGCTCGATCCGAGCAGGACGATCTGCGGGGTCGACGTCATCGCCGGGGTTGCCCGGAACCGCTGCCAGGCTCCGTGGTCGCGCCGCCGATCGCCGAGCATGCCCATCACGTCGATGAGCTCAGCCGGGAAATCCTCGGCGCCGAGGCCTCTCGGGTCGCGTCGCAGCGCGGCGGCAGTCGCCGGGTCGGTGCCGGGCGCCCGCCCGATGCCAAGGTCGACCCGACCGGGATGGAGCGCCTCCAACATGGCGAACTGCTCGGCCACCACCAGCGGTGGATGGTTCGGCAGCATCACCCCGCCCGACCCGATCCGGATCCGTGACGTCACGGCGGCGAGGTGGGCGATCAGCACGGGCGGCGACGTGCTGGCGATGGTCGGCATGTTGTGGTGCTCGGCAACCCAGAACCGGTCGTAGTCGAGCTCCTCAGCGCGCTGCGCCAAGGTGGTCGTGTCGGCCAGGGCCTCGCTCGAGCTCGACCCATCGGGCACCACCGACAGGTCCAGGACCGACCGGCGCAGCCGACGACGCTCCCTCGGAACGATGCTCGGGTCAACCGGCTCGGTCAAAGACATCGACTCGCTCATACTCCTGCTACAACCCTCGCAGCGCCGGCAGCGATTCCCACCGGCGCCACTGTCGGCGTGGAAGCCTGGGTCGATGGACCCGGTGATCATCGTGGTCGTCGACGATCGCGGCGCGCGCCGCGATCGATGATCGACGAATTGCGGCGCTACACGCCGGACTACCGCGTCGAGTCGGTGCCTTCCGGCGCGGCGGGGATCGATCGAGTCCGTCGCTTGACGTCGGCCGGCGACCCGATCGCGATGGTGCTCGCCGACGTCGCCTTGGAGCAGCCCGACGGCATCGAAGTGCTCACCCTCGTTCGCAGCCTCGCTCCGACCGCGAAGCGCGTGCTCCTGTTGCGCTGGGGTCTGCATCCTGAGCAGGTCCCGGTGGTGACGAGAGCCACGGAACTGGGGGTCGTCGACACGGTGTTGACCAAGCCGACCGGACCGCGTGACGAAGCGTTCCACGCGACGATCACCGAGGAGTTGGGCGAGTGGGCGTGGACGACGCCGCCGGTTGTCGAGACCGTGCGAGTTGTGTTCGACGCGTCGAGCCGGATGCGGGCCGACGAGATCCGTGACGTGCTCGAGCGACTCGGTGTGCCCACCGGTGTGCACCCGGCCGACTCGCCGATCGGTCGCCAGATCGTCGGCGCAGCTGGTGGCGGCCTGCCGTACCCGGTCGTGGAGGTGATGGGCCAGACCATGCTCGGCGATCCGTCGAACCGGGACGTGGCGGCCGCGTTCGGCGCGGTCGTCGATGTGAGCCAGGCCGTGTTCGACGTCGCCGTGGTCGGCGCCGGACCGGCGGGGCTCGGCGCGGCCGTCTACGCCGCGTCCGAAGGGTTGTCGACGTTGGTGCTCGAAGGCGAGGCGTTCGGCGGCCAGGCCGGTACGAGTTCGATGATCCGCAACTACCTCGGCTTTCCGCGCGGCGTCTCAGGCCGCCAGCTCGGGCGGCGAGCCATGCTGCAGGCGATGTACTTCGGCGCCGCGTTCGACCTCGCCCGTGCCGCGACAGCGCTCGAGCCGGGTGCACCACACCGACTGACGCTGTCCGACGCCGCCGTCGCTCGCGCCCACGTCGTGATCCTGGCGTGCGGCGTCTCCTACCGCCGGCTCGGCGTGGCGTCGCTCGAGCGGCTCGTCGGCGCCGGCGTGTTCTACGGCGCGGCGACGAGCCACGCGCGGGGGTTGGGGGGCGCCGAGGTCGTTGTCGTCGGTGCCGGCAACTCAGGCGGCCAGGCGGCCGTGCACCTCGCCCGCCACGCCGCCCACGTCACGCTGATAGCGCGAGGAACCACATTGTCGACGACGATGTCGTCGTACCTCGTCGACGAGATCGAGGCGAGCCCACGGATCGACGTGCGGACTGGGAGCGAGATCGTCAACGGCGGCGGCGACGGACAGCTGGACTGGCTCGAGGTCGTCGAACGCAGTTCGGGCACTCGCACCCGCCTCGCCGCGGCGGGGTTGTTCGTGCTCATCGGCACCGAGACACGCACGGGCTGGCTGCCGCCAGAAGTGCAACGCGACGGGCACGGCTTCGTGCTCACCGGCGCCGACATCGACCCCGCCAGCTGGCCGCTCGCCCGCCCACCATTCGCGCTGGAGACGAGTGTTCCGGGCGTCTTCGCCGCCGGTGACGTTCGAGCCAACGACGTCAAGCGTGTCGCCGCCGCGGTCGGCGAAGGCGCGGTCAGCATCCCGATGGTGCATCGCTACCTCGCCGACCGACAGGCACGGTGAGTGGCTCCAACGCCGGTCGAGCACGGCGCCTCGGCGAGCAGGGGTCGCCAACTGGTGAAGGATTGACGACATGAGCGAGCGATCACTGCACGGCTTCGACGACGACACCGAGCGGCTGGCCCACCGGATCCTCGACTACGTGATCCACCGCATCCGCATGTCGCCGCCCCCGCTCGATGCGCCGCGCGGCCCCGCCGAGCTGGCCGCCGCCACCGGCGAGACCATCACCGACGACGGCCTGGGGTGGGAGCGCGCGCTCGCGCTGTTCCGTGAGGTGCTCGCGCCGGCCTGCATCTCGAGCGACCATCCGCGCTACCTCGGTTTCGTCCCGACCGCCCCGGCCGAAGCGGCGACCCTGTTCGACCTCGTGGTGTCCGCATCGTCGATCTACGGCGACTGGTGGATCGAGGGCGCTGGTGCGATCCACGCGGAGAACCAGGCGCTGCGCTGGCTCGCCGGCCTCGCCGGTCTGCCCGAGACCGCCGGCGGCGTGTTCGTCAGCGGTGGCACGGCCGGCAACCTGACCGCGATGACCGTGGCCCGGGAGACCTGGCGGGAGCGGCGCGGCCGCAACCGCGTCGCCGGCGTCGCATGCGCGCCCGAGCGCCCACTCGTCGATCCGGCTCGCCGCCAAGGTCATCGACGTGCCGGTCGTGCTCGTGGAAGCCGACGAGCGCGGCCGCCTCACGGGTGAACGGCTGGCCGAGGCCATTGCGAGCGCCGACGTCGACGTGTTCGCGGCGATCGCCACGGGCGGCGCGACCAACACCGGCGTCGTCGACGACCTCGACGGTGTGGCCACCGTGTGCCACGAGCGCGGTGTGTGGATGCACGTCGACGCCGCGTACGGCGGTGCGGCGATGGTGGCGCCGTCGGCCCGGCCGCTGTTCCACGGCATCGAGCGGGCCGACTCGTTCGTCGTGGACCCCCACAAGTGGTTGTTCTCCCCCTTCGACTGCGCCGCGCTGCTGTACCGGGACCCGAACCTCGCCCGCGCCGCGCTGACCCAGCAGGCCGGCTACCTCGAGGTGCTCACCCCGACCTCGCCATGGAACCCGTCGGACCTCGCGATCCACATGACCCGCCGGGTGCGGGGGCTGCCGCTGTGGTTCTCGCTGGCTTCCAACGGGACGAAGGCCTACGAGCGAGCCGTGGAGCGCGGGCTGGCCCTGGCACGCGAGGCCGCACATCGCATCGCCGCGGCACCCCACCTCGATCTCGTGATGGAGCCCGAGCTGTCCGTCGTGCTGTTCCGCCGGCGAGGCTGGGGTCCCGACGACTACCAGCGCTGGTCCGACGAGGCACTCGCATCAGGCCTCGCCCTGCTGGTGCCGACCGTGCACGAGGGCGAGACGATGTTCCGCTTCTGCTTCATCAACCCGCTCACCACGACCGACGACATCGAGCTCGTGCTCGACGCGATGCGCTGACCGCGGTCCGCCGGGTTCCGCGTTCACGGAGCGCTCACCGAAACGGCACCAGCTGTTCATCGACTCGCAGGTTGCCGTTGCCCGTGATGTCGACGGGGACGAGTTGCGCCGCTATAGCGTTCGGTACGGATGAGCGATCCGTTGACGGCCGATCAGGAGCGCATGGCCGAACTCGACACCTTCGTCTCGGCGATTGGTGCAGCCGATGCGGAGACACTTCTCGATCTACGCCAGTGCTTGCTCAGCGCGATGTTCCCGTCGATGCCCGAGTCCGCTCGCGACGTCGTGCTTCCGCTGTTTGCGCTGGTCACGCTCGAGGCTCGGTCGATCGAGCAGGGACTACCCGCGACTCGGCGAGCGGCGGAAGCAGGACGAGGCCGATCGGCAGGTCTGGCGAGGCGGTCCGACTCGTCTGCCGACCAAGGCTGGTTGAAACTCGCCTGAGCGTGTGCGTCGCCCGCGAGGCAGTGCACTCCATGTGGACGCGAGTTGTGTCGCATCGGTACCTTTCGCTGCCCGAACGGCTGAGGGAGAATTGGGCATTGATGCGTAGGGAAGGGGTGGATCGGGTCCCTCGCCGTGGTCCCGAGGGTGGGCAGCGGTGCGGTTGACGATCGTGCGCCACGCGCTTGCACGTGACAAGAAGTCGTGGCCCGGCCCGGACCTCGAGCGTCCACTCGATCCGATTGGTGAACGCCAAGCAGCCGGCATGGCGTCGATTGCTGATGAAGCACAAGGTGAGGCGCATCATCTCGAGCCCGGCAATTCGATGCGTCCAGACCATGCAGCCCCTCGCCGATGCCGCCAAGGTGCCAATCGAGCTGTGGGACGCGCTCGGGCGCGACGCCGACGCGACGCGGACTCTCACCGCGTTCACCGATCCCGAATTTCACGACGCCGTGCTGTGCACCCACGGTGAGGTGCTCCATCAGCTCCTGCTGGGCGAGAACGTGCGACGGATGGCGCGCCGCGGAAAGCTCTCCACCGCGCCGCCTGCTGATCAAGGGATCGGCGTGGCGCTTGGAGATCACGACCAGTGGACGAGTCTCCAAGCTCAACCACCTCAGGCCGACCAAATGATGTCGTTGCCACCGTTGCCCGACGCACGGTGGCGGGAGACGCTGTTGCCGGGCTCCTCGACGACCAGGCCGTTGTCGGCGTTGGCGTCGGTGCGGTTGCGGTCGAGCTGCACACCGGTGGCGGCGAAGCCGATCCGGATGCCGTCGCCGTTGTTGGCGCTGACAACGTTGCGTTCGAGTTGCGCCGCCTCGGTCTGGGAGATCTCGATGCCGAAGGCGTTGCCGGAGACGGTGTTGCGCTCATATCGGCTGCCTGTTGACGCACGGTCGACGATCCCGCCCTGGCCGTTGCCGGTCACCGTGGCACGACGAACGATGGTGCCGTCGCTGAAGTTGACACTGATGCCGTTGGCGACGTTGTCGACGGCGGCGACCCGATCGAGCTCGACGTCGACGGCCCGCTGGACGGCGAACCCCTCGAGGTTGCCGGTCGCGGTGATCCGCTCGACGGTGCTGGCGGTGGTGTCGAACACGACGACGCCGATGGCGAAGCCGGTGATCGTTCCGCGTCGGATGGCCACCTCGTCGTAGCCTCCGGGGTTCTCGATGCCGAACCCTTCGCCGGTCCCGTCGATGGTGTGGCCGCGGAGGTCGATGGTGACGCCGGACGCCCCGATGACCAGTCCGTTGCCTGGACAGTCGACGAGGTCGGCGTCGAGGCGCACATCTGACGTGATCGTGGCGCCGCAGCTCACGCCGGCGCTGGGCGCGGCTGCCCCGGCGTAGCTCGGAACGACGGCGAGGCCGGCGACGATGGGTGCCGCCAACGCCAGCCGGCGGCGTGTGCCGGCGGTCATGGCGGACAGGTGGTGGAGGTGTTGGTTCATGTCGGCGATGGTGCGTGAGGCCGATCACGCAGCGCTCACAGGCACTCGCACGCCGCGCAAGCCGGTGAGAGACCGCCGCCAGCGGTAACAGACCCGCGGTCAGCGTCACTCGACGCGATCGCGTCCGGACAGGATCAGCAGCTCCTCGTGCAGCTCGAACCAGACGGTGTGGTAGCTGTCCTTGATCGGCGTGGCGACCATCGTGTGGTCGCCGGCACCGATCTCGTCGAGCGCCCGCCGCAGCCTGCGGGCGTAACCGCCGAAGCGCGGCAGCGCCGCCGAGAGCCTTGCCAAGGCCCCTTCGACGCCGGCGTCGAGGTCGCGCAACCGGGCGATGACACGGGCGTCGTAGGCAGGGTCCTGGTGGTCGTTGAGGACCATCGTGCCGTTGACGTCACGCAGCTGCCAGTCAGTGACGATCTGCTTGACCTGGTCGTTGATCGGGAGGAATGCCTCGTACACAGCATCGATGACCTGAGCCGCCACAACGCGCTCCGTGTCGTAGCGCTCGTCGGCGATTGATCGGCCGGCGTCGGTGACGCGGTAGCCCAGCTTGGTGTTCTCGACCAGCCCGGCCTGCTCGCACTGCTCGATGACCTCCGTCACGTCGCCGCCGACCGCGGCCGTCAGCGAGTCGGGCTTCGCCCGACCCTTGATCCGTAGCACCTGCAACAACTCGTCCACCGCGCGGACCATACCAACCACCTCCCCGCGTCTCAGGCCCCCTGATACCTTGGCGGTGTGCTGACGATCGCCGACGCGCTGGCGAGGGCGCGCCGGGTCGCCGCGGCTCGTCCGGCAGTCGTCTGTGGCGACCACGTGCTCGACCATGCCGCGCTCGCCGAGCGCTGCGAGCGCGTCGGCGGTGCCGTTGCCGCGCTCGGACTCCGGCGGGGCGACCGGATCGCGGTCCTCGCCGCCAACTGCCACCGGTACGTGGAGCTGTACCTGGGCGTGCCGTGCGCCGGGCTGGTCCTGGTGCCGTTGAACATCCGGCTGGCGCCGGCCGAGCTGGCGCGGATCATCGAGGCGGCGCGCCCAGCCCTGCTCGTCACCGATCGGGACCCGGGCCCGCTCGCCGATGAGGTCGAGCGGGTCATGTCGCTCGAGGAGTGGGACGCCACCGTGGGGGCGGCGGCGCCGGCGCGTCTCGGGACCGACGTCTCCGAGGACGACGTCGCTGTCGTGTACTTCACGAGCGGCACGACGGGCCGGCCGAAAGGTGTCGTCCTCACCCACCGCAACCTCGTCGCCAACTCGTTCCACAAGACGGTCGCCTGCGGGTTGCGCCCGTCGGACGTGTTCCTCGCCGCCGGACCGTTCTTCCACGTCGCCGGCACCGCGCCCGTGCTCTCGCTGGTGTGGCTCGGCGCGTCGCTCGTCGTGTTGCCCGGGTTCGACGCATCGGCGTGCCTCGACATCATCGAGGCGCAGCAGGTGACGGTCTACATGCCCGTGCCGACGATGCTCGCCGCCCTCGCCGCCGAGCAGCGAGCGCGACCCCGCAACGTGTCGGCGCTGCGGTTGCTCGGCCACGCCGGGTCGCCGATCACCACGGCCGCCATCCGCAACGCCCACGACGCGTTCCCCGGCGCCGAGCTCCAGCAGTACTACGGCGCCACCGAGACGGCGGCGATCGTCACCTGCATCGCCCACGAAGAACGTCTCCTCGACGCCGGGCCGCTGGGATCTGTCGGCCAACCCGTCGTCGGCGTCGCCGTCGACGTGCTCGATCCGTCAGGCGAATCGTGCGAGCCCGGAGACGCCGGCGAGATCGTCGTGCGCGGACCCAACGTCACCGCCGGCTACTGGCAGGACGAAACCGCGACGAACGAAGCGTTCGTCGACGGCTGGTACCGGACGGGCGATGTCGGCTATCTCGACGACGACCATCACCTGTGGCTGCTCGACCGGGTCAAGGACATGATCGTCACGGGCGGCGAGAACGTGTACTCCACGGAGGTCGAAGAGGTGCTCGCCCGCCACCCCGCAGTGCTCGAATGCGCGGTCTTCGGCGTCCCCGACGAGCATTGGATCGAGGCCATCCACGCGGTCGTCGTCGTCGGCGGCGCCGAGCAGGTCTCAGAGGCGCTCGCCGAGCAACTGCGTGACCACTGCCGCGCGTCGCTCGCCGGCTTCAAGGTGCCCAAGCAGATCGAACTGCGCCTCGAACCACTGCCGAAGTCAGGTCCGGGCAAGGTGCAGAAGCGCGAGCTGCGGGCCCCCCACTGGGACCTGGTCAGTCGTGCTCCAGGCCACCGTGGAGGGCGCGAACACCGCTGAGCAGACCGCGGCGCAGCACCGCTTGCTCGGACTGGCTGAGTGTGCTGAGCATCAACGACTCGACGCCGTGCACGCCGGTGTCGCAGGCCCGCAGCACTCGTCGACCCTTGGCCGTCAAACGCGACTGGAGGATCCGTCCGTGGTCCGGATGAGCGTGACGCTGCACGAGGCCACGACGCTCGAGGGCGAGCAGGACCTCGTTCATCGACTGCGGCGAGACGAGCGCACGTCGGGCGAGCTGGGCGTTGGACAGTCCGCTGCGGTGGTCGAGCACGCTCAACGTCGTGTACTGGTTCACCGAGAGGCCTTTGGCCTTGACGACATCGTCGATGTGCCTGCGGACAACGCGGTCCATGCGGCCGATGAGGTAGAGGAGCGTGGGGCCGCCGTCGTCGTCGTCAACCACAATATCAGGTTAGCTGATACTCGAGCGTGATGTCGAACGTGGTGGCGAGCTCACCATCTTCGTCGGCGGTGAACCGGCGGACCAGGCTCGGCCGCACACCGAAGACGGCATCCTCCGTGAGGTACTGGGACTCTTCGTCGAAGACATGGGTGATGAGGTCCTTGAGGCCCTCGGCGCGCACCCACATGTGAGTGTGGCCAGGGCGCATCCACCCCCTCCCGTTGGCCCGCAGCATCTCTCCCACCGGCCCGTCGAAGGGGATCGGGTAGGGCACCGGCCGGACTGTGCGGATCTCGTACGTGCCGTCGGACTCGGTCGTGTAGATCCCACGCAGGTTCTCCGGCGACTGGATGCCCGGCTGCTGGACGGCATAGAAGCCGGCCGTGGAGTTCTGCCAGCAGTCCAGCGTCGCTCCGGCGATGGGCCTTCCGTCGGGACCCGTGATCGTGCCGCGGACGACCACCCGGTCGCCGGCGTCGTCGTCGACGAGCATCGACTCGCCTCGCGGCACGCGAGGGCGAGCCCGGGACGTAGAACGGGCCGAGCACGGTGTTCTCGGTGCTCCCTTCGGTGCCGCCATGGGTCACGAACTCGACGAGTGTCGAGAGCCCGAGCGTGTCCGAGAGGAGGATGAACTCCTGACGCGTCTCGTCGCTCCGCTGACCGGTCGCGGTCAGGAACTGGATGCCGGCGAACCACTCGTCGCGTTGCAAGCCGACCTCCTCGACGAACGCGTGGAGGTGGCGGGCGGCCGCCTCGGAGATCTCGCGGAGCCGCGGGTTCGGCGAATTCGCAGTTCGCGAGATCACGTCGGCCAGCAGTTCGGCGTGCGCCGTCTTGGTCATGGGTCGTCCCCTGTCGTCGTGTGTGTCGCTCCGATCATTGCGGCGGCTCGATCGGGTTGTCCCCGGCGACGATCCGCCGCGCCCGCTCCCCGAAGACGGCGGCGCTCTCGGGGTGGGTGATCACGTAGAAGCGATCCGTCCTGACCGCGTCGACGACGTGCTCGGAGATCGATTCCGGGTCGAGGGCGAGGGTCGCCAGCTGCTCACGCCGCTTCGCCTTGTACTCCGCGGCCTGGGCCATCTGCTCGCCGTCGAGCGCGTAGGCGAAGCGCTCGGGTCGGTTGCGGTCGGAGGTGCTGATGTTCGTGCGCACCCAGCTCGGGCAGAGCACGGACACGCCGACACCGCTCCCCTCGAGCTCGAACCGCAACGTCTCGCTGAGTGCGATCACCGCGGCCTTGGAGGCGTTGTACGGCCCCATGCGAGGAAGGTGGTACAGCCCCGAGATCGACGCCGTGTTGACGATGTGGCCGGCGCCGTTGCGGAGCATGTGCGGCAGGAACGATCGAATCCCGTGGATCACGCCGAACAGGTTGACGCCGAGCACCCACGAGAAGTCCTCCAACGGCAGCTCGGCGATCGGCAGGCCACGGCTGCCGACGCCGGCGTTGTTGCACACGAGGTGGACGTCGCCGAAGTGCTCGAGCGTTGTTGCCGCCAACGCCTCGACATCGGCGGCGAGGCTCACATCCACCGGGACCGTCAACACGTCGACGCCGGAGCGGGCGAGCTCGTCGCCGGCGCGGGCGAGGACGGGCCGCTCGATGTCGGCCAGCACGATGCGCATGCCTTCGGCGGCCAACCGCTGGGCCATCGCCAGCCCGATCCCCGACGCACCTCCAGTGACGACGGCGACCCGGCCGGCGAGCAGCTCCATCGTCGACCTACACGCGCAGCAGGTACACGGAGTGCAGCAGCTCGGGGTCCTCCTGCAGCTCCCGGGCCGTCCCGCTGTAGCGGATGCGCCCACCCTGCAGGATGTGCGCACCCTGCGCCAGGCCGAGGGCGACGTGGGCGAACTGCTCGATGAGCAGGACCCCGACGCCCGACGACGCGACGGAGGCGATGATCGGGACGAGGCGCTTGACGACGATGGGCGCCAATCCCAGCGACAGCTCGTCGACGAGCACGACGGCGGGCTGCGACACGAGCGCCTGCGCCAGCACGACCATCTGCTGCTCGCCGCCCGACAAGGCGCGCGCCACGACCCGCCAGCGCTGCTTCAGCTCCGGAAACAGTTCGAGCGCGTACTCCGTGCCCCGCTCGGCCTGCTCCGGTTCGAGGGAGTACGTCGCCACGCGCAGGTTGTCGGCGACCGACAGGTCTGGCAGCAATCGGCGGCCCTCGGGGACGACGGCCACGCCGGCGCGCCTGATCCGCTCGGGACGGCGCCGCGTGAGGTCGTCGTCGTCGAGCAGCACCCGTCCGGACGTCGGGCGGAGGCTGCCGGCGACGGCGAGCACCAGCGTGGACTTGCCGGCGCCGTTGGGCCCGAGCAGGGCGGTCACCTCACCCGTCGGGACCGCCAGCGACACGTCGTGCAGTACGGGACGCCCACCCCGCTCGACGCAGAGCTCCTCGATCTTCAAACTCACGCGATCTCCTCGGTGCCGAGGTAGGCCCGGATGACCTGCTCGTCGCGGAGCACGTCGGCCGTCAGACCTGAGGCGATGAGACGTCCGAAGTCGAGCACGGCGGTGCTGTCACAGCACGCCGACACCAGGCTCATGTCGTGGTCGACGAGGATGACCAGCGCGCCCGTCTCGGCGGGGATCCGGCGGATCAGCTCGCCGAGGTGGGCGGTCTCCGCGTCCGGCAGGCCGGCCGCCGGCTCGTCGAGCAGCACCAGCCTCGGCCGGCCCACCACGGCCCGGGCGATCTCGACGAGCCGTCGCTGGCCGGCACCGAGACCCTCGACCAACCGGTCGGCGTCGGGCGCCAGCCCGACGAAGTCGACCGCCCGCATGACCTCGTCGCGCGCGGAGCGGCGGTCGCCCCCGGTGTGCTCGTGCACGAGGAGCACGTTCTCGAAGACGGAGAGGTTGGGGATCGCCTGCTCGGTCTGGAACGTACGGCGCAGCCCCCACCGTGGCCGCTTGAAGTCGGCGATCGCCAGGAGATCGTCACCGAACGCCAGCACCCGGCCGGTGGAGGGCCGCACGAACCCGCTGAGGACGTTGAAGAACGTCGTCTTGCCGGCGCCGTTGGGCCCGATCAGGCCGCAGGTGCCGTGGGCGAAGGTGACCGTCATCCGGTCGATCGGGAGCACTCCCCCGAACCGCACCGAGAGGTCGAGGACCTCGATCACTGGGCGGCTCCGGCACCGATCACGACCTCGACCCCGGATCCGCCGGGCGAGCTTGGCGACATCCTTCGGCACCTGGTCGACCAAGCCGCCGGGTGCCGTCATCAGCACCTGCAGGACCCCGATCCCGAACAGGATCGTCAGCAGCTCGGTGGACACGCCCCAGTCGTCGAGCAGCGCCGGCAGCAGCCGCAGCAGCAGTGCCGCCACCACCGCCCCCCAGATGCTGTAGATGCCGCCCATCAGCACGACGGCGAGCAGGGTGATCGAGTTCTGCACCGGGAACTGGTTGATGTTCACCCCGCCCGTCGCCGAGGCGAGCATCGCGCCGGCGACCCCAGCCGTGAACGATGCCAGGGCGAACGCCCAGAGCTTGTAGAAGGTCGTGTTGACCCCGACGGCGACGGCGGTTGCCTGGCTCTGGCGGATCGCCGCCCACGCCCGTCCCGGCTTGCCCCGCACGTGCCACACGGCGAGGAGGAACATCAGCGCGGCGACGACGACGCAGTAGCGGTAGTAGGCCGTGTCGCCCGTCGCCAGTGCCGGGCGCGGGAGCCGCGACGTGGCGCCGCCCGCCGCCGAGTTGCCGAAGAACCCGTCGCCGCCGTTCGGGAACTGGGCGATCCGAACAGGACGACCGTGATCCCCCCGGCCGCCATCAGCGTGATCAGGGCGAGGTAGAGGCCCGACAGCCGCAGCGCCGGCAGCCCGATCAGCGTGCCGATCACGCCGGTGATGAGCCCGGCGAGGAGCACGAGCACGGGGAACGGCAGATCGGTCGCGTAGCCGAGCCGCAGGGCGACCCAGGCGCCGATCCCGAGCAGGACGAACTGGCACAGCGAGACCATCCCGACCCTGCCGATGAGGACGCCGAGCCCGAGGGTGACGATGCTGTAGATCACGACACCGGTCATCACCTGGAGCCAGTAGCTGTCGAGCAGCGCCGGCAGGGCGAACAGCACGACCGCCAGGAGCGCTGTCGGCGCGACGAGGCGGGCCGCGGTCGGGCCGGTCCGGCGGGTCCCACCAGCGGCGCCGGCCGGCGCTGCCGGATCCGCCTCGAACGTCCGGACCTCCGTCGCCACTAGGTCTGGACCAGGGGCCGGCGCCGGGCGAACCACAGCAGGGCGACGATCGCCAGGACGAACGGCGTCAGCGACCGGTAGTCGGCGATCGGCTTCTCGCCGATGTGGACGTCGGAGAAGGCCGTCAGCGACGACTGCACGATCCCGATGACGAAGCCTGCGGCGAGCGTCACCCACAGCGAGCGGAGCTGGCCGATGAGCGCGGCGGCCAGCGCCGGGATCACGAGGAACGTCAGCCCGACGATGTCGAGGCCGACGAGGTTGGCGAGGAGCAGTCCCGACGTCGCCACAGATCAGCCCCGAGCCGAGCCAGGCTGCCGCCTCGACCCGGCGCACCGGGACCCCGAGCATCGCCGTGATCTCGCGATCGTCGGCGAGGGCGCGCATCGCCGTGCCGACCTTGGTGACGCGCAGGAACACCGCCGTCCCGGCCGTCACGACGATCGGGAAGGCGACGCCGAGGATCTGCGTCCAGTTGATGCGGACGTCGAAGAGCAGGTAGCTCCAGCGGGTCGTCGGCAGCGTGAAGCCGTGCGCGTCGCGTCCCCCACACCCACTGCATCACCCCGAGCAGGATGAGCAGCAGGCCGAGTGTCGCCGTCGCCTTCACGAGCGGGTCGCGGGCGGCGAACGAGGGACCGAACAGAAAGCCGTACAGCAGCGTGACGAGGCCACCGAAGGCGATGCACGCGGAGTAGGCGATCCACTCGTTGACGCCGCCGAGCAACGACCAGGAGATCAGCGCGCCGGTCGCGCCGATCGCGCCGTAGGCGAGGTTGAGCACGCCCGTGGCCTGGTACAGGACGACGAGCCCGACACCCGACATGGCGAAGACACCGCCGAGCGCCAGGCCGAGCACGAGGAACGGCTTGAGCTCATCGAAGCTCGGCATGCGCCGACGCTAACCGGCGTTCAGACCGAGCTCCTGCTCAGCGGCGCGGATCTCGGCGAGCGGGTTGCCCGGCAGCTCGGCGATCTCGAAGCAGTCCTCGACCTGGACCATGTTGCCGTCCTCCGGCGCAGACCGTGAGGTCGACGTTGTTGGACACGTTGCTGCCGACGGTGCTGTCGAAGTACCACGGCCGGCACCAGATGTCGCTCGTGAAGTTGGTGATGCTCCGGAACGCCTCGTTGACGCTCTCCTTGGTGATGTCGCCCTCGATCCCGAGCATGGCGTCGGTGGCGACGCGCCCGGCGAGGTAGCCCATCTGGGCGAAGCTGGAGCTCTGCATGTCGGGCGCGTACTGCTCGCGGACCTCGTTCATGTGGTTCTGGTCGGGCTGCCCGGGTCGAGCACGTTGAACTCGGCGTTGATGAGGAACTTGCCGTTCCATGCCGGCCCGAGCGCCGCGGTCACGGACGGACGTCGTTCGGCGGCGTCGAGCTGGCCCAGATCACCGAGTCGATGAGGCCCTGCTGCTCGATCGCTTGCAGCAGCGGCAGCACGGTCGGACCCGTGAAGTCGAGGACGACACCGCCGCCGTCGCCCGCCGCTTGGACGAGGCGCTGGGCGAGGCCGGCCGGATCGTTGATCGGCACGTTCTCGAGGATGCTCTCACCCTCCATGCCGTTCTCCTCGGCGAACTCGACAACACCGCTGTTGATCAGGTCGAAGCCCGGCTGGTTCGGCGAGACGACGACGAGCTTGTTCTCGGCGCCGGCACGCACGGCCGCTTGGGCACCGCCGAGGCTCGAGTAGTACGGCCCCATGTTGACGGCCGAGAAGTTCGGGCTCGTGAAGCAGTCCTGGGCGACGCCGGCGATGATCAGGTAGAACTCCTGCGCGGCGTAGTAGTCGCGGTTGACGCTGCACTCGATCAGGCTGGTGCTGCCGACGATGCCGACCACCTGGTCCTGCTCGATCAGCTTCGTCGCCAGCGAGGCGATCTGCTGGGCGTCGACCTGCTCCTCCTCGGCGATGTACTCGATCGGCCGCCCGTTGATCCCGCCGTTGTCGTTGACGCAGTCGAAGTACGCCCCCGTCATGCTCGTGATCCACGTGAAATCGACGCCAGGGATGTTGGTCGCCATGGCGCCGATCTTGATCGGATCGCCCGTGGCCGGCTCGCCCGTGCCGAGCCCGCACTCGCCGGGCGCCTGGATGTTGCTCGCCCCTCCGCTCGACGCCGGCTCGGTGCCGCCCGGTGCGGTCGTGTCGCCGCCGCCGGTGTCGGCCGGCGCCGTCGTGTCCGCCGGCGCGTCGGTCGCGGCCGGTGCGGTGGTGCCCGCCGGTGCGTCGGTCGGCGCCGGCGCCTCGGTGTCACCCCCCGTCGTGGCGTCCGTCGACGCGTCGTCGTCATCGTCCCCGCATGCGGCCAGCACCAAGATGCCCACAGCAGCGATGCCCAGCAGTGAACGCTTCATGTGCCCTCCCCGTTGCAGTCGACGCCCCCACGTCTCCCCCATGCAGACGCGTTGGCGAACGGTACACCGGCCCGTCGCGACATATCAACCATCCTGAGATCGGGAGCCGCGTCGGTCGAGCACGGCACCCCATCCAGACGGACTAGGAATCAACCTGTGAAGCGCAGCACCGATCGCATCCTCACCACTCACGTCGGCAGCCTCGCCCGTCCCCACGAGCTGCTCGACACGCTGAAGGAGAAGGAGAACGGCCGGCCCTACGACGCCGCCCTCCTCCAACGCCAGATCACCGAGGCGGTGGCCGACCGCGTCCGCAACCAGGTCGACTGCGGCATCGACATCGTCACCGACGGCGAGATGAGCAAGGTCAGCTTCCTCGGCTACGTGAAGGACCGCCTCGGCGGCTTCGAACCCGACATGGGCGACACGCGGGTCGCGCCCTCGTGGCAGAAGGAGGTGGACGACTTCCCCGAGTACTACGCCGACTACTTCAAGAAGTACTCGGCGACCGTGACGCCGCTGCGGCGGATCATCTGCAAGGGACCGATCAGCTACGTCGGCCAGCAGCTCCTGCAGACCGACATCGACAACCTCAAGGCGGCGACCGCGCCGTTCGACGTCGCCGACACGTTCATGCCGTCGACGGGGCCGAGTGGCTTCGGGCGCAACGAGTACTACGCAACCCACGAGGAGTACCTCGCAGCCGTCGCCGAGGCGATGCGCGAGGAGTACCTGGCGATCGTCGCGGCCGGCTTCATCCTCCAGGTGGACGACCCGTTCCTCATCGACATGCTCAGCGACCCCTCGATGGAGGACGGAGACAGGGAGAAGGCGGCGTGGATCCACGTCGAGGCCCTCAACCACGCGCTCCGCGGGATCCCGCCGGAGCAGATCCGCCACCACACGTGCTACGGCCTCAACCACGGGCCGCGCATGAACGACATCCCGTTGATCAGGGCCGTCCCGTTCATGCTCGCCATCGACGCCGGTGCGCACAGCTTCGAGGTCGCCAACCCGCGGCACTACCACGAATGGCGGATCTGGGAGGACGTCAAACTGCCCGAGGGCAGGATCCTGATGCCCGGACTGCTCGGTCACGCCACGAACTACGTCGAGCACCCCGAGCTGATCGCCGACTACATCACCAAGTACGCCGGCCTCGTCGGGAAGGAGAACGTCATCGCCAGCGCCGACTGCGGCTTCTCGTCGCGGGCGAGCTACGCCCCGGAGGTGCACCCCACGGTCGTGTGGCCCAAGTTCCGCGCCCTGGCCGAGGGCGCCGCACTGGCGACCTCCCGGCTGTGGTCCTGATCGTGCTCGTCAGGAGCGGCGACCGTCGAGGTACACGACGCCCTTGTTGCCGTCGACGGTGATCGTCTGGCCGGTCTTGATCACCGTGGTGCCGACGTTGGTCCCGACGACCGCCGGAACTCCGCACTCGCGGGCGACGATCGCGCTGTGCGAGAGGATCCCGCCGACGTCCGAGACGACTGCGCCGGCGAGCGAGAACAGCGGCACCCAGGGAGGCAGCGTCATCTCGACGACCATGATCTCGCCCTCCTCGAGGTCGTCGGAGGCTTGGGCGAGCGACCGGCACACCGCGCCGCTCCCGTGTACACGCCAGGTGAGCCGGCGACGGCCTTGAGCACGTCGGGGTCGGCGTTCTCCTCCGGCGGGACCATGCCGAGGAGCCGGCTGACGAGGGCGTCCATGAACGGATCGGGCACGTCGGGCGGTGGCGGTGGGGTGCCCAACTCGGTCGGCGCGGTCACCTTGCTGGCGCGTTCGAAGCTCGCTCGCCGCTCGGCCACGATCGCCCGCCGGTCGCCACCGTTCGTGAGCACGTCGACGAGCTCGTCGCGGTAGAGGTAGAAGACGTCGTCAGGCCGGTCGACGACACCCTTGCCGACCAGTCGGTCGCCGACGGCGAGGACGAACCGGCGGAAGACGCTGATGTACAGCTGGTCGATGTAGAAGGCGTGGTCCTCGGTGAGTGGGAAGCTGTACCTCGCCGCCTCGTACAGCTCGTCGAGCTTGGCCATCGTGTCGGGGTCGTCGGCGAGGCGCTCACGCAGCTTGGCGAACAGCTCCTCGCGGGCGGCGACGTTCTGCTGGTACTGCGTCTCGGGGTCCTCGCTGTCGGGTAGTTCCATCAGCGCGCCGGATGTTGGAGAGCGGGATCGCCGGGTCCTCCCGCCACGGCACGTCGGCGAGGTCGTAGACGGCGTCATGACGCCAGCCGAACTCGAAGAGGAACTCGTCGAGCCGGCGGCGGAAGTCGCGGCCTTCGTCGCTGTCGTCGAGGGCGGCCAGCATCTCGGAGCCGGCCCGGGTCTCGAACAGCTCCTTCAGCGTCGGCGAGGCGAGGGCGTCACGGCTCAGGGACCACAGGCCGCGGGCCGCGTCGACGGACGTCGTCGGGAAGCCCTGCAGCATTCGGTAGGCCTCGGTCGGTTCGTCGGGCTGGACCACCTTGTCGTACAGATCGCAGAACGCGCTGCTCGACAGCAGCACGAAGTTGACATGGCCATGGATCCACCACTGGTCGCGCATCCACTGGGTGAGCTCGTCGAGCTTGGCGATCAGCTCCGTGTCAGAGAGCGCAGACCAGTCCGCGGTCTTCAGCGGGACGTTCTTGGCGATGACGTCGGGCTTCCACTCCTCCTCCCACGTCTTGCCGATCGACGGCACCTTGGCGGCGAGCTTCTCGTGGTAGTGGCCCATCCGCCGCTGGATCTCCGCCTCGTCGGGGATCGGATGGAAGGCGACGTAGAAGAAGTGGTTGATCTCCCGCGTCGTCACCATGATCGGGCAGTCGTACTCGGCCTGCGCCTTGGTGAAGCCCTCGGCCAGCGTGTAGACGATCAGGTCGAAGGAGAGTGGCGTGATCGGTCGCGGGGCGTGCATCTTGTCGAGCGCCCAGAAGCCATCGATCTCGTCCGGTGTCGGAAACACCACGTCGTCCGTCGTCGTCGTCACGTCGAATCCCCCGATCTGTGCCCGGTCCACCCCGAGAGCGCACGTTACCAATCGCCGCCGAGACGTCAGGATGCCTGACGCCGGCGCGTGCTCAGGCGACGGCGTAGGTGGCGACGGTGCACCCGACGGCGAAGATCGGGATCGGAGCGTAGAAGTGCACGGTTCCCGGTGCGCCGTCGGCAGCACCGCTGACGGCCACGAACGTGCGGATCTCGAAGCCACCTTGCCCGGCCTCCGCGTAGACGCCGAGGTCGTCGTAGCCGACCAGCTCCTCACGCTCGTTGCGGCACCACCGGTCGAGGAACTGGCGATCCCAGGGCTCGTTGATCTTGCCGGAGTCCGGCGTCGCCGGCCAGTGCGAGATGCCACCCGTGCCGAGCACGGCGATGCGCTCGGGCACCGCGTCGACAGCGCGACGCACCGCCTCACCGAATGCCCATGCCCGGTGCAGCGGCGTGAGTGGAGGGCCCTGGCAGTTGACGTTCATCGGGACGAGCGGGACGTCGTACCGCGGCGTCAGGAAGTGCAGGGGGACCATGATCCCGTGGTCGAGACGCCACTCCTCGGCGTAGGAGACGTCCGAGGTCTGCATGATCTCCTCGATCAGGCGCTTCGACAGATCGCGATCTCCGGGAACGCGGACCCGATCGATGCGTAGCCAGTCCGGGTCCTCGATCGGACCGTCGTAGGAGTCGGCCATGCCGACGGCGAAGCTCGGCATGTTGTCCATGAAGAAGTTGGCGAAGTGCTCGGCGGCGATCACGACGAGGGCGTCCGGTCGGGCCTGCTCGAGTCGTTCGCGCAGCGCCTCGAGCGCGGCGTAGAAGCCGTCGCGCACGTCCGGATCGGCAAGCTCGGCGCGGGCCGTGATCCCCGGCGCGTGGCTACAGACCCCGGCGTAGACGAGGCTCACGCCGAGCCCGCCTCGTCCCGGAGCCGGGCGGTGTGGTTGTCGACGCCTTCGTAGCCGGTCATCGCGTAGACACCCTCGCGGACCGGCCCGTAGGTGGCGATCCCGTCACGCATCTGCTGGAGGTAGTCGGTCCATGCGATCTGGTGCAGCGTGGCGAAGTACATCAGGATCTGACCGTTGACGCCGAGGTGGTACAGGAACCCGATGTCCGGCCCGACGAGGGCGTCACGCTCCTCGGCGGTCAGCTCGTAGCCGGCGAGGGCGCCGTCGCGGTCGGCGAGGTACGCCTGCTGGCGCGCCGGGTCGCGGTTGAGCTGGAACAGGAACTTCTGCACCTGGTAGAGGCTCACGGATTCACCACTCGAGGAGCAGGGCGTCAGGCCCGCGGAACGTGATGTTCGGGAAGTAGGTGAGCTCCTGCTGCTCGACCAGGCGCAGCGACGGGATCCGGGCGGCGAGTGCGGCGACGACGATCTGCGCCTCCAGCTTCGCCAGGTTGGCGCCCAGGCAGTAGTGGATGCCCTTGCCGAACGAGATGTGGCGGGCGGCGTTCGGGCGGTGGATGTCGAAGACGTCGGGTTCGGGGAAGACGTCGGGCTGGCGGTTGGCGGCGGCGAAGTTGAGCAGGATCGGCGTCCCGGCGGGGAGGTCCTGGCCGGCGAGCGTCGTGTCGCGGGTCGTGACTCGTCGCCACGAGATCTGGCTCGACTGGAAGCGCAGGACCTCCTCGACGGCGTTAGGGATCAGCGACGGATCGGCGCAGAGCTCGGCCCATGTGTCACGGCGTGGCAACAGGCACGTGAGGCAGTTGCAGATCAGGTTGGTCACGGCCTCGTGGCCGGCGAACGACAGGCCGTAGATGACCGACTCGACCTCGTTGTAGGCGATGTCGTCGGGGTGGGCCTCGTGGGCGTCGAGCAGCTCGGAGGCGAAGTCGTCGGCCCGGTGGTCGCGCTTGTGGGCGGTGAACTGGCGGCAGTAGCGCCAGTAGCTGAGCATCCGCTTGGCGATCTCGACCTGCTGGGCGCCGGTCGGGTGGCCCCACGAGAAGGTCTTGCGGTCACCGCACCAGTGTTTGAGCAGGTCGTCGTCCTGCTCGGGGAACCCGATCAACCGGAACACCGTCTCGCCGGGCAGCGGGTACGCCAGCGCGGCGACGAACTCGGCCGGCGGCCCGGCGTCGAGCATGGCATCGATCAACTCGTTCGCCCGCCGGACGATGAACGGCTCGAGCGTCTGCAGGCGCCGCCTCGAGAACCCCTCCCTCGTGTGCACGCGGATGCGCGTGTGGTCGGGCTCAGGGAGGTTGGACATCACGGCGACGGGATCGAAGTCCGGCACGGCGAGGACCTCGGTCGCCTCCGCGGACAACGGGTACACCGGATCCTGCACGTTCACCGAGGCGTAGACGTCGGGGTTCATGAACACCTCGACGATGTCCTCCATCCGGGTCACCACGACGTAGCCGAGCTCGTCGGCGTAGAAGATCGGCGTCTGCTCGCGCAGCTCGCCGGCCACCGGGTACGGGTCGGCGAGGTAGGTGTGGCCGAGCGGGTCCCACGCTCGCACCGGGCACCCCGCCGGCGGCGGCGGCGCCTCACCGCGCATCTGGTGGTACGTGTTGGCGGGCATCGCGTCCTCGGCCAATGTCTAGTCCGTCGCTGTGTTAGACCTGCGCCGATGCTGTCCGACGATCTCGTCGCCGAGGCCGCCGCCGCACTGCACACGGCTGAGCTCGACAACGCTCCGATCACCCCGATCTCCCAGACCTACCCCGACGTCGACGTCGACGACGCCTATCGCATCGCCATGGCGGTCACTGCGCGCAAGGTCGCCGCTGGGCGCATCGTCAAGGGCCACAAGATCGGGCTCACCTCCAAAGCGATGCGCTCGCTCACCGGCGCCACAGAGCCCGACTACGGCACGATGTTCGACGACTGGTTCGTGCTCGAGGGTGGCGTCGTCCCGCGCAGCCGGATGAACGATCCGCTCGTCGAGGTCGAGCTCGCCTTCGTCCTGCGCGAGCCGCTGGTCGGCCCGGCCGTGAACGCGGTCGACGTGATCCGGGCGACCGACTTCGTGCTGCCGTGCATCGAGGTCATCGACAACCGCCAGCTGGGCAGGGGCCCGAACCGGCTGGTCGACAGCATCGCCGACGCCGCGTCGTGCGGGCGGGTGGTGCTCGGCGGCTGTCCCGTCCGGCTGACCGACCTCGACATCCGCCGCATCGGCGCCAGCCTGGCGATCAACGGCACCATCGAGCAGAGCGGGGTGGCCTCGGCGGTGATGGGCAACCCGATCAACGCCGTCGCCTGGCTGGCGAACAAGCTGCACGAGTTCGGTGTCGTCACCGAGGCCGGGCATGTGATCCTGTCCGGCTCGTTCATCAAGGCCGTCCCGTTCGCCGTGGGCGACAACGTCGTCGCCCAGTTCGACCGCCTCGGCGAGGTCACCTTCGTCTCCGAGTGAGCGCTTGCCAGGTGGCCGACCGCCGAACTGGGCGCGATTCGTATCTGGGCGCGGAACGTGTCGGATTCCGAGACGATCCGCGCCCAGATCACGTCGCGACGACCCGCGACCGCATCCGTTGAGCTACTCGTCGACGTAGGCGAGGAAGTCGCACGTCACCCCGGACCCGGCGGCCGACACGTGCGTGTGCCGCGCCGGGCGCGAGTCGGGGTCGGGGAAGTGCTCCAGCCAGGGCCCGTTGATCAACTCCCGAAGCGCCAGATCGGGGACGTAGAAGTTCATCTTCACCACGTGACGCCAGTCGGCGCCGGCGGCATGCAGCATGTCGCCGACGTGACCGAAGAGGATGGCGATCTGCGCCTCGTCACTGTCGCCGCCTCGCCCCGAGATCACACTCGACGCGATCAGTGGCCCGACACGGCTGGCGCCGGGGATCGGGTTGGCGTGGCGGAAGCCGTCGATGTCGATCGAGCGCCGGGTCACGCGGTCGCTCCTCGGTCGCGCGCGGCCAGCCAGGCCTCGAACTCGGAGCGCCGTTCGGGTGCGATCGGGAACACGCCGATCGTGCTCTCGCCAGCGGCGACGCGTTCGAGCGCCCACTCTTCCTCGACCTCCTGCTGCGCGGCGTCGGCAGCGACCTCCTCGGCGAGTGCCGCCGGCACCACGACCGCCCCTTCGCCATCGCCGACGATGACATCGCCGGGCATCACGGTGACGCCGGCGCACGCGATCGGGACCTGATGGTCGAGCGGCATGTGCAGCCGTCCGTACGTCGCCGCGTGCGAGGCGCGGTGGTACACCGGCAGGGCGAGTGCACTGATCGCCGGCGTGTCGCGAAGCGCCCCGTCGGTGACGACGCCGGCCGCGCCGAGGGCGATCGCACGCGACACGTAGATGTCGCCGATCGTGCCGGCATCGGTCTCACCGCGAGACTCGATGACGAGCACCTCGTCGATGGCCAGGCTCTCGATCGCCCGTCGCTGCGCGTTCTCCCGGCCGCCCAACTGCGGCTGGAGGTCTTCGCGCAGCGGCACGTAACGCAGCGTGTGGGCGTAGCCGAGCATGCGCTGGCCCGGCTTCACCGGGCGCAGGCCGCTGAGGAACGTGCTGCGCAGGCCACGCCGCTGCAGCTGACTCGTGAGCGTCGCGGTGGACACCCGGTTCAGCTGGTCGCGCGTCACGTCGGTCACGGTCATGGTCGCCGTAGTCAAGCACGGCCATCTCCTATCGTCGGCCCGATGGGCAGCATCCTCGGCAACCGGGTGGTGCGCGTCGAGGACCCGCGGCTGCTCACCGTGGGCGGAACCTACGTCGAGGACATCGAGCTGCCAGGTGCGGCGTGGGTCGTGTACGTGCGCTCGCCGTACGCCCACGCCCGCATCGTCGAGATCGACACGTCGGACGCCTCCACCGCGCCCGGTGTCGTCGCCGTCTTCACCAGCGCCGACCTCGACTCGCTCGGCCTCGTCCCGCACCCCAGCCCGGCGTTCCCCGAAGCCATGCGGCGGCCGATCCTGGCGATCGGCACGGTCCGCTACGTCGGTGAACCGGTCGTGGCCGTCGTCGCCGACGACCGGCTCGCCGCTGCCGATGCGGCCGACCTCGTGCTCGTCGACTACGAGCCACTCCCGGCCGTCGTCGACCCCGCAGCCGCGCTGCAGGACGAGGTCGTCCTGTTCCCCGAGCACGGCACGAACACCGTGATGCGCTTCGCGTCGCGGCAACAGGCGGACTTCAGCGAGTGCGAGGTCGTCGTCGAGGAGCGCATCGCCAACCAGAGGCTGACCGCGGCACCGATCGAGGGCCGCTCGGGCGCCGCCGTCTGGACCGATGACGGACGTCTCGTGCACTACTCGGCCTGCCAGGGTGCGCACCCCACGAAGGCGCTGCTGGCCGAGATCTACGGCCTCCCTGCCGCGCAGGTGCGGGTGATCGTGCCCGACGTCGGTGGCGGCTTCGGTGCCAAGGCGCGCACGTACCCGGAGGAGCTCGCCCTCGGCTTCTACGCCCGCCGGCTCGCACGGCCCGTGCGTTGGACGGAGACACGCACCGAGAACATCCTCGCCATGCCCAACGGGCGCGGCCAGGTGCAGCACGCCAGGCTCGGCGGGAGCCGCGACGGCCGGATCACGGCCTACCAACTCGATGTCGTCCAGGACGCCGGCGCCTATCCGCTCGTCGGCGCCGCGCTGCCGGGGATGACACAGCGCATGGCGACGGGCGTGTACGACATCGGCAACGTCGGATTCACCGGTGTCTCGGTCGTCACCAATGCGGTGTCGACGACGGCGTACCGCGGCGCCGGCCGGCCCGAGGCTGCGGTGGCGATCGAGCGGATGGTCGATCGCTTCGCCGCCGAGATCGAGATGGACCCGGCCGACCTGCGCCGGAGGAACTACGTCGCTCGCTTCACGGAGCCGTACACGACGGGGATCGGCACGGTGTACGACGTCGGCGACTACCCGGAGTCCCTGGAGCGGGCGCTGGCGGTCGGCCCGCTACGACGAGCTGCGCGCCGAACAGGCGCGTCGCCGGGAAGCCGCCGATCCGATCGCGCTCGGGATCGGGCTTGGCGACGTACGTCGAGGTGACCGCCGGGCTGCCGAGCACGGAGTACGCCGCCGTCGAGCTCGTCGACTCAGGTGGCCTGCTGGTCCGCAGCGGGGCGACGCCGTATGGACAGGGCCACGAGACGACGTGGGCGATGATCGTCGCCGACGCCACGGGCGTGCCGATCGACCAGATCGAGGTCGTTCACGGCGACACCGATGCGGTCCCCACCGGCGGCCTGACGGTCGGGTCGCGCTCGGTGCAACTCGCCGGCGCCGCCCTCGCCGCGGCAACTGCCCAGCTCGTCGACTTGGCCCGTGAGCGGGCGGCGAACCGCTTCGAGGCGCACGTCGGCGACGTCGTGCTGGATGACGGCCGCTTCCACGTCGTCGGCACGCCGGCGAGCAGCCTCGGCTGGGACGACCTCGCCGAGGACGCCGCCGGCCACCTCGCCGTCGAGCACGTCTTCGAACCCTCGATGCCGACATTCCCGTTCGGCACCCACGTCGCCGTCGTCGAGGTCGACACCGAGACGGGCTCGGTGCGGGTGCGCCAGCACGTCGCGGTCGACGACGCCGGCACGCTCATCAATCCGCTGCTGGCGGAAGGCCAGGTGCACGGCGGCATCGCCCAGGGGGTCGCCCAGGCGCTGCTCGAAGCGGTGCACTACGACGCCGACGGCCAGCCGCGTACCACCAACTTCGCCGACTATCCCGTGATCTCGGCTGCCGAACTGCCGTCGTTCGACCTCGTGTCGATGGAGACACCGACATTCGTCAACGCCCTCGGCGCCAAGGGCGTCGGGGAGTCCGGCACGATCGGGTCGATCCCGGCCGTCTACAACGCCGTGATCGACGCGCTGAGCCATCTCGGGATCCGCCACCTCGAGACACCACTCACGCCGGAGCGGATCTGGCGGGCGACTCAGAGCGTGCGCCGGTAGGCGCAGCTCTGTGGTCGGGGCCTCCGCCCCGACCGCCCCCAAAGACGTTGTCGCCTTCGGCGACGGGCCGATTCTCCTCTCTTCGGGGGTACACGGGGGCAGAGCCCCCGTCTTGGCGCAGCTTCTCAGTCTCCGGTCTCCTGATACGTTGGCGGCATGTCGACACCGTCGACACCCAGCATCAACCACTTGGTGCTCAACGTCCGGGACATCGACCGTTCCCATCGCTTCTACACCGAGGTGCTGGGGTTCGAGCAGTGTGGCGACCTCACCCACACGATGACCATGCGCTTCTACCGAGGCGACCCGTCGCACCACCACGACCTCGCCCTGGCGCAGATCGAGAACCCCGACCGAGTGCCGCCGCCCGAGCCGTGGGCGATGGCGCCGACCGCGTGCCGGGGTCAACCACATCGCCATCGGCTACCCCGATCGGGAGTCGTGGCTCAGCCAGCTGCGGCACATGAAGGCCCACGGCGTCGAGGTCATCGTCCGCGGCAACCACGGGATGACGCATTCGGCGTACATCGCCGATCCCGACGGGTACGGACTGGAGGTGCTCTACAACGTCCCGGCCGACGTCTGGGAGGGCGACGTCGATGCGGCGCTGAACTACTTCGAGTACCTGGACCCCGACGACCTGGACGACCGCGTCGACTACCAACGCTTCGGGCCCGGCGAGACGGAGCCCGACGCCGGTGCCCGAGCGGATCGTCACCCGGCAGACCGCCACCAGTTGACCGCGTCGCCGGCGGAGCTGCTGGAGGTCGCGGTCGCCGCGGCCCGCGCCGGTGGGGCCGTCCTCGTCGAAGGGCTCGGCAGACCTGTCCACGTCGACCACAAGAGCGAGCGGACGTCCATCGTCACGGCCACCGACCTCGCGGCACAGTCGGCGATCGTCCAGGTCATCACCGGGCATCATCCGCGCCACGCGATCCTCGGTGAGGAGGGCCGCGCAGGCGCCGCCGAGAGCAGCCACACCTGGCTGGTCGACCCGCTCGACGGAACGTCCAACTACGCCCACGGCGTGCCGCTGGCGTGCACGTCGGTCGCCGTCAAGGACGCAGAGGGCGTCGCCGCGGCGGCGATCTTCGAGCCGTTCCGTGGCGAGCTGTTCACGGCGGCGCGAGGCGGAGGGGCGTGGCTGGCGGGCGACCGGCTGCACGTCGCGACGACTGCGACGCTCGCCCAGGCGCTCGTCTGCACCGGTGTGCAGTCCGACGATCCACGGGCAGTCGCCGCGTTCGGACAGCGCATCACCGATCTCGCCGGCCGGTGCCGTGGCGTTCGGTGCATCGGCTCGCCGGCGCTGTGCCTGGCGTATGTCGCCGCCGGCCGCGTCGACGCCTTCCTGGAGGCCGACTCGACCTACGCGTGGGACGTCGGCGCCGGCTCCTTGTTGATCACCGAGGCGGGCGGAGGATCGAGGCGTTCCACGGCGGGCCGCTCAACCTCGGACCCGGGCTGGCCAACGTGCTGGCGTCGAACGGGCGCATCCACGACGCGCTGGCGGCGCTCGCGTGACCGTCGCCGGCAAGCGAGTCGTCGTCACGGGTGGCGGCCGAGGCATCGGGGCGGCCCTCGCCGGCGAGCTGCGGGCGCGAGGCGCCGAGGTGGTGACCGCCGACCTGCTGGCGGGGGTGGACGTCGTCTGCGACGTCAGCGACGCCGAGCAGGTCGAGTCGCTGTTCGCCGGCATCGGCCATGTGGACGGACTCGTCAACAGCGCCGCGCTCCTCGTCGACCGGCGGCCGTTCGACGAGATCGATCTCGAGGAGTGGGACCGCATGTTCGCCGTCAACGTGCGCGGGTCGTTCCTCTGCGCCAAGGCCGCGGCGCGAGCAATGGGCTCCGGCGGTGGGAGCATCGTCAACGTCTCCTCGGAGACCGCCCTCACGGGTTCTCACGGCTTCGTCCACTACGTCGCTTCGAAGGGTGCCGTGATCTCGATGACCCGTGCCCTCGCCAACGAGCTCGGAGCACAGGGGATCCGGGTGAACTGCGTGGCGCCAGGTTTCACCCCGACACCCGGTTCCGAGATGCTCGGTCCCTACGACCCGTCGCGCACGCCACTCGGACGAGTGATGCGTCCCGACGACCTGCTCGGCACGTTCTGCTACCTGCTCTCGGACGACTCGGCGTTCGTGTCGGGACAGACGATCGTCGTCAACGGCGGCCGCGTGCCGCACTGACCGCTACCAAGGATGGACGGTGCCGTCTCGGCGGAGGAACGAACCGGACTCGGCGAGTGTCAGGCGATCGACGAGGGCGACGATCTCGGCGCTGGCCGGCGCCGGGTCCTCGAGATCGCCACGCGGAGTGCCGAGGGCGGTCCGCAGCAGCCCTGGGTGGAGGGCGACGACGGACACGTTGTCGTCGTGCAGGCGGCCGGCGAGCTTCACCGTGATCATGTTCAGCGCCGCTTTCGACACGACGTACCCGATGTCGCGCCCGATCGTCGCGGCGACCTCCATCGAGCCGACGGTCGACGACATGTTGACGAGGCGTGGCCGCGCCGCGGCGCGCAGCTGGTCGACGAGCGCCCGGACGAGCAGCATCGGCCCGATGGCGTTGATGCGGACCTCGTCGAGCAGTGTCGCCACATCGAGTCGCAGCACGTCGCGCTCGTCGTCGGGCACGCCGAGGGCACGGGCGTCGACGCCAGCGTTGTTGACGAGGACGTCGACGGCGTCGGGACCGACGTGACGGGCGAAGCGCTCGATCGACGCCTCGGAGGCGACGTCGAGCTCCAGCACGTGACCGGTGACGGCGGCGAGCTCGGTCGCCTCGGCAGGACGGCGGCAGCCGGCCCACACATCGTCGCCGCGCTCGGCGTAGCGGCGGGCGAGCTCGAGCCCCAGTCCGCGGTTGGCGCCGGTGATGACGACACGCTCGGTCATCTAGCCGGCTCAGTCATCACAATGCCAGCAAGGCTCGCGCCCGGTCGAAGGCGGGCGTCTTGTCCAGCGGGTCGACGAGCACGGCCGACATCCCGACCCGTGTCGCGCCATCGACGCACTCCAATGTGTCGTCAAGGAACACGACCTCACACGGCGGCACGCCCAGCGCGGCCGCGGCCTGCAGGTACGCCTCGGGATCCGGCTTGCGGACACCGACGTCGGTGGAGTCGACGAAGGCGTCGAGGTCGGCGAACTCCGGCCGACCGGCGAAGAACTCCCGTCCGACGAACGTGTAGGCGTCGTTGGACAGCACGCCGGTGCGCCGACCGGCGGCGCGAGCGTCGCGCAGCAAGGCGATCGACGCCGGGTCGATCATCTCGTCGGGCACCGTGTCGCACAGGGCGCGGAACAGCCCGACGAAGCCGTCGAATCCGGCCCCGACGGCAACGCTGTCCCACGACTCTGGCGTGGGATCGCGGTCGTACGGTTCGGGCATCGACCGCCCCGTGGCCCGACCGAGCGCGTCGACCGCCGCGCCACGTGACGTCGATGATGACGTAGCCGACGTCGAGCAGCAGCGCCTGGTGCATCACGTGCGTCGGCGCAGAAGCTCGCCACCGCGTCGACGGCGGCGGCGGACTCGTCGAGGACGAGGTGGCCGGCATCGGGAAAGGTCTTCACCGTCGCGTTCGGCAGCAGCGCGGCCCAGGCCGGTGCCAACTCGACCGGCAACAGTCGATCCTCCTCGCCCCACACGACGAGAGTCGGGATGTCGACACGTCCGAGCCACCGCGGCACGACGCGGTCGAACGGGTGCTCCCACAGCATCAGGGCGGTGGAGCGAATCTCGCGGTAGCGGTCGACGGTGAAGTCGACGTCGTGCGGATCGTCGGGCAGGTGCGGCAGGAGCGTCTCGGAGCGGTGGGCCAAACGGTCCATCAGCTCCTCTGGCGGGATTCCGAACAGATCGTCGACGTCCACGCCCGGCACGCGCAGGCCGGTAGGGGCGACCAGCACGAGCCGGCCCAGACGGTGCTTCTGCTCGATCGCCAGGCGCGCCGCGAGCAGGCCGCCGAGGGAGAACCCGACGAGGTCGACGCCCTGCGTCAGCCCGAGCTCGTCGAACAACGCGGTGTAGTGCAGCACGAGGTCGTGCACCTCGCGCAGCTCGGGGAGATCGCCCGACTCGCCGTAGCCGGGGTGGTACGGCACGAGCACGCGGTGGTGCTCGGCCCATGGCGCGGTGAACGCGAACCCGTGGAACGTGCCGGCGCCGTGGAGGAACACGAGTGGTGGTGCGGACGGATCGCCGGCCGCCAGCACGACCGTCTCGGTGCCGTTGACGTCGTACGCCAACCGCTCGAAGGCGAGCGTGGTGTCGCTCACGCGTTCACCTGCTTCGAGGAGCGCAGGCGCGGCAACACCTCCTTCGCGAATCGCGTCGTGTTGTTGACGACCTTCCAGTTGGGCATGTCGCCGATCGTCAGGTTGAGGTTGACGCGGCTGCTGCCCGCCTCCTCGATCCAGCACCCGAGCGCGTCAGCCACCTTCTCCGGTGTTCCGGCGACGATGCGGTTGACGGCGGTCAGGTCGTCCCAGTTGGCGCTGCCGTGGACGTTGGCGGCCTGGATCCGCTTGCGGAACTCCGGCACCGTCACATAGCCGGGCGGGTTGAGGTACCGCGGCGTCGTGCGCAAGGCGTTCTCGAAGAAGTACATGACGTGCGGGCGGAACTCCTCCTCGGCCTGCTCGTCCGAGTCCGCCACGTAGGCGAGGACGGGCCCGATCGTCACCTTGTCCGGCGACGGCTCGTGGCCGTGGTGGGCGAGCCGCTCGCGGAAGTGGTCGAACACCTGCAGCTGCACCTTGGTCGGGATGAACACCACCGAGTACCCGAAGCCGAGCTCGGCCGCCAGCTCGATCGTCTCCGGCGACCCGGTCCCGACGATGTAGCACTCCGGATACGGCTTCTGCATCGGCTTCGGCCACGGGTTCAGGTACCGGTACGTGTAGAACTCGCCGGAGTAACTGATCGGGCCGTCCTCCGTCCAGCACTTGAGGATGATGTCGATCGACTCGCGGAAGCGGGCCCGTGCGGTGGCCGGGTTGACCGCGTTGGCCCAGTACTCCATGCCGGTTCCGAGCGGGAAGGCGACGCGCAGCCGCCCGCCGGACATCACGTCGAGCATGGCGTACTCCTCGGCCAGCCGGTTCGGGTACCCGAGGTTCGGCGGAGTGCCGAAGACGTTGATCCAGCTCTTCGTCTGCGGGATCAATGCCGCGGCCGTCAGGTTCGGCGCCGGGTTCATCGAGTACTGCGTGTTGTGGTGCTCGTTGAGGATCAGCCCGTCGAACCCGAGCTGGTCGGCGAGCACCATCTCCGAGAGGTACCGCTGGTAGAGGTCGTGGCCGACCTGCGGGTCGTAGTTGGAGTTCGAGAAGTCGACCCACAGCGACTCGTACGTCCGATGATCGGCGGGCAGGTCGGTGTACGGGAAGAAGTGGAAGAAGTGGAACTCCGCCTCATCGACGAGACCCATCGAGACCCCCTTGGTCGAGAAAGCCCACGAGGCGCGCGCCCACCTCGTCGGGCGCGTCCCATTCGAGCAGATGTCCGGCGCCGGCGATGACGTCGACGGGCACGCCTCCGGCGGCCCACGCGGCCGACGCGGCCACTGGGAGCAGCTCGTCCTGGTCGCCCCACAGGGCCATCGCCGGGCACCGCAGCCGGTGCAGGCGGCGCGCTTCGCCGCGGTCGCCGAGCGGCCAGAGCAGGCTCGCCGCGGCGACGTCGGAGAGGTATCGGGCGACCGGCGCTTCGTCCGCGCCGAGGTGGGCGAAGCGCTCGATGAACGGCTCGGGGACGCCGCTGGCGAAGAGGTGGCTCATCCGCTCGGCTGCCGGCACGGCGAACACGTCGAGGCCCGGACTGCGATCGTCGAAGCTGCCGAACGGGGCGAGCAGGGCGAGCGCCGTCACCGCCTCGGGGCGGAACACGGCGAGGTCGGCGGCGAGCATCCCGCCGACGGAGGCGCCGACGACGGGGCACGGGAGCGCGCCGGTGGCGTCGAGGGCGTCCCATGCGACGACGAGCCAGCCCAGGTGGTCGTCGGGAGGGCGGAAGCCGGAACGCCCGTCGAAGCCGGGCAGTTCCGGGACGACGATGTCCCACCCGGCGTCCGCGACGATCGACATGGCCGGCGAGCGGGCCGGGTGGCCGGCGATGCCAGGCAGGTAGACGAGCTGGCGGTCCATCAGGATGCGTTCTCCGGCCACCAGTGGTCTTCGGCGTCGCTGAACAGGCCGCGGAGGCCGGGCGCCACCTTGGCACCGAACAGCTCGCTGTTGTACCGGGTCAGCTCGTCGCTCATGTTGCCGAACTGCAGCATCGTCAGCAGGTGGCCGCAGTTGAACGTCGTGGCGACGTCGACGAGCGTCTCCCGCACGGTGTCGGGGCTGCCGATCACGACGTAGCCCTTCTCCACCATCTCGTCCCATGTCAGGTCGTGCTTCGCTTGCTTCGCCCGCACCACGGCGCGGACCTGAGACTGGTAGCGCGCCCGGGCGGACGCCTCGGTGATGTAGCCGGGCGGGTCGGCGTAGCCGGGATAGACGTGCAGCGATCGGTTGAAGAAGTACTCCGCCGGCTCCCGGTACAGCCGGTGTGCCTCCTGGTCGGTGTCGGCGACGCCGATGAACTGCAGGAACGCCAGGCGGTACGGGTTGAGGTCCTTGCCGTTGGCCTCGACGCGGCGCCAGTAGCCGCTGACGGTCTCCCGCGCCATGAGATGCCCGTAGTAGGAGAGGGCGGCGTAGACGAAGTCGTTCTGTGAGCAGTAGTCCCAGGTCTCCACCGAGCCGCCGCCGGGGATCCAGATCGGTGGATGGGGCCGCTGCAACGGTCGGGGCAGCACGTTCACGTAGCGCATCTGCGTGAAGCGGCCGTTGAAGGCGAACGGCTCGGTCGCCGCCCACGCCCTGAGGATCAGCTCGATGCTCTCGAGGTACTTCTCGCGTAGCGTGCCGGGGTTGGCGCTGTAGGCGTACGCGGTGTCCATCGACGTGCCGACTGGGAAGCCGCTGATCAGGCGGCCGCGGGACAGCAGGTCGAGCATCGCCATCTCCTCGGCGACCCGGACCGGCGGGTTGTACAGGGCGACGGAGTTGCCGAGCACCGTGATGGCCGCGCGGGAGGTGCGCGTGGCGAGGATCGAGGCCACGACGTTCGGGGACGGCATCAGCCCGTAGCCGTTGCCGTGGTGCTCGTTGACGCAGATCCCGTCGAACCCGCACTGCTCGGCGTGGACGAGCTGCTCGATGTAGCGCTCGTAGCAGTCGGCCACGACCGCCGGGTCGAACAGGGCGGGGTCGACGTCGACCCAGACGCTGCGGTGCTTGCGGTTGAAGTCCTCCGGGAACGCCGGGTAGGGCATCAGGTGGAACCACAGCAGCTTCATCGGTCCCAACGCTCACCTGGCAGGACCGCGCCGTCCACGACCATCTGCGACAGGGATCATGTCGGAACCGATAACGTTCGCCTCGGTGACCAACGGCGGGCTCGTCGACGTGCGGCGCTTGCGCTACTTCGTCGCGGTCGCCGAGGAACGGCACTTCGGGCGCGCCGCGGCTCGGCTCCATGTCACGACCCCGCCGCTGTCGCAGCGGATCCGCGAGTTGGAGCAGGCGCTGGGCCTGGAGCTGTTCGAGCGCACCAGCCGTCACGTCTCGCTGACCGCAGCCGGTGAACGCCTGCTGCTCGAAGCGCGCGAGGTGCTGCGGCGCGATGGACCGGTTCACGAGCATCGCCGCCGAGTTGGCGTCGGCGCCGCTCCTGTGTGCCGTCGGCTACTGCCACGGCAGCGAGAGCGGGATGATGCGCACGATCAAGTCCCTGCGCGCCGCGCGCCCGGACGTGTTGCTGCGCGCCGACGGCCTCACGTCACTGCGCATCCTCGACGGTCTGCGCACGGGTGCGCTCGACGCCGGCATCGTGCGTGGACCGGTGATCGAGCCCGGCAGGCTCACGTCGGCGCCACTCGCCCAGGTGCCCGTCGACCACCTCGCCGTGCCGACGGGGCACCACCTGGCGGCGGCCGACGTCGTCGAGGCCCGTGACTTGCACGCCGAGCCGGTACTCATCGTCGATCGGGACGACGCGCCGACCGCACACGACGCGATCGAGTCGTACTGCACCGCTGCCGGCGCACGGCCGCGGTGGATCACGCACGCCGCCGTGCAGGTCGAGCGGGTGCTCGATCAGGTCGCCGTGGGGACGGGGCTCGGGTGGCTCAACTCGTGGCAGGCCGAGCCGGCGGCGCGTCGACCGACGTCGCGGTGCGGCCGTTGCGCCCAGTGTCGCTGTACGACGAGTTCTGCGTGGTG
>CAVVMS010000021.1:0-138425 GCA_963749315.1 uncultured Acidimicrobiia bacterium
CGGGCTCGGAGTCGGCGACGTCGGGCTCGCGACAGGTGTGTCGCGGCGGGCGTCGTCGTCGACAGGTGTGTCGTCGGCGGCCGCCTCGGCGGCAGGCGTCGTCGTCGGCGGCCGCGGGCTGCTCCGCGCCCTCGTCGCCGTAGTACTCCGACCACGCGGCTTCGCGCTCGGCGTCGGTGTCGCCGGCGGTCCAGTTGCCGTGCTCGTCGACCTCGAAGTGCTCGCGGTACTCCTCGGCCAGCTCGCCACCCTCGGCGGCCTGCTTGATCGACAGGCTGATCCGCCGGCGGGCGAGGTCGAGGTCGATGATCTTCACCCACAGCTCCTCGCCGGGCGTGACGACCTGGTCGGGCGAGTCGACGTGGTGCGTCGACATCTCCGAGATGTGCACGAGTCCCTCGATGCCGTCGCCGACCTGGACGAAGGCGCCGAACTGGACGAGCTTGGTGACCCGGCCGTAGACCAGCTGGCCGACCTCGTGGGTCGAGGCGAACTCCTGCCACGGGTCCTGCTGGGTGGCCTTCAGCGAGAGGCTGATGCGCTCGCGGCTCATGTCGACGTCGAGCACCTGGACGTCGACCTCGTCGCCGACGGCGACGACCGAGCCGGGGTGGTCGACGTGCTTCCACGACAGCTCGCTGACGTGGATCAGGCCGTCCATCCCGCCGAGGTCGACGAAGGCGCCGAAGCTGACGACCGACGACACCGTGCCGTGACGGACCTCGCCGACCTTGAGGTTGGTGAGGAACTGGTCGCGCGACTCCTTCTGCGTCTCCTCGAGGTGGGCGCGGCGGCTGAGCACGACGTTGTTGCGGTTCTTGTCGAGCTCGATGATCTTGGCGCTGATCCGCTGGCCGACGTACGGCTGCAGGTCGCGCACACGGCGCAGCTCGACGAGCGAGGCGGGCAGGAAGCCGCGCAGGCCGATGTCGACGATCAGGCCGCCCTTGACGACCTCGATCACCGGACCCTCGACGACGCCGTCCTCCTCCTTCAGCTTCTCGATCGTGCCCCACGCCCGCTCGTACTGCGCCCGCTTCTTGGACAGGAGGAGACGGCCCTCCTTGTCCTCCTTCTGCAGGACGAGGGCTTCGACCTTCTCGCCGAGCGTGACGATCTCGTGCGGGTCGACGTCGTTGCGGATGCTCAGCTCACGCGACGGGATGACGCCTTCGCTCTTGTAGCCGATGTCGAGCAGCACCTCGTCCTTGTCGATCTTGACGATCGTGCCGTTGACGAGCTGGCCGTCCTCGACCTCGACCATCGTGCCGTCGATGGCATCGGCGAAGGACATGCCGAGGTCGTCGACGACGACCTCGCGAGGTGTGTAGTTGCCCTCCTCGTCGAAGGTGCCGAACCCGGTGGTCGTCGGCACGGTGGCGGTGGTGGAGGGAGCGTTGGAGTCGGACAAGGAACGGGCTGCTTTCGAGGGACTGGTGGGTTCACGACATCGTGCCGCTGACCGGCCACGACGCAGGGTACGAGGGTAGCGCGGGCCTCGACCGATCGCTATGGGCGCCTGGCGATCACGAGGAACTCGGGCGACTCGGTCGTCGGCGGGTCGTCGCCGTAGGCGCCGGGCTCGACGCTGCTGATCCGCTCGACGTCGAGGCCGTGCCGGGCGAGCAGCAGGCGCAGCTCCCGCGGCGTGTAGCAGCCCGTCCACAGATCGACCTCGATCGCCGTGCCCGCAGGATCACGAACCTCGGTGCGCTCGTGGGCGACGCCGGTGTCGGCGTCGAACGTCGCCGCCGTCGTGGTAGCTTGCACGGCGAAGTAGGCGTTGAACGCGCTGAGGGCGAGCCCGCCGCCCGGCCGCAGCGCCCGCGCCATCCCGGCGACGACGGCGTCGTCGCCGCCGTCGGTCGTCATCAACCCGAAGGCGCCCTGGCACAGGCAGATCACGGCGTCGAACTCGGCGTCGAACGCCATCGTCCGGGCGTCGAGGCGCTCGAACGTCGCACCTGCAGGCGCGTCGCGGCGGGCCAGCTCGACGAACGCGTCCGAGATGTCGATGCCGTGCACGACGATCCCCCGCCGGGCCAGCTCGTGGGCGTGGCGGCCGGGGCCGCACCCGACGTCGAGCACACGACCGCCCGCGCGCAGGCCGAGCGCGCCGACCACGTGGTCGACCTCCTGCACCGTCCCCTTGGTGAACGAGTAGCGCAGGTACGCCTCGCCGAGGTGCTCGGCGATCGGCTCGAACCAGTGGTCCGGCTCAGGACTTCGCATCGGCCCAGGTGGTGCCCCAGGCGACGTTGACCTCGAGCGGGACGTCGAGGTCGGCGGCGTTGCGCATGAGGTCGACGACGAGCGGGCCGACGACCTCGCGCTCGTCGTCGGGGACCTCGACCAGCACCTCGTCGTGGACCTGCAGCACGAGGCGGCTGGCGACGCCGCGCTCCTCGAGCGCCTGGTCGACGCGGACCAGGGCGACCTTGAAGATGTCGGCGGCGAGGCCCTGGATGCCGGCGTTCATCGCCTGGCGCTCGCCCGCCTGGCGGATCCGCCAGTTGCCGTTGAGCAGCTCGGGGATCGGCCGGCGCCGGCCGAACAGCGTCTCGGTGTAGCCGCGCTTGCGCGCCTCGACGACCGTCGAGTCCATGTACGCCTTGACGTTCGGGAAGGCCACGAAGTAGGCGTCGAGGATCTTCGCCGCCTCCTCGGTCGCGATGTTCAGCCGCTGCCCGAGCCCGTACGCCTCCATCCCGTAGGCGAGGCCGTAGGAGACCATCTTCGCCTTCGACCGCTGGTCCAGCGTGACGTCGACCGGGGCGACCTCGAAGATGCGCGACGCCGTCGCGTTGTGGATGTCCTCGCCGCTCGTGAAGGCGGCGATCAGGCCCGGATCGGCGGCCAGGTGGGCGATGCAGCGCAGCTCGATCTGGTTGTAGTCGGCGACGAGCAGCTTGCCGCCGGGCGCGGCGACGAACGCCCGGCGGAACAGCCGGCCCTCGTCGCGTCGCACCGGGATGTTGTGCAGGTTCGGGCGGTCCGAGCTGAGCCGGCCGGTGCGGGCGACGGTCTGGTTGAACGTGGCGTGGATCCGCCCGTCGGCGGCGACCTCGGCCAGCAGGCCCTCGCCGTACGTGCCGCGCAGCTTCTCGGCCTCCCGGTACTGCAGCAGCGGGCCGATGAACTCGGGCCACTCGTCGCGCAGCTTCTCCAGCGTCGCCGCATCGGTGGAGGCGCCGGTCTTGGTCTTCTTGATCGGCGTCAGCCCCCGTCCGGCGGGCGGCGGGGCGTAGAGCAGCTCGCGCAGCTGGATCGGCGAGTTGATGTTCAGGTCGTCGCGCCCGACCACCTCGCGCAGCTCGGCGTTGAGGCGCAGCACGTCGGCCGTCAGCCGCTCGTGGAGCTGGCGCAGGTCGGCGACGTCGACGGCGACGCCGGCGTGCTCCATCCGTGCCAGCACGCGGACGAGCGGGTTCTCGATCGTCGCGTAGAGGTCGGCCATGCCCTGCTCGGCGAGCTGCGTCGTGATCGGCTCGGCCAGGTGGTGCACGGCGAGCGCCTCGCGGCCGGCGATCGTCGGTGGGTCGGCGGGGGTGCCGTCGAGGTCGAGCTGGCCCTTGGCGGCCGGCTCGTCGATCGGCGCGGCGAAGCGGGTGTAGCGCTCGACGAGGTGGGCGAGCTCGTAGCGCGCCTCGGCCGGGTCGAGCAGATAGGCGGCGATGGCCGTGTCCAGCTCGAGCCCGTCGAGCCCGATGCCGCGGAGCAGCAAGCCGCGCATCAGCGCCTTGGCGTCGTGGGCGCGGACGTGTGCCGCGGCAACAGCCCCGGCGACGGCGGGGTCGTCGAGGTGCTCCGCCGGGATCCACGCCACGCCGGCGCTCTCGGCGTCAGTGACGACCGCGAGGCCGCGCAACGTGCTGCGTCCCGGCTCACCCTCCCAGGAGGCGGCGAGGTCGACGGCGTCGAGCGAGGCGAGCAGCGGGGCCGACGCCGCGGGCGACTCCATCACCGTGACCTCCGGCACGAGCTGCTCACGCTCGTCGGCGCGGAGCACGACCGCCGCCGGCCCGAGCGCGTCGGCGAGGCGCTCGGCGAACGTCCGGAACTCGAGGAAGTCGAACAGCCGCCGGACCTCCTCCATGTTCGGCTTCATCACCAGCGACTCGGGGAGCTCCACCGGCGCGTCGCGTCGGAGGATCATGACCTGGTGGTTCTTGCGGATGCGCTCCTCGTGCTCGGCGAGCGAGGCGCGCAGCTTCGGGGTCTGCTCGTCGACATGGGCGAAGATCCCGTCGAGCCCGCCGTAGGAGTTGATCAGCTTGGCCGCCGTCTTCTCGCCGACGCCTGGGACGCCGGGGAGGTTGTCGCTCGGGTCGCCGCGGAGCGCCGCGTACTCGGGATACTGGGCGGGCGTCACGCCCGTCCGTTCGGCGATCCCGGCCTCGTCGTAGAGGGCGTAGTCGCTGACCCCGCGCCGGTTGTAGAGGACCTTGACGTGTGGGTCCTTGACCAGCTGGTAGGCGTCGCGGTCACCGGTGACGATGACGACCTCGTCGCCGCGGGCGACGGCCTGCTCGGTCGCCGTGGCGATCAGGTCGTCGGCCTCCCAACCGGCGAGCTCGCAGCTCGCCACACCGAGCGCCGACAGCACCTCGCGCACGAGCCCCATCTGCTGGCGCAGCGGGTCGGGCGCGGCGTCGCGGTTGGCCTTGTACGTCGCGTCGGCCTCGTGGCGGAACGTCGGCTCGGGGCGATCGAAGGCGACGAGGACCTCGTCGGGGCGCTGCTCCTTGAGCACGAGGATGAACATCGACGTGAACCCGAACACGGCGTTGGTCAGCTGCCCGCTGGCCGTCGACATGTCCTGCGGCAGGGCGAAGAAGGCGCGGTACGTCAACGAGTTCCCGTCGACCAGCAACAACTTGCTCACGGCGCGTAGCCTCCAGTCCGAGTGTTCGGCGCCATCCGAGTGTCCGGTGCGCGGACGCCGGTCGGCACGACACTCCGGCTGCCGCAGAACACTCGGATGCTCAGACGGGCGGAGGCTTCCTTCGACGATGCGTTCGGCGACCTGGCGCATCTTCGAGCGTTCGCTCATCGCCGTGCGCTGGATGAACGTGAAGGCGTCCTGCTCGGACATCTGCAGCTCCGTCATCAGCACGCCCTTGGCCCGTTCGATCGCCTTGCGCGCCTCGAGCTGCTCGCCGAGGGCGTCGATCTCGCCGGTCATGGCCCGCAGCTCGCGGAATCGCCCGATCGCCACCTCGATCGCCGGCACGAGGTCGCTCTTCTGGAACGGCTTGACGAGGTACGCCAGCGCGCCGGCATCGCGGGCCTCCTCGACGACCTCGCGCTGGCTGAACGCGGTCAGCACGAGCACGCCGCACAGCTTCTCGGCGTTGATGATCCGCGCCGCCGCGAGGCCGTCGAGCCCCGGCATCTTGATGTCGAGGATCGCCAGGTCAGGCAGCAGATCGCGCACCAGCTCGACGGCGGTGTCGCCCCGGCCGGTCTCGCCGACGACCTCGTAGCCCTCCTCCTCCAGCGTCTCCCGCAGGTCCATGCGGATGATGGCTTCGTCCTCGGCGATCACGACCCGTATCACTGCTCGCACCCTACGAGGTCATGCGGTCGAGCAGGTCGTCCTGACGGACCTCCAGCTCGGCGATCTCGGCGATCACGTGCTCACGGTGGCGGCGCATGGCGTCGACGTGCTTGCGGGCGTCGTTGGACTCGAACGAGGCGGCCGGCGTCTCCGACACGAGCGCACGCAGGGCCAGGTCGTCGGCGTCGTCGCCGAGCTGGGCGAGCTGCTCGTCGACGATCGCCAGCTCGTTGCGCAGCGTCCGCAGCCTGGCCGCCACCTGCGCCAAGCGCCGCTCGGTGCGCCACGATCCCATGTGGTGCGAACGATAGGAGCGGCACCGGCGTGACCGACGTCATGGTCGGTTCGATGATTGGATCGCCGCCGGCCGGGCGATGCTGTGCGCCATGCCGATCCCCACGATCACCGAGCGCCTCGACCAACTCGAGGCCAACCTCCCCGCCATCCCCGCCCGCGTCGTGCGCCTCCAGCGCTCGCTCGCCGGCGCCTGGTACGACCAGACCGCCGCCGTCGTCACCGCATTCGCCGGCTCGACGAAGAACTTCCTGATCACGACGCGCACATCGGGCAAGACCGTCACCGGTCAGGCCCGGGCAGCCGCCGAGGACGTCGCCTCTTCGGCCCGCACCGGCGCCCGCACGGTCAGCGGGCAGGCCAAGGCCCAGGGTCGCCGCATCTCCGACACGGCGACCGCCGAGACCACCGCCCTGCTCGACTCGGCGATCGACGCCGTCGACGACGGCCAACCCGGCTCGGGCACCCCGTACGAGCAGTGGACCAAGGCCCAGTTGCTCGAGCGGGCCACCGAGCTCGACATCGACGGCCGCTCGGGCATGAACAAGGCCCAGCTGATCAAGGCCCTCCGCACCAGCCTGATCGAGCCGGCGTTACGCTGCCGGGTCCGGCCCCGGTAGCCCAATTGGCAGAGGCGACGGTCTCAAACTCCGTACGGTGTGGGTTCGAGTCCCACCCGGGGCACTGATCCCGGGGGGCGCGGGTCCCACCTGGGCGACACCCTCCAACGTCTAGGTTGGAGAGGTGCTCGCCTTCACCTTCCCGGGTCAGGGTTCGCAGCGCCATGGCATGGGGCGGCCGTGGGTCGACCACGAGAGCTGGGAGCTGGTCGAGGAAGCGAGCGAGGTCGCCGAGCGCGATGTCGGTGCGCTCCTCCTCGACGCCGACGCCGACGAGCTGCGCGACACCCGCAACGCCCAGCTGACGACGTTCGTGTCGAGCCTGATGGTGCTCGACGCCGTCGAGCGCCTCGGCATCGAGCCGAGCTTCTGCGCCGGCCACAGCCTCGGTGAGTACACCGCGCTGACGGCAACGGGCGCGCTCGGGTTCGACGAAGGCGTGCGGCTCGTCGTGGCCCGTGCCGACGCGATGCACCAGGCAGGGCTGGCCCAACCGGGCACGATGGCCGCCGTGCTCGGGTTGGACGACGACCAGGTCGACGTGGCCTGCCGGCGGGCCGACGAGGACGTCTGGGTCGCCAACTACAACGCACCAGGGCAGGTCGTCATCGCCGGTTCACCGGCGGGCGTCGAAGCGGCGTCGGTGCACGCCAGGGAACTCGGCGCCAAGAAGGTGCTGCCCCTACAGGTCTCCGGCGCCTTCCACACGCCGTTCATGGCGTCGGCACGCAACCGTCTCCGCGCTGCCATCGCCGAGGCCGACCCCCGTGACACCGAGGTGCCGGTGATCGCCAACGTCGACGCACTCCCCCACCACGAGGGCAAGGAGTGGGCGAGCCTGCTGTCCGCCCAGCTGTCGTCGCCGGTGCGCTGGAAGCAGTGCCTGCACGAGCTCGAGGACCTCGGCGTCACGGGCTACGCCGAGCTCGGACCCGGCGGGGTGCTCACCGGGATGGCCAAGCGCACGGTCAAGGGCACCCGGGCCATCTCCGTGGCCACGCCCGGAGGAGCTCGACACGGCTGATCGAGTGGCTGACCGGAGAGTCGACGAGCGGCCCAGTCCGCCTCGAGGGCGAGCTCCTGTTCACCAGCGAGCGGGTCGTCGTCAGCCCGGCGGCCGGCATCTTCACCCCGACCGAGGGGATCGACGACGGCACCACGATCGAGGTCGGCACGGTGCTCGGCCACGTCGGCCAGCACGAGGTGCGCTCGCCGTTCGCCGGCACCCTCGAGAGCTACATCGCCCTCCCCACCGAGCGTGTCACCGCCCGCCAACCGATCGCCTGGCTGCGAACCAGCTGAGCCGACGGAAGGAGCTCCACCATGCCTGCCATCCGACCCGGCGCCCGAGGCGCCGTGATCACCGGGTGGGGCACCGCCCTGCCCCCGAAGACGCTCACCAACCAGGACCTCACCGACATGGGCCTGGAGACGAACGACGAGTGGATCGTCGAGCGCACCGGCATACGCGAGCGTCGCGTCGGCGGCACGACGGCAGGTCTGTCCTCCGAGGCGGGGCGCCTCGCCCTCGGCATGTCCGGGCTCGATCCGTCCACGATCGACGCCGTGGTGCTGGCGACCACGACGCCCGACCGCACGGTCCCGGCGACGTCGGCGACGGTCGCCAACGAGCTCGGCCTGCGCTGCGGCGCGTTCGACATCAACGCCGCCTGCTCCGGGTTCACCTACGCCCTCGTGGCCGCTCACGGCCTCATCGCCATGGGTGCCGAGCGCATCCTCGTCATCGGCACCGACACGCTGGCGCGGATCGTCGACTGGGAGGACCGCAACACCGCCATGCTGTTCGGCGACGGCTCCG
This sequence comes from uncultured Acidimicrobiia bacterium, assembly GCA_963749315.1. Taxonomy (GTDB): domain Bacteria; phylum Actinomycetota; class Acidimicrobiia; order Acidimicrobiales; family Ilumatobacteraceae; genus JALZMG01. Next base: position 8,294 of record CAVVMS010000021.1, read on the forward strand.
GAGCCGTCGTTCTCGAGGCCGTCGACGGCGGGGGCCAGCTGCTCGGCTGGGACCTCGACGCCGACGGCAGCGCCGAGCGCTTCCTCTACGCCGAGATCGGCGACTTCATCAAGATGGACGGCAAGGAGGTCTTCCGTCGAGCCGTGCGGATCATGGTCGACTCGGCCCAGAAGTCGATGGCCCACGCCGGCGTCACCGCCGACGAGATCGCCCTGCTCGTGCCGCACCAGGCGAACACGCGGATCATCACCGCGGCGTGCGATCGCCTCGGCATCGGCATGGAACGGACGTCGATCGTGCTCGACCGGACGGGCAACACGTCGTCTGCTTCGATCCCGCTCGCGCTCGTCGACGCCCTCGACAACGGCCGCGTGAGCGAGGGCGACCTGCTGCTGCTCGTCGGGTTCGGCGCCGGCATGACTGCCGCCAGCGCTGTGATCCGCTGGGGCGGTTGATCCGTGTCGCGGATCGTCCTCGTCACGGGCGGGTCGCGCGGCATCGGACTCGCCGTGGCCCGTCGCTTCGCCGCCGGCGGCGATCGCGTCGCCGTGACGTACCGCTCGTCGGATCCGCCTGACGGGCTGTTCGGCGTGAAGTGCGACGTGACATCCGCCGGCGACGTCGACGAGGCGTTCGCGGCGGTCGAGGAGCAGTTCGGCGGGCCGGTCGAGGTCCTCGTCTCCAACGCCGGCGCAACCCGCGACGGCCTGCTGCTGCGCATGGACGAGGATGCCTTCACGAGCGTCATCGACGCCAACCTCACAGCCGCCTACCGCGTCGCCAAGCGGGCCGCGCAGGGGATGCTGCGAGCGCGCAAGGGGCGCATCGTGCTCGTCTCGTCGGTCGTCGGCCTGCTCGGCTCGGCCGGCCAGACCAACTACGCCGCGGCGAAGGCCGGCCTGGTGGGGTTCGCCCGCTCGCTGGCCCGCGAGCTCGGGTCGCGTGGCATCACGGTCAACGTCGTCGCCCCCGGCCCGGTCGAGACCGACATGACCGCGGCGCTGGGCGAGAAGCGTCTCGCCGAGTTGACGGCCGCCGTCCCGCTCGCCCGGATGGCGACACCCGACGAAGTCGCCGGAACCATCGTGTTCCTCGCCTCACCGGACGCCGCCTACATCACCGGCGCCGTCATCCCGGTCGACGGCGGGCTCGGGATGGGACACTGACGGCACCGCTCGTCGGTGTGCCACACTCGCGCCCATGGATCAGGAACTGTTCGGTCGCTTCAAGAAGTGCGCCGTCGAGGTGCTCTCCGTGTCCGAGGACCAGGTCGTCCCAGATGCGCGCTTCGGCGACGACCTCGACGCCGACAGCCTCGACCTCGTCGAGCTGGTGATGGCGCTGGAGGAGGAGTTCGACATCTCGGTCCCCGAGGAGGAGCTGGAAGGGATCGAGACCGTCGGCCAGGCGTACGACCTGGTCGCCGGCAAGCTCTGAGGTCGGCAGTCCATGCAGCCGACAGGCCGCAGGGTGGCGGTCACCGGGCTGGGCGTGCTGGCACCATGTGGCATCGGCCGCGACGCCTACTGGCGCGGCCTGCTCGGGCCGGGCCTCACGTCCGGCCAGTCGACGGAGATCGTCGACTGGGACCCGACCCCTTGGTACGAGTCGCCCAAGGAGGCGCGGCGTGCCGACCGCGTCGAGCAGTTCGCCATCGCCGCGGCCACCGAGGCGCTCGCCCAGGCGGGTGACGTCGGCGTCGACCCGGCCCGGTTCGGGACGATCTTCGCCACGGGGGTCGGTGGTCTGCACACGCTCGAGGGTCAGGTCATCGTGCGCATGGAGAAGGGTGAGCGGCGGGTGTCGCCGTTCCTCGTCCCGATGATGATGGCCAACGCGGCGGGCGCGGCGATCTCCATGCGCTGGGGTCTGCAGGGACCGAACGAGACGATCTGCACGGCATGCGCCGCTGGCACACACGCCATCGGCAACGCCGCCCGGCTGATCGCGTGGGGTCGCTGCGATGCCGTCGTGACGGGTGGCGCCGAGTCGGCGGCGACGATCACCGCGCTGGCCGGGTTCCGCAACATGACGGCGCTGTCGACCACGGGCGTGAGCCGGCCGTTCGACGTCGACCGCGACGGGTTCGTCTTCGGCGAGGGCGCGGCCGTGCTGGTGCTCGAGGAGTGGGAGCACGCCGTCGGGACGCGGGGCGACGATCATCGGTGAGGTGCTCGGCGCGGCCAGCAACGCCGACGCCCACCACATCACGGCGCCGTCACCCGGCGGGGCCGGTGCCGCGGCGTGCATGCGCCTCGCCCTCGAGGACGCCGGGTTGCAGCCGAGCGAGATCCGCCAGATCAACGCCCACGGCACCTCGACCCCGCTCAACGACGCCGCCGAGGCGGAGGCGGCGCTCGACGTGTTCGGCACCGAGCCACCGCCGACGACGTCGATCAAGGGAGTGACCGGTCACCCGCTCGGGGCGGCCGGCGCGCTGGAGGCGGCGGCCGTGCTGCTGTCGTTCCATCACCGCCAGATCCCGCCGACGGCGAACACCAAGGTCGTCGACCTCGGCATCGACGTCGTCACCGGTGACGCCCGCGACTGGGAGCCCGGCCCGACGATGTCCAACAACTTCGGCTTCGGCGGCCACAACGGCTCGGTGATCCTCGCCCCCGCCTGACCCATGTCGAGTGTTCGGTGCCGGGCGAGTAGTGCTGGAGGTAGCCTCCGGCGTCCGGCGCTCCACGTACTCGATGGATCAGACGTCGACGACGACGAACAGCAGGTCGCAGGAGCAGGCGACGTCGTCGCCGAGCAGCGCCCGGCCTGACCCCTTGCCGGCGCGTGCGGACATCCGGCCGAGCGTGACCTCCAGGGTCAGCTCGTCGCCCGGCCCGACCTGGCGCCGGAAGCGGGCACCGTCGAGGCCACCGAACAGCGGCAGCTTGCCGGCGAAGCGCTCGTCGGTGAGCACGGCGATCGCCCCGACCTGGGCGATCGCCTCGCACATCAGCACACCGGGCAACGTCGGCCGCCCCGGGAAGTGACCCGTGAAGAACCACTCGTCGCCCGTCAGCCGCCACCGGCCGGTCGCCGACTCACCGGGGACCATCGCCGTGACCTCGTCGACGAACAGGAACGGCGGCCGGTGCGGCAGGACATCCGCCGGCCGTGGCAGGCCGCTCATCAGCCGATCGCCGCCAGCAGGTTCTTCGGCGTGTCGGCCGGGCTGATCTTGTACCAGGCCTCGGCCACCTTGCCCTTCTCGTCGACCAGGAACGCCGAGCGCTCGATGCCCATGTACTTGCGGCCGTACATGCTCTTCTCCTTCCACACGCCGAACGCCTCGGCGACGGCATGGTCGGCGTCGGAGAGGAGCGGGAAGCCGAGCCCGTACTTCTCGGCGAACTTGAGCTGCTTCGACGGCTTGTCCGGGCTGATCCCGACGACCGCCGCCTCCCCGATGTCGCCGAGGATGTCGTTCAGCCCGCACGCCTGCTTCGTGCAGCCGGGCGTGTCGGCCTTCGGGTAGAAGTACACGAGCACCTTGCGGCCGCGCAGCGAGCGCAGCGACACCTGCTCGTCGTGCTGATCGGTCAGGTCGAAATCGGGTGCCTTGTCACCTGGCTTGAGCATGCCGGCCACCCTACGGCTGACCGACGGCGTCGACCTCCCTCGTCGCGACCGAGGCGACGATCGCCGTGGCGGCGAGCAGCAGTGTGCTGACCACAGCGAGGACGACCTGGACCGTCAGCCGCGACGAGAGGTCGTCCATCGTCGTCGCCGACTCCGTGTCCCCGAGCCTGCTGAACGGACGGCTGACCAGGAAGGCGATGATCACCAGCGTCTGCCACATGCTCACCGGCGAGCTCGGACGCCGACCGTGGGTGAGGATCCGCCGGAGCTGGACGAACGGCACGACGAGGTTGCCGAACGGGATGTACCAGCCGCCGCACGCCCACCCCGGCGAGACGCGGGCGCCGACGCGCTGGGCGTTGCGCGCTGCCGCGCAGCGACCAGATCGACAACACGATGACGGCCGCGACCGCCAGCGCGAGTTGCAGCACCACGACGCCGGCGACGACCCCGTCCGCCGTGTCGAGGTCGTCGACCGGGGCGTCACCCTCGCGGACGTTGCTGAACGTCGACCGCCGGAAGATGGTCGCCACGACGAGCAGCCCCGTCGCCCCCGTTGCGCACCAGAACAGGACGATCACCGTCTTGCGCAGACCGGCGTTGGACTGGCGCGGTCCCCAGGCCGGCCCGAGCGGGTGCGCCCCGGGAGGTCCCCATCCCGGCTCGGGCGACGTCGGCGGCGGCGGCGGCGGAGGCGGTCCTGACACGGGCGGCAGCCTCGCAGGTCCGGACAGCTACGAGCGTCGGCGCATCCCGCCGCCGAACGGCCCGCGGCGCGGGCGGGCGTGGGCGTGGTAGTGGCCGGGGATCGTGCGCAGGTCGTCGTCGACCCAGTGCTCGGTCTCGAAGTGCTGGGCGACGACGTCGGCGAGGCGGGCGTGGAGTCGCGCCTTGACGTCGTCGGCCGGCGACGGATCGTGGACCTTCCAGACCACCATCGGCACGCTGCACGACTCGCACTCGGCGATCCAGCACTCGTCGTCCTCGTGGAACCACTCGGTGAGGCGCGCCGCCTCGCACAGCTCGCAGCCGGTCACGGGCGGGCGTCGATCGCCGATCGGACCTCGGCGACGTACGCGCCGACGGCGTCGGGGCCGTGCTCCATCAGCCGGCGCACGACGGACGCACCCTGGACGACCCCGTCGGCGACGGTGCACGCCTGCTGCGCCTGCTCGGCGTTGGACACGCCCACGCCGACGAGCACGGGAACGTCGGTGATCGCCTTCAAACGGCGGGCGAGCTCGGTCGCCGACGCGGCGAGCGTCGCCCGCTCGCCGGTGACGCCGAGCAGGCCGACCGCGTAGACGAAGCCGCGGGAGCGAGCGACGACGCGTGGCAGGCGCTCGTCGGGTGCCGTCGGCGCGGCGAGCATGACGGTCTCCACGCCGGCGGCATCGGCGGCCTCGCACCACGGCCCGGTCTCCTCCAGCGGGAGGTCGGGCAGGATGCATGCGGCGACGCCGGCGGCGACCAGGCGGCCGGCGAAGCGGCGATGGCCGTCGTGGTGGACGAGGTTGTAGTACGTCATCACCGCCAGCGGGATGCCGACGTCGAGACCGGCAGCAGCGTCGAGGATCGCCGGCGGGGTGGCGCCGCGGTCGAGCGCCGCCTGCGAGGCCTGCTGGATCACCGGGCCGTCCATCACCGGGTCGGAGAACGGGATGCCGATCTCGATGCCATCGGCGCCGGACGCCGCGGCGGCCCTGCACGGCATCCTCCCAGCCGGGATATCCGCCGGTGATGTAGGGCACGAGCAACTTGCGGCCGGCGGCCCGCGCCGCCCGGAAGTGCGCCTCCATCATCTCGCGAGCAAGTCCATGGCCTGGGCGACGTCCTTGTCGCCGCGCCCGGACATGCACACGAGCACCGTCGATCCCGACAGTGCCGGCGCCTCGCGGACGACCCAGGCGATGGCGTGCGCCGGCTCGAAGGCGCACAGGATCCCCTCCGTCCTGGCCAGCAGGGCGAACGCGTCGAGCACCTCGCGGTCGGTGACGGGCGGGTACTCGGCCCGGCCGATCGACGCGAGGTAGGAGTGCTCCGGCCCGACGCCGGGATAGTCGAGCCCGGCCGACACCGAGTGCGCCTCCTCCACCTGACCGTGCTCGTCCTGCATCAGGAAGCTGCGCATGCCGTGCACGACACCCGGGACACCGCGCCCGACGGCGGCGCCACCCGACGGTTCGGCGCCGACGAGCCGAGCCGGCGTGTCGACGAAGCCGGAGAAGATGCCGGCTGCGTTCGACCCGCCACCGACGCACGCCACCACGACGTCGGGATCGCCGCCGGTGAGCGCGCGGCACTGCTCGCGCGCCTCGTCGCCGACGACGCGCTGCAGCTCGCGCACCATCCACGGATAGGGGTGCGGACCCATCACCGAGCCGAGGCAGTAGTGCGTGTCGCCGACCGTGGCGACCCAGTCGCGCAGCGCCTCGTTGACCGCGTCCTTCAACGTGCGGCTGCCGCTCTCGACGGCCTCGACCTCGGCGCCGAGCAGGCGCATGCGGAAGACGTTGAGCTCCTGGCGCTCGACGTCGACGGCGCCCATGTACACCTTGCACTCCAGGCCGAGCAGGGCCGCCGCCGTCGCCGTGGCGACGCCGTGCTGGCCGGCGCCGGTCTCGGCGACGAGCCGGGTCTTGCCCATCCGCCGTGCGAGCAGCGCCTGGCCGAGCACGTTGTTGATCTTGTGCGACCCGGTGTGGTTGAGGTCCTCGCGCTTGAGCAGCAGGCGCAGCACCGAGCTTGCCGCCGAGGTTGTGGCACTCGGTGAGGATCGACGGCCGGCCGGCGTAGTCGCGCAGGACGGCGTCGAGCTCGCCGCGGAACGCGCGGTCCGCCCATGCGTTGCGGAACGCAGCCTCCAGCTCCTCGCACGCCGGGACGAGCGTCTCGGGGACGAAGCGCCCGCCGAACTCGCCGAACCGACCGTTCGCCGACGGCTCCCCCATCAGCGAGGTCATTCGTCCTCCCCGTGGGGGCTGCGCCCCCACACCCCATCAACGTCCGGCGAGCTAGCGCTCGCTCGGCCGTGCCGAGCTCCCTCGCTTCGCTCACTCACTCGTCGCTCCAGTCGTACGGCATCTCGTCGGCGCCGAGGTAGGGCTCGGGCGCCGCGGCGCGGGCCCGCTCGATGAAGCGCTTGACCTTGATCGCGTCCTTGCGGCCCGGCGAGCGCTCGACGCCGGTCGACACGTCGACACCCCACGGCTCGACGGCCGCCACGGCGTCGGCGACGTTGTCCGGGTCGAGGCCGCCGGCGAGGATCAGCCGCACGCCCTCGGGCACCTCGCCGGCGAGCGTCCAGTCGAAGACGTGGCCCGAGCCAGGCGTCGGGGCGTCGAGCAGGATCAGGTCGGTGGCGAGTGACCGGGCTTCGTCGAGCCGGACCGCTCCGGCGGGGTAGGCCTTGATGACCCACTTCACGGCCCTGGCCACCTCGGCCACGTCGTCGGGTCGCTCGTTGCCGTGGAGCTGGGCCGCCTTCACGCCGGACCGGTGGACGAGGTCGACGACGCGCTTGGGGTGCTCGTTGCGGAAGACGCCGACGGTGAGCACCTCCGGCGGCAGCCGGCGGGTGATGTCGTAGGCCTGCTGCACGGCGATCTGGCGCGGCGACGGGGCGAAGACGAAGCCGACGGCATCGGCGCCCATGGCCACAGCGAGCAAGGCGTCGTCCTCGTTGGTGATGCCGCAGATCTTCACGAACATGCGGCGGTCACGGTAGCTGTCGACCCCCGCTCACGGCAGGTCCCATCCACGGGTGCTCGCGGAGGAACGTCGCCAGGATGTCCCGGCGGGAGACCGGGCCGAGCGTGCGATTGGCGCTGGGCAGCTCGTCGGCCGGCGCGCACAACGTCGTCGGCGGGACGATGCCGAACAGGTCGACCGCGTTCTGACCGAGGATGCGCGCCTTCACCTCGGGGGTGAGCGCCGGGTACCCGAACTGCTCCTGGAATGCGGCGGTGATCTCGAAGTTGCGGAAGGCGGCGATCTGGTCCTGCGGCGAGCCGTACCAGATCGAGTCGGTGCCCCACAGGATCCGCTCCGGCCCGAAGGCGACGAGCAGCTTGCCGAGCACGTGTGCCGCCTCGTCGGGCGACCCCATCACCGTGCGCCACGTCGAGCCGAGCTCGGCATACACGTTGCCGCCGGCGCCGATGCCGTGCTCGCCCACCGTGCGCACGAGGCGGTCGACACCGGCGCCCTCGGGATCGTACGGGCCCTCGCTGTTCCCGGTCTCGTAGCCGGAGTGGTACACGAGGAACGTCAGGTCGGGGTTGGCGGCCGCGGCCGGCCCGATGTCGACGGGCGAAGCGAAGCGGTTGCCACCGGACAGCCCCTTGTGCACGGCGATCACCGGGACACCGGTGTCGCGGGCTGCCTGCAGGAACGGACCACCGACGGCCGGTCGGCCCGGATCGTGGTCGTCGAGGTACCAGCCGCTCGGGGCGTGGGTGTACGCCTTCCACGCGCTCAGCTCGTGCGCCGCGGCGACGTCGGCCATCGCCGCGAGCGCGACGTCGAGCGGGCCGACGTCGGGGACGGCGTGGCCCTGGATCAACACCCGGCCGTCGCCGCACAGCTCGGCTGCGAGCGCCTTGCCACGCTCCATCGCCTCGATCGACAGCGGGTCGGCGTCGCCGACGACGGGGATCGCCGAGATGACCGCGACCGACGTGTCGCTGCCGGCGAGCACGAGATCGCGCCAGTACTCGGCGGAGAAGCAGTCGATCTCCTCGGCCTCGCCGCACGCGCTCTGCGGGAAGCCGGTGCCCCATTCGCCGGACTCGAGGAAGTGCGTCTGCACGTCGACGACGATCGGTGCGGGCGGCGCCTCGGCGACCGTCGTGGTCGTCGCAGCGCTGGTCGTCGTCTCTCCCGTGGACCGTCGTCACCGCCTCCTCGGGATCGGTCGCCGCCGACTCGGGGACCGTGAAGCGACCACCCGGCGCGGTGCTCGTCGACGCCGACTGCTCGTCGCTGCACGCCTGCAGGATCGCCAGGCCCGACGCCATGCCCGCCGACGACAAGAGGAAGCGCCGGCGCGACCATCCGTGGCGCCTCGCGTGGTGGTCGGCTGCGGCACGTGCGCGGCGCATCGCCTCGGCACGAAGCTCGTCGAGCGGCGGCGGAAGGTACTCGCCGTTGGAGCACGGCCACAGCTTCAGCGGTAGACCCGGATCGGGCTCGTCCACGCCACCAGTTTGATGCATCCGAGTGCTGGAGTGGCGGCGTCCGGCCATCCAGCACTCGGATCGGCTCAAACACTCCGATGGGTCAGGGCGGCGACCGCGGCGGCGGGATCGGGGGACGTCACGAGGGTCTCGCCGACGAGGACCGCGTCGTAGCCGGCGTCGGCCAGGCGGCCGGCGTCGTCGGGACCGCGCACTCCGGACTCGGCGACCTTGACCATGCCGGCGGGGATCGCCGCCGCCATGCGCAACGCCCGCTCGTGGTCGACCTCGAACGTCACCAGGTCGCGCTGGTTCACGCCGACCAGCGAGGCGCCGGCCGCGACGGCGACGTCGAGCTCCGCTTCGTCGTGCACCTCGACCAGCACGTCGAGGCCGAGCTCGACGGCGATGCGATGCAGCTCGACCAGCTCGCTCGGCTCCAAGGCGGCGGCGATGAGCAGCACGGCGTCGGCGCCCATCAACCGGGCGTCGGCGACGTCGTGGGCGGCGACGGTGAAGTCCTTGCGCAACACGGGCAGGCTCGTCGCCGCCCGCGCCTGCTGGAGGTCGTTCACCGATCCGCCGAAGAACTCGGTGTCGGTCAACACCGAGAGACACGCCGCACCACCCCGCTCGTACGTCGAGGCGACGTCCGCGGGGTCGAGCTCGGCGTGGAGGTCACCCTTCGACGGCGAGCGCCGCTTGATCTCGGCGATCACCGCCAGCCCGGGCGCCTCGACGATCGCGCGGCGGAAGCCCCTCGTCGGGTTCGCTCGTTGCGCCGCTGCGATCAACGCGTCCAGCGGGCGCTGGTCGGCGGCGACCACCTCGCGGTGGCGGGCGACGATGTGATCGAGGTAGGTGGCCGTCAGAGTCCCTTGCCCTTGACCGGCGTGAGGCGGGTGATCTCGGGACGTCCGCCGGCGAGGTCGCGCAGGCTGCGGCCGAGCTCCTTGAAGGCATCGCTCGTGCCGTGGGCGATCATCGCGGCCTCGTTCTCGTACAGCTCGTAGAACAGCACGGCATCGGGATCGGCATCGTTGGTGTGGAGGATGTAGTAGCGGGTCTCCCCCTCGGTCTCGGCGTTGGCGATCGCCGCGTCGAGGGCGGCGACGAGCTCGTCGCGCTTGCCGGGAAGGGCGGGGATGCGGGCGAGCACGGCGACGGGCTGCTGATCACTCATGGCCGGGCAAGTACGCTACGGTCAGAACCCGAGTCGCTGGCCGACCTCACCGAGCACGTCGTCGATCGGGACCCGCACCTGCTCGGTGGTGTCGCGGTCGCGGATCGTCACCGCCTTGTCGTCGAGCGACTCGAAGTCGACGGTGACGGCGAGGGGCGTGCCGATCTCGTCCTGACGGCGGTAGCGCCGGCCGATCGCCTGCGTCTCGTCGTAGTCGACCATGTAGCGCTGGCTCAACGTGCGCCGCACCTCCTGGGCCAGCGGTGTCAGCGTGTCCTTGCGCGACAGCGGCAGCACCGCCACCTGGTACGGCGCCACGCGGGGGTGCAGGCGCAGCACCGTGCGGTCCTCGCCGTTGATGACGTCCTCGTCGTAGGCAGCGAGCAGGAAGGCCGCCATCGTGCGCGTCGCCCCCGCCGCCGGCTCGATGACGTGCGGCACGTAGCGCTCGCCCGTGGTCTGGTCGAAGTAGTCGAGCCGCTCGCCGGAGTGCTCGGCGTGCTGGCGCAGGTCGAAGTCGGTGCGCTGGGCGATGCCCTCGAGCTCGTCGAAGCCCCACGGGAACAGGAACTCGACGTCGGACGTCCCCGACGAGTAGTGCGAGAGCTCGTCGTCGCCGTGCGCCCGCAGGCGCAACTGGTCGGCGGGGATGCCGTGGCGCACGTACCAGTCGAGGCGCTCGTTGCACCAGTACTCGTACCAGCGCGGGCCGTCGGCGGGCGGCACGAAGAACTCCATCTCCATCTGCTCGAACTCGCGGGTGCGGAAGATCCAGTTCTGCGGCGTGATCTCGTTGCGGAACGCCTTGCCGACCTGGGCGATGCCGAACGGCGGCTTCTTGCGCGTCGTGTTGAGGACGTTGGAGAAGTTGACGAACATGCCCTGCGCCGTCTCCGGCCGCAGGTAGGCGACGGCCGCCGAGTCCTCGACAGGGCCGGCCTGGGTCTTGAACATCAGGTTGAACTGGCGGGCCTCGGTGAACGTGCCGTGCTTGCCGCAGGACGGGCAGGTGTCCGGGTCGTCGAGCTTGTCGAGGCGGAAGCGGTTCTTGCAGTTGGTGCAGTCGACGAGCGGGTCGGTGAAGTTGGACAGGTGGCCGCTCGCCTCCCAGACCTGCGGCGGGCCGAGCACCGCGGCGTCGATGAGCACGACGTCGTCGCGCTCCTGGACCATCGCCCGGATCCACGCCTCCTTGACGTTGCGCAGCATCAGCGCGCCGAGCGGGCCGTAGTCGTAGGCGCTGCGGAAGCCGCCGTAGATCTCCGCCGACGGGTAGACGAAGCCGCGCCGCTTGCACAGGTTGACGATCTGGTCGAGCTCGGTCGCCGGCATGAGTGTGAAGGCTAGAGCCGGCCCGACGTCGATTCTCTGTCGACTTCGTCCGCGCTCAGCGCGGCACAAGTGTCGATCAGAACCGTCAGTGGCGCTCGAACATGGCGACGGCGCGGAGGCGGCGTTCGATGTGGTGTTCGAGGGCGCGGGTGGCGAGGACGCCGACCTCGTGGGTGGCGGGTGACTCGGGGCAGGCCGAGCACCTCGTTGAGGCGGCCGCCGAGCACGGCGCGCAGCAGCGCCAGCGCGGCCGGGGTGATCGCCGAGCCCGAGCGGCACGACCGGCACAGCACGCCGCCCTCGCCGAGGTCGAAGGCGACGAGCGTGACGTCGGGCTCGATGCCGCCGCATCGCACGCACGCGTCGAGCTCGGGACGCAGCCCCTCGGCGGCGAGCAGCTTCCAGTAGAACGCCGGCACGACGAGTGGGCCAGGGCGGATGGCGATCGTGCGCAGCACGCCGACGAGCATCCGGTACAGCTCCGGGTTGGGCTCGCGCTCCAACGCCAGCTGGTCGGCAGCCTCGAGCACGGCCATGCCCTGCGACGCCCGGTCGAGATCGCCGAGCAGCGGCGCCAGCGGCTCGACCGATTCGGCCTGGCTGACGATGTCCAGCTCGCGCCCGCGGTACAAGAGCAGCCGGACGTGGCTCATCGGCTCCAGCCGCGCCCCGAAGCGCGACGTCGTCTTGCGCACGCCCTTGGCGACGGCACGCACCTTGCCGTTGTCGGCGGTCAGCAGCACGACGATGCGGTCGGCCTCGCCGAGCTTGTACGTCCGCAGCACCACGCCGCTGTCGCGGTACAAGCCCGCTCACGTGTCGAGCCCGCCGAAGCGGCGGCGGCGGCCGTGGAACTCGTCGATCGCCGCGACGAGGTGCTCGGGTCGCAACACGTCGAGGTCCACCGCCTCGAAGACCAGCTCGCCGTACGCCAGCTCCCACACCATCGACGGTGGGAGACGGGTCGGCGGGCCGAGCACGAGCACCAGGTCGGGCTCGACGTCGGCCGGTTCGTAGAGCACGCCGGCGACCGCCTTCTCGTCGACCGGCGAGCCAGCAGGCAGGTGGCGCATCGCCTCGGCGAACCGCTCGCGGCCGTCGCTCTGCGGATCGATGATCACCGTGCAGCGGCCGTCGTCGGTGCTGACGCTCCAGCGCCTCGGCGGTGTCGCCGGCGCGTCGTCGTCGCCCGTCTCGTAGGCGCGGATCGTCAGCCAGCCACCGCCGGCGTCGGCGACGACGGCGCCGAGCTCGGCGGCACGATGCCGCCAACCGGGCTCGTCGATGCGCTCCCAGTCCCGCCGGGTGCCCGCCACGACCATCACGTGCGCGAGCGACGATCCCACGCCGTCAGTCTCCCACGCCCTCGCCGTAACGTGGGCGACGGTGCCACTGCACGTCGCCTGCATCATGGACGGCAACGGCCGCTGGGCAGGGCGGCGCGGGCTGCCGCGCACGGAGGGCCACACGGAGGGCGAGGAGAACCTCGCCCGACTCGTGCGCATCGCCGTGACCAGGGACATCGGCTGGTTGACCGTCTTCGGGTTCTCCACCGAGAACTGGATCCGGCCGCGCGCCGAGGTGCGCCACATCCTCGGCCTGCACGCCAAGCTGTTCGGCCGGGTGCAGGAGCTCAACGAGCTGAACGTGCGCATCCAGTGGATCGGCCGGCCGTTCGACAGCGCCGACGCGCGCACCCCGAAGTACGTGCAGCGGGCGATCCGCAAGGCGATCCGGGACACCGAGGCGAACACCGGCATGCTGCTCACCGTCGCCTTCGACTACGGCGCCCGCCAGGAGCTGATCGACGCCGTCCGCCGGGTCCGCGCGGACGGACGCGAGGTGACGACGGAGGCGATCGCCGAGCACCTCTACCTGCCGGAGCTGCCGCCCGTCGACGTGCTCGTGCGCACCTCCGGCGAGCAACGGGTGTCCAACTTCCTCCTCTGGCAGAGCGCCGGCAGCGCCATCCACTTCACCGACACAGACCTGGCCCGAGTTCGACGCCGCCGAGCTCGACAGTGCGCTCGTCGCTCGATGCGCGTGAAGCTCGCCGAGCTCACGGCCCGCCTGCCCGGCGCCGAGGACCGACCTGGGCAGGAGCGGATGGCCGAGCTCGTCGCCGAAGCCATCGACGCCGGCCGGCATCTCGTCGTGCAGGCCGGCACCGGCACCGGCAAGACGCTCGCCTACCTCCTCCCGGCGATCGCCAGCGGGTCGCGCGTCGTCGTCGCCACGGCGACCAAGGCGCTGCAGGACCAGCTCGCCGGCAAGGACCTGCCGTTCCTCAGCGAGGCAGCTCGACGACGCCTTCGACTGGACCGTGCTCAAGGGCCGCAGCAACTACGTCTGCCTGCAACGGCTGCGGGAGATGCACGACGACGCCGCCGGGCAGCTCGAGCTGGAGGGGATCACGTCGAGTGCCCGCTCGGAGCTCGCCCGCATCGCCACGTGGGTCGCCACCACCGACACGGGCGACGGCGCCGAGCTGGACTGGTCGCCGTCCGACGCGGTGTGGCGCATGGTGAGCGTCGGCAGCGACGAGTGCCCGGGCGCCGAGCGCTGCCCCCTCGGCGAGCCGTGCTTCGCCGAGCAGGCGCGGCGCCGCGCGAACGCCGCCGACGTCATCGTCGTCAACACCCACCTCTACGGACTCCACGTCGGCAGCGGCGGCGTGCTGCTGCCCGAGCACGACGTCGTCGTGTTCGACGAGGCCCACGTGCTGGAGGACGTGATGAGCGACACCGTCGGTGTGCAGCTCTCACCCGGTCGCTTCGTCACGATGGCCGGGACGCTGCGCCGCATCCTCGACGACCCGGACCTCGTGGCGTCGGTCATCGACATCGCCGACCTGCTCCGCGACGCCTTGGGACCGCACGCCGGCCGCCGCCTGCCGGTGCCCTACCCGGACGAGGTCCGCGACGCCATCGTCGAGGCGCGCCTCCGGCTCGACCGGGTGAGCGCCGCGCTGGCGGCGATCGAGACCCCGGTCGACGACGCCAAGCAGCGCAAGCTGCGCGCCCAGCTGCTCACCGGACGGGCCATCGAGCACCTCGACCTCGCCCTCGCCGACCACGACGGCTTCGTCGACTACGTCTCCGGCTCGCCCGAGCTGCCGCGCCTCGAGGTCGCCCCGCTCGACGTCGGACCGGCGCTCCGCGAGGGCGTCTGGGACCGGCGCACGGCCATCCTGACCAGCGCCACGATCCCCGCCAAGCTGCCCGAGCGCATCGGGCTGTCGCCCGTCGACACCGACACCGCCGACGTCGGGAGCCCGTTCGACTACCAGCACCAGGCGTTGCTGTACTGCGCGATGCACCTGCCCGACCCACGCAACGAGCGCTACCGCGACGGCGTGCACGACGAGCTGGCGGCCCTGATCACGGCGGCGGGCGGGCGCACGCTGGCGCTGTTCACGAGCTGGAAGGCGATGGACCTCGCCGCCGCTGCGGTACGCGACCGCGTCGACGTCACCCATCCTCACCCAGCGCGACCTGCCCAAACCCGCCCTCGTCGCCCGCTTCGCCGCCGACGAGGCGACGTGTGTGTTCGCCACGGCCGGCTTCTTCCAAGGCGTCGACGTGCCGGGGCGCACGCTGAGCCTGGTCGTCATCGACCGCTTGCCGTTCCCCCGACCGGACGACCCGCTGCTCTCGGCGCGACGTGAGGCGATCGGCGCCGCGGCGTTCGCCACGATCGACATCCCGCGGGCGGCGATGATGCTCGCCCAGGCGTCGGGACGGCTCATCCGCACGACGACCGACCGCGGCGTCGTCGCCGTGCTCGACCGTCGACTCGGCATCGCGACGTACCGATGGGACATCGTGGCCGCCCTGCCGCCGATGCGCCGCACCCGCGACCGCGCCGAGGTGGAGGCCTTCCTGGCCGACCTCACGACCAGGCGCCGACCGCGAAACCCCCGGTAGCGCCGTAGAGTGCCGGGGCGGCTGGCAGCGCCGCGGTCGAGACCATGAACCGAGTGATCCGCACCGACACCGTCAGCAGGTCCCGACGCGCGCCGGAGATGAGCTCGGTGCTGTGGTCGTCGCCGCCCCGCCGTCGCGGGCCGCGCCGGTCGTGGCTCGTGATCGGCGCGGTCGCCGTCATCGCCATCGGCGGCGGTGTCCTCGTGTACCGCACGGTGCGGTCGAGTGGCATCGACGCCTCGTTCGCCGAGACATCGGGGCCGACCGGCCCGCGTGTGATGGTGCCGGCAGCGATCGCCCCCTCGGTCCCCGGGTTCGTGAGCACGCTGCGCGGGCTGACCGACGGCGCGGCGAGCCTGACGGCGAACGGCGCGCCCGTGGCCCTCGAGCCGGGTGGATCGTTCACGATGTACATCCCGCAGGGCACGACGGAGATCCGTCTCGCCGCCACCGGTGTCGACGGCTCGGTCGGCGAGTCGGTCGTCGCCGTCACCGACGCCGTGCCGGCGCCGGCGTACCCGGCGACAGCGGCGCTGCACGTGCGCGCCGAGGACTGGGCCAACCCGGCGACCCGCCAGCTCGTCCTCGACCTCGCCAACACGGGCCGGATCAACGCCGTCCAGCTGGACATCAAGGACGAGGCGGGTGTCGTCGGCTACGCCAGCTCGGTCCCGCTGGCGACGACGGTCGGCGCGGCGGCCGGCTTCTACGACGCCCGCACCGCGCTCGACGAGCTGCACGCCACGGGCGTGCGGGTGATCGGGCGCATCGTCTGCTTCCTCGACCCGGCGATGGCGAAGTGGGCGTGGGACAACGGCCGCCCGGAGATGATCGTGCTCAACGCGTCCGGCAGCGGGCCGCTCGACAACAACTACGGCGCGGCAGCGTTCAGCAACCCGGCCAACGCCGAGGTGCGCCAGTACCAGATCGACCTCGCCACCGAGGCGGTCGGGCTCGGCTTCGACGAGATCCTCTACGACTACGTCCGCCGACCCGAGGGCGACATCGCGGCGATGCAGCTCCCCGGTCTCGACACCGCGCCGGACGTGGCCATCGCCCGCTTCGTCGCCGACACCGACGCGGCCCTCGAGGGCACCGACGCCGAGCTCGGCATCTCGGTGTTCGGCATCTCGGCGACCCGTCCGGAGCCGACGGCGCAGGACATGCGCCTGCTCGCCCCGCACGTCGACTACGTGTCGCCGATGGTGTACCCGTCGCACTGGGGCTCCGGGGAGTACGAGGTCGCCGACCCGGTGCGCCAGCCGGCCGACATCGTCACCCGCTCGGTGGCCGACTTCGAGCGCATCGTGGCCGGCAGCGGCGCCGCCGTCGTGCCGTGGCTGCAGGACTTCTCGTGGGGCAGCGTGATCTACGGCCCGGCCGAGGTGCGCGCCCAGATCGACGCCGCCCGCGCCGCCGGCGCCGAGGGCTTCCTCCTCTGGAACCCGACCTCCGTCTACAACATCGACGCCCTGGACCCGGCTCAAGGCTGAGCGTGACCGACGAGCTCGTCCACGTCGCCGTCGACGACGCGGTGGCGACGATCACGCTCGACTCTCCCGGCCAACCGCAACGCCCTGTCCAAGGGTCTCGTCGCTGAGTTGCTGTCGGCGCTCGACACGACCCAGGCCGACGGATCGGTCCGGGCGATCGTGCTCACCCACACCCAGCCGGCGTTCTGCGCCGGCGCCGACCTCAAGGAACGGCGCACGGGCCCGCCGGACTCGTCGCCGTTCGTCGAGGTGCTCCGGCGACTCATGGACGCCGACGTGCCGACGATCGCCGCCGTCGAGGGCGCCGTCCGCGCCGGCGGGATCGGGCTGATGGCGGCGTGCGACCTCGTCGTCGTGCGTGACGACATCACGTTCGCCCTCACCGAGGTGCGCATCGGCGTCGCCGCGGCGATCATCTCCGTCCCCATCCTGCGCCGTGTGAACGCCAGTCACCTCGCGGCGGCGTTCCTCACCGGCGAGTCGTTCGACGCCACCACCGCCCGCGACGCCGGACTCGTCACCCACGTCACCGACGACGTTCCTGGCACGGTCGCCACGCTGTGCGACGGCGTCCGCATGGGCGCGCCACGCGCCGTCGCCGAGACCAAGCGGATGCTGCGCCTCGTGCCGACCCTCACCCGCGACGAGGCGTTCATCACGATGCGCGCGCTGTCCGACGAGCTGTTCGCCGGCCCGGACGCCACCGAGGGCATGGCTGCCTTCGCCGAGAAGCGCCCACCCAGCTGGCAGCGCTGATCAGCGCACCGTGCGGATCGCCGCCTCGATGTCGTCCTCCGACACGAGGACGAGGTTGGCCGCGTCGGCGAGCGGGATGAACGAGTCCTGGCCGGCGACGCGGACGATCGGGACGTCGACACCCGCCTCGACGAGACCGCTGACGACCGCCTCGCCGATCCCGCCCGAGCGACGCGTCTCGTCGACGACGACGACCCGGCCGACTGCCAGCGCGTGGCGGGCGACCTCTTCGATCGGCAACGGTGCCAGCCAGCGCAGGTCGAGCACTCGGCACCCGATCCCCTCGGACGCCAGGCGCTCGGCGACGCGCAGCGACATGTACAGACCATTGCCCCACGTGACCACGAGCACGTCGTCGCCATCGCGGGCGACGCTCGCCGAACCGATCGGCACGTGCTCCGCCGCCCACCGTGACGGCGGCTGGTACGGCGCCGTCCACCGCTCGTCGCCCGGCTCGTACAGATCGCGCGTGTGGTAGAGGGCGATCGGTTCGAGGAACACGCTCACCGTGCCGTCGGCCACCGCCGCGGCGACGCACGTGCGCAGCATCGCCGGGGCGTCGGCGGCGCGGGCCGGCGAGGCGATCACGAGGCCGGGGATGTCGCGCAGCACGGCGACGCCGTTGTCGTTGTGGAAGTGCCCGCCGAACCCCTTCTGGTAGCCGTAGCCGGCGATGCGCACGACGAGCGGGTTGGTGTAACGCCCGGTGGAGAAGAACGACAGGCTCGCCGCCTCGCCGCGGAGCTGGTCCTCGGCGTTGTGCAGGTAGGCGAGGTACTGGATCTCCGGGATCGGCACCAGCCCGGACAGCCCGGCGCCGAGCGCCAGGCCGAGGATCGACTGCTCGTCGAGCAGCGTGTCGAACACGCGCAGCCGCCCGGCGCGGCGCTGCAGGCCGCGGGTGACCCCGTACACGCCGCCCTTGGCGCCGACGTCCTCGCCGAACACGAGCACCGAGCGGTCGGCGGCGAGCAGGTCGCCGAGCGTGCGGTTGATCGACTCGGCCAGCGTGAGCGGCCCGCCGTCCTCGGGCAGGCGCCCGAAGAGCTCGGTCCGCGCGTCCGGCGCGGGCCGGCGACCGCGACCCGCTCGGCGACGGCCGCCGGCCGACGTGGTGACAGCGGCGCCATCACCTCGGCCGCCGTCTCCAGCCGGCGACACGCGGCGAGCTGGTCCGCCGCCTCACGGACCGCGGCGCGACCGTCGAGGTAGCGCCGGACGACGTCGTCGCCGCTCGTCCGCCCGTGGGCGACGAGCACCCGTGCGGTCGCCAGCAGCGGATCATGGTCGAGGTCGGCGCGGATGCCGGCCGCACTGCGGTACGCCGTCTCGACGTCGGTGCCGGCGTGTCCTCCGTAGCGGACGGTGCGCAGGTGGAGCACCGCCGGCCTGCCCGTCGTGCGCACCCAGTCGGCGAGGTCCTCGGCGACGTCGAACGTGCCGACGGGATCGGCGCCGTCCGCCGCTTCGTAGCGCAGGCCGGGCCGGGACGACAGCGACGTGGCGACCCACCCGGACGGCGTCGGCACGCTGATGCCCCACCCGTTGTCCTCGCACACGAGCAGCAGCGGCATCGACATCCCCTGGTGCGCCGTGTAGATCGCCGCGTTCAGCGCGCCCTGCGCGGTCGAATGGTTCAGCGAGGCATCGCCGAAGCTGCAGACGGCCAGAGCGTCCTCGGGCCAGCGGGTGGCGAGGCCGAGACGCCGCGCCCTGCCGATGGCGAAGGCGACGCCCATCGCGCGCGGGAGGTGCGATGCGATCGTCGAGGTCTGCGGGATCACGGCGAGGTCGGGATGGCCGAACACCTTGTGCCGCCCGCCGGCGATCGGCTCGTCGGCCGCAGCGAGCAGGCCGAGCAGGACGTCACGGACACCGTCGTGACCCGGCACCTGCTGCGCCCTGGCGAGGTAGAAGCCGCCCGACCGGTAGTGCAGGAGGGCCGGGTCGGTCGGTCGCAGCGCGGCGGCGACCAAGGCGTTGGCCTCGTGGCCGGCCGAACCGATCGTGTAGAACCCGCGTCCTGTCGAGCGCAGCCAGCGGGCCGTGTGGTCGAGGTGGCGGCTGGACAACTGGGCGTCGAAGATGGTGTCCAGATGCTCGACGGTCAGCGACGATCCGGGCGCCAGGACGGCCTCGCCGGCACCCCCTTCGAGCGACCGGATGGCGGCCAGCAGCGACCGCTCCAGGTCGTCGAGATCCGCCGGCACTGCCGTGCTCATGGAAGAAACGTTACAATCGGAGGCTGGATCGGAAGGAGGGAACCGTGACGATGACCGAGGAGCTCGCCACCGCGAGCACGCCCCTGCTGCGGACGGAGCTTCCGGGCCCGCTGGCCCGCGAGGTGATCGCCCGCGACGAGCGAGTGACCAGCCCGTCGCTGACGCGGCTGTACCCACTGGTCGTCCGCCGCGGTCGCGGCTGCGTGATCGAGGACGTCGACGGCAACCGCTTCCTCGACTTCAACGCCGGCATCGCCGTCGTCGCCGCCGGTCACGCCCACCCGGAGGTGAACGCGGCGATCCACGCCCAGGTCGACGACGTGTTGCACTACTGCGCCAGCGACTTCTACCTGCCCGCCTACGCCGACCTGTGCGAGCGGCTGGCGGCGAACGCTCCGATGCCCGACGCCCCTGGCGATGTCGCGTCTTCCTGTGCAACTCGGGCACCGAAGCCGTGGAGGCGGCGTTGAAGCTGGCCCGTCATCGCACCGGGCGGCCCAACGCCATCGCCTTCCTCGGCGGGTTCCACGGCCGGTCGCTCGGCAGCCTGTCGCTGACGGCGAGCAAGGCCCGCCAGCGGGCCGGGTTCGGGGTCGTCACGCCGGGAGCCTTCCACGCCCCGTATGCCGACCCGTACGGCGTGGACGAGCTCACCGGCGCGGCGTACATCGAGCAGGTGCTCTTCCGCAAGCTCACCCATCCGAGCGACGTGGCGGCGATCTTCGTCGAGCCGATCCAGGGCGAGGGCGGCTACATCGTCCCGCCGCCCGGGTGGCTCGCCGACCTCCGCCGGCTGTGCGACGAGCACGGCATCCTGCTCGTGCTCGACGAGGTGCAGTCCGGCGTCGGGCGCACCGGCACGATGTGGGCGGCCGAGCACGACGGCGTCGAGCCCGACATCATGTGCATCGGCAAGGGCCTGGCCAGCGGGATGCCGCTCGCCGGCATCGTCGCCAGGTCGTCGGTGATGGACTGGGAGCCCGGTGGCCACGGCTCGACGTTCGGCGGCAACCCGGTGGCCTGTGCCGCCGCCGTGGTCACGCTCGACCTCGTCGAGCGCGAGCTCGCCGCCAACGCCGCCACTGTCGGCGCCCAACTGCTCGCCGCGCTGGACGACCTGCAGTCGCGACAGCCGCTCATCGAGCACGTGCGCGGCCGCGGCCTCATGATCGGCATCGACCTCCCGGACCACCACGCCTCCGTCGCCCTGGAGCAAGCGTGCTTCCGGCGCGGTCTGCTCGTGCTGACGTGCGGCGAGCGGAGCGTCCGGCTGGCCCCACCGCTCGTCGTCACGTCGGCGCAGGCCGACGTCGCGGTGGCGATCATCGCTGACGCCCTACAGGATGTTGCCGCATGACTGCGCTGCCGACGACCGATCAGCTCGCCGCCCGGGTCACCGCCATCCTCGACGAGTGCGGCGCCACCCCGCCGGCCGGCGACCTCGGCGGCCGCACGCCGATCACCGGCGGCTCGCTCGGTCCAGCAGGCACGGCGGCCGACGTCGACGCCGCTGTCGAGCGGGCGACCGAGGCCTTCCAGGTGTGGCGGGTGACGCCGCCGCCGGCGCGCGGCAACCTCGTGCGCCGGCTCGGCGAGCTGCTGCGCGAGCACAAGGAGGCGCTCGGCGAGCTGGTCTCGATCGAGGCCGGCAAGATCCGCTCGGAGGGCCAGGGCGAGGTCCAGGAGATGATCGACATCTGCGACTTCGCCGTCGGCTTGTCGCGCCAGTTGCACGGCTTGACGATCGCCAGCGAGCGCCCCGGCCACCGGCTGATGGAGACGTGGCACCCGATGGGCCCGTGCGCGGTGATCACGGCGTTCAACTTCCCGGTCGCCGTGTGGTCGTGGAACGCCGCGCTGGCGCTCGTGGCCGGCGATCCGGTGCTGTGGAAGCCGTCGGACAAGACCCCGCTCACGGCGCTGGCCTGCGACGCCTTGTTGCGCCGGGCCGCCGCCGACGTCGGGGCGCCGGACGGGCTCAACCAGGTCCTGCAGGGCGGCGCCGACGTCGGCGCCGGCCTCGCCGCCCATGACGGCGTCGCCATCGTCTCCGCCACCGGGTCGACGCGGATGGGCCGCGCCGTCGCCCCGGTCGTCGCCTCGCGCTTCGGCCGGCTGATCCTCGAGCTCGGCGGCAACAACGCAGCCGTGGTCGCGCCGTCCGCCGACCTCGAGCTGGCGGTCCGCGGCATCGCCTTCTCCGCCGTCGGGCACCGCGGGGCAGCGATGCACGAGCCTGCGCCGGCTGATCGCCCACCACTCGATCCGCGACGAGCTCGTCGACCGCCTCGCCAAGGCGTACAGCAGCGTCCCGATCGGCAACCCGCTCGCCGAGGGCACGCTCGTCGGTCCGCTGATCGACACCGCCGCGTTCGACCGCATCGGCGCGGCGATCGTCACGGCGACCGGCGACGGCGGCGAGCTGGTCGTCGGAGGCGAGCGCGTGCTCGCCGACGATGCGCCCGATGCGCGCTACGTCGAACCGGCGATGGTGACGATGCCGGCGCAGACCGACATCGTGCGCACCGAGACGTTCGGCCCGCTGCTCTACGTGCTCGGCTACGACGACATCGACGAGGCCGTCGCCCTGCACAACGACGTACCGCAGGGTCTGGCGTCGAGCATCTTCACCAACGACGTCCGCGAGGCCGAGCGGTTCATGGCGGCCGACGGCTCGGACTGCGGGATCGCCAACGTCAACATCGGCCCGTCCGGCGCCGAGATCGGCGGCGCGTTCGGCGGTGAGAAGGAGACCGGCGGCGGACGCGAGTCCGGCTCCGACGCCTGGAAGTCGTACATGCGCCGCGCCACGAACACGATCAACTACTCGACGTCGCTCCCACTCGCTCAGGGCGTTCGGTTCGAGGTCGGCTGACGCGGTTCTGACGAACCGTCAGCCAGATGATCGCGGCGAGCCCGACGGCGCAGCCGACGACGATCCCGCACCCGGCGAGCAGGCGCCAGTGCGGACCCGTCGGGAGCACCTGGAGCAGCACCGGAGCCCTGGCGCCGAGGTCGCGCCGGCGGGTGACGAGCGTGGGGTCGACGCCGCTCGGGACGAGCCGCAGCGACCACCATGCCATGGCCACGACGAGGAGGAGTGGAAGGATCCGCGGCACCAGCCGGTCCAACCCGACCACCGTCAGCGTCGCCAGCGCCCCGAGCGCCGGCAGCAGGTAGCGCGGATGGAGACCGCCGCCGGCACTGACGTGCTGGGCGAACGTGGCGGCGATCACGACCACGCCCACGGTGAGCAGGGCGATCGACCACCGTGACACGCGTCGCCCGCACCACCACCACGACGAGCCCGACCACGGCTGCGGCGAGGACGAGCAGCATGAACCGCGGGTGCTGGTGGCTGATCACCGGGGTCGGGGCGAGCAGGCGGCGGACCGTTCTGAGCCACTGATCGACGTCGACGACGGTCGACAGCAGGCTGCCGCGGGCGACCTTGTCGAATCGGTCGATCAGGTACTGCGACGCCCCGATGTCGCCGTAGCGCACCACGTTGAGGACGTAGAACCAGCCGAACAGCACCAGCGCCGGCAGCAGTCCCGCCGCCACGACGCGCGCGCTGAGGCGCAGACGTGCCGATCGTGGTCCGTCGCACGAGCCAGGCAGTGGGCGGCGACGACCGCGACGACTGCGACGGCAAGGAGCATCGTCGCTGCCCGCGCGCCGGTGGCGATCGTCGCCGTCGCAGCGAGGAGGAGCAGGTTGCCTCGGGTCAGCCCGCGCTGCATGCAGCGCAGCCCGGCGAGCAGCACGGCTGTGCCGGCGGCGAAGGCCAAGCCATCGATCATCGCCTGGCCGAACACGACCTCGGCCTGGGTGGTCAACGCCGCCACCGCGGCGGCCACGAGTGCCGATCCGCGACTGTCCGGTGAGCTCCCGTGCCAGCAGGTACGTCAGGGCGATCCCGGCCGCGGCGAAGCACACGTTGGCGAGGCGCAGGAACAGCAGGCCGCCGTCGGCTCGTTCGGTGACCTCGGCGATCCACACCAACGGGGCGACGAGCACGTAGTGCAGCGGCGGGTGGTTGGCGACCCACACCGTCGTGTGGCGCGGGGTCGGCGCCGAGCCCACCTCGGCCCGCCACTGCACCGCCCAGTCGGGCACGGGCATCGGGTCGTCGATCTCGGGCAGCTCGAGATCGGCGACCATGTGCGCGTAGCCGAGGTGCGCCGCCTCGTCGGGTCCGGCGAACGGTTGCTCCTGCAGGGCGTGCATCGACGCGATGGCGACGAACGCGACGATGACCCCCACGAGCCCGTACCGCGTCACGCTGCGATCGTTCACGGACCTCCAGACTCTCAGCAATCGCGCTCCGCCGCTCAGGACTTGCGCGGATAGGTCAGCGAGGTCACTGCGACACGGCTTGCTTCGGCTGCTTCGCAGCCGAAGAAGACGGCCGTCATGATTGGTCGCCTCGCCTATCGGCTCGGCTCCTTTAGGGTTCGCTCTCGATGCCCGTCCTGGCCGACCACGTCGACGAGCGCAGCGAGGCGTACCAGGCGAACCGGGGCAGCCTGCTCGAGCTGATCGCCGAGCACGATCGGCAGCTCGCCCTCGTCAACCAGGGTGGCGGCGAGAAGTACATCGCCCGCCACCGCCAGCGCGGCAAGTTGCTCTGCCGCGAGCGCGTCGAGCTGCTCGTCGACGCCGACAGCCCGCTGCTCGAGCTCTCCCCGCTCGCCGCGTGGGGCACCGACTTCCCGGTCGGCGCCGGGCTGTTCACGGGCGTCGGCGTCGTGGAGGGCGTGGAGTGCGTGATCATCGCCAACGACCCGACGGTGCGCGGCGGCACGAGCACGACGGCGACGGTGAAGAAGAACCTGCGGGCGCTCGAGATCGCCCGCCAGAACCGGATGCCGGTGATCGACCTCGTCGAGTCGGGCGGTGCCGATCTCCCCCACCAGAGCGAGATCTTCGTCCCCGGCGGGCAGGGCTTCCGTGACCTGACCCAGCTGTCGTCGCTGGGCATCCCGACGATCGCCCTCGTGTTCGGCAACTCGACCGCCGGCGGCGCCTACGTCCCCGGCATGTGCGACTACGTCGTGATGATCGACCAGCGCTCGAAGGTGTTCCTCGGCGGACCGCCGCTCGTCAAGATGGCCACCGGCGAGGAGAGCGACGACGAGAGCCTCGGCGGGGCCGACATGCACTCCCGGGTGAGCGGGCTGGCCGACTACTTCGCCGTCGACGAGCTCGACGCCCTGCGCCTCGGCCGCCAGATCGTCCGCCGCCTCGGCCACCGCAAGCTCGGACCAGGGCCACGCGGCGCCGGACGGCCGCCGCGGCACGACCCCGAGCAGATCCTCGGCATCGCCTCGGCCGACCTACGCGTGCCGTTCGACCCGCGCGACGTGCTCGCCCGCATCGTCGACGACAGCGACTTCGACGAGTTCAAGCCGCGCTACGGCACGTCGCTCGTCACCGGCTTCGCCGAGCTGCACGGCTTCCCGATCGGTGTTCTCGCCAACCACCGCGGCGTGCTGTTCAACGAGGAGTCGAACAAGGCGACGCAGTTCATCCAGCTCGCCAACCAGTCCGACACACCGCTCGTCTTCCTGCAGAACACGACGGGCTACATGGTCGGGCGGGAGTACGAGCAGCGGGGGATGATCAAGGACGGCTCGAAGATGATCAACGCCGTCAGCAACTCGGCCGTGCCGCACCTCACGGTGAACATGGGTGCCAGCTACGGCGCCGGGAACTACGGGATGTGCGGACGGGCGTACGAGCCGCGGTTCCTGTTCACGTGGCCCAACGCGAAGACCGCCGTGATGGGTCCGCAGCAGCTGGCCGGCGTGCTGTCGATCGTGGCCCGCCAGTCGGCGGCGTCGATGGGCCGCCCGTTCGACGAGGAGGCCGACGCGGCGATGCGCGCCGCCGTCGAGGGGCAGATCGAGGCCGAGTCGCTGGCGCTGTTCATGACCGGGCGCGTCTACGACGACGGCATCATCGACCCCCGCGACACGCGCACGGTGCTCGGCATCTGCCTGTCGGCCGTGCACAGCAACGTCGTCGAAGGCCGCCGCGGCTATGGGGTGTTCCGGATGTGATCGGCTCCGTCCTCATCGCCAACCGCGGGGAGATCGCCTGCCGCGTCGCCCGCACGTGCCGCCGCCTCGGCATCCGCACCGTCGCCGTGTTCAGCGACGCCGACGCCGGCGCGCTGCACGTCCGGTCCTGCGACGCCGCCGTGCACCTGCCGGGCGTCGGCGCCGAACGACACCTACCTGCGCGGCGACCTCCTCGTCGATGCCGCCCGGCGAGCTGGTGCCGACGCTGTCCATCCCGGCTACGGATTCCTCGCCGAGTCGGCCGCGTTCGCCGCCGCGGTCGTCGACGCCGGGCTCACGTGGATCGGGCCGTCCCCAGAGGCCATCGCGGCGATGGGCTCGAAGGTCGAGGCCAAGGCGCTGATGCGGACGGCCGGCGTGCCGGTGCTGCTCGACTCCTCGGTCGCCGACGTCGGCGAGATCGGCATGCCGCTGCTGGTGAAGGCCTCGGCCGGCGGCGGAGGCCGGGGCATGCGCATCGTGCGCACGATGGGCGAGCTCGACCAGGCCAGAGCCGACGCCGAGCGCGAGGCGGCGGCGGCCTTCGGCGACGGCGCGGTGTTCTGCGAGCGCTACGTCGAGCGCGGCCGTCACGTCGAGGTGCAGATCATCGGCGACACCTACGGGACCGTCGCCTCGCTGCACGAGCGTGACTGCTCGATCCAGCGCCGCCACCAGAAGATCGTCGAGGAGTGCCCGTCGCCTGCGGTCGACGGCGACCTGCGCTGGCGGCTCGCCGATGCGGCGATCGCCGCGGCCCGCGCCGTCGGCTACGTCGGCGCCGGGACGGTCGAGTTCCTGCTCGAACCCGACGGACGCTTCTGGTTCCTCGAGATGAACACTCGCTTGCAGGTCGAGCACCCGGTCACCGAGCTGGTCACCGGGCTCGATCTGGTCGAGCTGCAGATCGCCGTCGCCGAGGGTTCGCCGCTGCCCGACGCCGCCCTCGACGCGCCGCTCGACGGCCACGCCATCGAGGTGCGCCTGACCGCCGAGGATCCTGCCGCCGGGTACCGGCCATCGACCGGCACGTTCACCCGCTTCGACATCCCGGGCACCGTGCGCGTCGACACGGGAGTCGAGACCGGTTCCACGATCTCGCCGCACTACGACTCGATGGTCGCCAAGCTGATCGCCCACGCACCGACACGGGACGGCGCCATCCGCGCACTGGTCGGTGCGCTCTCCGGTGCCCGGCTGCACGGACCGGTGACCAATCGCGACCAGCTGGTGACCATCCTCAGCCATCCGGCGTTCGCCGCCGGCGACGTGCACACGGGCTTCCTCGACGAGCACCCGTGCACCCAGCCGATCGCCGGCGACGTGCGCATCGCCGCCGCCGCGGCGGCACTCGCCGAGCAGGCGGCGAATCGGCGCGACGCGGCGGTGCTCGCGGCGGTCCCGTCGGGATGGCGCAACAACCCCGCCGTCGACCAGGTCGTCGAGCTGGCGCTCGCCGAGACGCCGGTGGACGTGCGCTACCGACTCGGGCGCGGCGGGCACGTCAGCGTCGACGGGCAACCGCTCGACGCCGTCGTCGTCGACGCCGAACCCGACGGCGTCGTGCTCGAGGTCGACGGCGTGCGACGCCGGTTCGCCGTCGGGCGCGACGGCGACCACCGCTACGTCGACGCCGACGACGGGCACGTGACGTTCCGCCTGCTCCCCCGCCACCCCGATCCGACGGCCGAGCTGGCCGCCGGCTCGCTCACCGCGCCGATGCCGGGCAACGTGCTGCGCGTGCTCGTCGCCGCGGGTGATCCGGTCGTCGCCGGGCAACCGCTCGTCGTCGTCGAGGCGATGAAGATGGAGCACCAGATCAACGCCCCGGCCGACGGCGTCGTGGCGGACGTCCTGGTCGGCCCCGGTGAGCAGGTCGACACCGGGCAGGTGCTTGCTGCACCTCGAGGAGGGCGTCGTGACGGGCGAGCGCCCGATCAGGATCGCCAATTGCTCCGGGCTTCTACGGCGACCGGTTGTCGGCGGCGCGGGAGATGGTCGACGGCGGCCCGATCGACGTGCTGACCGGCGACTGGCTGGCCGAGCTGACGATGCTCATCCTGTGGAAGGCCAAGGCCCGCAACGCCGACGCCGGCTACGCGACGACGTTCCTGACCCAGATGGAGCAGGTCCTCGGCACCTGCGTCGAGCGCGGCATCAAGGTCGTCAGCAACGCCGGCGGGCTCAACCCCGCCGGCTGCGCCGAGCGGGTGCGCGACATCGCCGCGCGACTCGGCATCGAGGTGCGCGTCGCCCACATCGAGGGCGACGACCTCGTCGATCGCATCGACGGGCTGCGGCCACACCTCGCTCACCTCGACACCGGCGCGCCCCTCACGGCCGACCCGGTGAGCGCCAACGCCTACCTCGGCGGATGGGGCATCGCCGCCGCCCTCGACGCCGGCGCCGACGTCGTCGTCTGCCCGCGCGTCACCGACGCCGCGCTCGTCGTCGGTCCGGCGGCGTGGTGGTGGGGGTGGACCGCCACCGATTGGGACCGCCTCGCCGGCGCCGTCGTGGCCGGCCACGTCATCGAGTGCGGGCCGCAGGCGACCGGTGGGAACTACGCCTTCTTCGGCGAGCTGGCCGACCTGTCGGCGCCGCTCGGGTTCCCGATCGCCGAGGTCGCCGACGACGGGTCGTCGGTGATCACCAAGCACCCCGGCACGGGCGGACAGGTCTCGGTCGAGACCGTCACCGCCCAGCTGCTGTACGAGATCGGCGCTCCGGCGTACGCCAACCCCGACGTCGTCGCCCGCTTCGACACGATCCGGCTCGACGAGGTCGGGCGCGGACCGGGTGCGCATCAGCGGCACACGCGGTGAGCCGGCTCCGTCGACGACGAAGGTGGCGATCAACTACGACGGCGGGTTCCGCAACCGCATGACGTTCGTGCTGACCGGGCTCGACCAGGAAGCCAAGGCGTCGTGGCTGGAGCGGGCGATCGTCGACAACATGGGTGGCGCGGCGGACGTCGAGATGGAGACGCGGTTCGTCCCGGTGCCGAGCGACGGCCCCGACCAGGAGCGCTCGAGCGGCCTGCTGCACGTGGCGGTGAAGTCGCCGGACGAGCGGGCGGTCGGTCGGGCGTTCTCGTCGGCGGCGATCGAGCTGGCGCTGGCCAACTACCCCGGGTTCTTCGCGACCGGGCCACCGGGAGCCGCCAGCGCCTACGGCGTGTACTGGCCGGCGCTGGTGCCGGCCGACGAGATCGACCAGGTCGTCGTGCTCCACGACGGGACGCGGATCCGCATCGATCCGGCGCCGACCGGTCCGCCGGCCGACGAGCCGATCGAGCCGCTGGCTCTCGACGCCGAACCGCTCTCGGTCGCCCCGGGGACCCCGCTGGGAGATCACTTCGGCGCCCGCTCCGGCGACAAGGGGGGCAACGCCAACCTCGGCGTGTGGGCGCGGGATGACGCCGGGTACGCCTGGCTCGACGCCAACCTGACCGTCGAGCGCGTCCGTGAGCTGCTCCCCGAGGCAGCCGAGCTGGAGGTCCGGCGCTACGAGCTGGCCAACCTGCGGGCGCTGAACTTCGTGCTCGTCGGCTATCTCGGCGAGGGCGTGGCCAGCTCGACGTCGTTCGATCCCCAGGCCAAGGGGCTCGGCGAGTACCTGCGCTCCCGACGGGTGTGAACGCTCACGGCCAACAAGCGATAGCCGAGGCCGCGGACGGTGACGATCAGCCGCGGATCGTCGGGCTGGTCCTCGACCTTCACCCGCAGGCGGCGGACGTGGGCGTCGACGAGGCGGGAGTCGCCGAGGTACTCGTAGCCCCACACCCGTTCGAGCAGCTGGTCTCGTGACAGCACGGCGCCGGCGTGGTCGGCGAACTCGCAGAGCAGGCGGAACTCGGTCTTCGTCAGGCCGACCTCGTGGCCGCCTTTGAGCACGATGCCCTGCTCACGGCGCAGTTCGACGTCGCCGAAGCGGGTCGCCCGGGGCACCGCGGAGGACCCCTGCAGGTGCACCCGCCGCAGCAGGGCGCGGATGCGGGCGGCCAGCTCCTTGGGCACGACCGGCTTGGTGATGTAGTCGTCGGCGCCCGCCTCGAGGCCGGCGACCAGGTCGTACGTGTCGGTCTGTGCCGTGATGATGATGATCGGCACGATGCTCGCCGCGCGCAGGGCGCGGCACACGTCGAAGCCGGACATGTCCGGCAGCCGCAGGTCGAGCAGGACCAGGTCGGCCTCCCGCTCGGCGAAGGCGGCCAGCCCGGTCGCTCCGTCGGACGCCTCGCGCACGCTGTAGCCCTCGTCTTCCAGGGCCATCCTCAGCGCCAGGCGGATCTGGTCGTCGTCCTCGATGAACAAGAGGGAGTGCATCGCGCCGACATTCTGTCGAGTATTTGCGGCAATCCGAGTACGTGGTGCCGGGCAGGCCCTCATCACGTACTCGACCGGCACCACGTACTCGACCGTGTCCGTTACACAAATCGCGCAAATCCACCCTTGGGACGTCACAGACCCGGTACAAGATGTGCACTGTTCACGCTGCCCCGGTGAGGTGCCTTCCTCCCCCTGGTGCCTCACCGGCAGCGGTGAACCCCTGCCACACTGGCGCCCGTGTCCGTTCGTCGTCCGATGCGCCTGCGCACCAAGGTCACCCTCTTCTTCGGGATCATCGCCTTGGTCGCCAGTGTGTCGCTGACCGTCGTGACGTACGCCTTCGCCCGCTCCTCGCTGCTCGAACAACGCTCCGAGGTCGCCCGCCAGCAGGCCGTGCTCAACGCCGTGCGCGTCCGTGAGCAGCTCCGCGCCGACACTCCCGACTTCGGCACCTGGTTCTCGTCGGGAGGCGTGCGCACCGAGTCGGACGGGTTCGCGGCGATCACCCTGAGCGACGACCAGGCGGCCAGCACCCGGACGCAGTTCTCCTTCGAGAGCTTCCCCGCCGAGCTTCGTCAGGCACTCGACGTCGGGGTCTCCGGCCTCCAGCGCTTCGACCTCGGCGACGAGAGCTACGTCGGCGTCGGCGTCAACATCGCCGACGTCGACGCCAACTACTTCGAGGCGTTCCAGCTCGGCAGCACCCAGCGGACGCTGCGCACGATCGTCGTCGCCCTCGTGCATCGGCACGGCGATCACCGTCCTGCTCGCCACCGGCGTCGGCTGGTGGACCAGCCGCCGATTGCTGCGACCGCTCGACCGCATCACCGACGCTGCCGGCGAGATCGCCGCCGGCGACCTCGACACCCGCGTCGCTCGCGAGGGCGACCCCGACCTCGACCGCCTCGCCGATTCGTTCAACGGGATGGCCGACGCCGTCCAGGCGCGCATCGAGCGCGAAGCGCGCTTCGCCTCCGACGTCAGCCACGAGCTGCGTTCGCCGATCACCGCCCTCGCTGCGGCCGCCGAGGTCATCGACGGCCGGCGTGGCGAGCTCCCGGACCGCACCCAGCAGGCACTCGACGTCGTCGTCGGCCAAGTTCGCCGCTTCGACGCCATGGTCATCGACCTGCTCGAGCTGTCGCGCATCGACGCCGGCGCTACCGACCTGCACACCGAGGAGGTCGATCTCGAGGCACTGTGCCGGCGCATCGCGGCACGCAACGGTTTCGCCGACCTGCCGATCGACGTGACCCGAGTGACCGAAGGCAACGGTGCGACGGTCACCGCGGTCATCGACAAGATGCGCTTCGAGCGCATCGTCGCCAACCTGCTGGAGAACGCCGCCCACCACGGTGGCGGCCCGGTCCGCCTCTCGATCGAGCCGACGGACGGACCGTTCCTCCTCGTCGCCGTCGAGGACGCCGGGCCCGGCGTGGCGCGGGGCGAACGGGCACGCATCTTCGAACGCTTCGCCCGCGGCAGCGCGGCCCGCCACCGCGTCGGCACGGGACTCGGTCTGGCGCTCGTCGCCGAGCACGCCACCGCCCAGGGCGGCGAGGCATGGGTGGAGGACCGCCCGGGTGGCGGCGCCCGATTCGTCGTGCGTGTCCCGAAGGCGGTGCGATGAACCGCCACGCCATCTACGCCTGCGCCGCCCTGGTGCTCGTCGCCGCGTGTGGGGTCTCCGCCGACGGCCAGCTCGAGCAGATCGACGAGGCCGACCTGTTCGGGCTCGACGTCACCACCACGTCGACGTCGACGACCACGTCGACCACGCTGGTCCCGGCGACGGCGCCGGTCGAGACGACGGCGCAGGCAACCACGACGACCATCGCCGCCGAGCCGGTCGACCTCTACTTCCTCGACGGCAACCGCTTGGAGCCGGTCTCCATCGCCCTCGCCCGCAACCCCTCGCCGCTGCGCGTGGTGACGGCCCTCGTCGACGGTGAGGTGCTCTCCGGCGCCGAAGGCATCGGCCTGCGCACGCTGCTCCCGGAGGACCTCGTCAACTCCGTCGGCGAGTCGGGGACCGGCTACGTCACCGTCGACGTCGCCGGCGAGCCGTTCGACCTGATCGACGACGCCGACCAGCGGGCGGCGATCGCCCAGATCGTGCTCACCCTCGTCAGCCGGCCGGGCGTCGGCCAGGTGCAGTTCACGCGCGATGGTGAGCTGATGCGTGTACCTCGACGCGACGGGCTGCAGAGCGACCCCGGCGAGCTGGTGTCGCGCCAGGACTATCGAGTCGCTCCTGCGCACGAGTCGAGTCGGCGACGAGCGCACGACCGCAGAGTGCGACGACCAGACGCACGACCACGCGCCAGGCAATCACCAACCTGACGATCGAGTCAGCGCCTCGCGTCGTGCCCGTCCGTCAAGTACAGGCGGTGCGACAGCGGTCGGTCGGGACGGCGTTGCCAGTCCTTGTCGACCTTGACCCGGAGCATCAGGTGCGTGCCCTCGGGGAGCTGCCGGCGGGCGCGCTCGCCCACCTGCTTCAGCACCAGCCCGCCGCGGCCGATGACCATCCCCTTCTGGCTCTCCCGCTCGACGATGATCTCCACAGTGATGCGGTCGCCCTCCCACTCCGCCACGCGGGTGGCGATCGAGTACGGCAGCTCGTCGCGGGTGACGGCCAGCAGCTGCTCGCGGACGAGCTCGGCCACCCACTGCTCGTCGGACACGTCGCGCACCGTCTCGGTCGGGAAGTAGGCGGGTCCGTCGGGCAGGCGGGCCACGAGGTGCTCGACGAGCGCCGGCACGCCGTCACCGGTCCGCGCCGACACCGGGAAGTACGCCTCGGCATCCAGCTCGGCGGCCGCGGCGAGCTGGGCGAGCACCCGCTCACGGCCGGCGACATCGACCTTGTTGACGACGACGAGGGCGCGGGGCAGGTCGAGGTGGCCCGCCACCCACCGGTCGCCGTCGCCGAACGGCGCGGTGGCATCGAGCACGAGGCAGACGACGTCCACCGGCGTCGACTCGCCGACGCTCTCGATCGCCGTGGCGTTGACCTTGCGCCCGAGCGCGGTCACCGGCTTGTGCAGCCCGGGCGTGTCGACGAACACGAGCTGGGCGTCGGGACGGGTCAGCACGCCGCGCACGCGGTGCCGCGTCGTCTGCGGCTTGTCCGACACGATGCTCACCTTCTCGCCACAGATCGTGTTGACCAGCGAGGACTTGCCGACGTTTGGCCGGCCGACCAGCGTCACGAAGCCCGAGCGCACGCCAGCGTGTCTAGTCGCTGGCGTACGCCCGGGCCACGGGGACGGGTGTCTCGAGTGGCGCCGTCAGGGGAGCGGAGTTCCCTGGTCGGCGACCACGAGCCAGCGTCCGGACCCGAGCGGCGCTCGCACCGCCGGTGCCCCCTGTCCCATCCGCCGGGCAGGACCAGCGGTGCGGCGTCGGCCGCGGCAGGGACGGCGGGGGATCCGACGGTCTGGGTGCATCTGACCTCCCTGGTGCGAGTGCGTTCGATTCGAATCTAGGGACGCCGGAGGACCAGTGCGAGATCCGATCCGACGAATGTGGACCAGACCAATCGGTCCTAGTGTGACGGCCGGTGGAACTGCACGTCAGCCTCGTCGGGCGCCGCGACGTCACCGGTCAGATCTACGGGCAGATCCGCGAGGCGATCGTCGGCGGGGCACTGCGACCAGGTGATCGCCTGCCGCCGTCGCGCGAGCTGGCCGAGCGCCTGTCGGTGTCGCGCACCACCGTGATGGTCGCCTACGACCGACTCAGCGGCGAGGGGTTCCTGACCTCTCATGTCGGCGCCGGGACGTTCGTCAGCGACGACGTGGCCATCTCGCCGGCCGGCGCCCACGCACCGCAAGGTGCGCTGCGCCCACGACCGGTGTGGTCGACGGTGCACATGCCCTTCACCCCGGCCGGTGGCGTCCGCTTCGACCTGCGCTGCGGCCTGCCCGACTTCTCCCGCTTCCCGTACGAGTCGTGGCGCCGGCTGACCGCCCGCCAGCTGCGGCTCGGCGGCGTCGGCCGGGCGAAGTACGGCGAGCCTGCCGGCCATCCGGCCCTGCGGGCGGCGATCGCCCGGCACATCGGCCTGTCCCGTGCCGTCCGGGCGACGGCCGACGACATCGTCGTCACCAACGGCTTCCAGCAGGCGATCGACGTCATCGCCCGCGTCCTGCTCGACCCCGGCGACCGCGTCGCCGTCGAGGATCCCGGCTACCCACCGCCACGCGCGCTGCTGGCGACGATGGGCATGGACGTCGTCGCCGTGCCTGTCGACGACGAGGGCATCGTCGTCGACGCCATCCCGAGCGGCGTGCGCGCGGTCCTCGTCACGCCGTCGCACCAGTTCCCGCTCGGCCACACGATGTCGTTGCGACGGCGACTGGCGCTGCTGCGCTGGGCCGATCGGGAGGACGCGGCGATCGTCGAGGACGACTACGACAGCGAGTTCCGCTTCGGCGGCCGCCCGATCGAACCGCTGCAGCGCCTCGACGGGAGCGGCCGGGTGCTCTACACGAGCTCGTTCTCCAAGACGCTGCTGCCGTCCCTGCGCCTCGGCTTCGTCGTCACGCCGGCGTCGCTGCGCCCGGCGATGCGCGCGGCCAAGTACGTCGCCGACTGGTCGACGTCGACGCCGCAGCAACTCGCCCTCGCCGAGTTCATCGAACGCGGGTGGTTCGCTCGCCACCTGCGGGCGATGCGGTCGCTGTACCGCGAACGCCACGAGCTGATCGCGGCGACGCTGCGCGACGAGCTGGCCAGCGTGCTCAAGACGATCCCGTCCGATGCCGGGCTGCACCTCAGCGCGCTGGCGCCGCAGATGACTCCCGCCGAGGCGGCGACGGCGATCCGCCGGGCCGCCGACGATGGCGTCGTCGCCTATGCCCTGGCGTCGTTCGGCGAGCTCGAGCCGCGACCCGCAGGTGTCGTGCTCGGCTACGGCGCCGTGCAACTCGCCGACATCCCCGAAGCGCTGCGCCGCCTCGCCCGCCAGTTCGGGGCCTGACCGAGCATCACACCTGGTCGACGAACACGCTCCCGCTGAGGTACTTCAGCCCCGAGTCGACCTGGACGGTGGCAACCCGGTGTCCCTGCCCCAGCCGCCTGGCGAGGCTCGAGCGCGGCGACGACGTTGGCTCCGGTCGACGGCCCGGAGAACAGCCCCTCCTCGCGGGTGGCGCGGCGGGCCATGGCGAAGGCGTCGGCCGTGGACACGGCGACGACCTCGTCGATGTCGGCGGGCTCGAGGAGGTCGGGACGGAACCCCGGCTCCCCCGCCCTCGATGCGGTGCGTGCCCGGCGGCCCACCCGACAGCACCGCTGACTCGGCCGGCTCGACCGCGATCCGGCGCATCTCGGGGTACCGCCCGCGCAACGCGCCGGTCACGCCGAGGAAGCACCCGGCCGTGCCGACGTAGAGGCACAGTGCGTCGATCGCGCCGGGCACCTGCTCGGCCAGCTCGTCGCCGAGCAGGCGGTAGCCGCCGACCATGTCGGTGTTGGTGAACTGGTCGGTCTGGTAGGCGCCGAGCGACTCGGCCAGCTCCCGCGCCCGCGCCCGCATGCGCGGGATCAGCTCGGGCGTGATGCCAGTCGGGCTGGACACGATGCTCGAGCTCGGCACCGAAGGCCTCCATCGTGCGCCGCTTCTCCTCGGCGAAGGCGTCGGAGGTGACGATGTGCAGCGGATGGCCCGTGATCGCGCACACGAAGGCGAGCGAGCTGCCGGTGCTGCCGCCGGTGTACTCGACGACGGCCTGGCCGGGCCGCAGGCGGCCGGATCGCTCCGCACCCTCGATCATCGCCAGCGCCATGCGGTCCTTGTACGAACCGGTCGGGTTGGCCGCCTCCAGCTTGACCCAGACCTCGGCCATGTCGGGCTCGACGAGGTGGGCAAGGCGCACGGTCGGCGTGTTGCCGATCGCGCCGAGCACGCCGTCGGCCACCGAGGTCACACCTTGGACGACCCGGTCCGCCCAGTAGGGCGCCCGCAGCTCGCGCTTGAGCAGCTTGCCCGAGCCGGTCTTGGGCAGCTCGTCCATCCAGGAGATCGAGCGCGGCACCTTGTAGCCGGCGAGGTGATCCCGGGCGTGCGCCGTGAGCGACTCCTCGTCGAGGTCCGAGTCCGGCCGCTTGACGACGACGGCATGGACCAACTCGCCCCACTCCTCGCTCGGGATGCCGAACACGGCGACCTCGTAGACGTCGGGATGGGTCTCCAGCGCAGCCTCGATCTCGGCGGGATAGATGTTCATCCCGCCGGAGATGATCATGTCCTTCTTGCGGTCGCAGATGTAGATGAACCCCTCGTCGTCGCGGTAGGCGATGTCGCCGACGGTCTGGAAGCCGTCCCGGCTGTCCTCCTCGAACTTGTCGTGCTGCTTGTAGTAGTCGGCGAACACCGAGGGGCTGCGAACGAACAGCTCACCCGCCGCCTCCGGGCCGGTGCCCTCGACGACGTTGCCGTCGACGTCGTAGAGGCGGATCTCGACCATCGGCGCCTCCTTGCCGCACGAGCCCGGCTTGCGCAGCTGGTCCTCCGGCCGCATGATCGTGTTCACGCCGAGCTCGGTCGAGCCGTACACCTCGAACAGCGACTCGGGCGGGAAGTCGGCGACGTACTGCTGTTTCAGCGTGTAGCTCCACGGAGCGGCGTTGGCGATCATGATCCGCATCGTCGAGGTGTCGTAGCGGGCCTTGACGTCGGCAGGCAGGTTGCAGACCATGCGGATCGGCGTCGGCGCCGAGAACGTCGACGTGCAGCCGTAGGTCTGCAGCAGTCGCAGCCAGTCCTCCGGGTCGAAGCGGCGCTGCACGATGACGGTCTGGCCGAGCGCCATGGCGACGCCCATGAAGCCCCCTGGACCGCTGTGGTAGAGCGGGCCGGTGGTCAGGTAGATGTCGTCGGATGAGTAGCCGATGAACTGCAGCATCGTCCCCATCTGCACCGGGTCGGCGGCGTTGGTCCGCAGCGCACCCTTCGGCTTGCCTGTGGTTCCCGACGTGTAGATCATCGTCGCCCCGGTCGCGGCGGAGTCGGCGATCTCCGGGGCATCGGTTGGTGCGCCGGCGGTGAGCTCATCGACGGCGACCATCCCGCCGGGTGCCTCGCCGTCGAACACGAGGACCTCGGCGACCTTGGGGATCTGGGCGCGGATGCGTTCGAACATCGGGGCCAGTTCGGCGTCGGCGTAGACGATCGTCGCGTCGCTGTGGTCGGTGACGTAGGCGGACTCCTCGTCCGACAGGCGATAGTTCAGCGGGACGGCGGTTGCGCCGAGCTTGCGGGCAGCGACGACGAGCTCGACGACACCCATCGAGTTCTGCCCGCACCACACGACCTTGACGCCGGGTCCGACGCCGTGGTCGCGCAGCACGTGGGCGAGCCGGTTGGTGTTGCGCTCGTGCTCGGCGTAGGTGACTCGTCGGACATCTCCCCCGAGACGGTCGTCGACGACGGCGAGCTTGTCCGGGTGCATCTGGGCGTACGCAGTCAGCAGGTCAGGCATACGGCGGCCATTCGTAGCACGCCGGCCGCTCCTGACATGCTGGCGGACATGGCTGCACGCACGATTTCCGGCACCGACGAACTGCGCTCACTCATCGGTGAGCACCTCGGCTACAGCGACTTCGTCGAGGTCACCCAGGACCAGGTGAATCAGTTCGCCGATGCCACGGGCGACCACCAGTGGATCCACATCGACGTCGAGCGGGCGAAGGCGGGGCCGTTCGGTGGACCGATCGCCCACGGCTACCTCACGCTCAGCCTCGGCCCGATGCTCGCCCCGCAGATCTACCAAGTCGGTGGGTTCTCGATGGGCGTCAACTACGGCGCCGAGAAGATCCGCTTCCCGGCGCCGGTGCCCGTCGGGTCGAAGGTGCGCCTCGGCGCCAAGCTGCTCGACGTCACCGACGTCGCCGGTGGCATCCAGATGAAGATGGAGTTCGCCTTCGAGGTCGAGGGCGCCGCCAAACCGTCCTGCGTCGCCGAGGTGTTGTTCCGGCTGTACGAGTAGAGTCCAGCCGAGTACTCTGCTGCTGGCCAGTGCCCGCGATCACGTACGTCGGACGACAGCAGCCAGTACTCGACTGGGCGCTACCGGAAGTTGGGGGCGACCTCGTTGGCGAACAGCTCCAAGGTCGTGGTGTCGGGGTAGTCGGCGCACCACGGGATGAAGCCGCGGCATCCGAGGTCGACGTACGCCTGGACCTTCGCCGCGACCTGCTCCGGGGTGCCGACGAGGTTGCCCTCCCGCCAGCGCTCGGCCGGCTCGCCCCACAGGCTGCGCGAGCCGGCGGCGGCGACCTCGGCCTCGGTCGAGCGGACGAACACCTCCGGTGACCACGTCATGCGGATCGCATCGGGATCACGCCCGACGTCGGCGCAATGGCCACGGAGGACGTCGCGCTTGTGTGCCCACTGGTCCGGGCTGCCGCCGAAGTTCGAGCAGTCGGCGTGCCGGGCGACGACGCGCAGCGTCAGCTGCTCGCCGCCACCACCGATCCACACCGGCGGGTGGGGATCCTGCAGCGGCTTCGGGTCGCAGTTCGCCCGCGACAGCTCGTAGTACGACCCCTGATACGTCGTCTCCGCCTCGGTCCACATGCTCTTCACGATCTCAACCGTCTCGCGCAGCATCCCGATGCGATCCTTCGGCTTCGGGAACTCGTAGCCGTAGCCGCGGAACTCGTTCTCGTACCAGCCGGCGCCGATGCCCCAGTCCAGCCGCCCACCGGACACGACGTCGATCATCGACGTGACCTTCGCCAGCAACCCCGGGTTGCGGTAACCGTTGCAGCCGACCATCTGGCCGAGCCGGATGCGGCTCGTCAGCTGGCTCACCGCGGTGATCGTCGTCCAGCACTCGAACACCGCCTCGTGCGCCGGTCGGGGCACGTTGTGGAAGTGGTCGTACACCCAGATCGAGTCATAGCCGAGCTGCTCGGCGAGCTGCGCGATCTCCACCGCCTTGGCCCACTTCGCCGCCGCCCCGTCGACCGACGCCAGCTCCATCTTCCAGCCCTGGGGCATGAACGCCCCGAACACGATGCGGTCATTGCTCATCGGGGGGACGCTAGGGCGCTGGATTCGAGACCGCCGCCTCGGCGTACGTAGCGTTCGCCGTCGATGGAGGGAGCGCCCGATCTGTGCACCGTGCTCGACGCCATCGCCGCCGATCGGCCCGATGCCGAGGCGATCGTCCATCGTGACCGCCGGCTGACCCGCGCCGAGGTGGCCGAGCGGACGAACCGGTTGGCCAACCACCTAGC
The DNA here is from genome assembly GCA_963749315.1 of uncultured Acidimicrobiia bacterium. Classification (GTDB taxonomy): domain Bacteria; phylum Actinomycetota; class Acidimicrobiia; order Acidimicrobiales; family Ilumatobacteraceae; genus JALZMG01. The sequence continues at coordinate 47,613 of CAVVMS010000021.1, forward strand.
AGGGCGCGGTCTGGGCTGTCACACCGAGCGGGCCACCCTCGCCGGCCACGAGTCGGGTCAGGACCATCTCGGCATCTACCTGCACAACGGCGTCGAGTACCTCGAGTCGATGGTCGGCGCATGGAAGGCGCGCGTCGCGGCGTTCAACGTCAACTACCGCTACGTCGCCGAGGAGCTGCACTACGTGCTCCACGATGCCGGGACGCGAGCGATCGTCGTCCAGTCGTGCTTCGCGCCGACGCTCGCCGAGGTGCTGCCCACACTGCCGGCCCTGGCGGCGATCATCCAGGTCCCCGACCATTCGGACAACGACCTGCTGCCCGGCGCCGTGTGGTACGACGACGCCATCGCCGGCTCGTCCGCGCGGCGTCCGGATGTCCCCCGCAGCCCAGACGACCTCTACATCCTCTACACGGGCGGGACGACCGGGATGCCGAAGGGCGTGCTGTGGCGCACCGGCGACGCCATGTTCGAATGCTTCGGCGCTTCCCGGACGGCCACCGATCTCGCCGGGTTCGTCGCCGAAGCCCATGCCGGCTTCCGCGCCCTGATCGCCCCGCCGTTCATGCACGGCGCCGGCCACTGGGTGGCGCTCAGCGTCTGGCTCGGCGGCGGCACGGTGTTCGTGCTCCCCCATCCCGAGCGCCTCGATCCGAGCGAGGTCTGGCGCACCGTCGAGGACGAGGGGATCGACTTCCTGCTCGTCGTCGGCGACGCGTTCGCCCGGCCGTTGCTCGACGAGCTCGGTCGAGGTGAGTACGACTCCTCCAGCCTCAACGTGCTGATGTCGGGCGGCGCTGCGCTGTCCGTCGGCTGCAAGACCGAGCTGCTCGACCGCCTGCCGACGTTGATGGTCGTCGACGGCATGGGCTCGTCGGAGGCCGGCGGTCAGCTCGCCCACGTGTCGACGGGAAGCGATGCGGCGACGGGCACGTTCCCGGCGCGGCCAGGGAACCACGTGCTGTCCGCCGACCTCTCCCGCGTCGTGGCGCCCGGTGACGACGAGCTCGGCTGGCTCGCCAAGAGCGGACGCCTGGCGCTCGGCTACCTCGGGGATGCGGAGAAGACCGCCCGCACGTACCCGGTCGTCGACGGTGTCCGCTACGCCGTGCCGGGCGATCGGGCCCGCTGGCGCGCCGACGGCAGCATCGAGCTGCACGGCCGCGACTCCGTCACGATCAACTCGGGCGGGGAGAAGATCTTCGCCGAGGAGGTCGAGCTCGCCGTCAAGGCGCACCCCGGCGTGTACGACTGCGTCGTCGCCGGCCGGCCGAGCGAGCGATGGGGCAGCGAGGTGGTGGCGATCGTCCGCCGGCGGGAGGGCGCCGACGTCACGCCGGACTCGCTGCTCGCCGTCGCCGCCGACCACATCGCCCGCTACAAGCTGCCCAAGGGCATCGTGTTCGTCGACGAGATCGTGCGCTCACCGTCGGGCAAGGCCGACTACCGCTGGGCGCGCCAGATCGCCGCGGCATCCATAGCCTGACCGCCGATGCCGGCAAGCTGGAACCGCGACACGTTGCCGGAAGGCGACGAGAAGCGCGACGCGGTGCGCGACATGTTCGACGCCATCGCCCCGCGGTACGACCTCGTCAACCGCGTGATGACGTTCCGGCTCGACGTCCGCTGGCGACGGCGAGCCGTCCGCTCCCTCGGCCTCCCGCCGGCGAGCACCGTGCTCGATCTGGCGAGCGGTACGGGCGATCTGTGCGTCGACCTCGCCCGCGCCGGATACATGCCGTTCTCGCTGGATCTCAGTCTGGGGATGCTGCGCGCCGACCGCAGCGGAGCCCCGCGTGTCCAGGCCGACATCCTCCGCCTTCCCGTCCCGGGTGAATCGGTCGACGGAGTGACCTGCGGGTTCGCCCTGCGCAACCTCGTCGATCTCGATTCGTTCTTCGTCGAGCTCGGCCGGGTCGTGCGTCCGGGCGGGCGCATCGCCCTGCTCGACGTCGGCATCCCGAAGAACCGTGTCGTGCGCTGGGGCAACGGCATCTACTTCGGCAAGGTCGTGCCGCGGATCGGCGGGCTGCTGTCCGATCCCGCCGCCTACCGCTACCTCCCGCGCAGCGTCGCCTACCTGCCGCAACCCGCCGACATGGTGGCGATGCTCCGTTCCGCCGGCTTCGCCGACGCGACGCACCAGGGGCTGAGCGGCGGCATCACCCAACTCCTCACCGGCACCCGCTGATGCGCGCCGTCACCCACGTCGCCGACGCAGCGGTCGCCGCGCTCGACCTCAACGACATCGCGAGAGGTGACGGTTATCTGTTCGTGCGCGACGGTGTCGGCGTCGCCGGCCGTGGTGTGGCCGCTCGCGCACCGGTCGACGATGTTGCGGACCTGTTGACCTCGATCGAGCACGACGACTCGACGGGGTGCGGTGTCCCCGGGCCGGTGGCGCTCGGGTGGCTGCCGTTCGAGCCCGGGCAACCCGGCGAGCTGATCGTGCCGGCGGTCTGCCTGCGCAAGACGGCCGACGGGCGGCGCTTCGTCACCGTGATCGAGGGCGCCGAGGAAGCACTTCCCGCGCCGCGCCCACCGCAGCCGTCGGCGGCGGCGTACACCATCGAGCCGGTGACATCGGTCGAGCACTACCTCGGTGCCGTCGCCGCGGCACGGGACGCGGTGCGTGGCGGGCAGCTGACCAAGGCGGTGATCGCCCGCGAGATCGCCGTGCAGGCGGATCGGCCGATCGACCGTCACGGCGTCCTGCACCGGCTCAAGGCAGCGTTCGGGTCCAGCTACCGCTATGCCGTCGACGGGTTGATCGGCGCCTCGCCCGAGCTGTTGGTCGAGGTCGACGGCGAGACGGTGCGCTCGCACCCGCTGGCGGGCACTGCCCCGCGGACCGGTGACGTGCGGCTCGATGCAGAGATCGCCGCTGAACTGGTTGCCAGCACGAAGAACCAGGTCGAGCACCGCGTCGTCATCGACGTCGTCCACGACACGCTGCTGCCATGGTGCAGCTTCCTCGACTGGGAGCCGGACCCGTCGATCGTCACCGTGGCGAACGTGCAGCACCTCGGCACCCGCATCGAGGGCCTGCTGTCGACGCCGCGGCCGAACGTGGTCGAGTTGGTGCGCGCCCTGTCCCCGACCCCGGCCCTCGGCGGGCATCCGCGGGACGACGCGCTGGCGCTCATCGCCGAGGTCGAGGGCGTCGACCGCGGGCGCTACGGCGGTGCGGTCGGCTGGGTCGACGGTGCCGGCAACGGGACGTGGGCGGTCGCCATCCGCTGCGCGCAGCTCTCCCCCGACGGCTGCCGCGCCCGGCTCCACGCCGGCGGCGGCATCGTCGCCGACAGCGACCCCCTCGCCGAGCTCGCCGAGACCCAGGCCAAGTTCCAAGCCATGCTGAGCGCCCTCATCCGCCCCTGACCTTCTGGTTCTGACGAAACACTCGGAGCCGAGGGCGGCGGCGACGGCGGCGTTGAGGGCGGCGTGGACGCGGACGTTGTCGGCGCGGTCGGTGGCGATGCGGGTCACGGAGGGGCCGGGACGCCGGACCCGGTCGACCAGTTCGGTCGCCGTCGTCGCGGTCGTGGCGTCGAGACCGTGCGACTCGGCGAGCGTCACGAGATCGGTGCCGTGCGGCGTGCCGAACAGCGTCTCGAAGCGGTCACTCGGCAGCGTCGTCGCCTGCGGGAGGAAGGAGAAGATCCCGCCACCGTCGTTGTCGATGACGACGATGCGCAGGTCGGCGCCACGCTCGCGCAGCGCCGTCATCGCCCCGGCGTCGTGGACGAACGCGATGTCACCGACGAGCGCGACGGTCGGGACCCCCCGCAGGGCGACACCGAGGGCGGTGGACACGACGCCGTCGATGCCGTTGGCGCCACGGTTGGCGTGGGCGCGGGCGTTCCGGCCGCCGAACCACTCGAGGTCGCGCACGGGCATCGAGGAGGCGACGACAAGCTCGGCGTCGTCGGGCAGGGCGCCAGCGACGAGGCGAGCGACGGACGGCTCGCTGAGCGGTGCCTCCGGTCCGAGCACGCCGGAGATGGCCGCCTCGGCCGTCTCGTCGACGTCGATCCAGCGCTGACGCCACGCCGGATCGCCCACACCTGTCAGTCGGCGCCCGAGTGGACCGAGCGCCGCCGCCTCGATGCGAGCGACGGCGGTGTGGTCGGGATCGATCGAGCCGGCACCGCCGACCTGCACGAGCGTTGCGCCCGACCCGGCGACCCACTCGGCAAGCACCCTGGAGGCGGCCGGCCGCCCGACGCGCACGATCACGTCCGGGCGCAGTGTGGCGGCCGTCGGTTCGTGGCGGAGCAGGGCGTCGAAGGCGACGATGGAACCGTCGAGCACACGCACCCGCGATGTCGGGTCGGCCAGCACCGGCCATCCCGTGGCCGAGACGAACGCGGCGGTCGGTCCCGGCGGTACGCCGCCACCGGCGAGCACGACCCCGCGGCGCGATCCGAGCAGCTCGACCAGGTCGTCGGGCACATCGGGATCGCCCGCGGCGACCGCAGGTGGGGCGGGCCGTCGTGGCGGCAGCCTCCCGGGTTCACCGACGAGCGGCTCCCGGAACGGCAGGTTCAGGTGGACCGGTCCGTCGCGCACGGCTTCCACGAGTCGCCGACCCAGCGACCGCCACGTCGACGCCGCAGCATCGTCGGCGATCCCGGGGTCGTGGTACCAACGGACGGCCCGACCGAACAGGTTGGTCTGGTCGATCGTCTGCGGCGCCCCGACGTCGCGCAGCTCGGCGGGCCGGTCAGCGGTGAGCACGAGCATCGGCACGCCGGACAGCCCGGCTTCGACCACCGCCGGGTGCAGGTTGGCGGCGGCGGTGCCGCTCGTGCACAGCACGATCGCCGGCGTCCCCGCAAGGCCGAGCCCGAGAGCGACGAAGCCGGCGGCGCGCTCGTCGTGCACGACGTGCAGCGTCAGCTCGGATCGCGCAGCCAGGGCGAGCAGCATCGGCGTGCTGCGCGAGCCGGGGGCGACGACGGCGTGGCGCACGCCCCTGGCGATCAGCTCGTCGGCCAGGGTCGCGCAGAACGTCGCCTGGGCCTGGCTCACGGCCGTGACGATACGGCTCGTAGGGTGACGAGGTGCTCATCGAGGTGTGGTCCGACGTCGTCTGCCCGTGGTGCTACATCGGCAAGCGACGGCTGGCCGCGGCGATGGCCGAGCTCGCCGCCGACCCGACGTTCGACGCTCCCATCGACATCGTCTACCGCCCGTTCCAGCTCGACCCGACCGCGCCGCCAGGAACCACGACGCCGGTCGCCGAGGCCTACGCCCGCAAGTTCGGCGGGCCCGAGCGGGCCGCGGCGATCATCGACCACGTCACCGACGTCGCCACCGAAGCAGGCCTGACGTTCCACCTCGACCGGGCGCAGCGGGCGAACACCCGTGACGCCCACCGCCTGCTCTGGTACGCCGAGCAGCGCGGTGAGCCGGGCACCCAGGGTGACGTCAAGGAGCGACTGCTGGCGGCCTACTTCGTCGAGGGCCGGAACGTGGGAGACCCCGACGTGCTCGCCGACGTCGCCATCAGCGCCGGTCTCGACGGTGACGACGTCAGCCGGTTCCTCGCCAGCGACGAGGGTGTCGCCGAGCTCGCCGAGTCGCTCGCCTTCGCCCAGGACGCCGGCATCACCGCGGTCCCGACATACGTGATCGACAACCGCTGGTCGATCCCCGGCGCCCAGGACCCGGCCGTCTTCGTGCAGGTGCTCACCCGGCTCGCCGAGCGACGTGCCGGCTGAGCGGCTGCACACGACGATCTCGGGCAACGGACCGCGCCTCGTCGCCGTCCACGGGTTCACCCAGACCGGCCGCTCGTGGGCACCGATCGCCGAACGCCTTGCCGATCGCTTCGAGGTCGTCACCGTCGACGCACCGGGCCACGGCGGTTCGGCGAGCATCGAGGCCGCGCTCGACGCCGGTGCCGAGCTGCTCGGCGCGACCTGCGGCGCGGCCACATACGCCGGCTACTCGATGGGCGGCCGGCTGTGCCTCCACCTCGCGCTCGCCCGCCCGGAGCTCGTCGAGCGACTGATCCTGGTCAGCGCGACGGCCGGCATCGAGGACGAGACCGAACGTTCGGCGCGACGCGCGGCGGACGATGCACTTGCAACGTCCATCGAGCGGGACGGTGTCGAGGCGTTCCTCGACCGCTGGGTCGCCCAGCCGCTGTTCGCCACGCTCGCCGATCCCGGCCTCGACGACCGTCGCCGCAACGACGCACGACGGGTTGGCGTCGAGCCTGCGCCTCGCCGGCACCGGCGCGCAGCGGCCGCTCTGGGAGCGGCTGCCGAGCCTGACGATGCCGGTGCTCGTCGTGGCCGGAGCTCTCGACGCCAAGTTCGTCGCCCTCGCCGAGCGCATCGCCGGACTCGTCCCGCACGCCACGCTGGCGATCATCGACGGTGCCGGTCACGCCGCCCACCTCGAGCGCATCGATGACTTCGTGGCCGAGCTCGAAGCCTGGCTCGGCGTCACGCGCTCGAGGGCGAGGCCGATCGTCGCCAACGTGCCGAAGGTGAGTTGCAGCCGCCCGGTCGCGCCGAGCACGGGCACGAGGGCCGGTCCGGTGGCGCCGCGCCGGACCGCCGTGACCGGCGCCACCGCGAACACCGCGGACGCCACGGCCAGCACCGTCCGCGGCCGTGACAGCGCGGCGACGAGCACGAGCACGTACGCCGCCACGAGCAGCCCGACGTACAGCCACCGCGTCCGTCGATCGCCGATGCGGACCGCCAGCGTGCGCTTGCCGGCGACCGTGTCGGACGGGATGTCACGGAGGTTGTTGACGACGAGCAGGGCGCACGCCAGGCACCCGGCGGCACACCCCATCACGACGGAAAGCGCGGTCACCCGTTCGACCGCCACGTACGTCGTGCCGACGGTCGCCACCAGCCCGAAGAAGACGAACACGAAGACCTCGCCGAGACCGATGTAGCCGTACGGGACCGGTCCACCCGTGTAGCCCCACGCGGCGGCGATCGCCGCCGCGCCGACCGCCAGCAGCCACCACGATGTCGTCGCCGCCAGCACGAGACCGGCGAGCGCGGCGACGCCGAAGGCAGCGAACGCTGCCCGTTTCACCGCGCCGGGAGGCTTGAGGCCCGAGGCGACCAGTCGCATCGGGCCGACGCGTGCATCGTCCGTTCCGCGGACGCCGTCGCTGTAGTCGTTGGCGTAGTTGACGCCGACCTGCAGAGCCAGGCTGACGACGAGGGCGACGCCGACGCGCCACCACGTGACCGACCCCTCCCCCACGGCGCACGCCGCGCCGATGGCGACCGGGACCACCGCCGCGGGCAGCGTGCGCGGTCGCGCTCCGAGCAGCCATGGCCTCATGGGTGGGTCATGATGGGCCGATGAGCGAGCTCTGGCAACTGTCGGCCCTGGAAGTCGCGGAGCTGATCCGTAAGCAGGAGGCGAGCAGCCGCGAGGTCCTCGATGCTCTGCTCGCCCGCGTCGACGCCGTCAACGGTCACCTCAACGCCGTCGTCGCCCTGCTCCCCGAGGCCGTCGCCGCCGCCGATGCCGCCGACCGGGCGGTCGCCAGCGGTGCGGATGTCGGCCCGCTCCACGGGGTACCCATCACGGTCAAGGAGAACATCGACGTCACCGGCTCGGCGACCACGCAGGGCGTCACCGCGATGGAGCACGCCATCGTCTCCGTCGACGCACCCGTCGTCGAGCGCATGCGTCGCCGCCGGAGCGATCCCCTTCGCCCGCACCAACCTCCCCGACTTCGGGTTGCGCGTCCACACCGACTCGCAGCTGCGCGGGCTGACCCGCAACCCGTGGAACCCGAACGTGACGGCGGGCGGATCGAGCGGTGGCGAGGCATCGGCGCTGGCCAGCGGGATGACCCCGCTCGGGCTGGGCAACGACATCGGCGGATCGCTGCGCAACCCCGCGCACTGCTGCGGCATCGCCTCGATCAAGCCGTCGTCAGGTGTCGTGCCCCACGCCTCGTCATTGCCGCCGGTCGATTCGACGATCATGTTCCAGCTGATGGCCGTGCAGGGCGTGATGGCCCGACACGTCGCCGACGTTCGCGCCGGGCTGCTCGCCGTTGCCGGTCCGCACCGCCGCGACCCGCTGGCGCTGCCGGTCACGTTGGAGGAGCCGTCTCCGGGCGCCGAGCTGCGCATCGCCGTCGTCGCCGAACCTCCGGGTGGCGAGACCGACGCCGGCATCGCCGCCGCCGTACGTGCAGCAGCCGACGCGCTGGCCGACGCCGGTCATGTCGTCGAGGAGACGGCGGCGCCGATCAGCTACGCCCGCGTGTTCGAGCTGTGGGCTGGACTGCTCACGGCCGACATCAGCCCGCTGCGCACGCTGCTCGACGGTTTGATGGGCGACGACGGACGGCGATTCCTCGACTTCGGGAACGAGGGCGCGGCGGAGCTCGACCTCGCCGGCGTCGTCGGGATGCATCTCGAGCGCAACGCCGCGGACCGGGAGTGGCACGCCTTCCTCTCCGACTGGGACGTCCTGCTCAGCCCGACGTGGGCGCAGCCGGCGTTCGCCCACGGTGCCGACGTGGCGTCGGCGGACGCGGCCATGGACGTGCTCGTGGCGCTGCGCCCGGTCCTGCCGGCCAACCTCCTCGGACTCCCCGCCGCCGTCGTCCCGTGCGGCATTGCCGACGGGTTGCCCGTCGGCGCCCAACTCACCGCGCGTCGCTTCGGCGACCTCACCGCGCTCGCCGCGGCGCAGGCGGTCGAGGACGCCATCGGGGCGCTGACGCCGATCGACCCCGTGCTGGGGTGACGGCTCGGCTCGTCGCCCTCGACCTCCCGGGCGGACCGGCCTTCGTCGAGCGGCTGCAGCGCATCTGGGACCGTGGCGACGCTGCGTTCCCTGTCGACCAGCGCCTTCGGGCGGCCTCCAAGCCGGCGCTGCTGGACGCGATGGGCGTCGGCGGACCGGTCGAGCCTGGCGATGCGCTCGTGGTGGCAACCAGCGGTTCGACGGGCGCGCCGCGCGGCGTCGTGCTGACCCACGACGCAGTCGTCGCCTCGGCATGGGCGACCAGCCGGCGGCTCGGTGTGACAGCCGACGATCACTGGCTGGCCTGCCTCCCGCTCGCCCACGTCGGCGGGCTCTCCGTCGTCACGCGAGCGTTGATCACCGGCACGCGCCTGACCGTGCTGCCCGGCTTCGAGCCGGTGATCGTCGCCGGCGCAGGGGCGACTCACGTCTCCCTCGTCGCCACCGCGCTGCGCCGGATCGATCCACGGTCGTTCCGCACGATCGTCCTCGGCGGTGCCGCCCCACCGGCCAAGCTCCCGCCGAACGTCGTCACGACCTACGGGATGACCGAGACCGGCAGCGGGGTGGTCTACGACGGTCGCCCGCTCGACGGCGTCGACGTGCGCATCGACGCCGATCACCAGATCCTCCTGCGCGGACCGATGCTGCTGCGCGGCTACCGCGACGGGACGGATCCGCTGATCGACGGGTGGTTCCCGACCGGCGACCTCGGTCGATGGCTCCCCGACGGCCGCCTCCACGTCGACGGGCGGGCGCGGCGACCTGATCATCACCGGCGGCGAGAACGTGTGGCCGGAGCCGGTCGAGGCTGTGCTGCGCGAGCACCCTGACGTCGCCGACGTCGCCGTCGTCGGCGCGCCCGACGAGGAGTGGGGTCAGGTCGTCGTCGCCGTCGTCGTGCCGTCACCGGGCGCCGACCCGACGCTCGACAGCCTCCGCGCCGCGGTCAAGGAGCAGCTACCGGCGTACTGCGCGCCTCGCCGCATCGTGCTCGCCGAGTCGATCCCGCGGACCGCCCTCGGCAAGGTCCGCCGGGGCGCTCTGGGTCGCTAGCGCGTCTGGGCGACGCCCGCACCGCCGTCGATGACGTAGGTCTCGCCGGTGATCCAGCCGGCCTTGTCGCTGGCCAGGAACACGGCGAGGTTGGCGATGTCCTCCGGCTCGCCGAGCCGCCTCGTCGGCATGCGCCGGGCGAGATCGTCGCCGAAGTGCTCGACGAGGTAGGCGGCGAAGTCGGTCTTCACCAGCCCGGGGGCGATGCCGACGACACGCGTCGGGCCGAGCTCGCCGGCGAGCTGGCGGGTGAGGTGGATCAGGGCGGCCTTGCTCACGTTGTACACACCGAGGCCGAACTCGCTGCGCAACCCACCCACCGACGAGATGTTGATGATCACACCCGGCTTGTCCTTCATCGCCTTGGCGACGGCCTGCGCCGACCAGAACACCGGACCGCGCAGGTTGACCTCGAACGTCTTGTCGAAGCGCGCCTCGTCGACCTCCATCGTGGCGCCGTAGTAGGGGTTGGCGCCGGCGTTGTTGACGAGGATGTCCAGCCCGCCGAAGCGCTCGATCGTGGCGTCGACGCACGCCTCGGCGTCGGTGACCTTGCCGACGTGGGCGGGGAAGATGTCGACGTCGCCGCCGATCTCGGCTGCCGCCGCCTCCAGGCCCTCACGCTTCCGGCTGCTCAGCATCACCTTTGCGCCGGCGCCGGCAAAGCCGGCTGCGATCGCCTTGCCGATGCCGCGCGACGCGCCGGTGACGAGAGCGACCTTGCCGTCGAGGGAGATCTCCATGGCCGGCGAAGGTACCCGCGCGGTCAGGTGTCGGCGCCATCGGTGCCGGCGCTGCCGCCAAGGACGGCGCTGACGCGCACCGAGCGGATCCGCCGTCCGTCGAGCTCCTCGGCAGTGAACCGCCACCCGTCGAGCTCGACCGACTCGCCCGGCTCGGGCACGTGCTCCAGCGTGCCGAACAGCAACCCGCCGACGGTGTCCCACTCCTCGTCGGGGAGATCGGCGTCGAGGACGTCGTTGAGCTCCTCGACCTGGACCCCGCCCTCGACGAGGTAGTCGCCACCGGGAAGCTGCTGGATCGACAGCTCCTCGACGTCGTACTCGTCGATGATCTCGCCGACCAGCTCCTCCAGGCAGTCCTCCAAGCGTGATCAGCCCGGCGATCCCGCCGTACTCGTCGGCGACGATCGCCAGGTGGAACTTCCCAGCCTGCATCTCGCGCATCAGCCGGGCGACGGGCTTGTTCTCGGGGATGAACCGGACCGGGCGGCACAGATCGGTCACCACCTCGGCGCCGCGACCTCCGCGCTCGGCGCCGATGAGGTCCTTGGTGTAGAGCAGCCCGACGATGTCGTCCCCGTCGGGTCCGTGCAGCGGCAGCCGGCTGACGCCGTGCTCGATCGCCAAGTCGAGGGCGGCGCTGATCGTGGCGTCCTCGGGCACGATGATCATGTCCGGCCGCGGCACCATCACCTCGCGCGCCACCGTGTCGCCGAACTCGATGATGCTCTCGATGAGCTCGCGCTCCTCGTGCTCGATGACCTCGTCCTGGGCCGCCTCGGCGACGATCCCGAGCAGCTCGCGCTCGGACACGAACGGTCCACCCTTGATGCCCTTGCCGGGAAGGATCCAGTTGGACAACCCGATCAGACCCTGGGTGATCACGCGCAGCGGCCAGAACCGCACCAGCCAGGATGTCGGCCGGGCGGTCACCAACGCGGCCTGCTCGCTGTGCAGCACGGCCCACGTCTTCGGGATGGCCTCGGTGAACACGAACAGCACGACGACGTTGAGCACGAAACCGAGGACCGCACCCCACGTGCCGAGCAAGCGGGTGAACAGGAACGTGCTCAGCGACGCGGTCGCCGTCTGCAGGATGTTGACCGTGAGCAGGATGGGGTTGAGGAACTTCTCCGGCTCCTCGACGAGACGCTCCAGGGCCCGTCCCCGCCGCGGGTGTTCGTGGGCGAGCGCTTCGGCCTTGTGCCGGGTGATCCGGTTGATGCCGGTCTCGGCGACGCCCAGCAGGGCGAGCAGTGCGAACAGCACCAGCAGGAAGGCGAGGATCAGTGCGTCATTGGTGGTGAACTCGGCGCCGAGCATCAGCGGGGACCTGCTTCCCCATCATGCTCCTGCCGGAACCGGTCGGGTACCGGTCCGCGCCAGTGGTGGCGCTGGAGGTGATCCAGCTCGCGGGAGCGCATCAGGCTCGCCTCCTCGGCGGCGGCGTGGTCGTGGCCGATGACGTGGAGGACGCCGTGGACGACGAGCAGGGCCAACTCGTCGTCGAGCGAGCCGGCGTGCGTCGGCGCCTGTTCGGCGGCGACCCCCGGGCACACGACGACATCGCCGAGGAGCACCGGCACGCCAGCCAGCGACTCGTCCTCGAGCGGGAACGACAACACGTCGGTCGGGCCGTCCGTGCCCATGTGCTGACGGTTGAGGGCGGTGATCTCGTCGCGGTCGACGAAGGTGAGGGTCAGCTCACCGTGGCGCTCCTCGTCGGTCAGGACGGCGCGCGCGAGTTCGCTCCATCGCTCGACGTCGACGGGGACCTCGTCCTGCTCGTCGGCAACGACCACCTCGACCGCGGCCGCGCCGGTGGGACTCGGAGGCTCGCCCATCAGCGCACGCGGGAGATCGTCGCCGCGCTCGTACGCGGCGACGATGTCGGCGACGATGCGGTGGCGCACGACGTCGGACGCCGTGAGGTGCACGAAGGCGAGCCCGTCGATGCCGGTGAGCACGCGCTCGAGGCCGAGCAGGCCGCTCTTGCCGTTGGGCACGTCGACCTGGGTGACGTCGCCGGTGACGACGACGCGCGAACCGAACCCGATGCGGGTGAGGAACATCTTCATCTGCTCGGGCGTGGTGTTCTGCGCCTCGTCGAGGATGATGAAGCTGTTGTTCAGCGTGCGCCCGCGCATGAAGGCGAGCGGGGCGACCTCGACCGTCTGGCGCTCGAGCAGCCGCTGGGCACCCTCCGGCTCGACCATGTCGTAGAGCGCGTCGTACAGCGGGCGCAGGTACGGATCGATCTTGGCCATCAGGTCGCCGGGCAGGAACCCGAGCCGCTCACCGGCCTCGACAGCCGGGCGGGTGAGGATGATCCGCTGGACCTCCTTGGCCTGCAGCGCCTTGACGGCCATCGCCACGGCGAGCCACGACTTGCCGGTGCCGGCCGGCCCGATGCCGAACGTGATGACGTTCTCGGCGATCGTGTCGATGTAGCGCTTCTGGCCGGCCGACTTCGGCCGCACCTGGCGACCACGGGCGCCGCGCAGGACGTCCTGGGTGAGGATCTCGCTCGGGCGCTCGTCGTCGTCGACCATGCCGATGACCCGGCGCAGGGTCGCCTCGTCGAGGTCGTGGCCGCGCTGCAGCAGCCCGACCACCTCCTCGAACAGCCGCCCGACCTGCCCCGATCGCTCGCCGCGTACGGTGATCTCGTTGCCGCGCACGTTGATCTCCGTGCTCGGGAACGCCTCCTCGATCTGGCGGAGGTGCTGGTCACGAGGACCGACGAGCGCAGCCATGAGGTGCGTGCCGGGGACGACGACGGTGGTCGTGGTCTCGGTCGCTGTCATGAAGTCCCTGAGCAGTCGGTGCTCACTGGCACGAGGCTAGCTGTCACTGCCTTCCCCGGCCACGCAAGACGGTAGGTGGCCACTCGCTCGCTCGCTCGCATCGCTGACATGCTGAGACACTGACGACGCCATGATCCTCATCCTCTGCACCGGCAACGCCACGCGCTCGGTCATCGCCGGGGCCGTGCTCGCCGCCCACCTCCCCGACGTCGAGGTCGTCACGTCCGGCACGCTGTCGATCGACGGGCTGCCGATGAGCTGGCGCACCCGGGCCGGGTTCCAGGCTGTCGGCGTCGAACCGCCCGCGCACCGCAGCCGGCAGGTGGTGCCGGCGGACCTCGACCGGGCAACCGTCGTCATCGGGCTCGCCCCCGAGCACGTCGAGTGGGTCCGCCGTGAGCACCCATCGGCAGCGCCACGGACGGCGACGTTGAAGCGACTGACCAAGGATCTGGCGGACGATTCCCGACCGCTCGCCGAGCGGGTCGCCGAGCTCGACCTGGCGTCGCTGCAGCTGGCCCAGTGGGAGGAGGTCGTCGATCCGGGCGGGGGCGAGGTAGAGGCGTTCATCGCCTGTGCCCAGGAAGTCGTCGCTCTCGTCGACGAGGTCGCCGACCGCCTGCGACCGGCCACCAAGGACGAGTGGGGCGGCGCCCGGGCGGCGCGATGGGTGTCGATGGCCGACGACCTCGACGTGCAGCTGGCACCCGTCTCCGAGTTGCTGTTCGGCGCGGCGGGACTGCGACCCGGGCGAGACGGTGGTCGACATCGGGTGCGGTACGGGCGGGACGACCCGGCGGGCAGCCGAGCTCGTCGGCTCCACCGGCCGCGTGGTCGGCGTCGACGTGGCGCCCGAGATGATCGAGGCAGCTGCGTCACGATCATCGGGCATCGAGTGGGTGTGCGCCGACGCGGCATCGTGGGATCCCGGCGATCTCGGGGCCGACGTGCTGCTGTCGCGGTTCGGGCTGATGTTCTTCGCGGATCCACGCGCCGCGTTCGCCAATCTCGCCCGCGCCGTCGCGCCGGGCGGGCGCCTGTGCACGGTCGTGTGGGCGCACCGCCCTCGGTCGCCGTTCTTCCAGCTGCCGTTCGAGATCGCCTGCGCCGAGCTGACTGCTGCCGAGGTCGACGTCGTCGTCCCTCCGGAGGACGGCGGCCCGTTCTCGCTCGGTGACCCCGCCGCCGTCGGCTCGCTGCTGACCACAGCCGGTTGGGGCGATGTCGAGTGGACACCAGGCCACGTCCGGCTCCTCGTCGGCGGCGGTCTCGGGCCCGACGCTGCAGCGGCGATGTCGATGGACTTCGGCCCCACCAACGCCATCACGGGCAACCTCGACGCAGATCGGCGAGAGGACGTTCGGGCAGCCATCGCCAGGGCCTTCGCCGCCCACGTCGACGAGCACGGCCACGTCGTGCTGGACGGGCTCGTCGGCATCGTCACCGCCCGGCGCTGACACCCTCGGCGTAGGTTGGCCGCCGTGCCAGCGCCCGGTCCAGCGATCCTCGGTCGGGGGGTCGTCGTCCATGCCGGGTTCCCGCCGCCCCCGGGTTGGTCGGACGCGCCGACGATCACCATCGACGACGACGTGCTCGCCGCGCCGGGCGACACCGTGCGCCGCCTCCACGCCGCGTGGGCGACACGAGAGCCGATCGTCATCGCCCTCGCCGTCGATCCGCAGCGCTTTCGCCAGCCGCAGGCCTTCGCCGTCGAGCCGTGGCGGCTGGCGCCCGACGCCGAGCCGTGGTTCGACCGGCTGCAGTTCCTCACCTGGGCCAACACGTACGACGCCCGGACCGAGGTGCCGGTGTGGTGGTGGGCCGTCAAGGCGGCCCGCCTCGCCGAGGGGCCGAGGCGACGCCGGACGGACCGGCCGACATCGTGCTGCCCGACGGATCACCCGCCTGGGTCGACGGTGGGCCGCGGGCGCCGCTCGACATCGGCCAGGCCGTCGTCCACGGCGAGTCGGTCGACGCCGGCGTGCTCTCGGTCGTCCCGCCCGAGGTCGCTCCAACCGCCATGCTGGCGCCGGACCAGCTGGCCGCCGTCGCCCATCGCAGCGGGCCGGCACGGGTGGTCGCACCCGCCGGATCGGGCAAGACCCGCGTGCTCACCGAGCGCCTCCGCCACCTCCACCTCGACCGCGGGTACGAGCGGTCGTCGGTGCTCGCCGTCGCCTACAACAAACAGGCGCAGCTGGAGATGGAGGCGCGCACCACCGACTTCGGTCCGCGCGTGCGCACGCTCAACTCGCTCGGGCTGTGGGTGCTCGCCGAGCACCGCAGCACGTCCCCGCCCGTGCTCGACGAACCGGAAGTGCGCCGGCTGGTCGAGTCGCTGCTGCCGGGACGGCGGCAGCGACGGGCGAACACCGACCCGATCGGCCCGTACGTCGAGGGGCTGACGGCGATCCGGCTCGGCCTCACCGATCCCGACGAGGTGGAAGCCGGGCGCGACGACGTCCCTGGCCTGGCCGAGCTGTTCCCGGCATACCGCCGGCGACTCGCCGAGCGCGGGGCGGTCGACTTCGACGAGCAGATCTACTCCGCCGTCGAGGCGCTGCTGACCGACGGCGAGTTCCGCCGCTCCATGCAGCGCTCGTGCCGCCACCTCCTCGTCGACGAGTTCCAGGACCTCACGCCGGCCCACGTGCTGCTGATCCGCCTGCTGTCGTGCCCCGCGCTCGATGTGTTCGGCGTCGGCGACGACGACCAGTGCATCTACGGGCACGCCGGCGCCGACCCGGCGTTCCTCATCGACTACGAGCGTCTGTTCGCCGGCGCCGTCCCCCATCCGCTCACCGTCAACTACCGCTGTCCCGTCGAGGTCGTCGCCGGCGCGCGCACCCTGCTCGGCTACAACCACCGGCGCGTCGACAAGCAGATCGACGCCGGCCCGGAGAACGATCGGGAGGCTGGGACGCTGCGCGTCGTCGAGCACGGGCGGGACGAGGGGGCAACTGCCGCCGTCTCGCTGGTGCGCTCCTGGCTCGACGAGCCGGGGGTGACGGCGGCGTCGATCGCCGTGCTCGCTCGGGTGAACTCGTTGCTGCTGGCGCCTCACGTGGCGCTGCACGAGGCGGGCGTGCCGATCAGCTCGGTGTTGCGTCCCGACGTGCTCGAGCGCACCGGCATGCGCGCCGCCCTCGCCTACCTGCGGCTGGCGACGTCGACGGGCGCGATGGCCGCCGGCGACATCGTCGAGATCCTCCGCCGGCCGACGCGCGGGCTGCCGCAGTGGTTCCCCGAGCGCTTGGCCCGGCGCTCGCGGTGGACGCTCGCCCAGCTCGCCGCGCTCGTCGACCAGGTTCCGGACAAGGAGAGCCACAAGGTGCTCCGTCTCGCCGACGACCTCGGTGTCGTGCTCGACGTCGGGCGCGCCGGCACGACGCGGTCGGTCCTCGAAGCCGTGCGCGACGAGATCGGGCTGGGCACGGCGATGAGCCTGCTCGACCGCACCGGCGGCGGGCAGGGGTCGAGCCACCTCGACGACCTCGAGGGGCTGCTGGGCGTCGCCGACCTGCACCCCGACCCGGCCGGGTTCGAGGAGTGGTTGCGCACAGCCTTCTCCCGTGAGTCGACCCCGGCAGGCATCACGCTGTCGACCATCCATCGCGTGAAGGGCCGTGAGTGGGACCGCGTCGCGGTGTTCGGCGTCGCCGACGGCATCGTGCCGCACCGCCTGGCCGACGACGTCGAGGAGGAGCGTCGCGTGCTCCACGTCGCGATCACCCGCTGCCGCCACCGCGTCGCCGTGCTCGCCGACCGCACCCGCCCGAGCCCGTTCCTCGCCGAACTGGCCGGCAAGGCGCCGCACCGGGCGGCGCCTCCGCCGGTCGAGCCTCCCGCCCGTGCCGCGGCGCGTCGATCCGCCACCAGCGGCCGGCATCGCGGCGGCGGAAGGGCAGGTGCTCACCGTGCAGGGCGGCTACAGCGGAACCGTGCGAGGAGGTCGACGCCAGGTCCGCCCTCGTCCGCCTGACGTCAGGGAGCACGCTCCGTGTGCGCTACGGCGAGCGCGTCGAGCACGCCGGTCGGCGAGCGCCGCTTGCAGCGCCGGACCACCTGTGGGGACCGGCGGCCACCGCCGAGTCGGCGCTGCGCACCTGGCGCACCGAGCGGGCACGTACCGACGGCGTGCCGCCGTACATCGTCGCCAGCGACAAGCACCTCCGCGGCATCGCCCTCGCCCGCCCGGCGACTCCCGTCGAGCTGATCGCGTGTGATGGCATCGGCCCGGCGAAGCTCGAGCGCTACGGCGACGAGATCCTCGCCGTGCTCGACGCGTTGCCCTGAATCTGGGCGCGATTCGTCTCTGGGGCGGATTCGTCTCGGAATCCGAGACAGATCGCGCCGAGAGACCGCGCTACTTCTTGCCGCCGCCGAGGAGGCCGCCGAGGACATCGCCGATGTCGCCCAGGCCGCCGCCACCAGCATCTCCACCACCACCGCCGCCGCCGAGCAGGCCGCCGAGGATGTCGCCGAGGCCGCCACCCCCGCCACCGCCGCCGGACTTGCCGAGGAAGGACATCAACAGCGGCGCCAGCATCGGCAGCAGCGACGCCATCGTCCCGGCGCCTCCCCCGAGCCCGCCGAGCTTGTTGACGACGGCCTCCTCGTTGTCCCCGAAGACGTTCTTGACGATCTTCTCGCCGTCGACGGTGTCGACCTGGTCGAGATCGATGCCGCCCTCGAGCAGTTTGCCGTCGTGCTGGCCGAGGGCCTTCTCCAGCGACGCTGCGCCGAGCGGGTCCTTGGCGTTCTCGGCCATCCCGCCGACGAGGGCCGGAAGCGCCTGGCTCACCGCCTTCTTCGTCTCGTCCTCGCTCAGGCCGAGCTTGCCGGCCAACTGATCGAGCGGGATCTGGTTCAACAGCTCGTCGATGTTGCTGCTCATGGGCGGGACCTCGATTCGTGAGCCAGGCGGCGCGAGTGTAGATCGGGCCCCTAATCTGCCCGCCGCATGTCGTTCGCCAAGCGGCTCCTGATCGGTCGACCGATCGCCACGTCGGAGGAGGGTCACCAACGGCTCGGCAAGCGGGTCGCGCTGCCGGTCTTCGCCTCCGACGCCATCTCGTCGACGGCGTACGCGACCGACGAGATCCTCGTCGTGCTGCTGATCCAGGCCGGCATCGGCGCGGCGGCGTGGAGCCGGCTCGTGCCGATCGCCATCGTCGTCGCCGTGCTGTTGACGATCGTCGTCATCTCCTACCGCCAGACGATCTACGCCTACCCCTCGGGCGGCGGCGCCTACGTCGTGTCCCGCGAGAACCTCGGCACGACGCCGGCGCTCGTGGCGGGTGCCGCCCTGCTCACCGACTACATCCTCACCGTGGCCGTGTCGATCGCCGGCGGGGTGCTGGCGATCCAGTCGGCGTTCGGCTTCGACTCGTCGTGGCGCGTCCCGCTGTGCCTCGGGCTGATCGCCGTGATGACGATCGCCAACCTTCGTGGCCTGAAGGAGAGCGGGGCGCTGTTCGCCCCGCCGACGTACCTGTACGTCGTCATGCTCGTCCTGCTGATCGTGGTCGGGTGCTGGCGGATCTTCGTCCAGGATCTCGGCCCGATCCCGCTCGACCAGCTCTCCGAGGAGGGCCAGGAGCTGGCCGAGGAGACGGCCGCGCTCAGCCTGCTGATGCTGCTGCGGGCGTTCTCGTCGGGTGCCGTCGCGCTGTCGGGTGTCGAGGCCGTGTCCAACGGCGTGCCGGCGTTCCGCAAGCCGGAGAGCCGCAACGCGGCGATGACGATCGCCATCATGGGGTTCATCCTCGGGACGTGCTTCCTCGGTGTGTCGGTGCTGACATCGCACCTGCACCCCTACCGCGGCCACGACGACCCGAGCGGCCTGGCCCTGATGGCCGAGTACATCTACGACGGCAAGGGCGTGCTGTTCTGGATCACCCAGCTGGCGACGTTCGCCATCCTGATCCTGGCCGCCAACACCGCCTACGCCGACTTCCCGCGGTTGTCCTCGATCATCGCCCGCGACGGGTTCCTTCCCCGCCAGCTGGCCAATCGCGGCGACCGGCTGGTGTTCTCCAACGGCATCATCTTCCTCGCCCTCATGGCGGCGGTGCTGGTCGTGGTGTTCGAAGGTGACATCTCGGCGCTGATCCCGCTGTACGCGTTCGGCGTGTTCACCGGCTTCACGCTCAGCCAGTCGGGGATGGTGGTCCACCACTTCCGGGAGCGCGAGCCGCGCTGGAAGCTGTCGAGCGCGATCAACGCCGTCGGCTGCGTGGCGACGGGACTGGTCGCCATCG
Organism: uncultured Acidimicrobiia bacterium; assembly: GCA_963749315.1. Lineage (GTDB taxonomy): Bacteria > Actinomycetota > Acidimicrobiia > Acidimicrobiales > Ilumatobacteraceae > JALZMG01. The sequence goes on from CAVVMS010000021.1 coordinate 67,233, forward strand.
TGGTCGTCGTCTCCAAGTTCACCGAGGGGGCATGGATCCCGGCGGTCGTGATCCCCGCCTTCGTCGTCGGGTTCCGGACGATCTCCAAGCACTACCGCCGGGTCCGTGCCGCGGTGGCCGTCGACCACAGTTACCGGGCGCCGCGGCGGACCCACCTCGTGCTCGTGCTCGTCGGTTCCGTCCATCGCGGGGTGCTCGACGCGTTGCAGTACGCCCGGTCACTGAACCCGGAGCGGCTGTTGGCCGTGTCGGTGGTGACCGACGTGGAGGAGGAGCGCAAGCTGCTCGACGCGTGGCACGAGTTCGACATCGCCGTCCCGCTGCACACGATCGCCTCGCCGTACCGCGAGCTGATCGGCCCGGTGCTCGACTACATCGACGAGCTCGATGCCGAGAGCCCCGACGACGTGATCACGGTGATCATCCCCGAGTTCGTCACCCCGTGGACGCAGCAGTGGCTGCACAACCAGTCCGCCCTCGCCCTCAAGGCCCGCCTGCTCTACCGCCCCAACACCGTCGTCACCTCGATCCCGGTGCTGGTCGACGAACACCCCGCCGAGTGACCCCCAATCTGGGCGGGCATCGTCTCACCGCTGATCTGGGCGCGGATCGTCTCGGATTCCGAGACGAATCGCGCCCAGAGACGAATCGCGCCCAGATTGGGGGTCAGTCGACGAAGCGGTAGCCCATGCCGGGTTCGGTGAGCAGGTAGCGCGGGGCGGCGCGGTCGGGTTCGAGCTTGCGGCGCAGGTGGGCCATGTGCACGCGGAGGTAGTTGGTCTCCTCGCCGTAGGCAGGTCCCCACACCTCCTGCAGCAGCTGGCGCTGGCCGACGAGCTTGCCGCGGTGGCGCACGAGCACCTCCAGCAGCTGCCACTCGATCGGCGTGAGGTGGACGAGTGCGCCGGTGGCGTCGAACACCTGCTTGGCGCCGAGGTCGACGGTGAAGTCGTCGGTGCTGATGGCTGCCACGTCGTCGGGCCCGGAGGTCGCCCGCCGTACGGCGGCGCGCAGCCGGGCCAGCAGCTCGTCCATCCCGAACGGCTTGGACACGTAGTCGTCGGCGCCGCGATCGAGGGCGGCGACCTTGTCGCCCTCCGATCCCCGCGCCGACAGCACCACGATCGGCACCTGCGACCACCCGCGCAGCCCGTCGATCACGGTCAGCCCGTCGATCCCCGGGAGCCCCAGATCGAGCAGCACGACATCGGGATGGTGTCGTGCGGCCAGCTCCAGCGCCTGCTCCCCCGTCTCGGCCAGGTCGACCTCGTAGCCGCGCGCGGTGAGGTTCGCCGACATCGCCCGCCGGATCGGCGCCTCGTCGTCGACCACGAGCACGCGCATGAAAGCTCCGGGGACTGCGAGCGACCGAGCGCCAGCGAGGGAGCGGCCAACAACGGCCTGCGTGGCCGGGAACGCAGACGTCATGGTGCCACCGGCAGCCGACGACCATCGTGACGCCCCCACCCGGGGTGTCCTCGAGCCCCAGCTCGCCACCCATCGCCTCCACGAACCCGCGAGCGATCGCCAACCCGAGCCCGACGCCGCCGCCGTCGCCGTGGTGGTCGACCACGCGCTGGAACGGTTGGAAGACCAGGTCACGGTCGGCGGGTCGGATCCCGGGACCGCGGTCGATCACGCGGACGTCGACACGTGCCTTGCCCTCGTCGACGACCTCGCCGGCGCTCACGCGCACCGGCTGGCCGTCGGGGGCGTGGCGGACGGCGTTGCCGATCAGGTTGGCCAGCGCCCGTTCCAGCAGCGCGCCGTCGGCGAGGACGTCGGGCAACGACTCCGGGACGTCGAGCTCGACGCGCCGCGGCGGCGGTGCTGGCGGCGGCGACGGCGATCTCCTCCACGCCGGTCGGAGCCAGCTCGACGGTGAGCGCCGACGCCTGCAGGCGGCTCATGTCGAGCAGGTTGCCGACGATCGCCGTGAGCCGGTCGGTCTCCTCCTCGATCGTCTCCTGGAACTCGTCGACCGTCTCCGCCGGCCAGTCCACGTCACGCTGGCGCAAGCTGGAGATCGACGCCTTGATCGACGCCAGCGGCGTGCGCAGGTCGTGCGACACGGCCTGCAGCAGCGACGCCCGCAGCGTGTTCGCCGCAGCGAGGTCCTCGGCTCGAGCCGCCTCGCGTTGCAACCGCTCGCGCTCCGCGGCCGCTGCGACTTGGGCGGCGAAGGCGCTGAGCACCCGTTGGTCCTCGCCGGTCAGCGTGCCGCCGGCGAGGGCGAGCTCGATGCCCTGTCCGAGGTCGCGGCTGACGTCGGCGTCCTCCGGTCGCGTCGGCGGCTCCGGCCCGGATCGCTCGACCACGGTCCAGCCCTCGCGGCTGTGATGGAGCAAGGCGGCGGAGCGGAACCCGAACGTGGCTCGGAGCTGCCCGAGCATGTCGGCCACCGATCCCGGACCGGCCAGCGCGCCGGCGAGCGACGCCAGTGCCTCGGCCTCGGCCTGCAATCGCGCCGCACGCATCCGGCTGCGCCCGACACGGTCCACGAGCACGGCGACGATCCCCGCGGCGACCGCGTACACGACGAGGGCGAGCAGGTTCTCCGCCTCGGCGATCGTCAGCTCGTAGAACGGTGGGGTGAAGAACCAGTTGGCGAGCAGGAAGCCGCCGACGACGGCGACGATCGCCGGCAGCACCCCACCGACGAGGGCGACGACCATGGCGAGCACGAGGTACAGCAGCAGCACGCTGGTGAACCCGACCTGATCGCGGAGGTTGGCGAAGGCGAGCGTGATCAACGGCAGCCCGGCCACGACGAGCACCCACCCCCAGAACTGACGCCGCGGCGACAGTGGCGTCAGCACCGGCTCGACATGCGGCAGGCGGCGGCGCTCGCCGTCGGTGCCGTCGTCGGCCGGCCGGGAGATCACGTGCACGTCGATCGGCCCCGACAGACGCACGACACGGTTGATCACCGAGCCGCCGAACAGCTCCTGCCAGCGCGAGCGGTTGCTCGCGCCGAGCACGATCTGGGTGGCGTTCTCCGACCTGGCCAGCTCGACAAGGGCGGCGGCGACGTCGTTGCTGGTGATCTTGCGGTACTCACCGCCGAGCTCCTCGAGCAGGTGCCGCTGCTCGGCCATCACCGCTGCCGACCGCTCGTCATGACCTGATGTGAGGCCCGTGTCGGACACGACGTGGACACCGATCAGCTCGCCCTTCGCCCGCTGGGCGATGCGGGCGGCTCGCCGGATCAGGTGGTCCGTCGCGGGCGCGCCGGCGAGGGCGACGACGACGCGCTCGCGGGTCTCCCACGGGCGGGTGATCCCGTGGCGCTCGCGGTAGTCCTGCAGCGAGTCGTCGACGCGATCGGCGACCCACAGCAGGGCCAGCTCGCGCAGCGCCGACAGGTTGCCGGGCCGGAAGTAGTTCGCCAGCGCCGCGTCGACCTTCTCCGGGCCGTACACGTTGCCGTGGGCGAGGCGGCGGCGCAGCGCCTCCGGCGCCATGTCGACGAGCTCGATCTGGTCGGCGCGGCGGACGGCAGAGTCGGGGATCGTCTCCCGCTGGCGGATCCCGGTGATCCGCTCGACGACGTCGTTGAGCGACTCGAGGTGCTGGATGTTGACCGTCGAGACGACGTCGATGCCGGCGTCGAGGATCTCCTCGACGTCCTCCCAGCGCTTCTCGTTCCGTGAACCGGGAGCGTTGGTGTGGGCGAGCTCGTCGACGAGGACGAGGTCTGGATCGCGGCGCAGGACGGCGTCGACGTCCATCTCGGTGAGCGAGCTGCCGCGGTGCTCGACCGTCTTGCGCGGCAGCACCTCGAGATCGCCGATCTGCTCCGCCGTTCGCTGCCGGCCGTGCGTCTCGACCACACCGACCACGACGTCGGCGCCACGCTCGCGCCGCCGGTGCCCCTCGTTGAGCATGGCGAACGTCTTGCCGACGCCCGGCGCCGCGCCGAGGTAGATCCGCAGCGACCCCCGCTTCGGCGCCGCGGCGAGGTCGGTCACGCGTCCATTGTGTCGTCGAGCGCCAGGTTCAGTTGCAGCACGTTGACACCCGGGTCGCCGAGGATGGCGAGGGCGCGGTGCGAGGTGTGCTCGTCGACGAGGGCGAGCACTCGGCGACGTCGACGCCGCGCTCGGCGGCGACCCGGGGCGCCTGCAACCGGGCGTTGCGCACCGAGATGTGCGGGTCGAGCCCCGACCCCGACGCCGTCACGGCGTCCACCGGCACGAGCACGTCGTCGCCCAGCCCGTTCGCCTCGCGGTAGGCGGCGACGCGCTCGTCGACGGTGGCGAGGAAGTCGGGGTTGGTCGGGCCGAGGTTGGAACCGCTCGACGCGGCCCCGTCGTAGCCGGCACCCGCTGCCGAGGGGCGCGGGTGGAAGTACTGCGGGGAGACGAAGCTCTGGCCGATCAGCTCGGAGCCGACGACGACACCGTCGCGCTCGATGAGCGACCCGTTCGGCCGTGTCCTGCCACCCGATCTGGGCGATCGCCGTCACGAGCAGCGGGTAGGCGAGGCCACAGATGGCGGTGAACGACACGACGGCGACGAACGCCGGGCGCAGTTGGCGGAAGGCAGTGGACGTTCATCAGGACACTCCCAGGGCGGAGATGACGAGGTCGATGAGCTTGATGCCGATGAACGGGGCGACGATGCCGCCGAGTCCGTAGATCAGCAGGTTGCGCCGCAGCACGGCGGCGGCCGACTCGGCGCGGAACCTGACGCCGCGCAGGGCCAGCGGGATCAAGGCCACGATGATCAGGGCGTTGAAGATGACCGCCGACAGGATCGCCGACCGCGACGAGTCCAGGTTCATCACGTTGATCCGGTCGAGCGCCGGCAGCACGCCGGCGAACATCGCCGGGATGATGGCGAAGTACTTGGCGACGTCGTTGGCGATCGAGAACGTCGTCAGCGAGCCACGCGTGATGAGCAGCTGCTTGCCGATCTCGACGACCTCGATGAGCTTCGTCGGGTTGGAGTCGAGGTCGACCATGTTCCCGGCTTCCTTGGCCGCCTGGGTGCCGGTGTTCATCGCCACGCCGACGTCGGCCTGGGCGAGGGCCGGGGCGTCGTTCGTGCCGTCGCCCGTCATCGCCACGAGGTTGCCGCCCTCCTGCTCGCGCCGGATCAGGGCCATCTTGTCCTCCGGCGTCGCCTCGGCGAGGAAGTCGTCGACGCCCGCCTCGCCGGCGATCGCCGCCGCGGTGAGCTGGTTGTCGCCCGTGATCATCACCGTGCGGATGCCCATCGCCCGCAGCTGGTCGAAGCGCTCGGTCATGCCGGGCTTCACCGTGTCCTTGAGGCGGATCACGCCGAGGATGCGCGGCGACTCGCCGTCGCGGCGGTCGGTGACGACGAGCGGCGTGGCGCCATCGCGGGAGATCCGCTCGACCAGCGGCAGCACTTCGAGCGGCACCGATGCCGCCCTCGGCCTCGACCATCCGCTCGACCGTCTCGGCGGCACCCTTCCTGACCGACCGCGCCGGCACGCCGTCAGCCGCCGGGAAGTCCATCCCGCTCATGCGGGTCTGGGCGGTGAACGGCACCATCGTCGCACCCGGCACGAGGCCGCTCGGTGAGACCGAACCGTGCGGTCGCGAACTCGACGATCGAGCGGCCCTCCGGTGTCTCGTCGGCGAGGCTCGACGCCAGCGCCGCCTCGGCGAGCTCGGCCTCCGAGACCCCGTGGACCGGCAGCAGCTCGGCCGCCTGGCGGGCGCCGTAGGTGATCGTGCCGGTCTTGTCGAGCAGCAGGGTGGTCACGTCGCCGGCGGCCTCGACGGCACGCCCGGACATCGCCAGCACGTTGCGCTGGACGAGGCGGTCCATCCCGGCGATGCCGATCGCCGACAGCAGGCCGCCGATGGTGGTCGGGATGAGGCACACCAGCAGTGCGACGAGCACGATGATCTGCTGCTCGGCGCCGCTGTAGATGGCGAACGGCTGCAGCGTGACCGTGGCGAGCAGGAAGATGATCGTGAGGCCGGCGAGGAGGATCGACAGGGCGATCTCGTTCGGTGTCTTCTGCCGGTCGGCGCCCTCGACGAGGGCGATCATCCGGTCGAGGAACGTCTCGCCCGGCTTGGCCGTGATGCGCACGACGATCTCGTCGGACAGCACGCGGGTGCCGCCGGTGACGGCCGAGCGGTCGCCGCCGGACTCACGGATGACCGGCGCCGACTCGCCGGTGATCGCCGACTCGTCCACGGTGGCGATGCCCTCGACGACATCACCGTCGCCGGGGATGACCTCGCCGGCGCTGACCACGCAGAGGTCGTCGATGCGCAGCTGCGACGACGGGACGACCTCGACGGTGCCGCCGGCGCGGCGCACTCGGGCCGTCGTCTCGCTGCGCGTCTTGCGCAGCGTCGCCGCTTGTGCCTTGCCCCGGCCCTCGGCCATCGCCTCGGCGAAGTTGGCGAACAGCACGGTGAACCAGAGGAACGCCACGACGAGGCCGGCGAACACGTTCTCCTCGTTGGTGGCGTCGGCGAAGTCGCGGATGAACAGGATCGTCGTCGAGGACCGAGCCGACCTCGACGACGAACATGACCGGGTTCTGGGCCAGCGTCCGCGGGTCGAGCTTGACGAGCGCGTCGAGCGCGGCGCGCCGGACGATCGCCCCGTCGAAGAGCGACCGCGCGCGCGGCCGGACGGGTGCGGACCTTCGGCGGACGCTCGCCGGGGGCGGCTCGGAGTCAGAGTGGTGGTCATGTCGTCCTTCAGAGCGACGAGGTGCTCGACGATGGGGCCGAGGGCGAGGGCGGGGAAGAAGGTCAGGCCGGCGACGATGAAGATCGCTCCGGCGACCAGCCCGCCGAACAGCGGCGAGTCCGTCGGGAAGGTCCCACTCGTGACTGGGACCCGCTGCTTGCGCACGAGCGATCCGCCGATGGCGAGCGCCGGGATGATCAGGAAGAACCTGCCCATCAGCATGGCGATGCCCTGGGTCATCGTGTACCAGTCGGTACCGGTGCCCTGGCCGGCGAACGCCGAGCCGTTGTTGTTCGCGGCCGAGGCGTAGTTGTAGAGCACCTCGGACAGCCCGTGTGCGCCGGGGTTGTAGATCGTCGCCGCCGCCGAGTCGAGCACGACCGAGGCCGCGGCGAACCCGAGCAGGCCACGGGCATGGCGATCAGGTAGAGCACGATGAGCTTCATCTCCGGTGCCTGGATCTTCTTGCCGAGGTACTCCGGCGTTCGCCCGACCATCAGGCCGGCGATGAAGACGGCGAGCAGGGCGTAGATCGAGCATCCCCATCAGGCCGACGCCGACGCCGCCAGGGCTCACCTCCCCGAGCATCATGTGGGCCATCGGGATCATCCCGCCGATCGGCGTGAAGCTGTCGTGCATGCAGTTGACCGAGCCGTTCGACGTACCCGTCGTGGACGCCGCCCACAGGCCACACGACGCCGGGCCGAAGCGGACCTCCTTGCCCTCGAGGTTGCCGCCGACGAGTTCGGTGGACGTGCCCTGGTCGACGCCGAGCGCCGTCAGGTTCGGGTTCCCGGAGCCCTCGGCGAGAATGGCGAACACACTGAAGGCGATCCAGATGGCCGACCATCACGGCGAGCAGGCACCCGCGCCTGGCGCTTGGAGCCGATGAGCACGCCGTAGGTGACGACGAGCGCAAGCGGGATGACCACGATCGCCCAGGTCTCGATGAAGTTGGTGATCGGTGTGCTGTTCTCGAACGGATGCGCGGAGTTGGTGTTGTAGAAGCCGCCGCCGTTGGTGCCGAGCTGCTTGATGGCGATCTGGCTGGCGGCCGGTCCGCCGGGGAGCGCCTGGCCACCGTCTCGCCCTCGACGATCGCCGCCGACGCGTCGATCTGCGTGGCCTCGGTGTGCCCGCGGAAGTTCTGCACCACACCGCCGAGCGAGAGGGCGATGGCGACGACGAAGGACAGCGGCAGGAGGATGCGCAACGTCGTGCGCGTGAGGTCGACCCAGAAGTTGCCGAGCGTGCGTTGGCCGCGGCGGGCGATGCCGCGGATGATCGCCACGACGACTGCCATGCCGGCGGCGGCGGAGACGAAGTTCTGCACGGCGAGCCCGAGCATCTGGGTGTTGTGTCCCATCGTCAGCTCGGGGCTGTACCACTGCCAGTTCGTGTTGGTCATGAAGCTGACGGCGACGTTGAACGCCCCGAATGGCGCGACACCCGGCATGTTCGTCGGGTTGAACGGCAGGCTGCCCTGGAACCGCTGCAGGGCGTAGACGGCGAGGAACGACAGCAGGCTGAACGCCGAGCAGGGCGATGGCGTAGACGTTCCAGCGCTGCTCCCGCTGCGGGTTCGACCCGCAGGAGGCGGTAGATCCCCCGCTCGACGGGGGCGAAGAACCGGTCGCCCGGCGCGCTGCCGTCGGCCCTGGCGCCGTACACGGCCGCCATGTAGCGGCCGAGCGGCGGCGCCGTCAGGGCGAGGACGGCGAGCAGGGCGATGAACTGGATGAGACCAGCACCGGACATCAGAACTTCTCCGGACGGACGAGCACGATCACGAGGTAGATCGTGAGCAGCACGGACAGGCCGAGGCCGATCCAGTTGTCGGCGGCAGCGGCGATCACGCCGTCACCTCGCGTACCAGTGCGGCGGCCTCGTCCTCGACTGGCTCGGCGAGACGGTCGGGGTCGGGCCCGATGATGCGGTCGCACCACCAGACGTAGGCGACGCACAGGGCGAAGAAGGCGACGATGACGGCCAGGACGACGAGGTCCCTCATCGGGAGTCCTCCGTTTCTCGTCGTCGAGGGTGCTGACGGGAGCCAGATCGCGGCGACCTGGTCGGCGATGGCGACGGCGACGAGGCGCTGCTCGAGGGCGACGGCGACGCCGGGCGTGGGGATCAGCACGAAGCGGCCGATGTGCTGGCCGCGGGCGAGCACGGGAAGCTCGACGCCGTCAGCCGGCAGCTCGAACCCGCCCCGGCCGTCTTCACGGCGCCCGTAGCGCATCGAGGTCTGACCCTCGATCGCACCGTTGCGGCCGATGCGCGGCAGCCGGGCGTCGTCGTGGGCGGGCAAGGCCTCGAAGCGGCACTCGTGGAGGCCGAGCAGCTCGCGCAACTCACCCTGTGCGGTGGCGATGACGTCGGCCGCGTCGGAACCTGTCGCCGCCGCCTCGGCCACCCGGTGGATCCGGCGGATCTCGGACTGCGCCGAGCCCTCCCGCCGGCGCGCCGAACGACCGGCGGAGGCGATCGTGCCGACCAGCACGGCAGCGAGCAGCAGCAGCACCGTTGTCTCGATGTCGTCGCGTGAGTCGATCGTCAGCGACAGGTACGGCTGGGTGTGGAAGAAGTCGAACGAGACCACAGCGGCGAGCGCGGTGATGATTCCGGCGACGCGGCCGCCGAGCGCGGCGACGGCCACGACGACGATCATCAGGACGAGGGCAGCGTTGGTCGTGCCGAAGAACGAGCGGACCGTGGCCATCAGCGCGGCGACTCCGACTGCCGCCGGGATGCCGACGACCACGCCGATCGTCAGACCTCTGTGTGTCGATGGTCGGTTCGGCGTGGTTCGCTTCCATCGCCGATCACGGAACCACGAGCGTGAGGCGACCACCAGGGCCTTGACGCATCCTTAGCGCGGCACGGCTCGCTCTTGTCGCCGCGTTCACGGCGCAGCCGTTCGGGGCGTAGGTTCGATCGCGATGGATGAACGGTTGACCGGCCCCACCACCGAGCTGCTCCAAGAGCTCATCCGCAACGAGTGCGTCAACGACGGCACGCCCGACTCGGGCAACGAGGTGCGCAACGCCGACCTGCTGCAGACCTACCTCGAGGGCGCCGGCCTCGACGTCCAGCGCTTCGACAGCCGGCCCGGCCGCACGTCGATCGTCGCCCGCATCGAGGGCAGCGACCCAACCGCTCCGACGCTCTGCCTGATGGGCCACACCGACGTCGTGCCGGTGAACCCCGACGGCTGGTCGCAAGATCCCTTCGGGGGCGAGCTGATCGGCGGCGAGGTGTGGGGCCGTGGCGCGATCGACATGCTCAACATCACCTCATCGATGGCCGTCGCGTTCCGCCAGTTGGCGTCGGAGGACTTCCGGCCGAAGGGCACGCTGATCTACTTCGGTGTCGCCGACGAGGAGGCCGGTGGGCAGTGGGGCGCCAAGTACATGGTCGACGAGCACTGGGACGCGGTCGGCGCGGACTACGTGCTGACCGAGTCAGGCGGATGGTCGTCGATCGACCACGACGGCACCCGCCACGTCACGGTCAACATCGCTGAGAAGGGGCTCGCCTGGCGCCGGTTGCGCGTGCGCGGGACGCCCGGCCACGGCTCGATGCCGTACGGCGCAGACAACGCCCTGATCACCGCGGCCGAGATCGTCAAGCGGTTGGCGACGTTCCGCACCCGCTCCAACCTCGACGACCTCTGGCAGGCCCGCCTGGCGACGATGGATCTGCCCGACGACCTCCGTGCGGCGCTGGCCGACCCGGCGCAGATCCACGACGCCCTGGCCACCCTGCCGACCAGCTACGCCCGCCTCGCCCACGCCTGCACGCACACGACGATCTCGCCCAACGTGATCCACGGCGGGCAGAAGACGAACACGATCCCCGACATCATCGACATCGACGTCGACATGCGAACGGTGCCAGGCGACACCAAGGAGGTCGTCGACGGGTACCTCGCCGAGGCCCTCGGCGAGCTGGCCGAGCGCGTCGAGATCTCCCCGCTCCAGGAGTACGACGCCACCCGTTCGGCGATCGGGAACCCGTTGTGGGACGCCCTCCGGACGCGGACCCAAGTCGCCTACCCGGGCGCCGAGCTGGTCCCTGGGATCATCACCGGTGGGACCGACGCCCGCTTCTACCGCAGCAAGGGGACGATCGCCTACGGAGCCGGCCTGTTCTCGCCCGCGGTGACGATGGAGTCGTTCGGGCAGCGCTTCCATGGCAACGACGAGCGCATCGACGTCGACTCGCTCGGTCTCTCCGCCGACCTCTGGTACGGCGTCGCCAAGCACGTCGTCGGCTGACCACGGTTCGCGTCAGCGGTCGACGTAGCCGACGATGGCGTCGGCGGCGTCCTCTTCGCCGCTCGATGCCACGTCGACCACGAGCGGATGGAGGGCCATGATCAGTGGCTCGCGAATGGCGAGCTGCTGTTGGAACAGCTCGACCGGGTCGCCCTCGTCGAGCAGTGGTCGGTGCGACTTGCGCACCGCCTCGGCGGCGAGGTGCTCGGCCGGCGCCGTCAGCCACACGAGGTGGTGTCCGACCAGGGCGTCACGCACCGTCACCGACTCGCACACCGACGAGGCGGGACCGATCACGGCCGGGTCGGCCTCGGCGAGCGCGGCGAGGGCGATCTCCGCCTCCATGTCGTGCAGGACGTCGATGCCGTGCTCGTCGGCGATCTCAGCCGCGGTGCGACCGCCGGTCTGCTCCCCCAGCCGCTCGTCACCGTCGATCAACGGCAGCCCGAGACGCTCGGCGACGATCCGCCCGATCGACGTCTTGCCGGCTCCCATCAACCCGAGCAACACGACGTGGGCCATGAACCGACAGCTTCGCAGTGTCCGCGGCGTGACGGCGGAGCCGCTCCGACCGAGCCGGAAACACGCCGTTCACGATCGCCGAACCTCCGTGAAACGCAGCGTTCGTAGCGTCCGCGACATGGTCTACCCCCCGCACGCCGCCCCGTTCCCCGACGCGTCGACGGCGCCGCACACGCTGGGCAACCAGCAGCGTGCCGTGCTGACCCTGATGGCTCAGAAGCCGGGTCGGCTCGTCACCCGCGACGAGCTCGCCGCCAAGCTCGGCCTCCCCCAGCTGACGCCACGACGGGCCGAGGTACTGGTGGCCGGCATCAACGACGTCATCGGCCCGCACACGATCACCACCGTGGCCCGCCGTGGGTGGATGCTCGGGCACTATCCGGACGAACCGGTCACGATCAGCTTCTGACATCGGGCAGGATCGGCGGCCATGGCTGCCGACGTGCTGACCCGACGCGCGCTCAACCGGGCGACGATGGCCCGTCAGCTGCTCCTCGAGCGCGGCGACCTCGACGCCCTCGCGGCGATCGAGCACCTCGTGGGCATGCAGGCACAGGAGCCCTACGACCCGTACCTCGCCCTGTGGTCCCGTCTCGACGGGTTCGTCCCCGAGCACCTCGCCGAGCTGCTGGTGGACCGGCGGGCGGTGCGGATCGCGGCGATGCGCGCCACGGTGCACCTGCTCAGCGCCGATGACTGCCTGCGCCTGCGGCCGCTCGCCCAACCGGTGCTCGACGCCGAGCTCGGCCGCCACCCCGCGTTCGCGCCGAGCCTGCGCGGGGTCGACATCGGTCCGGTGCTCGACCTGGCCCGCGAGCTGCTCGCCGAGCAACCGATGACGATGGCCCAACTCCGCCAACAGCTCGGCGCACGGTTCCCTGACCTCGACGCGGGCGCGCTCGCCTACGCCTGCCGCAACCACCTTGCCCTCGTCCAGGTACCGCCGCGCGGCGTCTGGGGCCGGCGCGGCCAGGTCGTCCTGACGACGGCCGAGACGTGGCTCGGGCGGCCACTCGACCCAGCGCCATCGATCGACGATGCGGTCGTGCGCTACCTGCGGGCGTTCGGGCCGGCGCTGCCCGCCGACCTCGCGGCGTGGTCCCGGCTCACCGGATTCAGGGAGATCCTCGACCGCCTGCGTCCCCAGCTGCGGACGTTCCGCGACGAGCGCGGGCGGGAGCTGTTCGACGTCCCGGACGGCATCGTCCCCGATCCGGCGACACCGGCGCCGCCCCGGTTCCTCCCGACGTACGACAACGTCGTGTTGTCGCACGGCGATCGCGCCCGCTACACGCCCGACGACGTCGCTCGCCTGATGACCGACTACCAGGTGTTCGGTGCCGTCCTCGACGACGGGTTCATCTGGGCGACGTGGTCGCTGGAGCGCGCCGGTGACGTGACGTCACGATGGTGATCCGCCACCTCGCGGCAACGAAGCGGCGAATCGCCGCCGTCGCCGCCGAGGGCGAGCGAGCGCTGGCGTTCCTCGAGCCCGACGCCGGCGGTCGCGACATCCGCTTCGAGCCTGCAGCCTGAGCTAGAACGGGTCGCCATGGCCGAGCGCGTGCGGTCCCGGCCGGTCGTGCTCCGCCCGCTCCGGGACTTCCTGCACACAGAAGCGGCGGGTGGCGTGGCACTCCTCGTCGCCGCCGCCGTGGCCCTCGTGTGGGCCAACTCGCCGTGGCAGGAGTCGTACGTCGATCTGTGGGAGACGGTGCTCTCGATCGGGCTCGGGGACGTCGAGGTCGAGCCTCGACCTCCGCGGATGGATCAACGAGGGGTTGATGACGATCTTCTTCTTCGTCGTCGGCCTGGAGATCAAGCGCGAGCTCGTCGACGGGGAGCTGCGCGAGCCGCGCCGAGCCGCCCTCCCGGCCATCGCCGCCATCGGCGGGATGATCGTCCCCGCCGCGCTGTTCCTCGCCGTCAACGCGGGCGGCGACGGCTCATCCGGCTGGGCCATCCCGATGGCCACCGACATCGCCATCGCCGTCGGCGTGGTCAGCTTGCTGGGCGCTCGTGTCGCGCCGTCGTTGAAGATCTACCTGCTGACGCTGGCCATCGCCGACGATGTCGGAGCCATCGTCGTCATCGCCGTCGTGTTCTCCGACGATCTGGACCCGGTCGCGATCGGCGTCGCCGCGGCCATCGTCCTCGCCCTCGGCTTCTCCCGTCGGTTGCAGGTGCAACTGGCCGTCGTCTACGTGGTCCTCGGGTTCGCGCTGTGGCTCGCCCTGCACGAGGCCGGTCTCCATGCCACGCTCGCCGGCGTCGTCCTCGGTCTGATGACGCCGACGCGACCCGTGCGCCGCACCGACGTGATCGACGCCGAGGAGCTGCCGGACCAGACCGTCTCGGTGGTCGAGTGGCTCGAGCACCTGCTGCACCCGTGGACGAGCTTCCTCATCGTGCCGCTGTTCGCCCTCGCCAACGCCGGCGTGCCGGTCACGGGCGGGGCGCTGGCTGACGCCATGTCGTCTCCGGTCACCTACGGGATCGTGCTCGGTCTCGTGATCGGCAAGCCCGTCGGCATCGCGCTGTTCACGTGGGCGGCGGTTCGGCTCGGCATCGGTGTGCTGCCGTCGGCGTCGACGTGGCGGGCGATCGCCGGCATCGGAGCCGTCGCCGGCATCGGCTTCACCGTCTCGCTGTTCGTGACCGGGCTGGCGTTCGACGAGATCGCCCTCCAGGACGAGGCCAAGATCGGCATCCTCGCCGCGTCGATCATCGCCGCCGTCGTCGGCTCGGTGATCCTGTCCAGCGCGAAGCGTCAGTGAACGAGCAGGTCTTCCCGCTCGTGGTCGTACGGCCGTGTCGCGATCACGTCGCGACTTCCGACTCGATGACGAACACGTCCGACTGCTGGCGACGCCGCTGCGATGCGAGCAGCACGAGGGCGGCGACCACGGCGGCGGCGAGCGTCAGCCCGATCGCGACGTCGGTGCTCGTCGGTCGCCCGGCCGGGCACGGGGACGGAGATCGACAGCATCGTCGGGGTGGGCACCGGGATGGGTGTCGGTGGCGCCGGCACGGTGGCCGGCTCGGCCGCCGGCTCGCCGTGCACGCCGAGGGCGATGGCGGTGGACTCGTTGACGATGCCGGTGACCGTCAGGCCGCGTGTCCGCTGGAACTCGGCGACGGCCTGTGCGGTCAGCTCGCCGTACTCGCCGTCGGCGACACCGACCGTTGTCAGCCCGGCGGCGACCAGCGCCCGCTGCACGTCGGCGACCGAGTCCCCGGAGTCGCCCGACTCGAGCGTCGCCCACGGGACGACGTCGGGGTTCAGCGACGCACCGGCGAGGACGGCGTCGACGCTGTCGGCGATGAACGTGTCCAGCGCGCTGACGCCGTCGTCGGTCAGGTGCACGCCGTCGCCGAAGAACCAGTCGGACCGATCCTCCGAGTACGTCGCCCAATCGGCGATCTGCAGGTAGCCGCCGAGCTGCTCGGCCTTCTCGTACAGGGTGCGGTTGTCCTCGCGGTAGCCGTCGGAGCTGGCCCGCTCCTGCGGGTCCTGGTAGCTGACGTCGGCCGTGCGCAGGGTGAGCCAGATCACGTGCGGGATCGCCTGCCGCTGCGCTTCCGCCACGACGGCGTCGACGGCGTCGTCGAACGGTCGCTCGAGTCGTTGTAGCCGCTCATCACGACCAGCACGTCGCCCAACTGGCCGGCGAGCCGCTGCACCGCCCGCACGGTGGTGTCGGGCCGGAAGTCCTCCCGGCTCCAGCACGACTGCTCGATGGTGCGCCGGCAGGACTCGGCGTCGAACACGAAGTTGAAGCGGCGCAGGTCGCCGTACCTGCCCAACCACCGGACGCCGGCCAGCGTCGAGTCCCCGACCAGCCCGATGTGCGGAGCGCGCGGACCCCGCGTCGTCGAAGATCACCGTGTTGTGCGCGCTCGCGGGCGTCCCGACGGCGAGGACGCATACGACGGCGACCGCAGCCACCCAAGGAAGACGGTGGAGTGAGGGCACGAAGGCGTCGATGGTAGCCAGTGGGTTCAGGACCCGATCGTCGGGATCAGCTCGGGCGGGACCCGGACGTCGGTGGCCTGCTCGAACGCGTACGCCAGGTCGAGGACCTCGCCGTCGGCCCACGCGGTGGAGAAGAACGACATCCCGACCGGGAGCGGGCCGACGTAGCCGGCGGGCACGGTCACGTTCGGATAGCCGCTCACCGCTGCGGGGCCCGACGACCCGAACAGGAACGCGTCGCCCTCGCCCAGCGTCGTCACCCAGGCGGGGCTGTTGGTCGGCGCCATGATCGCATCGAGGTGCGTGGGCGGCGAGGGTCTCGTCGATCGCCCTCCGCGCCGCATCGGTCGCCGCTGCACGCTGCGCCAGGTAGGCAGGGTCGTCCGTCGACGGCGCCGCCTGCGCCAGCTCGAAGATCTCCTGGCCGAAGAACTCGAGCTCGAAGGGGTCGGCCAGGTTGAACGCGATCAGGCCGTCGAGGTCGGCGGGATGCCGGCCGGGTGTCTCGGCCAGGTAGGCGTTGATGTCGCGCTTGAACTCGGCCAGCAGCGCCGGGAACTCGTTGTCGTTGACGATGTCGAGGTAGGGCAGCTCGACGTCGACCGGCACGGCACCGGCGGCACTGTAGCGCGGCCGCAGCCTGATCGGTGATCGCGTCGGTCTCGGGCGAACCCGTGTCGAACCGCCACACGCCGATGCGGGCACCGACCAGCGCGTCGGCATCGAGGTCGTACTCGGTCGGCTGATCGGGCGGGATCGCACCAGTGGCCGGGATCGTCGGGGTCGAACCCCTGCAGCACGGCGAGCGTCAGCGCGGCATCGACGACGTGGCGGGCCATCGGACCGGCCGTGTCCTGCTCGGCCGAGATCGGCACCACGCCGGCGCGCGGAGACCAGCCCGAGCGTCGGCTTGTGGCCCACGACGCCGTTGGCGCCGGCAGGGCACACGATCGAGCCATCGGTCTCGGTGCCGATCGCCACCTGGGCGAGCGACGCGGCGACACCGGTACCGGATCCCGACGACGAGCCGCAGGGGTTGCGGTCGAGCACGTAGGCGTTGGCGGTCAGCCCGCCGACCGCGCTCCACCCACTCGACGAATTGATGCTGCGGAAGTTGGCCCACTCCGACAGGTTCGCCTTGCCGATGATCACCGCGCCGGCGGCGCGCAGCCGCTTGACCAGGCCGGCGTCGTCGGCCGGGCGGCTGCGCAGCAGCGCCCGCGACCCGGCGGTCGTCGGCATCAGCCGACCGCGCCGTGTCGATGTTGTCCTTGAGGAGCACCGGGACGCCTTCCAGCGGGCTGCGCGGCCCGCGGAAGTGACGGCGAAGGTCGCTGGTCGCCGCCTCGACGAGGGCCAGCGGGTTGACCGTGATGACGGCGTGCAACTCGTCGTCGACGTCGCGGATGCGAGCGAGGTAGGAAAGGGTGAGCTCGATCGACGACAGCTCGCGGGCTGCCATGCGATCCTGGATCTCGGGGATCGTCAGGGCGTCGAGCTCGGCAGGAGTGAGGATCGCCGGCAGGTTGCGGGCAG
Source organism: uncultured Acidimicrobiia bacterium (assembly GCA_963749315.1). GTDB lineage: Bacteria > Actinomycetota > Acidimicrobiia > Acidimicrobiales > Ilumatobacteraceae > JALZMG01. Next base: position 84,234 of record CAVVMS010000021.1, read on the forward strand.
GTGCCGCGGCGCTGCGATCCACCGGCACCAGCTGGGCGACGAGCGCGACGAGCACCAGCGCCAGCGAGGCGCGCAGCGGCCGAACGGCACCGGCTCGATCGTGAGGCGGACAGTGCGGGCATCGTGCCTCCTCTCGCTCACCCCCGGGGCCCCCTGGCGGTCCCGCCACCGTAGCGAGGGCGAACGAAGCGAGGCGACGCCCGGTCGAGACGGCCTATTCTGTGCGCCGCGTCGGGGTTGAGGGAGACGGAAGGTGAAGGCAGACCGCGAATTCGTCGCTCGGCTCAAGAGCTTCCCGCTCTTCTCGATGTGCTCGATCGATGAGCTCGGTCAGATCGCGGCCGCCGCCAGCACGATGTCCTTTCCCGCCGGCAGCGTGCTTGCCCTCGAGGGCGAGGTCGGGCGCGAGTTCATGGTGATCGTCGAGGGCACGGCCGAGGTCGCCGTGCACGGTGCGGTCGTCAACCAACTCGGACCGGGTGACTTCTTCGGGGAGGTCGCGCTCCTCGACGGCGGTCTTCGCACTGCGACGGTCACGGCGACGACTGACGTCGTGGCACACGTCATCGAGCAACGCGAGTTCTCCGTGCTCCTGTTCGACTCGCCGTCACTCGCCCGCAAGCTCCTCGTCGGTGTGGCGAAGCGCCTCCGCTCGGCCCAGTTGCCGCTCGACGACATCGACACCACTCAGCGATAGCCGACAGCTCAGGCTCACCAATCGCTGAGGGGGTGCAACGATTCGGGGTGGTTCAACGACTGGAGAGATGTGAGGGACGTGTCGATGGTGCCACCGCCTCTCGAGGTGGTCTATCGATCGTCGCGGTTGGCGTTGACGCGGCTCGCGTATCTGCTCGTCGGTGATCGCATCGAGGCTGAGGACATCGTCCAGACGGTCTTCACGACCGCGGCCGCCCGCTGGGAGACGATCAAGGACCCGCCGGCGTACCTGCGCCGAGCCGTCGTCAATCGGGCCAACGACGTCCACCGCCGTTCGTTTCGGTTCGCAGCATCGACGGTCCCCACTGACTCGTCGATCGAACAGCCCGAGATCGACGAGGTGTGGAGGTTGGTCCAAGGGTTGCCAACCGCGCAGCGGGCGGTCGTCGTGCTTCGCTTCTACGAGGACCTCGGCCTCGGTGAGATCGCGACGGTGTTGGGTCGTCCGGCGAGCACGGTTCGTTCGGATCTCCGGCGGGCGCTGACGAGGTTGAAGGGGTGCGCTGGTGTGAACGAGATGGATGAGCTCGACGATCTGGAGCGGGAACTCGGCCCGTCGCTGCGCGGCGCATTGCGGCGCGCCGCTGCGGAGGTCACCGCCGGCGGATCGGCGACGTCGCCATGGGCAAGCGACCGCGAGCCGTTGCAGCGACCGGTTCAGGAGGGAGTGACCATGGTCGAGCTCGAGCCTGCGACCCGGGCCGACGCCGGCGCCGCGAGCGACATCGGCGACGCTTCAGTGTCGCCATCATCCTCTCCGCCGCCGCGGCTGTCGCTGCCGTGATCGCCGGGGTGGCGCTGTCACGACGCGACGAGTCAAGACGGCCGACCAAGCGGTCGAGGCGATCGGCGAGTCGTTCATGGCGGCCTGGGTCCGTGGCGATGGCGATGCGGTCGCGGCACTGATGTCGCCCGACGGGGCTTTCGATGCCTGGACGGCGGAGACGCTTCCGGCTCTTGACGACTGGTATCGGGCGGTGGGATGGCAGTACCGCGTCGAAGGCTGTGAGGTCATGTCCGGAGAACGTGTCTGGTGCGACTACACCGTCGAGAACGACCTGACCCGTGCGTTCGGCGTGGCGCCGGTCGCGGGCTCGTTCGTCCTCGTCGTCGATGCCGGGACTGTCACGAGCGTCAGAGACGACATCACCATCGGCGCCTATCGGGACATCTGGAAGGCGTTCATCGACTGGGTCAGGGAGCATCATCCGGACGACGTCGATCGCATGTACACCGCTGGCACCAGCTACGCACGGGCGGATCTGATGTCGATCGGCCTGTGGGAGCGTCACAGCGCCGAGTTCGTCGCATCCGGCGATGCGTACATCGCTCGCGCTCGTGCGATCTGCACGGCGGCGCACGACAGCTACGACGGCCTCGTGTCGGCCACGGCCCAAGGTGAGGCGGTCGACACCGAGACTGCGGCTCGCATCTTGGAGGAGGCCGTCGTGGAGCTGCGGGTGCTCCCTCCGCCGGCGATCGTCGACGCGACGTTCGCTGCTGGCTACACGCAACTCGACCAGTTGGTCGACTGGCTGCGCCGGTCAGCCGAACCGACAACCGCGACGGCTGTCGATACCCCGACGTCAACCGATGATCAAGACCTCACGAACCTGCTCAATGGAATTGCCCACCGCCAGATCGGCCTCGAGCGGTGCGCGTTCAACCCGTCATGAGCTTCGTGTTTGGTCTTCGGCTCGTTTGCCACATGGTGACCCGAACCTGACCTCACCGGCTGCGCAGCGGCAGCTCCCGGCGGTGCGATGCGGCGAGGCCGGCCAGGCGGTCGCGATCGACCCGCTCGGCCGGAACGACCATCACCTTGGCCCGCGTCCCGGCGGTCAGGGTCGCGGTCCGGCGGCCGCCCTGCAGCACCGCCCGCTCGCCGAGGACCGTCCCGGGGCCCAGCTCGACGACCTCGGCCCCGTCGACGCTGACCACGAGCACGCCGTCGATGATGATGTAGAGCTCGTCACCGGGATCGCCCTGGCGGGTCAGTACCTCACCGGCCTGCAGCCGGCGCACGGCCGGGCGGGACGTGTCGCGCAACAGCATCTCGGCCAGCTCCCGCTCCAGCGCCGACTCGACCGCCGTGACGAAGGCCGGCGAGTCCTCGTCGCCCCACGGCGTGTGAGTGCCGATCGCCGATCCGGCCCAGCCCTTCCAGTCCGTGATGGCGCTCGTCGCGTCGAGGCGACCGTCCGCGTCGTAGACCCAGTGGCGCGGGAAGGGCGACGCGCCGGCCAGCACTCCGTCGACCCGCCCGTCGGCGTGCAACGTCAGCTCGAGCGTCGTCCAGGCGACGGGTGCGTTGAAGCGCACGAAGGGCGGCCGAAGTGTCGCCTTCGCCATGTTCGACGACGTGCGTCCACCCCAGGTCTGGTGGAAGCGCACCCAGCCCGGTCCGACCACCGGCTCGCCCCGACGCTCTGGCATGGCGATGGTCCCGATCGCCAGCTCGACCCCCTCCCGCACCGTACGGTGGCCGAGGCGCCCGCTTCCCTGCTCGCCATAGCGCCGGACCTCACCGTCGTCGTCGAAGTCGGCGAAGCCCCGGAGATGGTTGGCGAAGCGGTACCGGTCCGCCCACTGCGTCGAGCGTGGCCTCGATGTCCGGGCCGAGGTCGACCGGTGGCGCGGCGTCGGCGCGCGACGTCCCCAGCCGGAACCCGGGCCTGGCATCTCGTTCGACCGCTTCCGCCGGGACCCACGAGATCGTGGTGACGGATCCCTCGACGCGCACGTCGCTCTCCTCATCGCTCGCCGTCGGCCGCGATGTTGCCCGCGCCGGTGGCTCGCGCCTCGCAACCGACCGAATCTCGCTGGAGCGAGGACAGCGGCATTGGACGGCTTGTGCGGGTGTGCGGCACCCCGGCGTCGTAGCGTCGGTGCGTGCGCGAGTTCGTCGTGGCTCGGAACCCGGAGGAGGAGTCGTCGCTGCCATACCTGGTGCGGCTCCCGCTTCCCGACGGCGCGGTCGTGCTCAAGGTCCGCGACGTGTGGCCGCGCACCGCCAAGGTCTACTGCCACCGCGCCGTCGGGCTGGCCCGACGAGCCGGACATCGTCGAGCGGGTGCCGGTCCGGGTGTGCCAGCGGCGCGGCGCTGCCGTCGACCTCGTCCTGGACCGTGCCCGGGAGAACCGATCGCAGTTCGTGTTCACCCAGGCCCGCGGCCGCGACGTCATCTTCTGGCAGTCGGCACGCACCAGCCGCCAGGCACGACCCAACGTCGCCGTGCCGACGGCACGCGCCGCCGGTCTGCAGCTGGAGATCCTCGTCGACAGCCACGAGCGCTACCCGTGGACGTTCGCCCACCAGCAGGCCACCACGCGGCGCCGAGCGCTGCCCGCCGGCGACTACGCCGTCGAGCTCGACGGGCGCATCGTCGCCGCCGTCGAGCGCAAGTCACTGGCCGACCTCGTGTCGACGATGACCAGCGGCAAGCTCCGCTACCTCCTCGCCGATCTCGCTGCGCTGCCCAACGCGGCGGTCGTCGTCGAGGACCGCTACTCGGCGGTGTTCAAGCTCGAGCACGTCCGCCCAGCGATCGTCGCCGACGGCCTCGGCGAGGCCGCCGCCCGGTTCCCGGCCGTGCCGATCGTGTTCGCCGAGACCCGCCCGCTGGCCCAGGAGTGGACCTATCGGTTCCTCGGCGCCGCCATCGCCCACCACCACGACGATCTCCGTGCGAGCCCACTGCTCGCCGCACTCCCGTCCGCTGGACGGTCCCGGCGCCGAACCGACGGCGCCGAGGTCAGAGCGTGGGCACGGCGGCGCGGCATGGCGGTCACCGACCGCGGGCGCCTCCAGCCAGACATCTGGGCCGCCTTCCGGGAGGCGCTCCCGTCGTCCGATGCGGGAACACAGTGAGACCTCATCGCGACGTGGCTGTCCGCGATGGATTCAGCTGAGCTGCTCGGCTGCGCGATCGAAGAACCACTGGGTCCGTTCCCTGCGCCGAGCTTCCTCGCTCGGTTCCAGGCCCCAGTCGCCCATGGCGGCGAGCGCAGCTGCGGACACGTACAGCTCCCAGAGTGGCAGCGACTCGAGCCGCAACGGTCCGATCGTGTCCCGGTGCAGTTCGAGGTAGCGGGTGCTGAACCGCTCCATTGCATCGTCGCCGTACCGGCACAGCAGCTCGACGCGGGCGGTGGCGAGGTCAGCCAGCGGGTCACCGAGACTCGCATCCTCCCAATCGATGACCGCCACGAGGCGTCCGTCCTGCCACAGGACGTTGCCGGGCCAGTAGTCGCCGTGGAGCACGACACGGCGATTGAGATCCTGTTCGACGTCGCCGGATGCCAGCCACGCCGCCACCCGGCGGCCGACGTCCGTCGACGGCAGGTAGGCGACGATCGCCACGCGAGGGTCCTCGATCGGCTCGAGCTCGGAGACCTGCAACGAGCGCGGATCGAGGGCGTGGAGCTCGACCAGGAACCGGGCCATCTCGTCCAGCGCCCCCGGCAGATGATCGCCGGCGAGCTCCGTCGAGCCGTCGACCCATTCCATGACGAGGTACGGAGCCGTGCTCGGATCGGTGTCGACGTACAGGTACGGCTCCGGCACGGCCAAGCCCAACCGGTGGAGCGCAGCGAGCAGGCGGTACTCCTTCGCCGTGACCGTCAGACCATGCTGCTTGAAGTCGACGGCTCGATGCCGACGAAAGACGACCCGCCGCCTGCCTCCATCCGGCGTGGCGATGTCGAGACCGAACACGTCCGCCGACACACCACCCGTGAGCGGACGCCAGTCAACCAGCTGACCGCCAGGCTCCAGCTCAGCCACCGCCTGCTCGATGCCGGGCGAGACCTCGATCCACATCGACGCTACGCCGGCCGGGCGCCGGATGCACACTTGGTATACTCAGGGTATGGCAGAGGTGACGACCATGAAGATCACCACCGAGAACGCGCGACCGCCTCCGTGCCCTTGGCGCCGATGGCGACTCGCTCGAAGACGTCGTCGTCACCGCCCTCGACGCCTATGAGTCCCAACAGTTCTGGGCCGCTGCAGAGGCAGCCGACGCTGCCGAGACACCCGAGCAGCGCGCCGAACGCAAGCGCATCGAAGCCGACGTCGACCACTGGATGGATGGACTGCGTTGACAGTGGGGGCGGGCGAGATCTGGCTCGCCGACCGCGGTGACGAGACACGTCGGCTCGTGTTCATCATCTCCGACGCCAGATTCCACCGCCTCGCCGAACGTGCGGTCGTCGCACCGGTGCTGGACCAGGTGCCAGCCGCACCCCGACCGTGGCACGTCCCGGTCGGCGATCGAGCGGTCGCCGTGAACCAACTCGCCACCACGACGATCGACCGACTGCTCGAGCTCGTCGAACGGTCCGGCTTCGACACGCTCCGCCAGGTGCGACAAGCGGTCCGAGAGATCACGAACTGATCGATGGCCGCTCGAGGTCGGTCACCAGCCCTCAAGCGAAACAGCCGCTGAGCAGGTAGTACACCCACTCAACGGCTGGAGGCGACGCCGGGAATCGAACCCGATAGAGCCCGTGTCGGCTGGTGCTGCCATGTGCCGTCCTGTCCTGGTCAGAGGGCGTTTCGGGGCGGTCGCCGTGACAGCCGATGGTGCCTGATACCGCCCTGTGATCACAATTCTGTGATCACGCTGTGATCACGGCGGGGCCGCCCCGCCGACGACGAGACACGGTCGCAGACCACGGGCGAGCCCGGTGGGCACCTGTCTGCCTAAACCGGCCGCGGCCGGCGTCGATGTCTGGGCGGCACGACGGCAGCGTCAGGATGACCAGCGGCACGCAGGATCTCGACGGCCTCGGTCGGGTGCACACCACGGCTCGAGTCGTCGGGACCGACGACGCGGAAGCACTCGGCGTGCGGCCCACGGTGTGCCGGATCGTCGATCAGCACCCACGCCAGCCTCGTGCCGTCGCCGAGCTCGAGCTGGCGGCCGTGCCAGTGACGTTTGAAGCCGTGGCCTCCCCGACCCATGCCGCACCCTCGCGCCAGGGTGCGCGGGTGAGACACAGGGTTCGCCCGATCTGGCGGAATCGTCAACCTTGATGATGGCGGGGCCGGAATCGGGCGGCAGCGTGTCCGGTGGCGCACCCGCCGCAGGCCGGGCGGAGCCTGTGGGTGCGCCAACGGGGGCGCCGGGACTGGTGCCGCCAACCAACCCGGCGCCCCTACCCCCAGCTGGGTGAGCGATGATGCCGGTGCTGGCGCCGGTCCCCTACCCGGGCTCGGCGTCGGCACCGCCGGATTCCCGCTGCCGAGACTTCAAGCATTGTTCAGGTTCGTGCCACTCGGGGAGCATCATGGACGGCGATGCCGCAGCCGTGGATGGCCGGCGCCGCCTGCCGCGGACTCACCGACCTGATGTTCCCCGAACGGGGAGACACGTGCGCCGTCGAGTCAGCCCGCGCTGTGTGCAACTCGTGTGAGGTGTGGAGGGACTGTCTCGGGAGTGTCAGAAGCTCTGTGTAAGGGGCTGCTTCCTTCATTGTCTCAAGTCCGTCAATTCACACCGGCACTCGGCCGGGGAAGTAGATGGCGAACTGGTGCAGTGCTTGGGGCCAGTCCTTGATCGGGTAGGTCCACTTCTTCTCGGCGTTGCGTAGGGCCAGCCAGAGCAGCTTGAGCGCGGCGTCGTCGGTCGGGAAGTGGCCACGGTTCTTGATGATCTTGCGCAGCTGCCGGTTGACGGCCTCGATCGAGTTGGTCGTGTAGATGATCCGCCGGATCGCTTCGGGGAAGGCGAAGAACGGGATGAACCGTTCCCAGTGCCGTCGCCACAGCTCGCCGATCATCGGATAGCGGCCACCCCAGGTCGCCTCGAACGCCTCAAGGGCAGCGAGGGCGTCGGCTTCGGTGGCAGCCCGGTAGATCGGCCGCAGATCGCGGGTGATGGCCTTGCGGTCCTTGTAGGAGGTGTGCTTGAGCGAGTTGCGGATGAGATGCACGACGCAGCACTGCACCCAGGTGTCGGTGAAGGTCGCCTCGACCGCCTCGGGCAAGGCGGTGAGCCCGTCGCAGCAGACCACGCAGACTTGGCGCAGACCGCGGTTGCGGAGGTCGTTGAGGACCTTCAGCCAGAACTTCGCTGACTCGTCACCGGTGCCGATGACCAGCGACAACGCCTCCTTCTTGCCGTCCATGTTGAGACCCAACACGAGGTAGGCGGGGCGGTTGCGAACGACCCCATCGACGCGCACCTTGACCACCAAAGCGTCGATCCACGCCACCAGATAGCAGTCATCGAGAGGACGGTTCTGCCACGCCCGCACGTCGTCGAGCACCTTGTCGGGCGCTTCGGATCTGAGCGGGGTGTAGCTGCGTGGAGGGGTCCCCGGCGCGGCACAGGGGCTCTGCAAATCTGACGGTTTTCGACGCCGGCCAGTGGAGGAGCCCCTGTTGGATGACGGACCCTACCCGCATGTGCGAGCTGCTCGTTGGCCTGCCCGCGGTGCGGGTGCTCGGCGTCGTCGATGAGCCCGACGGCCCGTTGCGGGTGCACGTCGAGACAGCCGGCGAGCGACCGGCGTGTCAGCGCTGCGGCGCAGCCGGCGATGGTGAAGGATCGTGATCGGGTCGAGCTGGTCGATCTGCCGGCGTTCGGCCGGCCAGCCGGCTGCTGTGGCACAAGCATCGCTGGTCATGCCCGAACCGGGCCTGTCCGGTGGGGTCGTGGACCGCCCAGGACCGCGATCGCGGCGCCCCGCCTGGCGTTGACCGACCGGGCCGGGCGGTGGGTGACCGAACAGGTCGGGCGGCGCGGCCGCACCGTCAACGAGATCGCCGTCGAGCTGGGCTGTGACTGGCACACCGTCAACGACGCCGTGATCGCCTACGGCACCGCCCTCGTCGACGACGACCCGGACCGGATCGGCGAACCGACCGCGGTCGGGTTGGACGAGACCCTGTTCGTGCGGCTCGGGCCGTGGCGCCGGCAATGCTGGTCGACCTCGATCGTCGATGTCCGTGCCGGCCGCCTGCTCGACGTCGTGCCGGTCGCGACAGCGCCGGGCCGTGCGCCTGGTTCGAGGACCGCGGCGAGGCGTGGCGCGATCACATCGAGTGGGCGACGCTCGATCTGTCCGGCCCCTATCGGGCGGTGTTCGACACGATGCTCCCCGACGCCACCCAGGTCGCCGACCCGTTCCATCTGGTCAAGCTGGCCAACGCCAAGGTCGATGAGGTCCGCCGCCGGGTGCAGAACGAGACGCTCGGCCATCGCGGCCGCAAGACCGACCCGCTGTATCGCTGCCGGCGACTGCTGACTAAGGCCGACGAACGCCTCGACGAACGACGGCCGCACCAAGCTGCTCGGCCTGCTCGAGGCCGGCGACCCGAACGGCGAAGTGCGCATGGCGTGGCACGCCAAAGAAGTCGTACGTCAGATCTATGACCACACCGACCCCGACCTCGCCGAGCGAGTTCGTCGACCGGCTCGGCCGCGACCTCCAAGACGAGTCCTGTCCGCCGGAGATCCGTCAACTCGGCCGCACCATCCTGCGCTGGCGCGACCAGATCGTCGCCTGGCACCGCGCTCACGTCTCCAACGGACCGACCGAAGCGGTCAACAACCTGATCAAGCGGGTCAAGCGGGTCGCGTTCGGGATGACCCGGTTCCGCAACTTCCGCATCCGCGTCCTGCTCTACGCCGGCAAACCGAACTGGGACCTACTCGCCACCATCACACCCCGCTGAAATCCGAAGTGCCACTTGTCGGTGACCGTCGAGATGAAATCCTTGGAGACCTCGACCCGGTAGATCTCAGCGAGGTGAGACCGGATCTCCTCATAAGTCATCCCGCCGGCGTACATCGCGGGATGATCCGATCATCGAACCCGTCCCAGTGGGTCTGACCCTTGGCGACGATCCTCGGATCGAACGTCGAGTTGCGGTCCCGTGGCATGTCGATGCGAACGTCGCCCAGCTCGGTCCGCAGCGTCTTCGGGGTCGTCCCGTTATACGAGTTCCCCTACTCCCGCCCCGCCGGATCGCCGACCTCGTAACCGAGATGCTCGGCGAAGTCGGCGCCGCCGGCAGTCTCGACCAACCGGCCGAACAGACGCTTCAACAAACCATCAGGACCAGTCAGGTCCTCCGGCCTCTCATAGTCGGCGAGCAACTCATCGAGCAGCCCCTGACGGATCTCTGCAGGCATCACTTGTCCTCTCCAGGCCGGACCCCGGCCCAGGTGTAGTGCCTCTTACACAGAAAATCGGACACCCTCACTGTCTCGACTGGTCGATGACCCCCGACGCACCCCACGACGGCGTGCGTCGCCGGACTCTCCGCCCGTGAACGCAAACAGCTCCGCCACCAGCTCGGCCCCGTCCCTCGAGCAGTCACGGTCTCCCGGCCACGCCCAACGCTCCCCGGCCACTTCCCCCGACTCACCAAACCCGCCGCCGAGCGGGCATGGACCCGCACGGAGCTGCTCGAAGTGCGAGCCGCCGACGGCTAAGCGCCACGACTTCGGGGGCGGGCCGACCCGCCGACGCGACTCCCGGAACCTTCGTCGCCGCCCGCCACCCCGCCCGAATGCCGAATGTCTCGCATGACCGGTGCGCCGGTCGCGGAGCCCACACCCGCTACAGCCCAACGGGTCATGGCGATGTTGCCACAACGCCGGCACATCATCCGCCATGTCAGGCACCAGCCTCGCCACAGATGTGACACCATGGACCCCCCGCCAGCAGCACGCGCCCGAGCCGCCCGGTAGTGCCGGTCGTTGCTAGCTGCCACGTCGCATCAAGCCCAATGCTGCCCGATGCCGGGCCGACGTTTAGCGACGCAGCACCACAGGACGACGGTCGAGGACGCCCTTGCGGACCTTGAGCAGACCGATGACCATGAAGGACGGTTAGGAAAAATGGAAGGTGTGTACTCTCGGGTTCATTCGACCGCTCGAGCACTGGATGCCCTGCCTGACGCCGGCTGTGGACGGAGCAACATGCACAAGATGGTGAAGCAGGGCCACTTCCCTGCCGCTGACCTCCGCCGTCTCGCGGAGCTCATCAAGGAGACAGCGGTGGAGAGGGAGGTCCAGCGCCGGCGTGCCTCTCTCGTGTCAAGCTGGAGGACCTGGCTCCTGAGGAAGTGTCTGTCTTCTTGCTGTGGGCTGACAGTGTCTGTGCAGCGTCAGGGAAAGCTGGTTGGGCCGTTCATGGCTGCTCCGGCGCTCGGATGAGCCGTTGTCTGTTGCGGTGCTCGCGCTGCTCGTGGAGCGTTTGGAGACCCTGGAGGCCCAGGTTGAGGTCCTCCTGTCTGACGACCTCCGGCAGCAGGTCGCCAACCGCGATGAGCTGATAGCTGGTCTTCGTCGGCAGCTCGAGCTCATTCCGGATCGGTTGACTCATGCGGAAGAGTGCATCGACGGGATCGAGAAGTTCCTGAAGCTGCAGCGCCGTAAGCTCCGCCCGGGTGAGGATCCCCCTCCGCCCGAGCTCGAGCCCGCTCCGCCTGTCCCGCTTAGTGCTCCTGTGGTTCCGCTCCTAGCCGACGACGAGCCGAAGCGCAGGTTTGTGCTGCCCTGGCGCCGTGAATCTGATGATGATGAGGAAATGCTGTGAAGTGTTTCACCTCAGAAGTTGACACGTGTCCATGTCAACAGGCATCCCCCTCCCCGATCGGACGACATCGGGCGGATCGGGCACACACACGGGCGTTCACGACGTCCTGGGGAAGGTGCCGCCAAGAAACTACGACCCAACTTTGAGTTGGAGATTCCCTGACGACTGCCTGGGACGGGGGCCGTTCCTAAAACTCGGGTCAGGCTGCGGCTCGTTGCCAGATGGTGGCGCTGGTGTGCGGTGCCCAGTGCGGCTCGTCGTACGAGGCTGACCTCTCGGAGGTGGGCGGTGCGGACTTCGAGTGTGCCGTCGGGGCGGCGGTCGGTGTCGACGACGGTGAGTGAAGGTGACAGGGCCGAACGGTCACCGACGAGGCGACGTAGTCCGCCGAGGATGGTGCCGTGGACGTAGAGGCCGCCGGGGGTCTCGTCGAGTTGAAGTTGCCGGCGAGCCCGGAGTGTTCGGTGCGCAGCATCATGGTCTCGGTGGGGAGCAGCCATTCGGTGTCGATGCTGAACACGAGGCGGTCGTCTCGGCCTCCGTCGAGGCGGACGTTGTAGGGGACGGCGCAGCCGTAGACGCCGAAGTCGGGGTTGGCGAGGCGGGCCATGCGCAGGTCGTAGCGGCGTTGCGCCTGTGCCTGCCGGTCTTCCATGGTTTCTGTCGGGTGGTGGGCGGCGAGCGGTGTCTCGGTGGCGACCCGGATGTAGGAGTACGGGTGGTGGGCGGCCCGTTCGCAGACGGAGATCTCGAGGGCTTGGCACATGTCGTGGCGGCGGATGCGGCCGGGGGGGAGGTTGCCGCTGGCGAATCCGAGTGACACTTCACGCCAGTTGCCGACCTGTTCGGCGCCGTCCCGTTTCAGTTGCCCGCTGAAGTAGAGGCCCGGACGTGACTACGGCGAGTCGTCGAGCTCGAGCAGCCGCCTGAGCGCGGCAGTCGGCACAACGATCCGCCCGCCGATGCGCAGGTGCGGAATCTCCTTGCGCCCGATCGCTCGGTAGCCGTTCGACCGGCCGATGCCGAGGATGCGGAATGCTTCCTCGGCCGTCATCGTCGGCGCCGACCAGTCGACTCTTTTGGTGGTCGTCGTTCCCTCCCACGCCTCCATAGTGCTTTACTGTCATCTGTGCTGTCACCGACTTCGACTCGTCACCCCTATGTCAGTAGCGGACGCCGTCATGGCGCGTGACGACTGGGATGCTCGCTGGGACGAGGCTGGCGAGGCCCTCGAGCGGGTCAGCTTTGAGCTGGCGCAGGCCGGTGAGCGGGGTTGGAGCGCGTTCTGCGAGGTCGACCTGACGTCGCGCCCGGCGGACGGGGGCGATCGTGGTCGTGTCAAGCGACGACGACGCCCCGGTCGTGTACCGATCGACAACGGTGTGGCCGTCCCCGCACTGGTGTCCATCCGGCGCGGCACCACAACCGTGGTGGTCGACAACAGCGGCGACCGCCCGAGGTACCGCGTGACGATCGAAACCGGCAGCCCGAACCTGCTCGACCGGCTCCATCTCCGGTCACTCGTCGAGCAGGGGCTCGCTCATGCCACGGTGACGACCGAGGATCAACTCCGCTTCCCAGAGATCAGGGAGAACGGCGAGGTCATCGTCCACGCCCGACCTGGTGTGCTCCCCGCCGGTTCGTGGACCTACGAACCGCAGGCGGCGCGGCGCTACGTCCGCGCTGAGGTCACCGAGCGGGACGTCGAGCGGGCGGCCGAGGCGTACAACGCTGGCGGCATCGAGGAGCTGAAGCGGGTGATGCACGTCGGGACGCGACAGGCATGGCGGTACGTCACCCGCGGCCAGGACGCCGGCCTGATCGAACGCAAACGCGCCAGGCGGCGCACGAAAGGAACGTCATGAGCGTCAAGAGGGACAGCAACCGCGGGACGTGGTACGTTCGTCGTCGACGTCGCCGACGCCCGACGGGAAGCGGCGGCAGATGCTGCGACGGGCTTCGCGCACGAAGAAGGACGCCGAAGCGGCCGAGGCGGCGGTGATCGCCGATCAGGCCCGCGGCACGTTCGTGCGGCCGTCACGAGTCACCGTGCGCGTCGTACCTGCGCGACGAGTGGCTGCCGGCCCGACGGTCGCACGCTGAAGCCGTCCACGGCCGCCAGCTACGAGCAGATGGCCGCGTCGTACGTGATCCCCCATCTCGGCGCCGTCGAGCTCGGCAAGGTCGACGGCGGCGACGCTGAACGCGCTGTACGCCCGCTGCTCGCCGATGGCCGCACAGGTGCGTCCGGGCGTCGTGGCGGGCTCTCGCCGAAGTCGGTGCGCAACGTGCACGGGATGCTGCACCGAGCGTTCGCCGACGCCGTGCGCTGGCGGCGGCATGGCGGTGAACCCGTGCGACGCCGCCGACCAGCCGCGGCGAGGCGACGCCCGAGCTGCGGCGTGTGGACCGGCGAGCAGATGCGGCGCGTTCCTCGCCGCGACGGCCGATGACCGACTGGCGCCGATGTGGCGGCTGCTGCTGACGACCGGGATGCGTCGCGGCGAGCTGCTCGGGCTGCGGTGGTCCGACGTGGACCTGTCGCACGGGCCGGCTGACGATCCGCCAGACCCGTGGCATGGTCGAGTCGACGGGTCGAGGCCGGCACACCGAAGACGCGGGCCGGTAGGCGCACCATCGCGCTCGACGCCGGCACGGTCGCCGCGCTCAAGGCGTGGAAGCGGCGCAGGCGGCCGAACGGCTGGTGATGGGCCGGGCTGGCAGGACGTCGACGGCCTGGTCGTCACCGAGGCGGACGGCACGCCGGTGCATCCGCAGGTGCTGTCGCGGCGGTTCAAGGCGGCGGCGAAGCGGGCCGGGCTGCCCGGTCGATCCGGCTGCACGACGCCCGGCACAGCTACGCCACGGCCGCGCTCGCTGCCGGGGTGCCGGTCAAGGTGCTGTCGCAGCGGCTCGGGCACGCCGACGTCACGGTGACGCTGCGGGTCTACGCCCACGTCATGCCGGGCGACGACGAGGCTGCCGCCGCGCAGGCCGCGGCCGTGCTCGGCGACTGACCGCCGGAATCTGTGACCACCTCGTGATCACGGCACCACTCGGCACGCCCTCTGAGCAGGGGTTATGTGGAGGCGACGCCGGGAATCGAACCCGGGTACAGGGCTTTGCAGGCCCTTGCCTCAGCCACTCGGCCACGTCGCCCTGCGGCGGCGGGTGCCGCCACTGGTGTTCGCACGATAGCGGCGGGCGTCCGCGCACCATCTGGGCGCGGATCGTCCCGGATTCCGGGACGGATCGCGCCCAGATCGGGGATGAGACGAATCACGCCCAGATGGGGGGCGGTGGCAGACTGCCGGGCATGGGCTACAACTCGACGGGGCTGGTGGTGCACGACGCCGACGCCCACATCATGGAGCCACCGAACTGGCTGCGTGATCATGCCGATCCGGCGATCCGCGACCGCATCGAGGCGCTGCGCTACCAGAGCGGCAACGAGCTGCGTCAGACCGGTGACCCCGACGAGCAGCTGGCCGACCTCGACGACGCGTTCGCCCGCCTCGCCGACCGCCATCGCAGCGCCGAGTACGTCGAGGGCGAGGCGGCGGAGATCATGAACCGCAAGAACTTCGCCGCCACCGGCTCGTTCCTGCCGGAGGATCGCAGCCGCGCCCTCGACCTGCTCGGTTTCGCCAGCCAGCTCCTGTTCAACACGTTCCACAACCGCCGCCTCCACGACTGGGAGCACGCCGGCGACCTCGACCTGGCGTACGGCGCCGCCCGCGCCCACAACCGCGGGATGGTCGAGTTCTGCTCGGTCGACCCTCGACTGCTGCCGGCGTGCTACGTGCCACTGGCCGACATCGACCGCGGCGGCGGCGATGGCCGCCGAGGCGATCGAGATGGGCGCCGCCGCCCTGCTCGTCGCCTCCGGTTGCCCGCCGCACCACTCCCCCAGCCATGTCGGCCTCGACGCCGTCTGGGCCGCGGCCAGCGAGGCGCGAATCCCGATCGTCTTCCACGTCGGCGGCACCGGCGACTTGATCGACCCGAACTACTTCCGCAACGGGCTGCCGATCCCGCCGGACTTCCACGGTGGCGAGGAGAACTTCCGCTCCGTCGACTACATGGGCATCCCCGGGCCGCCGGCGCAGACGCTGGCGACGATGATCTTCGACGGCGTGCTCGACCGCTTCCCCGACCTGCGCATCGGCGTGATCGAACAGGGGGCGATCTGGGTGCCGTCGTGGATGCGCCAGATGGAATCGGCGTTCGACGCCTTCGCCCGCCACGAGGACCGCCTGCGGGCGTTGACGATGCGGCCGAGCGACTACGTGCGCCGCCAGATCCGCTTCACGCCCTACCCCACCGAGGACGTCGGGTGGATCGTCGCCCAAGCCGGCCCGCAGGTCTGCCTCTTCTCGTCCGACTACCCCCACGTCGAGGGCGGGCGCCGGCCGATCGAGCGCTTCGAAGCATCACTCGGCGACAGCGACCCGGCCGCCCGGCAGGCCTTCTACCACGACAACTTCGTCGACCTGATGGGCGCCGCGCTCGTCACGTCGGGAGTGTGAGCATCCCGTAGGCCCGCTCCGGGTGCAGGCGGACCACGAGACGGCGGTCCTCGACCATGGCCCGACGGAAGTCGTCCCAGTCGGGGTGCTCGCCGGCGGCCGAGCGGTAGGTCTCCACGAGCTCCTCGACAGCGGCGTCGTCAGGTGCCGACGCTGTCGCTGACAGCTCGGCACGCGCCTCGACGACGACGTAGGCATAGAAGTCGTCGCGCGCGACGTGCAACGACGCCCGCTCGTCGCGGCGCAGGTTGGCGGTCTTCGCCCGCCCGTCGGTCACCGAGATGCGGATCACGCCGTCGTCGCCGACCTGGTAGAGGATGTTCGACAGCTGCGGGCGGCCGTCCGACTTCAGCGTGACGAGCACGCCGTGCTTGCGTTCGGCGACGAAGGCGAGGGCGGTGTCCAGTTCCATGGAGTGATCATTCCAGTCGCGTGCCCGGCAACGGTCAGCGTGCGGGCGGCGAGCGCGCGCCGCGGCAGGCGGCGTCGGCCGGTGCCGCAGCCGCCGATCGTGGCCGCGAGGAAGCCGCCGGCGAAGGCGTCGCCCGCACCGGTCGTGTCGACGACACGCGTCGACGGCGACGACGGGCACCTGTTCCTCGCTGCCGTCGGATCGCCGCAGCACGATCGGTCGGGCCCCGTCCTTGACGACGAGCAACGGCGGGCGATGGGACGAGACGAGCCCGGCCTCGTCCCGCGTCGCCAGCACGACGTCCGGCGCCAGCCGTCGAGCAGCGCGGCGAACCGATCGCGGCCGAACGCGGTCGACGACCGCCGACGGACGACACGTCGACGCTGAGGCTGGCGCCAGCGATCGCGCGCCCTGCCGATGAGCTCGACCGTGCTCGTCGCGATCGGCTCGGCGCACAGCGAGTACGCCGGCACGTGGATCCACGTCACCCCGTTCGCCCACTCGGCGTCGACCGGCCCCAGCTGCTGGGCGGCGCCGCGGTCGGGCAGCATCGTCCGCTCGCCACCGGGCTCGACGAGGACGACGATCGTGCCGGTCGTCCCGCCGCGCTGCACGCGCACGTCGACGCCGACGGCCGCCAACCCGGCAGCGAGGTGCTCGCCGGTGGCGTCGTCGCCGACACGTCCGACGAAGCGGACCGGGCAGCCGGCGAGCGCCGCCGCGGCGGCGACGTTGGCGCCGCTGCCACCCGCTGACCGGGTGATCACGGCCGGTGTGTCCGTGCCCCGGGCCGGCGCCGTCGCGCACCCGCACGACGACGTCTTCGACCAGGTCGCCGACCACGCACAGCACGGCCACCTTGTAGCACGTGCCGCAGCGGGTTCAATGGAGGTGTGGCCGATGACGAACGGGTTGCCGCGGCGATCGCTCGTGCCGAGCGGCTGCTGACCATCGCCGGCGCCCAGACGACGCCGCGGCGAGCGGCGCCGGGCCGACCGCCTCGGCCGGCTGCTCGGCGACGACCGCGGCCGCGAGCTGCTGTTCGCCCTGACCGACGAGGTGCTGCGCACACCCGACGCCCGTCGTTCGATGGCCCAGCTCCGCGACCTCGTCGGCGCCGGCCTCCCACCGTCGCTGCCGGCACCTCGATCGCGCCGCACTGCGCCTGGCCGCCCGCGGCATCGTCGGTCGCCCCGGGTCCGGTCGCGGCCATCGTCAGGCGGCGCATCCGGGCCGAGACCCGCGGCGTGATCATCCCCGCCACCGACCCGGCGTTCCGCCGGCACGTGCGTCGCCGGTCGGAGCGACGGCTTCGCCGTCAACGTCAACCTGCTCGGCGAGGCGATCCTCGGCGACGACGAGGCGGCCGCCCGGCTCGACGCGCTCTGCGCGCGGATGCGCCGGCCCGACGTCGACTACGTCTCGGTGAAGATCTCGGCGCTGTGCGCCAACCTCGACGTGCTCGCCTTCGACCACGAGGTCGAGCGCATCTCGTCGCGCCTCGAGACGATCTACGAGGTCGCCGCCAGCTCGCAGCCGCCGGTGTTCGTCAACCTCGACATGGAGGAGTACCGCGACCTCCACCTGACCGTCGCCGCCTTCCGTCGGGTGCTCGACGAGCCACGGTTCGCCACGCTGCCGGCGGGCATCGTCATCCAGGCGTACCTGCCCGACTCCCACGACGTCGTCGACGACCTCCTGGCGTGGGTCGCCGCGCGCCACCGCGGCGGAGGCGGCGCCGGTGAAGGTCCGCCTCGTCAAGGGCGCCAACCTGGCGATGGAGCACGTCGACGCCGAGCTCGGCGGTTGGGTCCCGGCGCCGTACGCGACGAAGGCCGACGTCGACGCCAGCTACAAGGCCCTGCTCGACCGGCTCCTCGACGCCGCCGCCGACGGCGGGCTCATCGTCGGCGTCGGCAGCCACAACCTGTTCGACGTGGCCTGGGCGCTCGGCGAGCGCGACCGCCGTGGGCTCGACGACACGGTCGGCATCGAGATGCTCGAGGGCATGGCACCGCCGCAGTCGCGAGCGACGCGGGCGGACGCCGGCGAGCTGCTGCTCTACACACCGGTGGTCACCGACGAGGACTTCGCGGCGAGCATCGCCTACCTCTCGCGACGCCTCGACGAGAACGCGGCACCGGAGAACTTCCTCCGCTCGCTGTTCACCATCACCCCGGGCTCGCCGACGTGGCACGCCGAGCGCCGGCGCTTCGAGGACGCCGTCGCCGCCGCGCCGACGGTGTCGCGCCAGCGACGGCGCACGCAGGACCGGCGCGCCGAGCGACGCTGCTTCGACCCCGACGCGCCGTTCGCCAACGAGCCCGACACCGACTTCACACAGGCCGCCAACCGGGCGTGGATCAGCGAGCACCTCGACGCCGACCGCCCCGCCGAGCTGCCCCCGCTGATCACGTCGACCGCGGGCATCGACGACGATCGTCCGGCGCGCACGCGACGGCGCGGCTCAGTGGTCGGCGACGTCGACGGCCGAGCGGCGCCGAGCACTCGCCAGGGTGGCCGAGGCGATGGCCGCCGGCCGCGGCCGCACGCTCGCCGTGATGGCCCACGAGACGGGCAAGACGGTCCGCGAGGGCGATCCGGAGGTGTCCGAGGCGATCGACTTCGCGATGTGGGCGGCAGCGTGCACCAGAGAGCTCGACGAGCTGGCCGCCGACGGCATCGCCGCCGACCCGCTCGGCGTCGTCCTCGTCGCCGGACCGTGGAACTTCCCGACGGCGATCCCGACCAACGGCGTCGTCGCCGCCCTCGCCGCCGGCAACGCCGTCATCCTCAAGCCGGCGCCCGAGGCCGTCGCCACGGCCGTCGAGCTGGTCCGCCACGTCCACGAGGCCGGCGTGCCCGACTGACGTCGTGCAGCTCGTGCGCTGCCCCGACGACGACGTCGGCCGGCACCTGGTGACCCACGACGGCGTCGACGGCGTCGTGCTGACCGGGTCGTACGACACCGCCCGGCTGTTCCTCGGGTGGCGGCCCGGTCTCCGCCTGCTCGCCGAGACGAGCGGCAAGAACTCGCTCGTGATCAGCCAGACGGCCGACGTCGACGCCGCCCTGCGCGACCTCGTCCGCTCGGCGTTCGGCCACGCCGGGCAGAAGTGCTCGGCGGCCAGCCTGGCCATCGTCGAGGCACCGCTGTACGACGACCCCACGTTCCATCGCCGCCTCGCCGACGCCGTGCGCAGCCTGCGCGTCGGACCGGCCACCGACCTGGCCACGATGGTCGGACCGGTCATCACGGCACCGTCGGGCCCGCTCGCCCGCGCCCTGACGACGCTCGACGACGGGGAGTCGTGGCTCGTCGAGCCGCGCCGGATCGACGCCCGGCTGTGGTCGCCGGGCGTGCGCATCGGCGTCCGCCCCGGGTCGTGGTTCCACACCACCGAGTGCTTCGGGCCGGTGCTCGGCGTGATGCGCGCCGACGACCTCGACCACGCCGTCGAACTGCAGAACGCCGTGGCCTACGGCCTCACCGGCGGACTGCACAGCCTCGACGAGCGCGAGATCGAGCGCTGGCTGGAGCGGGTCGAGGTCGGCAACGCCTACGTCAACCGCCACACGACCGGTGCCGATCGTCCGGCGCCAGCCGTTCGGCGGCTGGAAGCGCTCGTCGGTCGGTCGCGGGGCCAAGACCGGCGGCCCCGACGACATCACGCGCTTCGTGACCTTCCGTCGCGTCGCCCCGCCGATCGATGCCGGCCACCGCGTCCTACGAGCGATGGTGGGCCGACCGCTTCGGCCGCGAGATCGACCGCTCCGGGCTGCGCAGCGAGGCGAACGTGCTGCGCTACCGGCCGGTGCGGGCGGTGCTCGTGCGGGCCGCCGTCGACACGCCGGCCGACGACATCGCCGCGCTGCGCGCCGCGGCCGCCGTCACCGGCGTGCCGATGACGGTGTCCGTCGACGAGTCCGACGACGAGCTGGCCGTCCCGCATCGGCGCGACCGACACCGAGCGACTGCGGGCGCTCGTCCCGGTCGAGCGACGTGCTGCGATCCGCCTGCCACGACGCCGGCATCGCCATCGACCCGACACCGGTCACCCACCACGGGCGCGTCGAGCTGCCGTGCTGGCTGCGCGAGCAGGCGATCTCGTGGACCCGCCACCGCCACGGGCGGGTGCCACCGTCACAGGACCAGGATCAGGGCGATGACCTGCATCAGCAGCAGGGCGGCGACGATGCCACCCGTCATCCGGTGGCGCAGGTGGGCTGATCGCCGGGCCAGCGCCTCCTGGCGGAGGAACCCGATGCCGACGATGACCACCACGGCGAGCGACCGCGCCGACCGTGCCGAGGACGCGCTCGCTGCCGCCGTGGGTCTGGCGCACGATCAGCAACCCGGCGACGCACGCCGCCAGCGCGGTGCGCCAGTACGCCAGCGCGGTGCGCTCGAACTGCAGCCCGCGGTCGGCGCCCTCGATTCACTCATTCCAACGCCACCAGGGCGAAGGTGACGACGGCGACGACGAGCAGGCCGAGCGTCACGACCGGGAGCAGGCGGGCGGGCGGGAGCGGATCTCCACGCCGCACGGCGCGCTGCACGCCGAGCCAGCGCAGGTAGCCGCCGGTGCTGAGCACGGCGCTGCCGCCGATGGCGAGCAGGGCGAGCAGCGTCCGCCCACCCGGCACGTCGAACGGATCGACGAGCTGGCGCACGGCGACCCCACCGGCGAGCAGCCCGAGCGACGTGCGGATCCAGGCGAGGAACGTCCGCTCGTTGGCCAGCGTGAAGCGGTAGTCCGGCTCGGAGCCCTCCTCGAGGTCGACCTGCCACCACCGCGCCACAGGCGGCGACGGTAGTTGCACCCCGGTACCGTCCCGGCGATGGACAGCCGCCTGGCCGGAGCCGTCGTCTTCGTCGCCTCGGGTGCCGTGCTCGTGCTGGAGATCCTCGCCGGGCGCCTCCTCGCGCCGTACGTGGGCGTGTCGCTGGAGACGTTCACCGGGATCATCGGCGTCGTGCTCGCCGGCATCGCCACGGGCACATGGCTCGGTGGGTGGATGGCCGACCGCATCGAACCGCGCCGGCTGCTCCCCGGCGCCCTCGTCCTCGGCGGCGCCGCATCGATCGCCGCCGTACCGATCATCCGCGCCCTCGGGCCGTCCGTGCAGCAGGCGACGCCCTCGGCGATCGTCTTCCTCGCCACCCTCGGGTTCTTCGCTCCGTCGGCGCTGCTCAGTTCGGCCACGCCACTCGTCGTCAAGATCCAGCTCCACGCCCTCGACCACACCGGTCGCGTCGTCGGCCAGCTGTCGGCGCTGGCAACGGCAGGCTCCCTCGTCGGCGTGTTCGCCACGGGATTCGTGCTCGTGGCCGAGTTCGCCACCACACCGGTCGTGATCGTCCTCGGGTCGCTCCTCGTCGTCGCCGGCACCGGGCTGTGGATCCACCTCGGCCGCCGCCTGCCCGGACGCATCATCGGCGCCGGCGCGCTCGTCGCCCTCGCCGCGTCAGGCGTCGCCGTCGCCGCCGGCCGGCCGTGCGACGTGGAGACCGCCTACTACTGCGCCGACGTCCAGGCCGACCCGGAGCGGCCGACGGGCCGGACGCTCGTCCTCGACGACCTCCGCCACGCCTACGTCGATCTCGCCGATCCGACCCACCTCGAGTTCTCCTACACGCAGATCCTCGGCGACGTGGCCGACGCCGTCGCCCCCGACGGTGCGCCGGTCGCCGCCGTCCACCTCGGTGGCGGGGGCTTCACGATCCCCCGCTATCTGGCCACCACCCGCCCCGGCTCGACGAACCTCGTGCTCGAGCTCGATCCCGGCGTCGTCGACATCGCCGAGGAGCAGCTCGGGCTCGTCGTCGGCGACGAACTGCGCGTCGTCACCGGCGATGCCCGGATCGCCCTCGCCGACGTCGCCACGGATTCCGCCGACCTCGTGGTCGGCGACGCGTTCGGCGGCCGGGCCGTGCCGTGGCACCTCACGACGGCCGAGTTCGTGGCCGACATCCGGCGCGTGCTGGGCGACGATGGCGTCTACGCCCAGAACATCATCGATCAGCAGCCGCTCGGCTTCCTGCGCGCCGAGGTGGCGACGTTGCGTGACGTGTTCGAGCACGTCGCCGTGATCGGTCCGGCGGGGCGCTTCGACGGCTCGGATGGCGGCAACACGATCGTCGTGGCGAGCGATCGGCCACTCCCCCTCGCCCGGATCGCCGAGCGCAACGCCGGCCGGGGCGACGACGACGTCGTGGTCGGCGATCCAGCGGCGCTCGACGACTTCGTCGACGGCGCCGACGTGCTCACCGACGAGCACGCGCCGGTCGACCAGCTGCTGACGTGACACGCGCCCGCCCGACGGCGACCTTCAACGCGGCGTCGTTGACGCCGAGGAACAACGCGGTGAGGTCGTCGATCAGCTGCTCGCGGCTGACCTCGATGTGCCCGTCGAGCCAGGCGACGAGGACCTCGCTGAGCGCGCCGACGTACACCGAGGCGGTGATCGTGCCGATCTGCTCGCCGGCGGGCGCCGCACCGCGCCGTGCCGCGGCGTCGGACACGACGAACGCGGTCAGGTCGTGCCCGCCGGCGATGCGGCGCCGGTTGAGCGCCTCGCTGCCGAGCGCCTCGATGTACAGCACCCGCCCGCGACGGCGGTCCTCGTCGACGAAGCTGACCGTTGCGTCGACGGCGGCCCGCATCTGCGACGGCATGTCGGGCGGCGCGGCGTCGAGGGCGGCGACGAGGGCGTGGCGCAGCTCGTCGAGGACCTGGTCGTAGACGGCGACGACGAGCGAGTCGAGGTCGTCGAAGCTCTCGTAGAAGTAGCGGGCGTTCAGCTGCGCCGCCTCGCACACCGCGCGCACCGTCGTCCCCGACCAGCCCTCCGTGCCGAGCAGGGCGAAGGCGGCGTCGATCAGCAATCGCCGGCGCGTGGCGCGCCGGTCGTCGGCTGACAGCCCGACCCATCGCCCGCGGCGCCGCGGTTCCTCCGGCGCTGGCACGGCTGGCAACGTACCGTATGGTCCGACCCTGGCAACGCGTGTTGCCAGACCGAGGAGGGCCCGGCGTGGCAGAGCGCACGATCAGCACGAACGGCGTCGAGCTGCACGTCGTCGAGGACGGCTCCCCCGACGCGGACGCCGCAGTCGTCCTCGTCCACGGCTTCCCCGAGCTGTCCTACTCGTGGCGCCACCAGGTGCCCGCCCTCGCCGCGGCCGGCCATCACGTGGTGGCGCCGGACATGCGCGGGTACGGCCGGTCGTCGCGGCCCGAGGCCATCGAGGACTACGACATCGTCCACCTCACCGACGACCTGCTCGGCGTCCTCGACGACCTCGGCCGCCGGCAGGCCGTCTTCGTCGGCCACGACTGGGGCGCCCTGGTCGTGTGGTCGCTGGCCCTCCTGCATCCCGAACGCGTCGCCGGCGTCGTCGGGATGAGCGTGCCGTTCCTCCCCCGCGCGCCGATCCCGCCGACGGAGCTGATGGCCAAGCTGTTCGCCGGGCGCTTCTTCTACATCCTCTACTTCCAGCAGCCCGGTCCCGCCGACGCCGACCTCGGGCGCGACGCGGCGACGACGATGCGCCGCCTGCTCGTCGACGCCGGCCGAACCGGGCGCGATGCTCGACCCGGCGGCCTCGGCCGACGACGGCCGCGGCTTCGTCGAGCGCTTCGCCGAGCCCGACGGCCTGCCGCCGTGGCTGACGCAGGACGAGCTCGACCACTACGCCGCCGAGTTCGCCCGCACCGGGTTCACGGGCGGGCTCAACTGGTATCGCAACTTCGACCGCAACTGGCGCCTGACCGAGCACCTCGCCGGGGCCAAGGTCACGATGCCCTCGCTGTTCATCGGCGGCGCCCTCGACCCGGTGCTGGCATGGAACCCGCCGTCGGTCATGGACGGCCACCTCGACGACCATCGGGGCACCGTGCTCATCGACGGCGCTGGACACTGGGTGCAGCAGGAGCGGCCCGACGAGGTCAACACCGCGCTGCTCGACTTCGTCGCCGGACTGGACGCGGGCTGATGCGGTCGGCGGTC
Source organism: uncultured Acidimicrobiia bacterium (assembly GCA_963749315.1). Classification (GTDB taxonomy): domain Bacteria; phylum Actinomycetota; class Acidimicrobiia; order Acidimicrobiales; family Ilumatobacteraceae; genus JALZMG01. The sequence continues at coordinate 108,459 of CAVVMS010000021.1, forward strand.
CTCCGCGACGGGCGGATGCACGTCCGTGACGACGTCGACGATCCGCATCCCGGGCCCGGCCAGCTGCTCGTCGACGTCGCAGCGTGCGGGATCTGCGGGTCCGACCTCCACTTCGTCCGCCACGGGGCGACGATGCTCGAGCTCGGCAGCCGGATGGAAGGCACGCCGGATCTCGGCAGCGAGCCGACCGACCTGTCCCGCGACGTGTTCATGGGCCACGAGTTCTCCGCCCGCGTGCTCGAGGTCGGCCCCGACGGCGGCGGGCCGGCGGAGGGCACGCTGGTCACGTCCGTCCCGATCATGGTCACCGCGACGGGCATCCAGAACCTCGCCTACACCAACCTGTTCCCGTGCGGGTACAGCGAGCGGATGCTGCTGTCGTCGCTGCTCGCCATCGAGGTGCCCAACGGCCTCGACCCGCGCCACGCCGCGCTGACCGAGCCGATGGCGGTCGGGCTGCACGCCGTCAACCGGTCGGGGATCGCCACCGGCGACGGCGCGGTCGTGATCGGGTGCGGCCCGGTCGGCCTGGCCGTCATCGCCGCGCTCCGCGTCCGCGGCATCGGCCCGATCGTCGCCAGCGACTTCTCGCCCGGCGCGGCGCCGGCTGGCGGAGGTGATGGGCGCCACCGATGTCGTCGACCCGGCGGACACCGGCCCGTTCGAGCGATGGGCGACGGTCGGCGGCGGCCGGTCGCTCGTCGTGTTCGAGGCCATCGGCGTGCCGGGCATCCTCGACGAGGTGCTCCGGCTGACGCCGTCGCAGAGCCGGGTCGTCGTGGTCGGCGTGTGCATGCAGCCGGACACGATCACGCCGTTCTACGGCATCGGCAAGGAGCTCAACGTGCAGTTCGTGCTCGGCTACGACCCGCTCGAGTTCGCTGCCAGCCTGCGCTCGATCGCCGAGGGCGAGATCGACGTCGTGCCGATGATCACCGGCGAGGTCGGCCTCGACGACGTGCCGGCGGCGTTCGAGTTGCTCGCCAACCCCGACGAGCACTGCAAGATCCTCGTCGTGCCCAACCCTTGACCGGAGGGACCGCCGTGCGCATCCGCCTCGACCCCGACGACGACCTGCTGCACCCCGTGGAGGAGGCGTCGAACTTCAACGAGAGCCGCTACTACAACTTCGCCGATTCGCGGCATCGGCGGCTGGGTGCGGATGGGCAACCGACCCAACGAGGGCTACGCCGAGATGACGGTGTGCCTGTACCTGCCGGACGGTCGCGTCGGGTTCATCTACAAGCGGCCGCCGATCGAGGGGCACACCGCCCACGACGCCGGCGGCTTGCGCTTCGACGTCGTCGAGCCGTTCGTCGAGCACCGTGTGACCTACGACGGCAAGGTGCTGTTGCTCGCCGAGCCGCGGGACATGGCCGATCCTCGTGCCGCGTTCGCCGACAACCCGCGGGTGCCGTGCACGATCGACCTCACCCACCGGGCGATCGCCCGGCCGTGGGGCGGCGAGCCGGAGTGGGACGAGGACGAGGCGCGCCCGGTGATCGACCCGGAGAAGTCGTTCGCCAAGGGCCACACCGAGCAGCACATGGCCGTCACCGGCACCGTCACGGTCGGCGACGAACGGTTCGAGCTCACCGACGGCCTTGGCATGCGCGACCACTCGTGGGGCCCGCGGTACTGGCAGAGCATCTGGTGGTACCGGTGGCTGACCGGCAACCTCGGCCGCGACCTCGGCTTCGCCCTCACCGTGTCCGGGTCGCAGGACGGCGGCCGCCGCACGCACGGGTTCCTGTACGACCGCGCCCGGTACGGCAACGACCAGTGGGTGCCGATCCGCCAGGTCGACCTGAGCTCGGAGTACGACGACGGACCACTTCCACCACGCCGTGCACACGACGGTGCACACCGACGATCACACCTACGACATCGAGGGCATGGTGTGGTCGAACATCCCGCTGCGCAACCGGCGCGAGTCACCCGACGGCGAGATGCTGACGACGCGGATCGCCGAGGGGATGACGACCTGGCGCTACGAGGACCTCGTCGGCTCCGGCCTCGCCGAGTACCTCGACCAGGTCGTCGACGGCTCCCCGGTCGGCATCGCCGACGGCGCCTAGACCTGGGCGCAGATCGTCTCAACGGGGTTCTGGGCGCAGATCGTCTCGGTTTCCGGGACTGAACGCGCCCAGATACGAATCGCGCCCAGTTTTGCGGCACGTCGCCCGGCAGTGCTGGTGGTCGATCGCGGCGAACGACCACCCACCGGACATCTGCTCGAAGAACCATGGACCCGACACCATTTCATCCCGACCTGGGTCGGCGGCAGGTACGAGACGTACTCCGACACCATCGTCAGACGGTGCCGCGACGTCGTCGACGTCCGGACCCCGCGGCCGGGCCTCGCGTGACCGTCGAGCAGGTGCTGCTCGCGGACGAACGGGTCCCAGCGGTAGCGCAACGGGCCGTAGGTCTGCGACAGGGCGACGGCGATGTCGACGGGCACGTCGACCTCGACGGTCGACTCGACACGGGGCACGGAGTTGAAGCGTACGATCGCCGCATGGATGTTCTCTACACCGCCACCGCGCACGCCACCGGTGACGGGCGCAACGGTCACGCCCAGTCCGACGACGGGATCCTCGACTTCGACCTGCGGGTTCCCAAGGAGATGGGCGGACCGGGGGGCGCGACGAACCCCGAGCAGCTGTTCGCCGCCGGCTACGCCGCCTGCTTCCACTCGGCGCTCAAGGTCGTCGCCGGCCGCGACAAGCTCGACGTCACCGGCACCGAGGTCTCCGCCTCGGTGGGCATCGGTCCCAACGACGCCGGCGGCTTCGGCCTGGCCGTCCAGCTCGACGTGCACGCCCCGGCGCTCGATCGTGACGCCGCCGAGGCGCTCGTCGCCAAGGCCCACGAGGTGTGCCCCTACTCGAACGCCACACGAGGGAACATCGACGTCACCCTGACCGTCGTCTAGGGGACGGCGTGAAACACTCGGACGGGAGAGAGCCATGAACCGTCGCCGGAACACGACCGCTGCCATCTTCGACCTCGATCGCACGCTGATCGGCGGCCCGTCGGGTCCGGTGTTCTCGTCCCACCTCGGCGCCGCCGGGATCCGCCAGCGCAACCTGCCCGGCGCCGACCTGGTCGCCCTCTCCTACCGACTGCTCGGTGAGACGGCGATCACCGCCCCGACCGCCCGACTCGCCGCCCGGGCGACGGCCGGCTGGCCGGTCGAGGCCGTGCGCGCCGCCGCCGAGGCCGCAGCCGACGAGCTCGAGGGGATGGTCCAGCCGTACGCCCCCGGCGTCATCGCCGAGCACCGTGAAGCCGGCCGCGTGCTCGTGATGGCGACGACCAGCCCCGAGCCGCTGGTCTCCCCGTTCGCCGAGCGGCTCGGCTTCGACGCCGTCGTCGCCACCAAGTGGAACGCCGAGAACGGCGCCTACACCGGACAGCTCGACGGGTCCGTGGTGTGGGGCAGGGGCAAGCTCGAAGCGGTCCGGGCGTGGGCCGAGGAGGAGGGCGTCGACCTCGCCGGGTCGTGGGCCTACAGCGACAGCTACTACGACGCCCCGCTGCTCGACGCCGTCGCCCACCCGACGGCCGTCAACGCCGACCTCCGCCTCGTCGCCCTGGCCCGGCTTGCGCGGCTGGCCGCTGCGCCACTTCGACCTGCCCGAAGGCGTGCTCAAGATCGCCGGCCGCGAGCTGCAGGACTGGACACGACCGCTGCAGCGTGCCGGCTCCCTGCCCAACGTCCGCCTCGACGTCGCCGGGGTCGAGAACATCCCGGCGTCGGGAGCCGTGATCGCCGTGTTCAACCACCGCAGCTACTTCGACGCCACGGTCGTCGGGGCGGTCCTCGGCCAGACCGGCCGTCCGTTCCGGTTCCTCGGCAAGAAGGAGGTCTTCGACGTCCCCGTCGTCGGCTACTTCGCCAAGCTGGCCGGGGGCATCCGGGTCAACCGGGCATCGGGTTCCGACGAGCCGCTGGAGCACGCCATCCGCGTGCTCGAGGCCGGCGAGGCCGTGGCGCTGGCGCCGGAGGGGACGATCCCCCGCGGTCCGGCGTTCTTCGATCCCGTGCTGAAGGGTCGATGGGGCGCCGCCCGGCTGGCCCAGGCGACCCATGCCCCGGTCATCCCCGTCGGGCTGTGGGGGACGGAGAAGGTGTGGCCGCGGAACCAGCGCCTGCCGCGGTTCGACCTGCGCGAGCCGCTGCCGATCCGCGTCCGCGTCGGCGACCCGGTCGAGCTCAAGCACCGCAGCCTCGACGCCGACACCAAGCGGATCATGGCGGCGCTCGTCGACCAGCTCCCCGACGAGGCACGCGTCCAGCGCACGCCGACCGAGGAGGAGCTGAGGGCGACGTTCCCGCCCGGCTACAAGGGCGACCCCACCCTCGAGGTCGCGCGCCGTCCCGGCACCGACACCTGAGGAGGCCCAGCGATGGCCGAACAGCGAGCACCACGCGAGCAGCGCTTCGAGCGGCGGATGTCCGACGCCGAGGCGTTGATGTGGAACGTCGAGAAGGACCCGTGGCTGAACCCGAGCGGCGGCACGGTCGTGGTGCTCGACCGCCCGCTCGACATCGACCACTTCCGCGGCCAGATCGCCGCCGCCGTCGCCGCCGTGCCGCGCCTGCGCGAGCGGGTGACGGCCGGCCTCGGTCGACTCAGCCCTCCGGTGTGGGCCGCCGACCCCGAGTTCGACCTCGACTACCACATCCGGCGGGTCGCCCTGCCGGCGCCGGGGAGCGAGCGCCAGCTGCTCGACCTGGTCGCGGCGATCTACCAGGACCCCTACGACCGGACGCGGCCGCTGTGGATGTTCCACGTCATCGAGGGGCTGGAAGGCGGCAAGGCGGCGCTGATCTGGAAGATCCACCACTCCGTCGCCGACGGCACCGGCGCCGGCCGCCTCGCCGAGTCCTACCTCCAGCCGACCAGGGCCGCACCGGATCCGCCGCCGGTCGACCTCGACGCCATCATCGCCGCCTCGGCGGCCGAGGGCGGCAGCGGCTCGCTCCCCTCGGCCGCGCGTGACACGGTCACCCACACGGCTCGCCGGCAAGCCGGCATCGCCCGGCGGGTGTTCGGCGAGGTGGCGATGTGGGGCGCCGATCCGCAACGCGCCCGCGACGCCGCGTCCGGGATCCTGCGCACCGTCGGCCAGGTCCGCGACCAGCTCAGCGGTGGCGACGAGACGGTCGAGGGCGGCGGCTCACCGCTGTGGAAGGAGCGCTCACGGCATCGTCACCTCGAGGTCATGTCGTTCCCGCTCGCCGACGCCCTGGCCGCGGCGCGAGGCCTCGGCGGTTCACTCAACGACTGGTTCGTCACGGGCGTGGTCAACGGCTGCATCGCCTACCACGACGAGCGCGGCGTCCCGCTCACCTCGCTGCGCACCAGCTTCGTCGTCAGCACGCGCACCGACCGGGCGATCGGCGGCAACGCCTTCACCCCGTCGCGACTCTCCGTGCCGGCAGGACCGATGGACCCCAAGGAGCGCTTCGCCGAGATCAGCGCCCGGATGCAGGCCAAGCGGGCCGGTGTCAAGGGCCAGGGGATGCTGTCCGGGCTCGCCGGCGTCGCCAACCTGCTGCCGACGTCGCTGGTCACCGGCATCGCCCGGTCGCAGGCGCAAGGGTCAGGACTTCGCCACCTCGAACCTGCGCGGGTGCCAAGGTGCAGCTGTACATCTCCGGCGCCCGCGTCGACGCCAACTACCCGTTCGGACCGCTCGCCGGGACGGCGTTCAACCTGACCACGATGTCCTACAACGGCAATCTCGACATGGGCCTGTTCGTCGACCCGGTCGCCGTCGAGGACCCGACCGGCCTTCGTGACCATGTCGAGGCTGCGTACGACGAGCTCACCGAGCTCGGGCGATAGGAGCCGAGCAGAAGGCGAGGCGACCAATTGTGATGGCGGGGTTCTTCGGCTGCGGAGCAGCCGAAGCAAGTCGTGACGCAGCGAGTTGGCTGGCCCGTTCGAGGACCATCTAAGTGGGGTTTGCGAGCGACACGTCAGTCGAAGCGATCGGCGGCGGGCGGTACTCGACGCAGATCTGCGCCGGGTGGGACATCGGCGGCAAGGCCAACGGTGGCTACTTGCTGAGCATCGCCGACGCGGGCGATGGGCGACGCCGGCGGACGCCCGGACCCGGTGACGGTGACCGCTCACTACCTCGCACCGGGCTCACCCGGCAGCGCAGAGGTGACGACGGAGGTGGTAAGGTCGGCCGCACGTTCACGACGGTCACGGGCGCGCTCGAGAGCGGTGGCCGGCGGTTGCTGCAGGTCGTCGGCACGTTCGGCGACGTCTCCGACGCAGCCGGCCCGGAGCGGGTCGACGCCGAGCCACCGGCGCTGCCGCCGCCCGATGAGTGCATCCGGGTCGAGCCGACCGACACCTTCCCGCCGCCCTTCATGGGCCGCGTCGACCTGCGCCTGCACCCCGAGGACGCCGGCTTCTCGTCAGGTTCGCCGAGTGGCGAGCCGCGGGTGCGCGGCTGGTTCCGGCTGCGCGACGAGGAGCCCGTGGACTCGATCGGCCTCGTGCTCGCCACCGACGCCTTCCCGCCGACCGCGTTCAACGCTCGTCTCCCTGTCGCCTGGACACCGACCGTCGAGCTGACGGCGCACGTCCGCGCCCGACCGGCTCCCGGCTGGCTGCGCTGCGTCTTCACGACACGCTTCGTGACCGGCGGGTTCCTCGAGGAGGACGGCGAGATCTGGGACGGAACCGGCCACCTCGTCGCCCAGAGCCGTCAGCTGGCGCTGGTGCCGAGGGACAGCAGCGACTCGTAGATCTCCATCGTGCGGCGGGCGGCGACGTCCCAGCCGAACTCGTCGATCGCCCGCCGTCGCCCCGCCGCGCCCATCGCCGCGGCCCGCTCGACGTCGCCGACGAGCTCGTTCACCGCCCTCGCCAGGCCGGCCTCGAACGCATCCGGGTCGGCGGCGTCGTAGTGCACGAGCAGGCCGGTCGCACCGTCGTCGACGACCTCGGGGATGCCGCCGACGTCGCTGGCGACGACCGCCGTCCCCGATGCCATCGCCTCCAGGTTGACGATGCCGAGCGGTTCGTAGACCGATGGGCAGACGAACACCGTGGCGTGAGCGAGCACCTGGCGGACGTCCTCCCGGGGCAGCATCTCGGAGACGAGGAAGACGGCGTCGCGGTGGGCGCGCAGCTCGGCGACAGCGGTGTCCGTCTCGGCGGCGAGCTCGGGCGTGTCGGCGGCGCCGGCGAGGAGCACGATCTGGGCACGCGGGTCGAAGGACAACCCGGCGCGCAGCAGGTGCGGCACGCCCTTCTGGCGGGTGATGCGCCCGACGAACACGACCGCCGGCCGCGTCGGGTCGACGCCGATGCGGTCGAGTACGTCCGTCTCCTCGACCGGGCGGAAGAAGTCGGCGTCGATGCCGTTGTGCACGACGTGGACACCGGACGGGTCGAGCGCGGGGTAGCTGGCGAGCACGTCGTCGCGCGACGCCGCGCTGACGGCGATGATCGCGTCGGCCGCCTCGTACGCCGTGCGCTCCGCCCACGACGACAGCGCGTAGCCGCCGCCGAGCTGCTCGGCCTTCCACGGACGTTGCGGCTCCAGCGAGTGCGACGTGACGACGTGGGGCACGCCGTACAGCAGCTTGGCGAGGTGCCCGGCGAGGTTGGTGTACCAGGTGTGCGAGTGGACGAGGGTGCAGCCGCCGACCGCCGCGGTCATCTCCAGGTCGGCGGCGAAGATCCGCAACGCCGGGTTGGCAGTGGTCAGCCGGGGGTCGTCCTCGGAGTGCGCCGTCGCCCCAGGACGGGGTGCGCCGAGGCAGTGCACGTCGACGTCGACGAGCTTGGCCAGCTCACGCGTCAGCTGCTCGACGTGGACCCCAGCTCCGCCGTAGACGTCGGGCGGGTACTCCCGCGTGAGCATCCCGACGCGCACGCGCGGCGATCGTACTCATGCAGCCTGGTCGAGCAGGATGCCCAGCAGCGCGGCGCGGTCGGGGCCGGGCAGCGGCGCGAGCGGGTGGTGCCGCGGCGATCCGGGCGCGGATGTCGGGACGAGCCGCCACGTCGGCGCCCGGCGTGACCATCGCCGCCACGTCGAGCATCGCCCGCAGCACGACGGGATCGGAACGTGCGGCGGCGGCAAGTGACTGGGCGAACGACCACGACGGGTCCTCGGGGGCGTACGGCACCCCGGCGATCTGCGCCTCGATCTGCGCCAGCCGGTGCGCCGACGTGCGCAGCGTCTCCTCCACGACCGGCATGATCTCCCGCTGCGTGCACTCGTCCCAGCGGCGGACCAACTCCAGACGGCTGCCGAGGTCGGTCTCGCGGAGCAGGTCACGCAGGAGGCAGACGTGCAGCAGACTGATGGACGCGCCACGGCCGAGCGACGGGTCCGTGCACGCCACCGCGTCGGCCACGGCGACGATGCCGGTGGCGACGGGCTGGCCATCGACCACGAGTCGGCGGATGCGATCCTCGATCTTGACGATGACGTCGACGTCTCCGACGGGTTCGCCGTCGAGCCAGTGGGCCGAGAGCGGGTAGCTGGCCACGATGCGTTCCCACACGCTCACGTCACGCGCCTTGCGCATGACGGCGTCCTTGGCGCTGGCGACGAGGATGATCGACCATGTGCCCGCCTCGCCGACCATCGTGGCCACGGAGACCGAGTCGTAGTGCAGGATCGGCGGGCCGATGGCCGCCGGAACCGTGCCATCGGCTCGGTGGTAGTTGCGGACGAAGTAGGCGAACCCGCTGTCGGCTCGCCACTCGTTCGGACGGACCGCGCCGGCGGCTTCGAGAAGGTCCGGCAACGCCGACCGTCGGCCGCCTGCGTCGACGACGAGGTCGGCATCGATGCGTTCACCCGTCGACGTCACCACGCCGGCGATGTGCGGGGGTGCGCCGTCTCGCTGCTCGGCCACCAGCGCGGTGACGGCGACGCCACGGCGGATGTCCACGCCCGGCTCGACGGCGGCGGCGCGGGCGAACGCCGCCTCGACCAACGGGCGGCGGGCGGTGACGGAGTCGAAGCGCTCATCGCCGGGTTGACGGCCGCCGGTGACGGCCTCGGGTAGCACCAGCAGGCGGTTCATCCGCAGGGCGCCGGCGTCGACGATCGCGTCGAGGACCTCCGGGAGCTCGGCTTCGAGCAGCCCGCGCGAAGCGCGGCATGAACCCGTGCGGAAGCCGGAACTGGTTGACACCGCGGCGCTCCCACTCGTCCCAGGCGTCGGCCGGATGCCGGCGGCGGGGCGGCGTCACGCTCGAGCACCGTGACCCGGTGACCGTCGCGTGCCAGGAGCATGGCGCCGGAGAGGCCGGCGAGGCCACCTCCGATGATGACGATGTGCGACAACCTCGACCTCCTGCAGCTCGCCCGTCCGACTGAACACGACTGGCGCCAACGGGTCTTGGAGAAGCGGTGAGCGTCTCGTGGAGATCGTCCCGGTTGCGCCGCCACGTCCGGCCGGTGCTACGCCTGTCGACGTGTCCGAACCAACCGATCTCACCGGCCGGGTCGCCCTGGTCACCGGCGCCAGCTCCGGGCTCGGCTACCGCTTCGCCACCACGCTGGCCGGTGCCGGCGCAGCCGTCGTCGCCACGGCGCGGCGCACGGACCGGCTGGAGCAGCTGGCCACGCGAGATCCGTGCAGCCGGCGGGGTCTGCGAGCCGATGGCGCTCGACGTCACCGACGCCGCCCAGATCGCCGACGTCGTCGCCGCCGCCAGCGACGCGCTGGGGACGGTCGACATCCTCGTCAACAACGCCGGGATCCCCGATGCCCAGCGGGCGCACAAGATGCCGCTCGAGCTGGTCGACGCCGTGCTCGACACCAACGTCCGCGGCCCGTGGCTGCTGTCGACGGAGGTCGCCAAGCGTCTGATCGCCGCCGAGTCACCCGGCCGCATCGTCAACATCGCCTCGATGGCCGCCTTCTCCTACAACGGCATGGCTGCGGCGCTGTACTCGGTGTCGAAGACGGCGATCCATCGGATGACCGAGGTGCTCGCCGTCGAGTGGGCCCGCTTCCACATCAACGTCAACTGCATCGCTCCGGGTGCGTTCGCCTCGGAGATGATGGACGGCATGCTCTCCCGGATGGGCGACTTCACCGGGCAGTTCCCGCGCAAGCGGCTGTGCCAACCCGATCAGCTCGACTCGACACTGCTCTACCTCGTCTCGCCGCAGTCCGAGGTCGTCACCGGGACGACGATCAAGGTCGACGACGGCCAGGGCGGCCGCTGACGGTTGCCGCGGCGGGCTGCGGGGTACACCCGCTCGACCAGGAGGAACGACATGAGCAAGGTCTCCGAGGTCGCCGTGGTCGCCCACGCCGACAAGCTCGCGGGCCGTGACCGCAAGCGGCTGAAGAAGGCGCTCGGCGACGCCGGGATCGACGCCCCGTGGTTCGCCGTCGCCAAGGCCAAGCAGGCCGGCGCGGCGACGCGCAAGGCGCTCGCAGGCGGCGCCACGACGGTCATCGTGTGCGGTGGCGACGGCACCGTCCGCGCCGCCTCGGAAGCGCTCGTCGGCACCGATGGCGCGCTCGCCGTGCTGCCCGCCGGCACGGCCAACCTGTTCGCCACCGGCTACTCGCTGCCCTCCGACCCGGCCGAGATCGTCGAGCTGATCGTCACCGGCCGGCGGCGCAAGATCGACAGCGCCTGCTGCAACGAGCAGACGTTCAACGTGATGGCCGGCACCGGGTTCGACGCGGCGATGATCGACGGCGCCGACGCCCACAAGGACCGCCTGGGAATGCTCGCCTACATGCGCGAGGGCGTGCGCCACGCCCGTGCCCGTGACACGTTCGAGGCCCAGGTCGCCGTCGACGGGGCGACGTTCTTCGAGGGGCCGGCGAGCTGCGTGCTGGTCGGCAACATCGGGACGCTGAAGGGTGGCGTCGAGGCGCTGCCGGACGCCTCGCCGACCGATGGCCGGCTCGACGTCGCCGTCGTCACCGCCGCCGGGCTGAAGGAGTGGGCCGGCGTGCTGGTCAGCGCCGTGCGCCACCGCCAAGCGATGTCCGGACACGCCCACCTCGGCCAGGGCGGGGAGATCAGCGTGCGCCTCGACGGGAAGCGGATGTACGAGCTCGACGGCGGCGCCAAGGGCAAGGCCGATCAGCTCGACTTCAGCGTGCGCCCGCTGTCGCTGACGCTCTGCGCCGGCCCGGGCTGAACGCTCACGCCGATCACGCGCTTGCGACACCCCCTCGGGTTCGGCCGTCGCCGGGTCGCCGAGACGCTGGGCGCGGCCGCCGAACACGATGGCGACGAGCAGGAACCAGCCCCACCCGAGCGCCAGCCCGCCGATCACGTCGGTCAGCCAGTGCACGCCGAGCAGCGCTCGGCTGGTCGCGACGGCGACGGCGATGACGCCGGCACCGGCCGCCAGCCAGGCCCGGGTGACCCTGCCCCGATCGCGCCCGAGGACGAGGGCAACGGCCGCCCAGGCCGCCGCCGCGGCGGTGGAATGGCCGGACGGGAACGAGGACCCGGACGTCTCGACGAGCTGCATCACGTCGGGGCGGTCGCGGTCGATGAGCAGCTTGAGCACGTTGTTGATCAGCAGCTGGCCGATGCCCGACGGCGGCGACGAAGGCGAAGACCTCGGCGTTGCGCCGTTGCGAGTAGTCGACGATGGCGACCGTCAGCAGGGCGGCCATGACCACGGTGGTGCCGCCGAGGTCGGTGATCACCTCGAGCACGTCGACGGCTGTCGAGGTGGCGTGCTCGGCGCCCCACTCGGCGACGCTGTCGTCGAGCTCGGCGAGTCCCGACCCGGCGTCGATCATGTCGAGCAGCAGGCCGAGGACGACGGCGACAGCAAGGACGATCAGGAAGCAGACCGTGAGCATGAACCCGCCGCGAGTCCGGCGGTCGAAGCGCTCCCGAAGGAAGCGGTCGACTCGCGGGTGCCGGGCGATCGAGCGGACGACCGCCTGCTCCTCGGGTGCCGGGTCGATCGGATCGAGCTTCTTCGTCGCCGAGCCGACGAACGCGAGCGACTCCGGCCAGCGCGGCCAGAAGCACGACGATCAGCGTGAGGTTCACGACGTGGCGGGAGCCCGGCGGTGGCGGAGCACGAGCCACACGACGAAGACGCTCGCCAGGCCGAGCAGGACACCGGCGACGACGTCGGTGAGGTAGTGCATGCCGGCGTACACGCGGGACACCCCGACGATGATCGGAATGGCCACCACGAGGACGACGACAGCGGTGCGCACCCAGACGTTCCGGAAGCGCCAGAAGACGACCACCGCGATCGCGGCTGTAGGCGGCTGCGGCGGCGGTGTGCCCGGACGGGAAGCTGCTGTCCACGGGAGACTCCTCGAGTCGCGGCACGTCAGGGCGCGGGCGACCGACGATCCACGTGACGGTGATGAACACCGACGCCTCGAGGATCAAGGGGATGGCGACCATCAGCGGCTCGCGCCAGTTTCGCCAGACGGCCAGCATGATCCCGGCGATGACCGCCGTGACGATGATCTTGACGAACGTGTCGGCGAGCATCGCGCCCGCTGTGGCCCAGTCGTCGAGCGTCGGTGTGCGGCGGTCGGCGAACCACCGCGACACGTCCTGGTCGGCACGGCTCAGCGCGGAGTTCTCGAGCGGCCCGGTGAGCAGCCACCCCATGCCCGACCACACGAGCGTGAGCCCGACGAAGAGGGCGAGGAACAGCGGTGCGTCGCGCCGGTGCAGCGGCCACGTCTCGCGCAACGGCGGCCGATCCGTGGTCGCCACCTGGGCGTGAGCGCCTTCGAACGTGCTGGCCATGTGGCGCACCTCCTCGGGGGTGCGGGGTACCCCGATGGCGACGAGGCAAACACGCCGATGTCGGTCTGACACGTTGCTGTGGGCCGCGCCCGACCCCCCATCGCCGCCCGGCGTGCTGGCGCACGCTCGGGCCGGGCGGCTTCGCCGCCATCACCAGGGGCTGCGCCCCCATCCCCATCGCCGCCCGGCGTGCTGGCGCACTCGGGCGGGGCGGCTTCGCCGCCGCTGGTACCCTGTTGCTCCCACGCGGACGTGGCTCAGCTGGTAGAGCATCACCTTGCCAAGGTGAGGGTCGCGGGTTCGAATCCCGTCGTCCGCTCCACAAAGGCCCTGGTCAGCGGCCCAACGGCCGAGGACCCGGGGCCATCGGTGTTCTCGCCGATGTTCGGTACCGCGGTTCGGAGTCGATACGGCTCCGGCGGCCGGTGCTGTGCGAGCACGGGGTGTCCGAGATGCCGCCCCCGACACGGTGCTACATGACCCGGCCGTCCGGAGTGATGGCGGCGCGTACGCTTGCTCGGCTTCGGATACACCGATCCAGGGAGGCGAGCTCGTGGACATCGAGATACTCAAGGCGACGTCCGCGCGCACCCGGGAGATCATGGAGAACGTCACGCCGGATATGTACGAGCTGCCAACACCGTGCAAGTCCTGGGCTGTGCGGGACCTGCTCAATCACATCGTGGCGTCGGCAAACTGGGTGGCACACATCGTCGAGACCGGTGCCGCGCCTGCGGATGACCCCTATCACCACGTTGACTATGCGGCGGGCGACCTCCTCGGCGAGAACGACGCCGCCATCAGCGCCGCACTCGACGCGTTCCAGCAGCCAGGGGCGATCGACAAGCGGCTCAAACTGCCATTCGGGGAGCTGAAGGGTGCCCACGTCTTGAACATCCTGATCGACGACGAGTTCCTCCACGGTTGGGACCTTGCCAAGGCCACCGGCCAAGCGATGAACGAGGCCGACGAGCAGATGGCCACCCAACTGCTGGCGGCGGCGCACCGACGCCCGTCGATCGACCAGTTCCGTGGCCCTGACGGCGAGGCACCCTACGGGGCCGAGGTCAGCGTGCCCGAGTCAGCCCCAGCCGTCGACCGTCTCGCTGGATTCTTCGGGCGGACTCCCTAAAGGATTCGCGGACGCCTGCGTCGCGAAGGCGCACTCCGCACGCCCTCAGTCTCGCGATGGTCATCATCGGCCCCGCGTGCCTCGTAGCTGCCGATCGGGCGCGGCCGCGTCGGCATGTGCGCCGGCGTTCGGGCAGGCATTCGGGCGCGGGTCCGAGGCGGTCGGCGATTGTGGCGACGCGCGGAGCGGCGGTTCATCGCGCTGGGCGCGTGTCGGCGCGGGCTCCGCGCTCGCGGGCGTTGCGTTGCGAGCCTCGTCCGAACGCGTGTCGCGGTGTCTGCTTTCGCCGGGCCGTCAGCTTCGAGGCCGATAGCGACAGATCTGCACCCCGGTGTTCGCGGTCTGCGCCGAGATGAGCTCGAACTTGCGGGCCTCGCCATCGCTGGGAAACAGGGTCTTGCCGCCGCCGAGCGTGATCGGCTCGATCATCAGCACGAGCTCGTCGACCAGCCCTTCCTTCAACAGCGCTCCCACCACCGACAAGCTCCCGTAGACGTAGATGTCGCCTCCGGGCTGTTCGCGCAATGCCGCCACCTTGTCCACCAGTTCGTTGCCGCGGATGATCGTCGTCGGCGTCCATGTCAGATCCGACTCCGAGAGCGTGTCCGACACGACGTACTTCTGGGCGCCGTTGATCCAGTCAGAGAACGGGTCGCCACCGCGCTCCGGCCACGCAGCCGCCGAGACCTGATAGGTGCGCCGTCCCTGAAGCAGGACCTCAGAGCGCTCGGCGTATTCGCTGATGACCGCGCCCATCACCTCGGGGTCGAAGAACTCAAACGACCAGCCACCGTGACGGAACCCGCCACTCGTGTCCTCGTCTTTGCCGCCTGGCGCCTGCACGACGCCGTCGAGACTCATGAACTCGCTGACGAGTACTCGCATCTGGTGATCCTTTCGTCGAGGCTTCGAACATCTCAGACGTGCTGAGGGAGCAGGACTCATCGCAAGCCTCGCGCACTGTCGTGGAAGTCGATCCGTGGGGATCCCGTCCCCGAACTGGGCTGTTCGGCCGCGCCAGACGCCCGCGCTGAAGCGCATCGTGAGCTGCTGACCCTGCTGCGTCCACAGATGGTCCGACCAAGTCTGTGCGTTGGACCATGCGAGGAGTCAGCGGTCGGCTGGCACGACGTCCGACCACCTGACCCGATCGCAGTCTCGTGTGCCATCGGCGCGCAAGCGAGCGTCGATCGTGCTGTTCTGGATCTCAGCTGGACAGATGCCGACCGACGTCACCGAGCTGGTTTTCCCCGCCGTGCAGACCTACTCCAGCGGCGAGGAGGCCGCCTGGATCGAGGAGACCACCGAAGGCGGTCCCGAGCCCGAGCTGCCGGCACCAACACTGCAACTGGTCGCCACCGACGGTGGCGGCGAAGAGGCGATCGCCGCGCCGGCGGCCGATGAAGAGGACGACGACAGAGGGTGTCCCCTGGACGAGCGGATGGTCCTGTCTCGTTGACCGCTCGCACGATCCGCGATCCGTCCGCGGGCGTTGGCTAGCTTGCCCGTGGCGGGGACGTCTGGCAGGGAGGTCCGGTGCGCAGGTCGGTTGCCATCGCCGGGGGCTGGTGGATTTTCCTGTTCGTCCTGTGGATGTCGCTGGTCCTCACGACCGCGATCGCTGAGGTCGTCGCCGGCGTGGTGGTCGCCGGGATCGGGGCCGTCGCCGCTGAGGTCGTCCGCCGGTCACGGTTCGTCGACTTGCTGCCGTGGGGGTTGCTGCCGCGCCATCCCGTGGCGGTGGCGTGGGCGGTGCTCTCCGACTGCTGGTTGCTGACGGTCGCCGTGTGGCGGCAGCTCCGCGACCGCCAGGACAACATCGGCGCGTTCCGCGGGATCGCCTTCGACGCCGGGGCGGACGACGATCCGCGGGCGGCGACGAGGCGCGCCGCCTATACGGCGGTGGTGTCGCTGGCTCCGAACACGTACGTCGTCGGCATCGACCGCGAGAACAACAACATGCTCGTGCACGAGCTCGTCCCCGGACCGAGGGAGACCACCCGCGAGCGGGTTCTGGGCAAGCTGTGATCGCGTGGGTTCTCGCCGCGCTGGTGTTGCTGGTCGGTCTCGTGCCCTGCGCCATCGTGTGCCTGCGGGGGACACCGATGGAGCGGCTGGTGGGTCTCGAGATGGCGGGCACGGTCGACACGATCGTCCTCCTCGTGCTGGCCGAGGCATACGACCAGGCGATCTTCTTCGACCTCGCCGTCGTGCTCGCACTGCTCGCCTTCGCCGGCGGTCTCGTGTTCGTGCGCTTTCTGGAGCGGTGGCTGTGACGGTCGTTGCGTACGTGCTGCTGGGGATCGGCGTCGCGGTCACGCTCGTGTCGTGCGTCGGCGTTCTCGTGATGCCCAACGTGTTCGACCGGCTGCACTACACCTCGCCGGCGACGACGCTCGGCGCCTTCGCCATCGCCCTGGCGATCGTCGTCGAGGAGGGATGGTCGGCGGCGAGCGTGAAATCGATGCTCGTGTTCGTCCTGCTCGTCGTCACTGGCTCGGTGTTGACGCACGCCACGGCCCGAGCGGCGCGGATCCGCCAGTTCGGTCACTGGGTCGCCCTGCGTGCGGAGCGGGTCGAGGAACCCGAGGCGCAGCAGTGACCACGGCGCTGCACATCGTGACGTTGACGATGGTGGCCTTGGCCGGGCTCGGCGTCGTGTTGACCCGAGATCCGCTGCGCCAGGCGATGGTCGTCAGCTTCTTCGGGATGCTGCTCGGGATCATGTTCTTCGTGTTCCAGGCGCCCGACGTCGCCCTGTCGCAGATCGTGGTTGGCGCCGTTGCCTCGCCACTGATGATCCTCCTCGCCCTGGCGAAGGTGCGTGGCGGCGCCGAATGAGCGAGCGTAGCGAGCGAGTCATTCAGCACGGTCCGTTCGGTCATCGGTGTGCGGTCGAGATCGGCGTGGCGAGCGATGTCGCTGGATCGAGGCTGCACCGATGACCGCTCGGGTGAGGACCGCGCTGTTCTTCGTCGGCGCCGCAGGTCTGGCGGTGTTCATGCTGTGGGGCTATGCCGGGCTGCCCGACTTCGGGAACTACCTCGGTCCTTACGGAGATGTGCTCAACGCCGTGGCTGTTCCGGAGCGGCACATCACCGACGTCGTGACGGCCGTCAACTTCGACTATCGAGGCTTCGACACGCTCGGCGAGGAGTTCATCCTCTTCGCCGCCGTCGTCGGCGTGGCGATCATCCTGCGCGCCCAGCGTGACGAGGAGGAGCGCGAGCCGCACGAGTTCGCCTTCGGCCGCAGCGCGCCGCGCACCAGTGACGCCGTGCGCGGGCTGGCGATCGGACTGATCGGGCCGACGGTGGTGACTGGCCTGTACATCGTCGCCCACGGCCACCTCACCCCGGGCGGCGGCTTCCAGGGCGGCGTCGTGCTCGCCACCGCGCTGCTGTTGGTGTTTCTGGCCGGGGAGTACTCGTTCCTCCGCCGTGCCGCACCGAACTCCGTCATCGAGGTCTCCGAAGCGGTCGGCGCAGGGGCCTTCGCGCTGATCGGGTTCGCTGGGGTCATCGGCGGCGCGGCGTACTTGGAGAACGTCCTCCCGCTCGGCGAGATCGGTGCGCTCAACTCGGCCGGCACGGTGCCGCTGATCAACCTGTCGGTCGGTCTCGAGGTCGCTGCCGGCTTCGTGCTGATCATCGTCGAGTTCCTCGAGCAGACCCTCATGGTGCGGTTGAGAGAGAACCCATGAGCCGTCATTGCGCTCCCCGGCCGCGCCGGCCGAGCGCGGTTGCTCGTTCGCTGGCGCTCACTCGCTCGCATCAGCCGCCGGTCGTGTCATGAGTGCCTATCCGTTCGTCGTGGCGGCGTGGTTGCTGCTCGTCGGCCTCTACGGCGTGGTCACCAGCCGCAACCTCATCCACCTCATCGTCTGTCTGCAGGTGATCCAGGCGTCGACGTACGTGCTGCTGCTGTCGATCGGGTTCCGCCACGACGCCGTCCCACCGGTGTTCGCGGAGAAGCCCGTCGGCACACCCGCCGTCGACCCGGTCGTCCAGGCGCTGACGCTCACCGACGTCGTCGTGGGGGCGACGGTGTCGGCCTTGTTGCTCGCCCTCGCCGTGCAGGTGCACAAGCGCTCCCAGACGCTCGACCCGGCCCGGCTCACCGAGCTGCGGGGGTGAGCGGCCGTCGACGAGCTCGCTCCGTTTCCGGTCGTCGTGCCGCTCATCGGCGCGGCGCTGCTCGTTGCGCTGCACTCGGTGGCCAAGCGGCGGCTCGCCGACGTCCTCGCCGCCGTCGTGTCGCTCGCCGTGACGGTGCTCTGTCTGCTGTTGCTCGCCGAGTCGCTCGACGGGACGATCGTCTACTGGTTCGGGAACTGGCCGCCTCGCGGGGATGTCGTGCTGGGTGTCGGCTTCGTCATCGACCCGCTCGGCGCCGGGATGGCCGCTGTCTGCGCCGCGCTCGTCACGGCCGCGTTCGTCTTCACGTGGCGCTACTTCGACGCCGTTGGCGTGCTCTTCCACTCGCTGGTGCTCGTGTTCCTGGCGGCGATGTGCGGGTTCTGCTTGAGCGGCGACCTGTTCAACATGTTCGTCTTCTTCGAGCTGATGAGCGTCGCCGCCTACGGGCTCACGGGGTACAAGGCGGAGGAACCCGGACCGCTGCAAGGCGCGCTCAACTTCGCCGTCACGAACAGCATCGGCGCGCTGATGATCCTGTCTGGCATTGCCCTCTTGTATGCGCGCACCGGCGCGTTGAACCTGGCGGCGATCGGGCGTGCCATCGCCACCGACTCGCCCGACGGTCTCGTCGTCGTCGCCTTCGTCTTCGTCGTGTTCGGGTTCCTCGTCAAGGGCGCGGTGGTCCCGTTCCACTTCTGGCTCGCCGATGCCCACGCCGTCGCGCCGACCCCGGTGTGCGTGTTGTTCTCCGGCGTGATGGTCGAGCTCGGCCTGTACGCCGCGGCGCGCTCGTACTGGACGGTCTTCGCCCCGGCGTTCGCCGTGCACGAGTCCGGTGTGCGGGCTCTGCTGGTTGGGGTCGGCGTCGTGACCGCTCTCGTCGGCGCCGCGATGAGCCTGGCCCAGCGACACCTCAAACGGATGCTCGCCTTCTCGACCGTCACCTACGCCGGGCTCTTCCTCCTCGGGTTCGCCATGCTCGACGCACGTGGGCTTGCTGGGACCGCCCTCTTCGTGCTCAGCCACGCCTTCCTCAAGGGCGGGCTGTTCATGTGCGCCGGGGTGCTGCTGCACCGCTGGGGCACGGTCGACATCGGCGCCCTCACCGGGCTGGGGCGCACCGAGCGTCTCGTCGGCGTGCTCTTCGTGATCGGTGGCGCCGGCCTCGTCGGGGTCCCGCCGTTCGGCACGTTCCTCGGCAAAGCGCTGATCGAGGAATCGGCCTCGAAGGTGGGTTACGGCTGGGTGGTCGTCGTGTTCGTCGTCGCCTCAGGGCTCGCCGCTGCCGCCAGTCTGCGCGCCGCCGCCAGGATCTTCCTCGGTTGGGACCCATCGCCGGCGCCAGCTGCGCAGTCACCGGTGCACTACGAGACGGCCGAGGAGCGCGCCCGCACGCCGCTGGTGATGCTCGTGCCAGTCGTCGTCATGGTGGCGGTGGGGATGGGGGTGGCGCTCACACCTGGTCTCGCCGACGACGCCGAGCACGCCGCGGCACGCTTCGTGGACACCGCCGCGTACGCCGAGCAGGTGATCGACGGAGTCGCCGCCGACGCCGCCGTCGAGCCGCAAGCCGAGCACCACGGCTACACCGGCGTGATCGTGGCGAGCGTGTCGACGACCATCGTCTCCGTCGGCGTCACCGCGCTGCTGATCGCACGGCGCCGGTTGCCGCATGGCGCAGCGGCGGTGCTGGGGCACGTGCACAGGGCGGCCGCCCCGCTTCGCGCCGCACACTCCGGCCACATCGGCGACTACGTCGCTTGGCTCACCGTCGGGGTGGCGACATTCGGGGGGATACTGGCGTCCGTCGTTCGCTGAACAGGGAGCCGCCATGAAGATCTCGATCGCCGGTGCCGGCTGGCACGGCTCGACCCTGGCGTACAGGATCGCATCGGGGGATTACGTCGACGAGGTCGTGATGGTCGACACCGCCGAAGGCAAACCGCAAGGCTTGGCGCTCGACATGATGCACAGCCGGGCGATCGACGCGTTCCGGACACGGACCGTCGGTACGAACCGCTACGCCGACACCGCTGGGTCGGCGGTGTGCGTCGTCGCTGCCGGCGCCCGCCGCGCCGCCGGGATGAGCCGGGGCGACCTCCTGGAAGAGAACGCCAAGGTCGTCGAGCACGTCGCCCGCCAGCTCGCCGAGGGCTCCCCGGATGCCGTGCTGCTCGTGGCCACCAACCCGATCGACGAGATGGTTGCCCTGGCCCAGGCGGCATCCGGTCTCCCGCATCATCGGGTGATCGGTGAGGCGGGCGTGTTGAACACCGCGCGGTGGAAGCACACGATCAGCGAGCGGTTGGGGGTCACCCCCGATCGGGTCGAAGGGATCGTGCTCGGGTCGCACGGCGAGACCATGGTGCCGATCCCGTCGCTCACGACGATTGACGGAACCCCGCTGCGCGAGCTCTCGAGCGACGTGGAGATCCAGTCGATCATCGAGGAGACCCGCGCCTGCGCGTCGGAGATCATCGCCTACCTCAAGGTCGGGTCGGGCTATCAGGCGGCGGCGGCGGCCGGCGACGTGACCGTGCGGGCCATCGTCGAGGACTCTGGTGCGGTGCTCCCCGTGATCACGTGGGTGCAGGGAGAGTACGGGCTCAGCGACCTCTACCTCGGCGTCCCGGCCGCACTCGGCTCCGCAGGAGCGCGCGAGGTGGTCGAGCTGCCGCTGGCGCCGAATGAGCTCGCCGACCTGCGCCGCGCGGCGTTAGTGATCGACGCCCGCCAGAACGAGATGGAGGAAACCATCCTGCGGATCTCGGACCGGGCGACCGGGCCCTCCCGCCCCAAGCGCTGACACTTCATCAGACGACTCGGTGTCATCTGTGACACATCCCGACGAGCCACGATGTCGTCGTCGCCGGGGCCGTTGTTCCGCCGGAGCGCATCGCCAACCCGATCTTCGAGACCGCGCCGCATGATGAGCCGCAGTTCCGCTGGACCTTCTTCGCCCTGCTCGGGTCGCTGATGTCAGGGTTCCCGCTCGGCGTGGCCCGCCGCGCTCTGGACGAGTTCGCCGCCCTCGCCTCGACCAAGGGTCGAGGCGGCGGCCAACCGCTGGCTACCGAACAGGTCACCCAGCTCGGCGTGGCCCGTTGCGAAGGCACGCTGCGGGCGGCAAGGTGCCTGATGTTCGACACGATCGCTGCCGCCTGGGAGACCGCGATCGGCGGTGACGAGATCAGCCGTGACCAACGCCTCGCCATCCGGTTGGCGGCGGCGAACACGATGCGGGCAGGCATCGAGGTCGTCGACACGACCTTCCGCCTTGCCGGCGGCGGCGCCCTGTACGACAACCATCCACTGCAGCGCTGCTGGCGCGACCTCCACGCCGGAAGCTGCCACATCTTCTTCTCCGACAACCACACCGCCCGCAGCGGCCAAGTGATCCTCGGCCAACCAACCGAGGACTGGCTGATGTAGACAATCCGCCGACATCCAAGCCGGACGCCCAGCGCGTTCGAGTAGTCCGGGGATTATTGCTGCCAGTGCCCGGGCGGCAGCGTCCTCGATCGCCGGGAGTTCGGTCCGAGTGGGCTCAGCGAAGAACCAGACACGCAGCGTCGATGTGGGTCGACCCGTGGTGTGGCTGGCACCACGGCGGTTGGCGTGGTGGTGCCCTGTCGGGCTGAGCCCGGATGCAGTTCAATCTGATGTAGCGGGGGGCAACGATGACTGAGGTGCAGCAGCGACGACCGAGGCGCCAGTCGGGATGATGGCTGCCCTGGTGCCGGCGGCTTTGCTCGCTCGCGCCGACCTGCGGCGACGCTGGCAAGCGGTCGTGGTCGCCGGTCTGCTGTTCGGTGTCGCCGCTGGCGTCGGCTTGGCGAGCGTGGCGGGCGCTCGGCGCACGGCGTCGGTGTTCGACCGTCACTTGGCTGCCAGCAACGCCTCTGACATCGAGATCGATCCGGGTGCGGTGACGCCCGAGGTCGACGCCGCGCTGCGGTCGTTGCCGAACGTGACTGCCGCCAACTACTGGTTGGTGTACTCCGCGTTCCCGCTCACGGCCGACGGGCGGGTGGACGAGCGTCTGATCGGCACGATTTCGTTCACCACCGACGGCCGCTATCTCGACATCGACCGGCTCGCGAGGACCTCCGGCAGGGTGCTCGATCGTGACAACCCGCACGAGGTGATGATCAACCAGAGCTTCGCCGACGCCGCCGGGGTCGGGGTCGGCTCGTCGTTCGAGGTCGGCATCATCGAGACCGACGACGACGGCAATCCGACCACGCTCGAGCCGGCGCCGGTTGATCGGCTGGACGTGACTGTCACCGGGGTGATGGTGCTCAACGAGGAGATCACATCGGAAGACATCGACACGGTCCCGCGGCTGTTCGTCAGCCCGGCCGCCCGGCGGATGCCGGTCGGCGACCCGCGCTACTACGGGTTCAGCTGGTATGGGCTCACGGTCGACGGTGGGCCGGCGGCCGTCGACGAGGTGCAGTTGGCGTGGCAGCGGTTGGCCGATGTCCACAATGCCATTGACCGCGTCGCCGGGGGCGGCGAGGAGCGGTGGCTGTCGTACGTGCACCGCACCTCCGATCTGCAGCGCAAGGCCGACAGGGCGGTGCGACCGCTGACGATCACGCTGGGCGTCTTCGGCGTGCTCGTCTACCTGGGGGCGGTCACACTGGCGAGCCAGGGTTTGGTGCGACGGGTGCGATCGCAACGCAACGCGGTGACGATCGCCCGCGTACTCGGCTTGACACCGCTCGAAGGCGCACTGGCGACGTTGGTGGCGCCGGCAGTGAGCCTGGCGGTGGCGCTGCTCGCCGCCGCGGCGACGGCTGTCCTCTTGTCGTTGGCGTTCCCGGTCGGCCCGTTCGATGTGCTGGAACCGTCGACGGGGCTCGACGTTGATCTCCTCGTGCTCGGCCCCGGGCTACTGCTGCTCGTGCTCGTGCCACTGGCGGTCATCACTTTCGCCGCGTGGCGCGAGTCGCGTCTGGCGACCGTCGTCGACGATGGCGGCAGCCGCACGGTCGGCCGGCTCACCGGCGTGATCGGGCGCACAGGGCGTTTCCCGGCGCTGGCGGCAGCGAGCCGGCTCACCTTCGACCCGGGACGAGGGCGGCGATTCGTGCCCACCCGGTCCGTGCTGGTGTCGATCACGATCACCGTGACGGCGCTGGTGACGGTCGTCGTGTTCGGGAGCAACCTGCGGGCGCTCGACGACAGCCCGCAACGATTCGGGTGGCCGGCCGACGCATTGGTCGCCTCCGACGGCGGGTACGGACCGTTCGACAAGCAACGCCTCGCCGAGACACTGGACGACTCGCCAGAGGTCGCCGATTGGCGCTTCGTGGGGGCCGGGCAAGTGACGATCGCCGGCGGCCTAGCGCCGGCTGCCCTGTTCGGTCCCGGAGATCCGACGTTGAGCCCGACGATGACCGCCGGTCGTCCTCCGGACCAGGCGGGCGAGGTGGTGCTCGGGCCGGACACAATGGCGGGGCTGGGACTCTCGATCGGCGATCGTGTCGAGGTCGGCTCGGACGAGATCGCCACCACCATGACCGTGACCGGCACGGCCGTGTTCCCGGTGTTGGGGCCGGTACTGGCGTCGCGCACCGGACTTGATCGAGGTGTGTGGCTGAACGAGGCCGACTACCGCCAGATCGACGCCATCTCCGCCTTCATCACATACGGCCTCGCCGACGAACCGCAGTTCAGCGCCGCCTTCGTCGATCTCGTGCCGGGCGGCTCACTCACCCGCCTGAACGACGAGTTGCAATCGGGCGAGGGCATCACGACGGGGTCGAGCATCGACGTCACCGCTGTGATCCGGCCGAGCGAGGTGCGTACGGCGGCGGCCGGCGGTGGGCGCACGCAGACGATCCTCGTGGTGGTGCTGGGGTTGGTGGCGGGACTCTCGACATTGCTGGCGTTGGCGGCAGTAGTGCGCCGCCGCCGATCGGAGTCGGCGATCCACCGCGTGCTCGGGTTCACACCCGGTCAGGTGCGAGCGACGTTCCTGTGCCAGGGCGTGCTGATGGCGGCCGTGGCGATGGTGTTCGGGCTGCCCGTCGGCGTCGTAGTCGGACGGACGCTGTGGCGCATGTTCGCCGATCGGCTCGGCGTCGTGCCCGATCCGTCGCTCCCATTCGGCGCCTTGGCGATTGCCGCCGCGGTGACAATGCTGGTCGGCCTACTCGGCGCCCTCGGCCCGGCGATCCGCGCCGCCCGCGTCTCACCAGCACTCGGCCTGCGTGCCGAGTGAGTGCCGGGCACCACCAAGTGCCCTATCGGGGAACGGCGACTGCGACCCGGTGCCACGCACCCAGTCCCCGTATCCGCCGGGAATGGACGCCCCGCCGCGTCCGGGAGCGCCGGGTCGGCCGTGCTCGCGGATGCGCCGATGACTCCGGCCTCCTCTCGCGCCCGATCCGAGCACTTCCGGCGGTGCCGGGCGATCCGACCGTCGATATCGCCAGGCCCGCCGTGCGTTCAGTCGGTTCGCGAGTCGCCGACGGCGAGGGCGGCGACGATGCCAGTGGCGTGGTGTCATCGAAGGCAGTCGATTGTGATTCGGTGTGCGTCCCCAACAATCCCGCCCGCTTCCCGCCGGCCCGCGCCGTCCTCTCGCCGGCGTGACGGCAACAGGTAACGATCAGCCGGGATGAAATCCTCGATGTCGTGCATACCCTGTTCGAATGCCGAGAGGACGGCGATGCCCGCAGTGCAGCCGCTACACCTTCCACGCGTCGAACGGCGCGGCAACCGACTTCGCGCGAGCGTGTACGGCCTGCGGGGCGAAGGGCTGGCTGGCCGACGATGGCGACAGCGCGCCTGGGCGTGGACGTACTTGTGGAGCCTGTGACCACGCCGCGCTCAAGACCTACGTCCGCCTGGGCACTGTCCGGCTCGACTACTGCAACGCATGCGATGCCGTGACAATCGTCGACGACGCCTCCGCGCACTGAGCTCAGCCGCCGAGTTTTTCGCGAGCATCACCTCGACGCGATCGAAATGCCGATCGGAGCGGGCTCAGCGCCGACGCCGAGCGTCATTCGGTCGCGTGGTTCGGGCGCGCTTCGACATCGCGGGTAAGCGTCTTGACGACGGGCCGTTCGACCTTCGTCCGCCAAGACCTACTCTGGCGAGGACGCCGCCATCGATCGGCGCGATTGGAGGGACAGCGGTGGCAAGCAACGCAGAGACCGTTCGCGACCTCTACGAGGCGCTCTCGAACGGTGACGTAGCGACGTTCCTGGCTGCGATGGACGACCAGATCTACTGGGAGGAGCCGGCCTCGATGCCGTTCGAGAACCAGCGTGGACCCCAAGCGGTGGCCGAGAACATCCTTGGGCCGGTGACCAACCAGATCGAGGGCTTCTCATCGAGCGCGACACGAGTTCGTCGACGGCGGTGACGTCGTGTGCGTGATGGGCGTCTACCACGGCACAGGCGTGAAGACCGGCATCGAGTTGAACGCGGAGTTCGTGCACGTGTGGCGCTTTGGGCCTGACGGAAAGATCACCGGCTTTCGGATCTACACCGACACTCACCTGTGGCGCCAAGCACTCGGAGTTGACTGACGCAGCGCGACCGTTGGTGGCCGCCGGTCGGCCAACGAGATGCCGTTCGGCATCGATGAGGAGCGTTGCCATGGCGTTGTTCGGGCGCGTCGTTCGGAGCGTGCGAGTTAGCGTCGTCTGTGCCGCGGCGCGCTCGATGGCCCGGCAGGATCGCATTCGTCTCCGAGGTCTTGGACGTCGTCGTGTGGGTGCCGCGCGACGATGGCAGCCTACGAGGGAGGGAACGATGGCGTGTCTGAGGGAAGGAACAGTCGCTCTTGCGGACGGTCGCCGTCTCGGCTTCGCCGAGTACGGGCACCTCGGCAACCCGTGACGTCACATCCGCGCCCGGCGACAGCGCGCCGAGATCGACGAACCAGACGCCATCGACGAAGCTTTCGAGCGATGCCGCCGCGACGACGAGTGCGAGTCTGGTCTTCCCGCAGCCGCCCGGACCAAGGAGGGTCACCAGCCGATGCTCACCGAGCAGCGCTTCGACTGCGGCGCCCTCGGCTACTCGTCCCACCAGCGCGGTCAACGGCACCGGAAGGTTGTGGGCCACGGCCCGGCTCGACCGCAGCTCGGGAAATTCGTGTTGGAGGTCACGATGCTCAACCTGATGGAGCGGCACCCGTCCGATGTCACGCAGGTCGTAGGTGCCGATCGACCGCACCGTGATGCCATCCGGAAGACTTCCCGCCTGCCGCACTACGTCCCCGCTGACGACGATCTGTCCGCCGTGGGCGGCACGCATGATTCGCGCCGCCTGATGGATCGCCAGCCCGACGAGGCCGGCTCGAGTTTCAGCGACCTCGCCGACATGAAGACCCATTCGGACGCGCACCCGCCCGTCGAGTGGCCAAGGTTCCTGTTCAATCCGCAGCTGCGCCTCCGCGGCGCCCTCGAGCGCCGCAGTCGCTGATCGGAACGTGATGAACAGCGAATCGCCTTCTCTGCTCTGCTCAACGCCTCCCCCGTCTGCTACCGCTGAGCGAATGATCGCGTGATGACGTTCGAGCACACCCTCGAAGCGGTCGCCGAGCCCGCGGACTAGTCCGGTCGAGCCCTCGATGTCTGTAAACAGCAGGGCCCGCACCGACAAGGCCGTCACGAGCGCATGGTAGGCGCCAACCCGACGCCTACAGCATCGCCGGCAACGACAGGCAACCGGACGATTGCGGTCGAGCACGGCCAACGCGAGCTGCCGACGAAAACGAGGCCCGCGTGATCCGAACGACGCGCCCGAACACCACTCCGAAGTCGACTTGATCGAGCGCCGAACGAGTTCGTCAGGTCAGGCGGTCGGCTGGCGCCACGCCCGAATCGACGGGATGGTGGGTCCAGTCGGGTTGCTTGGTGCGGTGGTCCTCGTCGACGGTGGCGACATCGCCACCCACCGAGGTCAGCGGGGCGATCAACACCGGAGTGACCGCCTCCGCGCGTTCCGGCGATGCTTCCATGTGGACCGTCAGGGCGTCGGGGAACAGCGCGAGGAGGCTGCCGATCACCCGCTGCTGCTGGTGGGCGAGGAAGCAGCGGGCCTCATCGGCGACAGTGTCCACAAGCGTCGCCAGTTGGGTGAGGTCGTCGTCGGTGGCGTTCGACGCGCAGAACTGCTCGAGCAGCGCGGCGATCGCCAGCCCGTCCTGCTTGCACGGGGTGCACTGTCCGCACGATTCGATGGCGAGGAACCTGGCGACACCCTGGGCGACGGCGACGACGTCGATGGAGTCGTCGAAAACGATGAACCCGGCGGCACCGAGCGCACTGCCGGCGGCCTCCATGTCCTCGTATGACAGCGGCGTGTCGAGCGCGGCGGCGGGGATCATCGGATGGGCGACGCCGGACAGCACCGCACGCACGGTGGCGCCGACCGCCGGGCCGCCACCGATCCAGTCGATGACGGTCCGCAGCGGCGTGCCCATGGCGACCTCGCCGACACCGGCGCGCTGGGTCGATCCGGTCACCGTGCAGACGATCGTTCCGGGTGATGCAGGCGTGCCGACCTGGCGGAACCAGGATGCTCCGTTGGCGAGGATCCCGGGGACGTGGGCCAACGTTTCGACGTTGTTGGCCAGCGTCGGCGGCGCGTCGCTGGCGACGCCGGCCATCTCGACATCGGCCGCCGAGCCGTCGCCGTCGCCGAACTCGTCGGCACCGTGGCGGAACGGTGGCGCGACGCGCGGGAACGGCGGCCGCTCGTCCACGACCTCGAGGAGCGCGGTCTCCTCACCGAACAGGTACTCGTCGGGCCCGGCGACGACATCGACGGCGACTCGGTCAGCCCAACCCGCGGCGGCCAGCTCGGCGATCGCCTGCCGCAGCCGGACGATCTCGACACCGAACGTGGACTTCACGGCAACGATGACGCGGTCGGCACCCACCGTGTCAGCGGCGATCAGCGCACCCTCGAGGACGCGGTAGGGATTGCGGGACAACAACTCGCGGTCCTTGAAGCTCCCCGGCTCCCCCTCCGCCCCGTTGACGACCACCGTTGCAGCCAGCGTCGGCGAGGCGTTCGCGGCGACCGTGCGCCACTTGGTGCCGGTCGGGAACCCGGCTCCGCCGCGCCCGCGCAGCCCGGAAGCCTCGAGCTCCTCGATCGTGGCCGCCGGGCCGAGCTTGGCCGCGGCTGCACGGCCATCACCGCCTCCCATCCCGAGATAGGCATCGAGGGACGCGACGGGTTGCGGATCGAGCACCCGCGACAACAGCACGGACATGGATCGAGCGTTCCCCATGACCGATCCGCTCAAGCGCCCGACCATCACGAACGGCGCACGTCATCGCCCGCCGCGACACGGCAGCCCAGGCCGGCCATCACAGCCGTGCGACGCCTCGCACGCTCTTGACCCGCCGGACCCCGGCCGACGAACCCCAAACGGTCGGCGCGGAGAAGCACATGCCGTTCGGCCGGCGTGTTGTCGCGCGCCGGTCTCGCCGATGTCGACGTGACATGCCCAGCTCTTGCACTCGGCAGGGGAGTGTCCGGAGATCTGTGTAAGCGGCGTGATCTGAGGGTCCACGACTGAAGAGCGTGGGCCGGAGAGGATCACTCCGATGACTGAGACAGCGAACAAGACAACAGCAGTCCTGCCGGTGCGTAGCGTGCCGTTGGTGGGCGACGAGCCGGCGATGCGGGATTGGGCGGCCGAGCTGGTCGCCCGAGCCCACGCCGAAGGTGTCGAGCTGACCGGCGACAACGGGTTGTTGACCGGCCTGGTGCGCCAGGTGCTGCAGACCGGGCTGGAAGTCGAGATGACCGACCACCTCGGCTACGAACGCCATGCCGTCGAGGGCCGTGGCACGGGCAACAGCCGTAACGGCTCGACGCCCAAGACGGTGACGACCGAGATCGGCAAGGTCGACGTGCGGGTGCCACGCGACCGCGATGCGAGCTTCGACCCGCAGACCGTGCGCAAAGGCCAACGGCGTCTCGATGGGCTGACCGGCAACGTCATCTCGCTCTACGCCAAGGGGATGACGACCGGCGACATCCAGGCCCACCTGGCGGAGATCTACGACACCGAGATCTCCCGGGACACGATCAGCCGGATCACCGACGCCGTCGTCGAGGACCTGCTGGCGTGGCAGAACCGGCCCCTCGACGCGGTCTATCCGGTGATCCTGATCGACGCCATCGTCGTCAAGATCCGCGACGGCCAGGTCGCCAATCGGCCGATCTACGTGGCGATGGGCGTCAACCTCAACGGTGAACGCGACGTGTTGGGGATGTGGGTCGGCCCGACCGGCGGTGAAGGCGCCAAGTTCTGGGCCGGCATTCTCACCGAGCTGCGCAACCGCGGCATCCAGGACACCTTCATCGTCTGCTGCGACGGACTCAAAGGCCTCCCCGATGCCATCCGGGCGACCTGGCCGCAAGCCGAGGTTCAGCTGTGTGTGGTGCATCTGGTCCGCTCGAGCCTGCGCTACACGTCGCGCAAGGATTGGGGTCCGGTGTGTCGGGAGCTGCGCGAGATCTACACCGCCCCGACCGTCGACGCCGCCACTGCTCGCTTCGCCGAGTTCGTCGAGCATTGGCGGGATCGCTACCCGGCGATGATCGCCACCTGGGAGCGAGCCTGGGACGACTTCGTGCCGTTCTTGGCCTTCCCCGTCGAGCTGCGCCAGATCGTCTACACCACCAACGCCATCGAGAGCTTGAACGCCCGGTTCCGCAAAGCCGTGAGACATCGCGGGCACTTCCCGACCGAGCAGTCGGCGCTGAAGGTGCTCTACCTCGTCGCCACCCAGCGACGCCCAACCGGTCCAACCCGACCGGCCAAATCAGCGGCTGGAAGACCATCCTCAACGCCCTGACCATCCACTACGGCGACCGCATCGACGCCGCCCACTGACCATGACCATCACGACCGCTTACACAGTTCGTCGGACAGTCC
>CAVVMS010000022.1:0-192022 GCA_963749315.1 uncultured Acidimicrobiia bacterium
GCATCACACCTCGCATGCCGGTGTCAGCCCGTCCCGGGAGGAACGACGAGAGCAAAGCGCGGTGATTGACGACCATCTCGGGCACGCCGGCGATGAGCTTCTCACGGGCGACCCACGGCGGTGTCAACAGATCCTGCTCACCGACGATCACCATCGTCGGGGCTGTGATGCCGCCGAGCCGATCGAGGGCGTCGAACCGCAGGTAGGCCTGAGCCTGGCGATCGTATGCCTTCGGCTCGACCGGGTTCGGGTTGCTCGCCAGCAAGGCGAGCGTGTCCTGCACCGCCTGCTCGTTGCGCAGGAAGCGACCCGGCCGAGCGGCGAGGCCAGTCGCCGGCGAGTAGACCTGTCACTGCGAGAGGAGGCTCACGGTGACCGGTGTCGCGATCATCACCGAGGCGTGCATCGGCACGAAGGATCGTGCGTGCGTCGACGTCTGCCCAGTGCAGTGCATTTACGAGTTCGATCCGGTGAACAATGTGCTGTTCTCCGAGGTCGAGGCGGGCAGCGGGGTGATCGAGAACTCGCACGTCCCGAACGCCGACGCCGTCGCCATCTTCGGCGACAGCCTGCTCTACGTGAATGTCGATGAGTGCACGTCGTGCACGGCGTGCTACCAGCCCGATGTCTGTCCGGTCGGGGCGATCTACTCCGAGGAGCGGGTGCCCGACGCCACGCCGAGCTCGTCGTACAACTCCACCGACACGAGCAAGGGCCACGACCACACGTTCTTCGTCCAGCTCACCCGCGACGTCTTCGCCGACTGACGATCGTGCCAACGACCGACGCAGAGCGAGTGTTCGGCGACGCCGCCGCGCTGAGCGCGCTCGGTGCGCTGCCGGGCCCGTACCTGCCGTGGGGATCGGGTGCCATGCGGCCCGCCGGTCTCGTGGTCGTGTGCAACGACGTCGTCCTCAACGAACGGCGCCGCATCGTCGAGCTCGGCAGCGGCGTCAGCACCGTGCTCCTGGCCCGTCTGCTGGCCCAGCGAAGTACCACTGGAGCGCGCCTGGCCGCCATCGAGCACGATGCCCGGTGGGCCCGCTGGGTGGCCGGCCAGTTGGCGCGTGAGGGTGTCGGCGACCACGTCGTGGTCGTCGAGGCGCCGCTGCTGGGGCATCCCGCGGCCGACGAGCGGTTGGGGTGGTACGACGAGGCCGCCGTCGCGGCAGGGCTCGACACAGCGTTCGGCGGCGAGCCGATCGACCTGTTGATCGTCGACGGGCCACCGGCGTTCGCCGTCGGGCACGGCACGTCCCGCTACCCGGCGCTGCCCGTGCTGCGCGAACGATTGGCGCCCGGCGCCACCGTCGTGCTCGACGACATCGAGCGACCCGGCGAGCAGGTCGTGCTGGAGCGATGGGAACGCGAGTTCCGGCTGACGTTCGACCGCCAGCTGGCCGGTGTGGCGATAGCAACGGTCGGATCCGTAGCGTGAACGTCCGGCGTTTCCGAGGTGACCGACGAGGGCGGCGTGACGGCGGCCTCACGTTCGGCTCGATCGTCCACGTCAACGAGAAGGGTGGCAGCTTCGGGGGCACCGAGGAGTACATCGCCCTGGTCACCTCCGCCCTCGCGTCCCGCGGCGTCCGGTCGCACCTGGTGTGCGGCGTGGTCTCCGGCGCGCTGCCGGACAGTCTCGAATCGGTGCACATCGTCAAGGCGCTCGCCTCGCGCCATCCGCTCCCGGGTGCTGGCGAGCAGCTCGCCGGTGTGATCGCCCGGCTGGATGCCGACGTCATCTACCTGCACAACGTGTTCGACCCAGCAGTCGTGTCGTCCGTCGCCGCGATCACCGGGCGCGGCGCGCTGCTGTGGTACGTGCACGATCACTACCTGACCTGTCTCAGCGAACTGCGCTGGCGACGCGACATCGGGTCCTGTCCACAGTGCCTCGGCCACGACTGCCTGGTCGCCATCGGCGAAGGCCATTGCGTGCTCCGCTACCCCGACGAGACACTTGACGGGGCCGACCTCGACGCCCGCGTCAAGTTGAGCCAGTCGCTCACCAAGGTCGACGCAATCGTCGTCGTCAGCGACTACATGCAGTCGCTGCTGCGCGATGCCGTGCCCCAGGTCGACGGCCGTCTCCACCGGCTCACTCGGCCGATCCGCGACCTCGGCGACATGCCTCGCCGCCGACGTCATCGACCCGACGATCCAGCCATCGTGACCTACGCCGGGCGGATCACCGCGGAGAAAGGGCTCGCCATCGTCATCGAGGCGCTCGGGACGATCCAGTCCAATGCCAGCATCGAGCTGCACGTGGCCGGTGTCGTCGAGTCCGACAGCTACTGGGACGCACTGTCAACGCCTGCAGCTATCGGCGATCTCGGCCAACCCTCGCCTCAGCGTCACCTACCTCGGCCACCTCGACTACGACGCGATCGACCAGCAGTTCCGCCAGTCCGACATCGTCACGATCCCGTCGCAATGGCCCGAACCGCTGGGCGCCGTCGCGCTCGAAGCGATGTCCGCCGGCGCCGCCGTGATCGCATCGAACACCGGCGGCCTCAACGACACAGTCGTCCACGACCACAACGGGCTCCACGTCGACCCCGACGACATCACTGCATGGGCCAACGCAATCACCTCGCTGCTTCAAGACCCAGCCCGCGCCCGTCGGCTGGGCCAGCAAGGCCACCGCGACTTCGCCGGCCTCGCCATCGACGACCACCTCGCCAACCTCGACCACCTCATCACGACCACAGCCCGAGCTGAACGCGCGGACGGACAAAGTCGGCTGATAACGCCCGGGCAATAACGCGGTCGGCGCCGTGACGCGACCCACGCAGTTCGGCCCTCCTGTCGCGCTCGGTAATGCCCACCGATCGGGAGCTACCGACGGCGGAGCGATCTCAATCACCCGCACCGCTCGCCCACGCCGGATATCGAGCGGGTCGGCTCCTGGCGCACGCTGCGATGATCCGACGGGTCGCGACCGCCCACGTGCCGGCGGTACAGGACGCGGCGCGCTGGGATGACTGACAGCAATTGTCGGATACCCCGCGAACGCGGTCTGTTCGCGCCGGCGCCCGATTGCGGAGGCTCCGAGCAAGGGTCGGTGCGACGTCCGGACGCGGTGCTCGCGATCGCAAGCATGAGTTGGGGCACCCACGGCATTCGAGGAAGCTGTTCCTCGGCCGGCGACGGGCGACGTCGCAAGGGTCGGGTGCGGGTTGGTGGCAGGTGTCGCGCACGCGAGAGTGCTGCGCGCGGCCCGGCGTATGAGGGCGGATTCGTCTCGCAGCGGTGAGCACGCGGGACGCCGGTGCCTCGCTGTGACGCTCGATGCAGGAGATCGCAAGGTGTCTCTCGGACGGCGCTGGCGTCGTGTGACCTCGTCGAGGGCGCCAGGAGTGATCTCGGCAACGAGGGGAACGTCGCCGGTGAGGTCGAGCGCGTCCATGTTGGTAGGGACCACCGCATCATCTCCTTCGTGTTGCTTCGTCGCTTCACGAAGACTGATGCGGTGGTCATCCCAACCGGTGGACCCTCACCGGATCGGACACCACCCCCGTGGACTCAACTCGCTGACCCGCTCTGCTCGCGGGCTTGCATCCTTCGATGGACAGACTGTGCTGCCGTGGGGCCTGTCAGTGGACGTGGCGGGGGCGGTCGCCCCAGTAGCGGGCGCGCAGCACCTTCTTGTCGGCCTTGCCGACGGCGGTGAGCGGGAGCGAATCGACGATCTCGATCGTCTTGGGTGCGTAGATCGCCCCCTTGCGTTCGCGGACGAGCTGGCGCAGGGCGTCGGGATCGCAGGTGACGCCCGGTCGGGCGACGACGAGTGCGGTGACGGCCTCGCCCCACTTCTCGTCTGGCACCCCGATCACCGCCGCGATCGACACGCTCGGGTGGCTGCTCAGCACGTCTTCGATTTCCCTTGGGAACACGTTGAAGCCGCCGGACACGATCATGTCCTTCTTGCGGTCGACGATGTACATCAACCCGGTCTCGTCTTGCACCGCGACGTCACCCGTGTGCAGCCACCCGTGAGCCAGTGTCTCTGCAGTCAGCTCGGGCTGCTTGAAGTAGCCCTGCATCACCGACGCGCCCTGCACGCAGATCTCGCCCGGCTCGTCAGCCGGGCACTCGTTGCCTTCGTCGTCGAAGATGGCGACGCGCGCCCCCGGCATCGGGAACCCACAGGCCGTCAGGCGGTGCGGATCATCCGGGCGGTGGTCGGCGCGACTCATCGAGGTCGCGATGCCGGCACACTCGGTTTGCCCGTAGAGCTGGGCGAACACGGGCCCGACCCGCTCGATGCCCTCGACCAGTCGCGTCGGCGACATCGGCGACGCGCCGTACATGATCGTCTCGATCGCCGACAGGTCGGTGCCGTCGAGGTCCGGGTGGTCCAAGATGGCATAGATCATCGTCGGCACCAACAGTCCGAGCGTGATGCGTTGCGCCGCGGCCAGTCGCAGCCACTCGCCGGGATCAAACGAGCGCATCAACACGACCGTGCCGCCAGCGAGCAGGACCGGTGTGACCAGCATCCCGGCAGCGTGGGAGATCGGCGCGCACGCGAGGTAGCGCCGCTCGTTCGGGAGATCCCATCCGATCGACACCGAGTGCACCATCTGGGCCACCGCGCGCTCGGGCAGCATCGCCGCCTTCGGCACTCCCGTCGTCCCGCCGGTGTACAGCAGCCAGGTGAGATCCTCCGGGAGCCGCGTGCCCCATTGCAAGCTGGCGGGTGACACTTCATCGAGCAGGGCGCCGAGGTCCTCGCCCACCTCGGACGGCCCGAACGTGAACACGGCCTCGACCGATGGGCACAGCTCGCCCAGCTCGGCGGCCCGCGACGCATACACCCCGTCGACCAAGAGAAACCGCAGCTCGGCCTCGTCGCACGCGTAACGGTGGTCGTCGAGCGAGCCCAGCGGATGCAACGCCGTATAGCGACCGCCGGCAAAGCCGGGGGCGGTCTGCGCGTAGAACACCTCCGGCCGATTCGGCGACAACACGCCCACGCCGTCACCGCCGCGCAACCCCCGCTGAACCAACAGCGCCACCAACCGGGCGACGCGATCCTCGACCTCGCGATATGTCACCTCGAGGCCGTCCTGGGCGAACGCCACACGGTCCGGATGGCGGCGCAGGGAGGTCAGCACCAAATCGCTGAACGTGGCGGTGTCGTGCAGTCCAGCCAATCGATCCTCCCGGTCGCGGTGGCGTGCGCAGAAGGCTAGACACTGGCCACCACCACCGATCACCGCTACGCCAAACGCCACCCGTCCCGGCCGGGTGGCACCGACGCCATGGCCAACTGCCCGGCACCGTCGGCCTCCCTCGCTCCGCCACGGCGGCGTAGATTGCGGCGTGCCCCGCATGAAGCCGGAGGACGTGAGCGAGTTCCTGGCCCAGCCCCACATCGGCGTCTTGGCCACGCTGCGGCGCGACGGCCGGCCCTACACCGTGCCCGTGTGGTTTCTGCACGTCGACGACGCCATCTGGATCACCGGCACCTATGAGCGGGTGTGGTGCAAACAGCTGCTGGCCGACCCGCGTGCCTCGCTGTGCGTCGAGGCCACCACGCCCGTCGCCGGCCACGTCGGGGTGGACGGCTCGGTGGTCGCGCGTGAGCTACCCGAGTTCGACATCTGGCCGATCTCTCGTCAGCTGGTCGACAAGTACGTCACCCCCGACGGGCAGGACGACTTCTTCACCAACATGCAGACCGAGCACCGGCTGCTGTTCGAACTCGTCCCCGAGGTGATCCGCGCCATCGACATGCGCATCTACCGCGGCAAGCGGGCAGACCGCGAGTTTCAGCAACGTCACGCCGACGCGTGACAAGAGACGGCGGAACCGCTGCACCATCTCAGCCCATCAAGAGCAACGGGTACGCCCCGAACGACGCGCCAGAACCACGCCGACCGGCCCACCGCGATCCGCGCCGAGTCGGCATGTAGGCGAACCGACATCAGCGCCTCTGGGCACACCTCGTCGCTCTGGCGGACCTCAGCGATGCGAGCTGGGAGCAGACCACCTTCTCGATCGCCGCTCTTGACGGAGACCGAGACCGGGTATGACCACCAACATGGACGAGCTGATCGCACTCGAGCGAGCGGGATGGACGTCACTGTGCGACGGGACGGGTGACGAGTTCTACGGCCAGACGATGACGAGCGACGGTGTGATGGTGCTCGCCAACGGGACGGTGATGACTCGTGACGACGTCGTCGCCGCCCTCGGGCAGGCGCCGCCGTGGGCGTCCTACGAGATGGTCGACGTCCGAGTCGTGCCGATCGGCGAGGACTCGGCTGCGCTCGTCTACGTCGGCACCGGCCACCGTGAGGGCGACGACCCACCATTCGTCGGGGTCATGTCGAGCGTCTACGTCAAGCGCGACGACGGGTGGAAGCTGGCCTTGTACCAGCAGACGCCCACGCCGTAGCGCCACCGCCCGAGAGAAGAACCCTGGATCGCCGGCTGTCGGCGATCGACGTAGCCGCCTGTATCCAGCCGCCCGGCTGACATTCTCTCGGGTATGAGCGGTGGACGCTTGCCATCGCGGCGATGACTTGGCCGATCTCGGCACGTCTGATCTACGACACGCCGTCGCGCAGGTGGCGCCCGGCGACGAAAGGGAAGGTGCCATGGAGATCATCAACCTGGGTGCAGAGGACGGGCTCCCGCCAGTGGACTGGGCCGTCGTCACCGAGAAGCTCGATGCGGGATCGGCGCCCGCTCCGGACGCGCACAACGCTCGCACGACCTGGCTCGCAACGGTGAACGAGAACGGCAGCCCGCACGTGACTGCGGTCGGTGCCCTCTGGCTCGATGGCGCGTTCTGGTTCCAGACGGGCTCGGGCACCCGGAAGAGCCGCAACGTCGCACGTGATCCGCGCTGCTCGATCGCCGTGTCGGTCCGCGACGCGGACGTCGTCATCGAAGGTGACGCCGCACGGATGACCGACCCGGACATCGTGGCGCGCATTGCCAAGGCGTGGGCGGACAACGGTTGGCCAGCGGAGCCCGACGAGAGCGGTTCCGGCATCACCGCGCCGTTCAACGCACCATCTCAAGGACCGCCCCCATGGCACGTGTACCGCATCGAGCCACGCTCGGCGACTGTCGCGTTGGGCACAGAGCCGGGCGGCCTCACTCGCTTCAGGTTCTGACGCCCGTGGGCTCGGAGCGTTGCGCGTGACGTCGGTAGGTGGCGGCTGCGGTCACGCCACGGTCTGACCGTTGCTGCACCAGGTCGCCAGCGCGGCGTCGAGGCCGGGGTCGCCGAGCTCGCCTGCCCAGGCGACGTAGCCGTCGGGTCGGATCAGCACGGCGGCCGGCGCGGTGACCGCACCGAGCACCGGTAGCTCCCACGCGCCGTCGGCGGTGGCGTCCACGCGTCGCAGCCGCTCGATGTCGGGTGCGACGTCTGCTGCACGATCCGCTCCGAAGGCGAGCAGCACCGGTCGGGCGTCGTGCAGCAGCTCATAGACGCGCGTCGCACCAGCAGCGTCCTTGCCCGCCGTGCGCAGGTCGAGGTCGGGCATCCGCCGCCCGACCACCGGGTGGCCGCCGCCGAGGTCGTAGTGCAGGTCGAGGCCCGACAGCATCCCGGCGTAGCGGCGGCGCGGCTCGTCCATCGCCAGCAGCTCGGCGAGGTCGTCGATGACGGCCTGGTGCTGGACGTCGGGGTTGTTGAGCGCGACCTGTGCCCGCGTGTGGCGAAGCACGCGGGCACCGACTGGGTGGCGCTCGGCGTGGTAGGTGTCGAGCAGCGCGTCGGGTGACGTGCCGTCGACGACCTGGGCCAGCTTCCACCCGAGGTTCACGGCGTCCTGCACGCCGATGTTGAGGCCCTGGCCACCCATCGGCGGGTGGACGTGGGCGGCGTCGCCGGCCAGCAGGACCCGGCCCCGGCGGTACTCCGCCGCCTGGCGGGCAGCGTCGGTGAACCGGGAGATCCACATCGCCCGGCGCAGCCCGAAGTCCGTTCCGTACACGGCGACGAGGGCCGCCCGCAGCTCGTCCATCGTCGGGTCGCCGACATGGTCGACCTTGCGCTCGTTGAGCACGAGCCGGATCGGCTCGTCGGGCTGGCGTCGACCGATGGCGTGCTGGCCGATGCGGTCGCGCCGGAAGCCGAACTCGGGCTCCTCGTCCATCTCGACCTCGGCGAGGATCCAGCTCATCGTCGGGTCGGTGCCGGGGAAGTCGATCCCCGCCGCCTTGCGCACGAGGCTGCGCCCGCCGTCGCAGCCGACGACGTAGCGCGCCCGCAGCGCCATGCCGTCGCCGAGCGCGACATCGACGCCATCGTCGTCCTGCGCCAGCCCGACGACCTCGCGGCCACGCAGCATCGCCACGCCGAGCTCGGCGATCCACTCGCCCATGATCCGCTCGATGTGGCTCTGCCACAGGGCCAGCCCGTACGGGTGGCGCGACGGGAAGTCGCTGAGGTCGAGCTGGATCTGGCTGTACCCCACGATCTGCATCACCTCGCCGGCGGCGAGGAACCGGTCAGCGACGCCGCGCTGATCGAAGACCTCGATCGTGCGGGCGTGCAGGCCCCCGGCACGCGAGCTCTCCAGCTCGTGGCTCGTGCGCCGCTCGACGACGACCGCGTCGACCCCCGCCAACGTCAGCTCGGCCGCCAGCGCCATCCCTGTGGGACCACCGCCGGCGATCACCACCGCGTGCTCCACCGTGCCGTCATCGGTCGCCTTCACCACCATGTTCACCACTCCTCGCTGCCGCCGTCCCGGCCCGGCCGGGGGTTCGCGTACGAGCCATGTTCAGCACGGTTCAGTCGTTTGCATCAAGCCCCCCTCCTCGCGGTACGTTGGAACTGGCGGGGATGGGCGATGGTCATCAGATCGGCCGACTGCGCTCGGCGCGGGAATGGACGTCAGACCGAGACGATCGCTCCGAGGAGCAGTCGAAGGCGGCGCTCCACCATGTCCGGCGTCAGCTGGCGCTCGGTGAACAGCTGGTCGAAGGTGTCGAACGACGTGAGCATGTAGAGCACGTCGGCGGCCTCGTCGCGACCGACGCCCGGACGTAGCTGTCCGGCCGCGGCGAGGCGCCCGACGAGGTGGGCGGTGCCCGCGGCGCGGCCGCCGTCGAGCACCGCGAAGGCGCCGGCCGCGTCCGCGTCGAGATCCGCCCAGGACCACAGGGCGCGGGCGGCGTCGCGCTGCTCGGCGTAGAGACGCACGGACTCGTGCATCGCCTGTCGCAACGCCTCGACGGGATCCGGTACCGCCACCGTGGCGACGAGGCGGTCGAAGCCGATGCGCTCCAGCAGCCGGCGGGCCACGGCGTCGAACAACCCGGCGCGCGACCCGAACATCACATAGACCGTCGAGCGCGCCGCCCCGGCCCGGCGGGCGACGGCCTCGAGCGTCACGCGAGGCAATGGCTCGGACGCGAGCATGTCGATCGCCGCGTCGAGCACCTGCAGGCGCTTCGACGCGGCCGCGTCGGCACGGGCGTCCTGGACGTAGGTGCGGGCCATTGACAAAGCGTACTTCATCAGACATCATGTCCGACAGAAGACACGATGTCCGGTGAAATTCGGACTGCGACGAGCCGAGGGAGCTGTCATGTACATCTGCACCGACCTGGTGGGCGCGCCGGCGCTCTGCGAACTGGTCCATACGCTGGACGAAGTCGTCGGGACGACGCCGCCGGCGCGCCAGCCGGCCGCGGTCGCCCTGGCCCTTGCGCCGTACCTCGGTCGCGAGGACTTGTTGCGAGAGGCCGATCGGCGCGCCTCCCGCGACCACTACCGCACGAACGTCATGCACGTGCACCCGCGAGGCGCCTACTCGATCGTGGCCCTCGTGTGGCAGCCGGGCCAGCGCACGCCGATCCACTCGCATCGCAGCTGGTGCGTCGTCGGCGTGCACGAGGGCCGCGAGCTGGAGCGATCGTTCCGCGTGGCCGCCGACGGCCTCGTCCATGTGGACGAGCACGTGCTCGAGCAGGGCCACGTCACCTGGTTGCTGCGGGGCGAGGAGGACATCCACGACGTCGCCAACGCCGACGCCTCGACGACGATCTCGATCCACGTCTACGGCCTCGACTACACCACGACCGCCTCCAGCATCCTCGACATCTATGCCGAGCCGGACTCGACCCGTGCTACTGCCGCCTGAGACGACCGTCCAGGCGAGATCCGGTGCTCGGCACATCTCCGTTACGCAAGTCGCGCACGCCGGCCGCGGAGTCGTCATGTCCGATCTGGATGATGTGCCTTGTTCACGCTGCCCCGGTGGGGTGCCACCTCCCCCGGCGCCTCACCGGCAGCGGCGACTTGCGGGTCTGAGATTCCATCCGGTGATGGCGTTCGCGCTCGGCGTCGGTGCTGAACCGGTTGGTCGTTCATGCTCGGTGGCGGCGCGCCCACTGGGCGAGCCCGGTCTCCGTGATCGCCGCGTCGAGTCCGACAATGGCCGCTCCCCGCAGCGCACCGGCGTCGCCGTGCTCGGCGTCCAACAGCGGCGGAGCCGCGTCGCGCCGGAATCGCATGAGGCCCTGGCGGAACGATTGGTCGAACGGTCGCCGGGCGCCGGCACGGATGGCTGGGGCGAGCCCACCGAGCGTGATGACTTCGGGATCGAGGGCGTTGACGAGCCCGGCAACCCCACCGGCCAACCGGCGAGCGACGACCGCAACGGCGGCGGCGGCGGCGGCGTCGTCGTGGGCGCCGGCGGCGGCGAGCACGCGGCGGGCGAAGCCACGCGGGTCGGCGGGCCGCGTACGCCCGAGGTGTCGGGCGAGCGCCCGACCGTCAACCTCGAGATCCCAACACCCGCGGGCGCCGCACGGGCAGCGCAGACGCTGGTCACCGAAGGGCAAGTGGCCGAACTCCCCGCCGGCTCCGTGCGCGCCGGCGGCCGGCTGGCCGTCGATGATCAGCGCCCCTCCCACGCCGACGTCGACGGTGATGTGGAGCGCCGTGGACGCTCCGCTGGCCGCGCCGGTACGGGCCTCAGCGAGCCCGGCCAGCGTGGCGTCATTGCCAACGAGCAGCGGCACGCCAGGGGCAGACAGCGGCGCGAGGTCGGTGCGGCCCCACCGTAACGAGGACGCCTGGACGACTTCGTTGTCGACCACCGTCCCGGCGACCGCAACGGACACCGCGACGACCCGGCCCTCGTGCCGAGCAACGGCCGCCTCGACCGCTGCGGCGATCGGAGTGAGCACCCGCGGCAGTGTGCGGGCGCGGTGGCGTCGTGTCGTGATCACGGCTGGCCGGCCATCGATGCCGGCCACTGCGCACGTCCAGTCCTCGTCGCCGATGGCGACGAGGACGACGACCGGTCCGTTCGGGTGGGGATGCACGGTCGTCGTTGGTCGGCCCGGTCCTGTCGGAGCGGCCGGCTCCTCGGTGACAAGGTCGAGTCGGCGCAAGCGCGCCGCCAGCTCGGTGATCGAGCTGCTCGTCATCCCGACCTGACGTCCGATCGCAGCTCGCGTCGACCCGGGCGCTGACCGTAGGCAGGCGAGGAACGCGCTGGCACCTCGCCATCGCTCGGCACCGATCCGAGCGGGGAATGCGGCCTGGGACTGCATCGCTGACGGCCATTATGCTCGGTCACCGAGGAAACAAGCAGATGTGCACAGCGAAGACGATGCAACCGTGACTGCACCGACGAGTGCGCCAGACATCGCGCCCCACCGACAGGCCGTGGTACAGGCCTACGTCGCCCAAGCCGCGGTCGGCTTCGCCGTGGCCGCCCTCGGCAGCATCGTCTTGCTCGCGGCCAGGGACCTCGACGTCAACGAGGCGCGGCTCGGATGGCTCGCCTCGGGGTTCGGCGCTGGGCAGATCGCGATCGCCAGCGCCGGGCGCCGGCTGTTGCGCTCAGGACCGCAACCGCTGCTGCGGGCCGGCGCGGCCGTGATGGCGGCCGGCGTCACTCTGCTCTCCGTCGCGCCCAACATCGCACCCCTCGTGCTCGGTGGCTTCCTCATGGGACTCGGCGCGGCCGTCCTGGTGCTGCTCACACCGCTCCTCCTCGCCGGCCCCGGAGCCACGCAGCGGTTGACCCGGGCGACTGCCGCATCCAGCGCTGCCGGCGTCATGGCGCCCGCGGTGCTCGGCGGTCTCGATCTCACCGGTGTCACGGGGCGCACGGCCTTGCTCGTCGTGGCCGTCCCGCTCGTCGCCCTCGCCTGGTCGGCTCGTGGACCCGCCACCGACGGCGTCGCACCGCAGCGACGTTCCGGCGGTGCTGTGGCCGGGGTGGCGCGGCGGTGGGCGGCAATCGTGCTGGCCGTCGCCGTCGAGTTCTGCTTCGTCGTGTGGGGTGCCGGCCGGCTCACCGAGACCGGCGTGGGTGACGGCACGGCAGCCGCACTGGCGAGCGCGTTTCCGATCGGACTGGCCGTGGGCCGGATGGCCTTGCCGACGCTCATGCGACGTGGCTGGCCACCGATCACCGCCGGCGCAACGACGACTGCCGCTGCGACGGCGCTGCTGGTCACCGGAACGAGCCCGGTCACGGCAGCGCTGGCCCTCGTCCTCGCCGGTCTCGGCGTGGCAGCGTTCTACCCGGTGCTGGTGGTCAGGCTGTTCGCCCTTCCTCACCTGCCGGGGTGGCGAGCGGCCTCCCTCTCCACGATGGCATCGGGCACGGCGATCCTGGCCGCACCGGCCGTGCTCGGCATCCTCGGCGACGAATGGGGCTTGCGCATCTCGTTCCTCGTGACCATCCCCCTTCTCACTGCCCTCGTCTGGGTCGCTCGACCAGGACGAACCTCGGCGAGAGCTCACCGGCGGCCGCGCAACGAGTTCCTCGGAGAGAGCGGCGTCAGCGGTGGCGCCGAATCTTCCGAGGAAGCTGCGACGCCCGCCAGCGGATCCGGCCCGACGTCGAGCCGACGTGAGGTCCTACGGTCGCTTCGTGACCGACTTCCCGCCGTGGACGATTGAGCACCCGCCTCGCCAAGGGCTCGGACTGATGCGGCTCCGCGAGCACGATGATGCGGATCCCGACCGCGACCCGGTCGCGGTCGTGCGCGCTGCGCTTGATGCTGGGATCACGCTCCTCGATACGGCCGAGATGTACGGCAACGAGGAGCTGGTCGGTCGCACCATCACCGGGCGCCGTGACGAGGTGAGC
Organism: uncultured Acidimicrobiia bacterium; assembly: GCA_963749315.1. GTDB lineage: Bacteria > Actinomycetota > Acidimicrobiia > Acidimicrobiales > Ilumatobacteraceae > JALZMG01. The sequence goes on from CAVVMS010000022.1 coordinate 13,092, forward strand.
CTGTGCTCCAAGTTCGGAGTTGTCTGGGGCGACTCGGGCCGTTCTGACGACTTCGCCGTCCGCGCCGATGCCGCGACGGTCGTGTCGTCGTGTGAGGGGAGCCTGCGGCGGCTCGGCGTCGAGGTCATCGATCTGTACTACTTGCACCACCGCAGCGAGGACACCCCGATCGAGGAAACCGTCACGGCGATGGCGGAGCTCGTGGCCGCAGGGAAGATCCGTGCCGTGGGCCTGTCGAATGTCACGGTTGACGACATCCAACGCGCCCACGCCGTCCACCCGGTCCTCGCCGTGCAGGAGGAGTGGTCGCTGACGTCGCGTGGGGTCGAAGCGATGCTGCCGGTTCTCGCCGAACTCGACATCACGTTGATCGCCCACTCGCCGACAGGTCACGGAGCGCTGCACAGGCAGTCCGGCTCCCCGCTGGGAACTGCGCTGACCGACATCGCCACGGTGCACGGTGTCACGCCTGGCCAGGTCGCGCTGGCCTGGGTCCACCACCAGAGCCGTCCCGGTCAACCCGTGGTGCCCTTGCCCGGCACGTCACGCGTCAGCCACCTTCACGCCAACGTGGCCGCCGCCACACTCGAACTCGACAACACCGAAGTCCGCCGTCTTACGGCGGCCAGCTGAGCCTTGAGGCGGCCAGGGTCCGGTTCGATGCGGCTCCATTGGCATCGGCCGCGGTGCGCCGAGGGCGGCGACTCAGCAGGCGGGCTGTCCGTTGATGGTGATCTCGATGGTGGCATCGGGTGAGGGTGACGGGCCGTAGGCGAACGTGAAGCCCTGGGACTGTTCGATGGTCATCGGTGCAGGTGCGCCGTCGAGTGACACTGCGAGGTCGTCGGCCAGGTATGGCACGAAGACCTCGAAAGCTGGTGAGTCGTCGGTTCCCCAGATCACGTCGACGACCGGGCAGTCGCGCTTGCCGGGAGGTGAGCAGTCACCGCTGCCGCCCCACGACGCGTCGATGCTGAAGCATTGGTCCGCGTGCATGGTGGCGTACTCGTAGACGACCCATCGGCCGCGGTCGATCTCGCCGTATGTCTGTGTTGCGTCGGCGGGGATGCCGTGGCTGGCTTCCGGGTTGGCGATGGTGACGTCTCGGGCGGGGACGACTGTGATGTTCGACACGAGCGGTGCGACGTCGGTGCCGGGAAGTCCGACAATCGTTGCAATGGCGTCGGTGCCGACGGCGACGACAGCTGTTGGATGACCCTCGAAGGTGGTGGTCAACCAGGCGTCCTGGCCCGGCAGTCGGGAGATCGGCCCGTCCCGGCCCGGCATCATCAACGCCGCGGCGGCCGCGTCGACGCCGCCGCCTTGGCGCACGGTGGCGTACCCGATGGTGATCTGTGTGTCCTCGTAGCGAACGGTTCCCTGATCGGAGGGGACGGCGATCTCCTCGAAACCGTCGGGGACGGCGACCTCGGCGAGCTCGTCGGCGGACACCGCTGAGCGAGCGGCGGCGATTGTCTCGTCGACGTCAACATCACCCAGTCCGGTGACCACACGCACGCCGTCGTCGATCAGCCATGCCACCTGTGTGTTCGTTGGCGTGCTCACGACTCGGGCGTCAACGCCGGCAAGACCGGCCGACGGCGCATCGTCGAACGTGGTGATCCGCTCCGTCACCACCGAGTCGCTCATCGCGACACCTCCGCTCGGCGTGCCATCGGCCGCCCGCACGATGAACCAGCGGCGCGGGGTCGATCCCGTTGTGGCGTGCACCCAGTCGAGGACAGGGTCGGAACGGATCGGGGCGACGCCCGACCGAGGCTCGACCACGGCGAGCCGCTGCGGTGTCGAGATGGTCTGGGACCCCGTCAGCGACGCTGGTCGGCGGCTCGATCGACGGGGACGACGGGGACGGCGGGGCAGGTGTGGCGACTGACTCCTCGGCTGGCCCTGGCGGAGACGACAGCGCCGGGTTTGTCTGCCCGCTCGGCTGCTCCGGGCGTGTGCTGACCACCCACAGCGCGCCGACACCGACGACGGCCACCGTCGCTGCGGCGACCGTCACCCACATTTGAGGACGCAGGAGGCGACGTGACGACGGAGCCGTCGAACCGGCCCGCGAACCCAGCCGCGCACGCGCTGTCGCAACATCTGGCTCGATGCGCTCGACGAGTACTCGCAGGGCGCGTTCGACGCGATCCTCGACGTCCGTCATCTCAATGTCTCCTTCATCCTGATCAAGCCGCGGTGGATCAGCGACTTCACCGTGCCCACCGGGCATCCCATGGCGTCGGCGATCTCTCGATCGAGGCGACCGGCGAAGTACCGCAGCACCAACGCTTCACGCTGTCGCTGCGGCAACGCCCACAGCGCATCGCGCACCGCGATGGCGTCAGGGTCGTACTCGACAGGCCCATCCCGTCGAACCGACACCCGACGGTGTTCCTTGCGTCCCCACGAACGAGCACAACTGACCAGCGCCCGCGACAAGTACGCATCCGGGTTGCGGATCTCCGCCCACCGCCGAAACACCTGCAGAAACGCCTCCTGGGCGACCTCCTCGGCGACCTCACCCGAACCCGTCAACAAGAAGGCGAAGCGCACCGCCGAGCGATACCGATCGGAGAAGAACACCTCGAACCCGACCGTGGCCGACACTGCTGCCGCTTGCTCGATCATCTCGTTGTTACAGGCGCCCAGCAACCACCAAAGGTTGCACACGCATCACCGAAACCCACCGACAGTGCGTCACCGCGGCGACCGTCGCGAACGATGAGTGCCCCACTGCAAGCCGCTCACGAGGAGACGAACGTCGCGTTGCGTCGCTCGACGGCATCAGCTGGCGGGGAGAAAGAACTCGCCTTGGATGCCGTCGGGATCGCGGAACACCAGGACGGGTCCGAGGGGTGTCTCGCAGGTGGGGGTGTAGATCGCGCCCATCTCGGCGAGTTTGCGCTCGAATCCCGCGAGTGCGTCGCGGTCGGCGACACCGAAGGCGAAGTGGTCCATCCCGGTGCGGAACTCCGAGAACCGGTCCTTGTCGTGGCTCTTGTAATGGCGGACGCCGAACAGGAATCCGTCGCCCGCGAACACGCGAACCCGCACGGTCTCGTCGTCGATCTGGAAGGCCTCCTCGAGCCCCAGCAGCGCGCTGTAGAACTCAAAGCTCGAGTCGGCATCGGACACGGTGAGCGCGAGATGGTGAACGCCGGTCAAAGTGGTCATTGGGTGGACCTCGATTCTGCGAGAAGTCTGGTGGTCGTCCCCATCATGCGCGCTCCTCGTTCGACGCTCGATCGACTTCCGTTCTCCGTGGTCGGTGAAAGCGTCTGGGCCGGCGTTCTGGCGCCGCGTTCGGTACGTACGATCGCCCTACATTGGCGGTGGTGGACGCGTTCGCCGAGCGGGGCGCCATCCTCGCTGAGGCCTGGCAATGGTGGGCAACGACGTTGACGGAACTCGACGCTGTCGCGTGGCAACGGCAAACCCGACTTCCAGGCTGGGACGTGGCGGCGCTCTCCGCTCATGCATCGCTGTTGGTGCGCGGGTTGAGTGTGCTGTCGTCGCAGCCGGTCGACGCCGAGCCGGCGGTGCGCTCCGCCTGCGACATGCTCAGAGGGTTCAACACTCCCGGTGGCGTGGCGACCACGTTCGCCGACGGGATCGCCGAGATGGCCCGACGACATGCGGCCTCGATGCAGACTGATGAGCTCGTGGCGGCATTCACCGTGATGGCACCGGAGGTCATCGCCAGCCTCGACCGGTCGGGACCAATCGTGATCGAGTACTTCGGCAATGGGACGTTCCCGATCGCTGAGGCAATGTCGATCGCGGTCCTCGAGGCGGTGGTGCATGGTCTCGACCTGTGCGCCGCGCTCGACTGGCCGGCAAGCTCGATCCCGTCGCCGCCGATGCGACACACCGTCGGGTTGCTCGCGAGCATGGCCGAACCAGCGTCATTCATCGGAGCCATGACCGGTCGCACATCCATCGCCGTGCCGCCCGTACTCAGCTGACGCCGTTGACACGTCGGCCGGCCACGGAGGGCTGGCGGTCAGCTCTCGGCCGGCGCAGCATGTGCTGATCCGATGGAGGTGCTATGTCTGACGGAGCAATTCGACCTGGCGGCCGGTTGGCATTCGCGGAGCTGACGCGACAGATCGCCCACTACAACAGCCAGAAGTCGACGTGGATGCACTGGTACTACAGCACGAAGGTGATGATCCTCGTGCTCGGCGCTGCGATCCCGGTCCTGACGACCGTGAACGCGTGGCCGTGGGTGATCGCGATCGTCGGCGGCACGATCGCCGTGGTGGAGGGCTTTTCCCAGCTGTGGCACTTTCACGACCGCTACGTCGCGGCGCGGGTGTTGCACCGCGGTCTCGACAAGGAACGGATCCTCTATGAGAGCGGGGCCGGCGCGTATCGCGATGACGCTGCTCGCGATCAGGCGTTGGCGCAACGGATCTTTGGCCTGTTCGACACCTACGAGTCGCACGTCCTCAGCGTGCTGCAAGCCCCTGCAGGTGCGGAGGGCGAGTCCACCGTCTGACCGTGAGGTCGCCCCGGGCATCGACATGCCTGATCGATCGGTGTGCGTCTCGATCGGCTTGAGGGCATCGTTCGGTCGTCGCGTTCGGTGCGCGACACGTCACGGCATGATGTCTCGGCAGGGTTCGTGGTGGGCGAGGAGCTGAGCCATGCGGGTGGCGGCGTGAGGCGCGAGGCGAAAGAAGAGTTCGGGCTCGACGAGCTCGAGTTCGATGACGTGCAGCTCGCCGCGGGTGGCCTCGACGAGATCGATTCGTGCGTACAGCGGTGTCGGCCGCACAGGCTCGAGCGCGCGTCGGGTGGCCGCCGCGAGGGCGTCGCCGACGTCGACCAACTCGATGCTCCCCCCGAACTCGGCTTGAACTCGCCAGTCGCCCCCGGCGCCCGTTTCTGCACGGCATGAGTGATCACACCCCCGATGGCGATCACCGACGTCTCGCCGGTCGACAGGATCGACGGGATGAACCGCTGCACGAGCGCATCCTCGTGGGCGAGCATCCCGTCGAGGTGGCGCTGGGCGGCATCGGGTTCGCAGTCACCGACGTGCAACGCCAGCCGAGCGGTACCACCGATCGCTGGCTTGATGACCGCATCGTCCCAGCCGTGCCGTCGCATCAACTCACCAAGATCGACAACGCGCCGTTTGGGCACGACGACGGTGGGCACGATCGAGACGCCGCGCTGCCCCAGCTCGACCATGTAGCGCTTGTGCAGGTTCCAGCGCAGCAACGAGGTCGGGTTGAACACGGTGACATCGTCGGCGTCGAGTTCCCCAAGCCACGTGACGAACCTGTTCGGGTCGTCCACATAGTCCCACGTCGATCGGATCACCAACGTCCCGTGTCTCGGGACCCGTGCGCCCCAGACCACCGGAACGACCTCGGCGCCGGCGGCCCCGATGGCGTCCGCCAAGACTCGGTCGTCGGCGGTCAAGCCAGCCGTCGCGCTGTCAACGGCCAAGAACACCGGTGCCAACACGACCGCTGTCTACCTGCCCGCCGACGACGGTGCACTCCGCAGACGGCATTCCTGCCGGCGGGCTGATCATCAGGGAACAAGAGTCAGGTGGCGACGCCGATGTCGAGTGCGCCGAGGTCGGAGAGCTGCAGGGCAAGCTCTTTCCCGGTTGGATCGATGTCGCTGTGGAAGCCCATCGTCGCGATCGCCCTCTGTGCTGGCTGGAGTTGTGGGTCGCCGACGACAGGCCCCCAACAGCGCACGTCGGATTGCACGATGCCGTCCACGACGATCCCGTCGATCCATCCGATCCCGAGGTAGGCGCCGCCGTCGTAGGTGACGTCGGGTCGTGGCTCGCTGTGGTTCGTCCCGGCGACCTCGAGCACGATCTCGGCGCCGCCGGACCCATCGAGCTGATACGCCCCGCTGATCGCTTCGAACCCGACCGTCTCCAGACCGTCGGTGACCTCGCGGGCCGTTTCGCCAGCGAGCTCGATCGACGTCCAGGTGTCGTCGGTTCGGCAGGGTGGCGGCTGGTCGGTTGAGTCGCCGTCATCGCCCCCGCGTTCGAGCAGGGTCACCACCGCCACGCCGACCACGGCGACGACACCGGTTGCAACGAGCCACGGCCATCGGCGCCGCGTGATCTCGAGCGGCACCTCGCCCTCGAGACGGCGGACGAGGTCATCGACGTCTTGATGCCACGAGACATCGCGCAGTGTCACCGCCTGGCGCAGGCGCAGCGGTGCCAGCTCCTCGGGAAGCTCCTCGGCCGACGGCAACGACGCGCCATCGACGAGCACGGGAACCACCGGAATCTCCGTCGCCAGCGCCCTGCTCACCTCGCGGCGAACAAAGTCGTCGGGGTGATCGATCCTTCTGCCACCCTCATCACTGATCCCGAGCCAGCGTGGCCCGACGACCACCAGCACCGCGTCGCTGCCCGTCACCGCAGCGTCGACCTGGGCCGCGAAGTCGCGGCCCGGCGCCACGGCGGTCACATCCTGGAACACGTTCCGTGCCCCGAACCGGGCGACCAGCACGTCGAAGAGTCGCCCGGCCCGTCCGCCCGTGTCGTCACGCCGATAGCTGAGGAAGATCTTCATCCCGTCCGCTCTGATTGCCGACCATACAGCAGCCAACCGAAAGCTCGAGCGACTGCCCCGCTGACCTCCCGCTCACGGCCAGGGTGTCCGCCCGGCTTCGCAGAACGACTCCGTGAGCGGGTTGGACTGTTCAGTCTCCCAGCGTTCCAGCATGTCGAGATACGTCAAGGCGATCCGCCAGTCGCCGTCGAACGTGAACTCGAAGCTTCCGAGCACACGATGCGGGGCGTTGTCACCGTCGCTCAGTCCCGCGGTCCATGCCAGGTGATACGTGCGACGACCCGGCACGTCAGGTCCACACGTCCCGACTCCGATCACACGCACGGCACCATCACCCAGCTGGTCAGTGAACGAAGTGTCGAGCCCGCTCGCGATCATCTCGAGCTGCTCCCGGTACGCGGCGTCGCTGAGGAGCTCGACGGTCATGTCGGCGTCGCTGACCCCGTGGCCGACGATCACATCGTCAGTTCGGCACTGTGGAAAGTAGTCCTGCTGGACCGCCGCACAGTCGATGGTGTCCGCGCGGCTGAGCTCGACGAGCTCGCCGGTGCTCTTCGTGGCGAGGGCGTTGGCAGCGGCGATGGCGGTTTCGCAGAACGCTCGTCGGCCGCAGGACAATCAGCAGCATCAAGTGTCGGTGCTCGCTCCGCCGTCGATCTCGACCCGTCGCTCTCCGATGAGCAAGCCGTGGCAGCGACGAGCACGGCCGCCCCGGCAATGACTCTCAGCACCTACACGATGATGTCATCGAGACCGCCGCCGCTGCACACACCTCGAAGCCGGTGCGAAACGCCGCTGCGGTAATCGTCAGCCAAGGCGGAGCCGACTCAAGGACTGCTCCTCGGCCATGAGCGCCACCTGATGTTGCACGCTGGCGACGAGGTCCGGCGCGGTGAAGATCCAGAAGCGGTCGTTGCGGATGGCGTCGAGCACCAGACGGCCGACCTCGTCGGGTTCCGCTCCAGCGCCGATGGCGCCGACCGAGTCAGTTGGGTTGTCTGCGGAACCGGTGGCTTGCCGTCGGTTCTGCGCGCTGTTGGCGATGATCCCGGTGTTCACCGCCCCGGGGCAGAGGACCGAGGTGCGCACGGGAGAGTGGGCGGCCCGCAACTCTCGCTCGAGGGTCGCCATCAGCGCCACGACGCCGTGCTTGGCGACGTTGTAGGCGCCGAGGCGAGGCACGGCCAGGAGGCCGGCCATCGACGACGTCGAGTTGATGTGGCCCTCGTCCTCCCGTTCGATGATCGGCAGGAAGGTCTTGACGCCGTGGATCGGGCCCCACAGGTCGATCTCGAGCGTCCACCGCCAGTCGTCGATCGTCGTCTCGGCGATTCGGGTGAACAGCCCCACGCCGGCGTTGTTGCACAGCACGTGGGCGGCGCCGAACTCGGCCAGTGTGGCTGCCGCCAGCGCCTCGACCTCCTCAAGTCGCGTGACGTCGGTGCGCACGGCGATGGCCTGCCCGCCGCTGTCGCGCAACTCGGCCGCCGCCTGCTCGAGGGGCTCCTCGCGCACGTCCGCCAGCACCACCTTCATCCCGGCGGCAGCGAACGCACGAGCGATCCCCAACCCGATCCCCGACGCCGCCCCCGTCACCACGGCCACACGGCCCTCGACTCGCTGCACACATCCTCCTTGTGAGGTGGTCCGTTCATAGCAGGGCCGACCGTGCTCAACGACCCAGCGATCGATCGACTGGTGCGTGGTCGTCAGTCCCTGGGTCCAGCACTGGTCGCCGCGCCCACTTCCGTAGCTTGGGCGCTTACACGGGCTCCCCCCGATGCGTCCCGTGGGCGCCAGGTCCATGATCGTGTCATGAAGCCGTGTCTCCAGGGGGCCCGATCAGGGTCGGGTCGGATACCGGCACCCGGAATTCGTGTGATCGGCCGCAGCGGCTACGAGACGGCACCATGACCACGATCTACGCCGATCGTGTCGAGCCAGGGGACATCGTCGACTATCACGGTCAGCTGCACCACGTGACCCACGTCGATCGCCTCAACGGTTGGGCGTGGCCGATCGCGTTCGACGACTCCGGATGGGCGATGGCCCTCGGCCATGTCCTCGTCGTCGTCCACCGCCGAGCACGTTGAGGGTCACGCCTGCGCAGTTGCGCTCCCACATGCGAAGAAGCCACCGCTGCCAGCGCTCGGTCGGCCCTCAACTCGGCCGCGTTGGCGCACGAGCTCGCCGGGGCTGCGGCACATTCGTACCGTTTGGATGCTCGACGGATCTGGGTGCTACGCCGGCGTGGCAGTGAGTGAGATCGAGTAGGCCCCGACGCTTGCGTAGTCCGAGTAGCCGGTGTCGAGCGGGCTGCCGGCACCGACCCCATCGACCAGCACGGTGTACGAGCCGGCTGGGACGGTCGTGGAGATGGCTGCGCTCAAGCCGGTGGCGATGTCTGCCGACGCGGATCCGGAGGCAGGGTCGTCGACGACGTCGTCACCGAGGCCGTGCAGCGTCAGGGCGATGTCGAGGTTCGGACTGGTTGGCGCGGGCGTCGCCGCAACGGTGATGGTCGTCGGCTGGGTGAAGGTGATGGAGAAGACATCCACGTCGCCGCCGGGGGAGATGATCCCATGATTGGGAGCCGACGTGTCGAGCGGCGTTGGTGTGCTCTCGGGATGATCGTCAGCGAGCACTCGTGCCCCGTTGGCCTGCACGACGGCGAAGTCATCCTGGGTCTGAGTGGCTCCGCTGTACTCGCCGCTGCTCCATTGGGTGATCGGCCGGTAATAGCCGACACCCATGATCGGTGCCCAACTTCCGTGCCCGCGGTAGTAGGACGTCCCGGCGCCGCCGTCGTGGCTGAGCCCGAGAGTGTGTCCCGCCTCATGGGTGCCGGCTTCGGCAATGTTCTTCTGGCCGCCACCGACCCCGTTCTGGAACACGAACGCCGGCTGGTACGAGCCATGGTTCGACGATCGATCGAAGACGCCGACATAGGCGAGGCCACCGCACCCTCCACTGCACAGCGACAAATACAGCGTCAGACCGTTGGAGCATGGCGTCGTCGACCTGGTGACCAGCACTCGCGTGCCGTAGCGGGAGTCGCTGGGTGAAGACCGTGTGATGGCGTCGGGTCCCGGATCGACGGTGGTGACGTTGACATCCATCGGCGCGAAGTCCTCGGCGACGCGGGCCCACACCCCCGCGATCGCTGTCAGCTCGGCCTCGGAGAACGTTGCGGGGACGCCATCAGTGTCGTAGGGGTCGGCAAAGCACGGGCCGGCTGTCTTGTCGTTCCACGCGGTGCCCGACACCATGTGGCCGTCGAAGTCGAGATAGATGACCCGACGCGAGCCGGGCCTGCTGTGCAACGTGAACGCGGCGGAGGGATCGATCGTGGGCGCCAGCGGATCCGGCTCGATCTCGGCTTGGTCACCCAGCTCGATCGATGGCTCGACGTAGAGCAGCTGATCGTTTGCGTCGACGCGCAGCGAGCGGTCATTCAGCAAGCTCGAGCGGAGCTCGGTCGACGAGAGCGCGTTGCGCGCGGCCACCGCCGGAAGACGCCGGCCCAATCGCACGAGCGCGGCCTCGCCACCAACCCAATCAGGGGGCGGTTTCGCCACCGCCACATCCCCCATCTGTCCCGACACGACGCCAACCGCCGCCGCACACCCGAGGAGCCTGATCCACCACGTCCGCATACGCAGCCCCCGATCTCGCCTCCCAGACTAGTAGCGGGGAAGGAGCAGAAATCTGCCCACTGGCGGACACGAGCCGGTGCCCCGGGGCGGGCGTCACAGCTTCTTCGGACGATTCGGCGCCACCGCTGACCCCGCTCTCCGAGGAATGCGTCGCGCCTGGGCGTGGCGACGCAGGGGGTGCAGCGAGTTCAGGCGAACACGTCGTGAGGCTGGCGGGCGAAGAGGTCGCGGACGAGTGGCTCGAAGTGTTCGAGCGGACGGGTGTCGTAGGCGGGGTCGAAGCTGATCTGGTCCCAACGGGCGCAGAACTCGACGCACGCTTCGTAATGCGGGTGGTCGCGGTGGCGGTCGCGGGCATTGCGGTCACGGTCGTAGTGATGCAACCAGTAGTACCCCTGGAACAGACCGTGGTGCTCGACCACCCACCAGTTCTGCTCGTTGACGTAGGGCCGGAGCAGCGCCGCAGCGACCTGGGAGTGATTTGCCGTACCGATGACGTCGCCGATGTCGTGGAGCAACGCGACTGCGATCGTCTCGTCGTCGGCGCCGTCGCGTTCGGCCCGCGTCGCTGATTGCAGCGAGTGCCCGAGCCGGCTGACTGGATAGCTGGACGGTCCATCCATCAGCCGCAACCAACCGAGGACCCGGTCGGCTTGGGTGTCGATCAGTTCCTGTTCCTCGGCGAACGCCAGGTCGTAGTCGACGCGTGAGAAGTCCGCCATTGCCGTCGTGGTGATCTGCCGGCCGATCGATGTGTCCACGTCGGCCATCATCCCACCGTTCCGACGGTGGAGGCCCACATGGCGTCGGGCGCCATCCCGGTCATCCGGTCGAGGTGGCCGTGCACGTCGTCGACGTTGAAGTAGACGTCCTGCAGGTGGCGCGGTCCGTCGGGACTGAACGCCGTGCGAGCGTGGAGCACCCGGTCACCGTGCACGAAGAGGGTGTCGCCGGCGTCAAGCCGGAACGTGACAGCGAATGCCGGATCGCACACGAGGTTCCCGAGGAGGCGGTACGCGCGGTACCACTCGGCCAGGTCTGGATGGTCCGGTGCGAGCGGTTGGCGCAGCTGGTTCGAGAACCGCAACCGGGCGTAGCCGCCCTCGGGATCGCGGACGACGAGGGGGGACCGCCACTGGTTATCGGCGGTCGTGGAGTACTGGCGGAACCCGACCTTGACGCGGCTGAGCACCTCGACCGCGTCACGGTCGAGGGCCTCCAAGGCGTCGAGTACGGCGAACCCGTCGACGACGACGCTGTCACCGCCGGTCGCGTCGTTGACGATCATGGCCAGCACCTGCCCGCTCGGCGGGTACCGATACTGGGCGTTGTCGTTGTGGGGTACGAGCGCCTCGGCGGTGTACGCGACGTTGAAACCCGCCGGATCGATCATCACGTCGAAGATGAACCCGAGTGGAGTATCGACCAGCGTCAGGCCGAGCGATCGACACGTCTCGATCACCGATCCCGGCACGGTCGGCGAGTCGGTGACGATGACCGCTCCATCGTCACGTAACGCCTCGAACATCGTCCGGCGTACCGCCTCATCACCGAGCGCGGCGTCATGGCGAACCCGAATGACGTCGTGACCAGCCCGCCACAAGCGCGGCTGATGGCTGCCTCGGCCGGCCATCATCGAGATCGCCGCGAAATCGGACGGCGTGAACGTCGAGCGGTGGCCGTCGTCCCACCCGATCGTCAGCGTTCCGTCGCCGGCGTCCACCGAACGAGGCGCCGCCGCCACCCGCCACGGCTGGAAGCGTCGCTCGTCGGTCTGCACGATGCGGCACGTGTCGCACCGGCAGTTGTCACGCAACCATTCCGACAACAGCGCCCACTCGTAGCCGCCGTCGCCGGTGACGACGACCATGTCGGGCGACCTCAGTCGCGCGGTGCCGATCGTGTCTGGGAGCACGGGCGCAGGCATCGCACCCATCATGCTGCGCCACGGAGGCGCTGCCTGACGGCGGGGGAAGCCCCCTCCCTCCCGAGGCTAAGGTGTTGACCGGCTTCGGCCAGTGAGCGGAGGGAGACTGTGACGGACGGTTCCGCAGCCAAGTTCGTCGAAGCCTCCGCGGTCGAACACCTTCGGCGGGATCTCGACGATGCTCGGGAAGAGATCGCGGCCACCAACGCGGTGCTGACCGCGATGGGGCGGTCCGCGTCCGACCTCGACGTGGTGCTCGGGACCATCGTCGAGAGCGCCCGAACGCTGTGCCGTGCCGATGGTGTGGTGCTGAGTCTCGTTGACGGACCGCACTACCGCCTCGCTCGATCCTCAGGTGTCTCCGAGGACTACCTCGAACACGTGACGGATCACCCATTCCGTCGGGACACGTTGTCAGTCCATGGCCGCGTCGGTCTCGAGCGGCGGACCATCCAGATCGACGACGTGCTCGCCGACCCCACCTACGGGCGCCAGGATGCCCAGCGGATCGCTGGGTTTCGCAGCACCATGGGCGCGCCGATGTTGGTCGACGACGAGGTCCTCGGCGTGCTGTCGGTATGGCGAACCGAGGTCGATCCGTTCGAGGATCGGGCAATCACGCAGCTCACGGCGTTCGCCGCGGCGGCGGCCATCGCGGTGCGCAACCTCGACCTCGTACGCGCCCTGGAGGCCCGCAGTGCCGAGCTCGCCCACAAGGTCGGGCAGTTGGAGGCGCTCGGCCAACTCGGGGAGGCGGTGAGCTCGAGCCTCGATCTCACCACGGTGCTGTCGACGATCGTCATGCATGCCGTCCAGCTGTCCGGCACGGACGGCGGCTCACTGATGGAGTTCGATGAAGCCGAGCAGCACTTCTTCGTGCGCACGGCGTACGGCACCAGCGACGAGGTGTTGGATCGGCTGAAGAAGGCCAAGATCTCGCTGCACAACACGCTCGTCGGTCGGGCCGCCAAGGAGGCGCAGCCGCTCCAGGTCGCCGACTTGCGTGGCTTGCCCCTGGACGTTCATCTACAGGTGCTCTACGACAACGGTTGGCGGTCGATCTTGGCAGTGCCGATGCTCCGGGAAGGTCACATCGTTGGTGTCCTCGTGGTGCGGCGCTTGCGCACGGGCGACTTCCCGGAGGAGACCTGTGACCTGCTGCAGACGTTCGCCAGTCAGTCCGCGCTGGCCATCCTCAACGCGCGGCTGTTTCGAGACTTGGAACAGAAGACGGCCGAGTTGCAGCTCGTCAGCCGTCACAAGTCGGAGTTCCTCGCCAGCATGTCGCACGAGTTGCGCACCCCGCTCAACGCGATCATCGGCTTCTCCGAGGTGCTGCTCGATCGCATGTTCGGTGAGATCAACGAACGTCAGCAGGAGTACCTCCGGGACATCTGGAGCTCGGGTAAGCATCTCCTCCAGCTCTTGAGCGACATCCTCGATCTGTCCAAGGTGGAGGCCGGCCACATGGACCTGGAGAGCGTCACGTTCTCCGTTCGCGACGCGCTCGAGTACGGGGTCTCGATGATGCGGGAACGCGCGACCAGCCATGGCCTCAGCCTGGTCCTCGATGTCAGCCCGGACGTGGCCTTCGTCGAGACCGATGAGCTGCGCTTCAAACAGGTCGTGATCAATCTTCTGAGCAATGCGGTGAAGTTCACACCCGACGGCGGCGAGGTCTCCGTCAAGGCGAGGGTCGACGGTGACGATGTGGCGATCACCGTGACCGACACCGGTGTCGGCATTGCCCCCGCCGACCGCGAGCGGATCTTCGAGTCGTTCGAGCAGGGCGGCCGGGGCACGTCCACGCACGAGGGCACAGGTCTCGGCCTCACGCTGTGCCGACGCATCGTCGGCCTCATGGGTGGTCGCATGTGGCTGGACAGCGAGGTCGGCGTCGGAAGCACGTTCGCGTTCACCGTCCCGCTCGCACGCCCGAGTGCTTCCGACGACGGCGGGCCGAAGCCGGACAAGGCTCGTTCGCCGACCATCCTCGTGATCGAAGACGACCGTCATTCCGTCGACCTGCTCACTGCGTATCTCGAGGGTGCCGGACTCGACGTGTCGAGCGCGCAGGACGGACCGACCGGGCTGGCCGCGATGCAGCGGGAGAAGCCGGTGGCAGTCATCCTCGACGTCCGCCTTCCCCGCATGGACGGGTGGGAGGTCCTGCAGGCAATCAGGATGGACCCCGAGACCGCGGGCATTCCCGTCGTCGTCGTGTCGGTGCTCGACGAGCGGGCCAAGGGTCTGGCTCTCGGCGCCGCCGAGTATCTCGTCAAGCCCGTCAGCCGCGACGATCTGATGGCCGCGCTCGCCCGGGTTCGGGTGGTGCCGCCTGCCGGCGCAGCTGGGCGCGAGCTCCGATCGGAGCACCGATGAACGACGGCTACCGAATCCTGGTCGTCGAGGACAACGAGCTGAACCTGAAGCTCGTCCGCGACGTCCTGCGCTATGCGGGCTATCAGGTGATCGAGGCACGGTCGGGTGAGCAGGGGGTAGAGCTCGCAGCCGAGTGCCGACCGGACCTGATCCTCATGGATCTCCAACTCCCTGGCATCGATGGCACCGAAACACTTCGGCAGCTTCGGGCCAGTCCGCTCACGCAGGAGGTACCGGTCGTGGCCGTCACGGCATTCGCGATGAGAGAGGACCGCGACCAGGCGTTCCGATCGGGTTTCGACGGATATGTCGAGAAGCCGTTCAGTGTTCGCGAGCTTCCGCTCCAGGTGCGCAACTTCTTGCAAGGGGGCCACGATGAACGATGAACCGGTCATCCTGGCCGTAGATGACCAGGCGCAGAACATCCGACTTCTCGACGCGGTGTTCAGTCCCCGCGGCTACCGGGTGTTGTGCGCCGAGTCCGGCGAAGCGGCGCTGGATCTGTTGCGCAAGGAGCAGCCTGACGTTGTCCTGCTCGACATCATGATGCCCGGCATGGATGGCTACGAGGTGTGTCGGCGGATACGCGAGAACCCCGATACCGCCTACCTGCCGGTCGTGATGATCACTGCGAGCGACACCCAGCAGAAGGTCAGGGGGACCGAAGCCGGAGCGGATGACTTCGTCACCAAGCCGTTCGACCAGGCCGAGCTGCTGGCGAGGGTCAAGTCGCTCGTTCGGGTCACGCGCTACCAGCAGACCATCCGTCGGCAGGCCGCGGAGCTCGAGACTTGGAACCGCCAGCTGGAGGAGCGCGTCCAGTCACAAGTGGCGGCGCTCGAGAGAGCTAGTCGACTGCGCCGCTTCCTTCCCCCTCAGATGGCCGAGCTCGTCCTCGATTCCGGAGATGAGTCGTTCCTCGACAGCCACCGTCGTGAGATCGTGGTCGTCTTCGGCGATCTCCGTCAGTTCACCGCCTTCGCCGAGTCCAGCGAGCCGGAGGAGGTCATGGCGGTGCTGAGCGACTACCACGGCGCGCTCGGGCGAGTTGGTCTTCCGCTTCGAGGGCACGCTGGAGCGGTTCACCGGCGACGGTCTGATGGTGGTGTTCAACGATCCGATGCCGTGCGAGGACGCCGGCTTGCAAGCAATCCGCATGGCGGTCGCGATGCGCACGAGGGTTCGCGAGCTGGCCGATTCCTGGTCGCGGCACGGCCACGATCTCGCCTTCGGCGTCGGTGTTGCTCAGGGCTACGCCACCCTTGGTCGTATCGGATTCGAGGGCCGCTTCGAGTACACCGCCATCGGCAGCGTCGTCAACCTCGCAGCCCGCTTGTGCTCAGTGGCAAGACCGTGGCAGATCCTCGTCACCCAGCGGGTGCTCACCGGTATCGAGGACCTCGTGGTCCATGATCCCGCCGGTGATCTGGAGCTGAGTGGCTTCAGCCGGCCCGTGCGCGCGTTCGACATCAAGGGTCTCGATGCGGCTCGGGTCACGTCGTGAGCACCACGGAAGCGGTCAGCCTCTCCGAACTCAACGACGAGCAGCGCTACCAGCGCTTCGACCGCCTCCAGCGCAACATGCCACGTGTGTGGGACGCCATGCGTCTGAACATGGAGAACGAATCCGTGGTGGTCGTTCCCTCGGTGACGCTCGATCGACTCGGCGAGGGCAGCGGCAGCATGACGCAGGCGTACGAAGAGCGCTTCCTCTTCCTCTTGTTGCTGTTGCGCGAGCCACGCCTGCGCATGGTGTACGTGACATCGACACCGATCGCTCCCGCCATTGTCGAGTACTACCTGGCCCTGCTCCCAGGCGTGATCCCCAGTCATGCCCACGCCCGCCTCACCTTCGTCTCCGTTGGCGACGGTACGCCTCGAGCGCTCAGTGAGAAACTGCTCGAACGGCCCCGGCTCCTCCGCCGCATCGCGGCGCTCATCCCAGACCGATCGTTGTGTCACCTCATCCCGTACAACACGACGGAACTCGAGCGTGACGTCGCCGTGGCGCTGGGGATCCCCATGTACGGTGCCGATCCACGACGCGTGCACCTCGGGACCAAGACCGGGTGCCGCCAGCTGTTCGCCGAAGAGGGAGTTCGTCATCCGCTCGGCCACGAGAACCTGCACGACATCGACGAGGTCGCGGACGCGATCGTGTCGATGAGACAGCGCGGGGCGACTGCGTCGAAGGTCATCGTCAAACTCAACGAGGGTGTCTCCGGTCAAGGCAATGCGCTCGTCGACCTGCGCGACCTCCCTTCGGGTGGCGACACACAGGAGCGCGTGGAGATCATGGAGCGCTTGCGGCGGATGGAGTTCGAACGCCCGGACACCGCACTCGACGACTATCTGAGCAAGCTCGCCGAGCGGGGAGGCATCGTCGAGGAGCTCATCGCAGGGGTCGAGATTCGCAGCCCAAGTGTGCAGTTGCGGGTGACGCCGACAGGCGAGGTGGAGTTGTTGTCGACTCACGACCAGGTGCTCGGCGGACCGAGTGGACAGAGCTACCTCGGCTGCCGATTCCCGGCCGACTTCGACTACGCGCCGGCCATCAGTGCCGACGCGAACATCATCGGCGCCCGTCTCGCTCGCGAGGGGGTGATCGGACGTTTCGCGATCGACTTCGTCTCGGTACGCGACTCCAACGGCGCATGGACGTCGTACGCGATCGAGCTCAACCTCCGCAAAGGCGGCACGACACATCCGTTCCTCACGCTGCAGTTCCTCACAGGCGGTCGCTACGACGCACGAACCGGCCTCTTCGTGACCGCAGATGGCGGTGAGAAGCACCTCGTGGCGACCGATCACTTGGAGTCGGCCAGCCTCCGAGCCCTGACGATCGACGATCTGTTCGACATCGTCGCCCGACATCGTCTGCACTTCGACCAGTCGCGCCAGATCGGCGTCGTGTTCCACATGATCAGCTGCGTGACCGAACACGGTCGCGTCGGACTCACAGCAGTCGGCAACACGCCGGCCGAGGCGGAGGCGATGTACCAGCGTGCGGAGAAGACGTTGCTGGACGAGGCGCGGGCGGCGCTGGCCGAGGCACCTCTGCCGGATTGACGCCATGTGATCGTGTCCTTGCCGTGACCATTCGTCGGGCTCGACCAGCGAGCGAGGCGGTCAGACACCACCGGCCTCGCGCGCCACCTGCTCCAGCCGGCTCCGATAGCCGTCCCACCATGCCCGGTCGCCGTCGGGCATGTTGTCGTTGTCGGGGCGCAGGCCTGCGGCGCCGTCGATCAGCTCGCGGACGATGTCCGCCTGGCCGGCGTGGCGATCGGTCTCGGCGAGCATGTGCACGAGGATCTGGTGCAGCGTCACCTCGCCGTGCTCGCCCCACCACGGCACGCGACCGCTCGGCGTTCAACTCCATCGTGTCGATGGTGACGTCGGAGTGCGCCCACACGCGGCGATACAGCTCGACGATGTCCTCGCGTGACTCGTCGGCTGTCGCCCACATGTCGGCGTTGGGCTCGGCATCCTCCGCGATCCACGGCAGCGGTTCGGTGAACGGGCGGCCGAACGTGTCGCCGAGATACCCGGCCTCCACGCTGGCCACGTGCTTGACCAGCCCGAGCAGGTTGGTGCCGGTCGGCACCATCGGGCGACGGATGTCGTACTCGGAGAGCCCGTCGAGCTTCCACAGCAACGCCTCGCGGGCGATCTGCAGGTAACGCTTGAGCTCTGCCTTGGGATCCGGGCCTGACATGCCGCCAGCCTGACACGACCGGCCGGGCCTACTGTCGAGCCGTGACACCGTCCGTCTGGCCCGCGCTGCCCGTCGACGAGTGGGCGGCGACGCGCGACACGTTGCAGCTGTGGACGCAGGTCGTGGGCAAGGTGCGCCTGGCCCGCACGCCCGTGACGAGCCACTGGTGGAACGTTCCGCTGTACGTGACGGCGTCGGGCCTGACGACGTCGCTCATCCCCGGTGACGGTCGCGGCTTCGAGATCGACTTCGACTTCGTCGAGCACCGCCTGGACATCGTCGTCACCGACGGATCGCGACGAGCGATCGCCCTCGAGCCGAAGTCGACGGCCGTGTTCTACGCCGAGGTCATGGCCGCCCTCGACGAGCTCGGGTTGGGGACCGAGGTGTGGCCGGTCCCGGTGGAGATCCCCGGCGCCATCCCGTTCGAGCTCGACGAGGTGCACACCTCGTACGACCCTGCGCAGGCGCAGCGGTTCTGGCTCGCCCTGGTCCAGATGGACCGGGTGTTCGAGCAGTTCCGCAGCAGGTTCCTCGGCAAGGTCAGCCCGGTTCACCTGTTCTGGGGCGCGCTCGACCTCGCCGTCACCCGCTTCTCCGGGAGGACGGCGCCGCCGCATCCGGGTGGGGCGCCGAACTGCGGACCGCACGTGATGCACGAGGCGTACTCCCACGAGGTCAGCAGCGCCGGCTACTGGCCGGGTCCCGACGGCGAAGGCGTGTTCTACTCCTACGCCTATCCCGAGCCGCCCGGGTTCAGCTCGATCGACCTCGATGTCGCCGACGCGCGCTACGACGCGCAGCTCGGCGAGTTCGTGCTCCCGTACGCCGTCGTGCGCGCGGCCGACGACCCCGATGCCCGCCTCCTCCAGTTCCTCCAGGCGAGCTACGAGGCCGCGGCCGATGCCGGGTCGTGGGACCGCTCGGCACTCGAGCGCGGTGACTACTGCACGACGAGGGCGGTGACCATCCCGAACATCCCCTCTGCGGACTCGACGTGGTTGAGGATGTGGCAGTGCCACACCCACGTGCCGGGCAGCGTCGGGTTGAACAGCACGGTGTAGCGCTCGCCGGGCGCCACGAGGATGGTGTCGGCGGCGTACGGGTGGTCGAGCGGCTCCCCGTCCTTGGCCACGACGAACTGCTCGAACCCGTGCAGGTGCATCGGGTGCACCTGCAGGCCCTCGTTGAAGTACGTCAGTCGCAGCCAGTCGCCCACGTTGGCGACGATCGGGGTCGTGGCGGGGAAGCTCTTGCCGTCGAGGCTGAGGCCGATCACGCCGGCGTCGTTGAGGACCATCGGCAGGTCCTGGGCGATCTCCAGATCGGTCGGGATCTCATGCCCGGACACCGTCTGCCCGCCGGGAAGCGGCAGGTCACCGACGTAGAACGTGCCGAACAAGCCGTTGGGCACGGACTGGTGGGAGTGGGCGTGGGCGTGGTACATGCCGATCGCCGGCTCGGTGACGGTGAACTCGTAGGTGAACGTCTCGCCCGTGGCGACGATGTCCTGGGTGATCGGTGAGACACCGTCCTGGTCGTTCGGGACGTCGATGCCGTGCCAGTGGATGTCCGTGCCGATCGGCAGCTCGTTGGTCAGCTCGAACTGCACGCGGTCGCCGACCTCGACGTCGATCCGCGGCCCGGGCACCATGCCGTTGTACGCCCACGCCTGGACGATCTCGCCGGGGCGGACCTCCCAGTCGATGACGCTCGCCGTCAGCTCGTAGCGCTTCGTGCCGTCGGGCAGCACCTCGGCGGCCAGCGGCTGGTTGCCGAGCCCCTCGGTCTCGGCCGGGAAGGCCATGATCGACTCGATCATCGCCTGGTCCTGCAGCGCGCCCTGCTCGGGCGTGACCTCGTGGGTGGCGTGCTCGGCCGCTGCGCCCTCCGTGGCCGCGCCGTCACCGCCGATCGTCAGCGTGGTCGACATGCCCGACTCGGTGTGCCCGGGGATCGTGCAGTAGATCTCGTACGCGCCGGGCTCGAGGCCGCTGAGGTCGAGCTCGGTGGTCTCGCCGGCGGCGACGTCGGGCGATACGAGGTCCTCACCGCGCACGGCGATGTTGTGGACCATCGTGCCGTTGTTGCGGACGGTGACCACGCCGGCGCTGGAGACGTTGTTGGTCGACAGGTCGATGGCGAACTCGGAGAGGGCCGCCTCGACCTGCTCGGAGGCGACCGCTGTCGCCGCCGCCCTCCTCGTCGTCGCGCATCGCCAGGCCGACGGCGACGATGCTGGCGATGGCGGTGAGCACGCCGAGGGCGAGCACGACCATCGTCCAGGTGTCGCGGCTGATTCGGTAGCGCTGGACCTCGCGCTCGAGCTCGTCGAGACGCGCCGAGTCGTCGATCACATCAGTCATGGGTGTCTCCGTGTCTACTCGGCGGCGGCCCGAGGGGACGCCTGATCGTCACTCGTCCACGCCTCGCGACCGACGACGTGGAACCTTCGTCCGGTGATGGCCACCGGTTCGATGCGCACGAAGCGGTGCTTCGGCCCGGCGTGCCACGGGAACAGCGGCAGGTCGAGGGCGTCGAAGTACTGGTGCAGCTGCTCGATCTCGATCGCATAGCCCTTGACCACCACGCTCCAGGCGTCACCGGCGTCGGGGTCGTACCCGTCGATCTCGAACGCCACACCACGCCCGAGCAGGGCGCCGGCGAGCTTGGTCCCCTCGGCGGTCCTGAACACGACCGTTCCCCGATCGACGACGTAGTTGATCGGGAAGATGTCGGGATGATCGGTGATCGAGACGGCGAGCCGGCCGACCTCGCGCGTCCGCAACAGCTCGAGGCACGTGTGCGTGTCGAGGACGGTCGTCCCCTCGGGCTCTGACGTCATGGAGCAACACTTTCAAGCCGGTCGGCGTCCTGCAAGGGCCGAAGGTCCCTCGGTCGGTCACGAGCTGTCGGCTTCCGTGCGCAGACGACGGGCAGCGTAGACAGCCGCTTCGGTGCGCCTGGTCATGCCGAGCTTGGAGAGCACGGCGGTCACGTAGTTCTTGATCGTCTTCTCGGCGAGGTACAGACGGTCGGCGATCTGCCGGTTCGTCAGACCCTCGGCGAGCAGCTCGAGGACCTGGCGCTCCTGAGGGCTCAGTCGGGCGATGCGTTCGTCCTGCCGCGGTCCGTCACGGATGCGTTCGAGGACCCGTGCCGTGATCGCCGGGTCGAGGAGGCTCTGTCCCGCGGCGACGCGGCGAACGGCGTCGACGAGCTCGGACGACCGGATCTGCTTCAACACGTAGCCAGCGGCACCGGCCATGATGGCGTGGAACAGCGCTTCGTCGTCGGAGAACGACGTGAGGATCAGGCAGGCCGTGCGGGGGTGAAGGGCACGGATCTCCCGGCACGCTTCGATGCCGTTGCCCTGTTCGAGCCGGACGTCGAGGATGGCCACGTCGGGGTCGAGGGCGTGCACGCGACCGACGGCCTGCTCCTGCGTCGCGGCCTCGCCGATGACCGCGATGTCGTCCTCCGACTCGAGCAGGTCGGCCACGCCGCGCCGGACGATCTCGTGGTCGTCGAGCAGGAACACCGTGATCGGCACACTCCCACGCAAGCCCCGAGCGTGAACCGGCGAAAGGGACGTCGGTCACCGCCGGTCGCGCCAAAGGTCCCGTGGCGGCGAGGAATGGGTCGGCCACACTGGAAGCAAGTCGGGAGGAAGCCCGTTGTTCACCGCCCTTGTCGTTGCCTCGACCGGTGCCGGGCCCGATGGCGCGGTGCGGGTCGCGACGGCCCTCGCCGCGAGGTCGGGCCTGGTGGTCGAGACGCTGACCATCGACCGCGATGTCGAGGTCGCCGCCGAGATCGTGGAGCGCGTCCGCTCCCGCGACGGCGCGTTGCTCCTGCTGACCACCGGCGCGGCGACGTTGGTGACCGACGTCCGCCGGAGCGTCACGGCCCGGGTCCTCGCCAGTCTGTGCCAGCCCGTCCTCATCCTCGGCCCGCACGCCGTCGAGGCGGTGCCCCTCGACGACCCGACACTGCTGGTGGCGATCGACCACGAGCACGTCCCGCAGCCGGCGGCGCAGGTGGTCCGGGACTGGCGTCGGACGTTCGGAGGGAAGCGACCCCACTTGGTCGACGTCGTCGCCACGTCGGGATGGCCGGCGGGCAGCACCGACCCCGCCGTCGCCGAACGGACGAAGGCGACGGTCGAGACGTTCGCCGCGCACGGCGTCGACGCCGAGCTCAGCGTCGTACGCACGGCCGACCCGGTCGCCGCGCTCGTCCAGCTCGGCGAGCAGGTCGGCGACGCGGTCTTCGTGCTGACGAGCGAGCGGTGGCCCGGAGGTCACTCGCACTGGTACTCGACGACACGCCATCTGCTGCAGCAGTCGTGGCGCCCGGTCCTCGTCGTCCCGGCCGATCTGCCGACCGGCTGAGTGCCGTGCTCCGGCGGCGAGACCGTCGAGCCCGGACGTCAGCTCGTCGACGCCGGTGGCGCGTCGCTTGCCGGCGTCACGGGGAGGTCCGCGCCGTCACCACCGTGACCGGCAGCGAGAACTTCCGCTCGACCCGCGACGGCAGGTCCTGGCGCAGCCAACGGGACAACGTCGTCGGCAACGTGGAGATGACGATCTCGTCGACCGGCCGGGCGTCGAGCACCGAACGAACGGCGCGCACCGCCTCGGACTCGCCGACCTCGCCGGTGACGGTCGCGCCGAGGCCGCGCATCCACTCGAGCCCGTAGCGCAGACGGTCCTCGGCGAGCTCGCGCTCGTCGGGGCCCTGGATCGTCGGGACGACTCCCGCCTCCATCGCCGAGAACCCGGCGGCGATCCCGATCGGCGGTGCGGGCGGGACGGGGACCAAGAGGTGGAAGTCACACGGCTCGCCGGCGAGGCGTTGCGTGATCACCTCGGCGAGCTCGTCACCGCCGACCGTCTTGTTGGCCACCACCAGCACGTGGCGCATGGCGGCACACTAGGTGACCACGATCTGGGCGCGATCTGTTGCGGATTCCGGGACGATCCGCGCCCAGAGACGAATCGCGCCCAGAACTTAGGCCGAGCCGGGACCGGCTGCGGCGAGGCGCGCGTGGAGGCGGTCGCGCAGCTCGTCGGTGTCGTACGAGCGGTAGGCGCGGCGCTTGCGCTCGACCACGACACCTGCTGCCACGACGCCGGCGACCGTCGCCAGACCCAGGACCTTCCACCAGATCACCGGCCCTACAGTACGGCAGTGCCGTCGGCCGTCACGATCACCCCCAACGAGGCGTTGGCCACGGCCACGACCGCCGACATCTGGCTGTTCCGTGGCCACTCGATCGCCGACAGGGCCATCCGGGTGGCGACGAACGCGCCGGTGAACCACGTGGCGATGGTCGTCGCCCTCGACGACCTGCCACCGCTGCTCTGGCACACCGAGCTCGGCCGCACGCTCGAGGACGTGTGGACGGGCGAGCACCATCGAGGCGCCCAGCTGAACCGCCTCGACGATGCGTTCGACGTGTGGACCGGCAAGTACGGCCAGCGGGCGTACGTGCGCCCGTTCACCGGCACGGTGACCCGGCCGATGGAGGACGAGCTGCTGCGCGTGATCGCCGCCTACGACGGCAAGCCGTTCCCGACGCCGAGCCGCCTGGCCAGGCGGTGGATCGCCGGCCGCTTCCGGAAGGAGGCGAGCGGCGAGGCCGTCTACTGCGCCCAGCTGATGGCGATCACGTTCCGGCACATGGGGCTGCTCGATCCCAAGCGGCCGTCGAACTGGTACGACCCGGGCAAGTTCTGGAGCGGCGACCGACTCGAGCTGGCCGACGGCGCCACCCTCGGGAAGGAGATCGAGGTCATCACGTCTCGAGGCGGGCGCGCAGCGCAGTGAGGCGCCTCGCCGACGCCGCCGCCGCGAGCCGTCACTGCTGCGCGCCGGCCATCGCCTCGACGACGCGCGGTGAGCACGGTCGGCCCGGTGGCGAAGTTGAGGCGGGCGAACCCGATCGCCCTGCGGCCCGAAGCGCGGGCCGGGACTGAGCTCGACGCCGCGGCGGCGGAACGCCTCGGCAGGGTCGTCACCGAATCCGAGCGCACCGCAGTCGAGCCAGGCGAGGTAGGTCGCCTCGGGCACGCAGTAGCCGACGTCGGGCAGGTGGGTCTGCAGCAGCGTCGCCAGGAGGTGACGGTTGGCGTCGAGCTGGCCGGCGACCGCTCGCTGCCACGCGTCGCCTGCGGTCCACGCCGCGTGCGTCGCCACGACCGCCATCAGGTTGGGCGCGCCGAAGTAGTGCCACGGCAGTGCGTCGAGAGCGGCTTGCAGCTCGGCGGAGCCGGCGTGGAGGATCGCCCAGCGCAGCCCGGCGAGGTTGAACGCCTTCGACGCCGAGGAGATGGTCACCGTCCGGTCTTCGAGCTCGGGTGCGAGCGACGCGAACGGGACGTGTCCGTGCGGCGGGTGGACGAGCTCGGCGTGGATCTCGTCGCTGACCACGACGAGGTCGTGGCGCTCGGCGATCTCGCCGAGTTGCGTCAGCTCGCCCGTCGCGAACACGTGCCCGGTCGGGTTGTGCGGGTGGCACAGCAGCAGCAGCCGCGCCGGCTCGGTGGCTGAGCCGGGCGTCGAGCGCATCGTGGTCGAACGTCCACCGGTCGCCGATCCGCTCGGCGGGGACGTCCACCACCCGGCGGCCCATGCCGTCGATGGCCGCGAGGAACGGGTGGTAGGCCGGCATGTGCAGGACGATCCCGTCGCCCGGTCTGGTGAGGTGGTGGATCGTGGCGACGACGCCCTGCATCACGTCGGCGAGCTCGTGCAACCGTCCCTCGTCGGGCTGCCAGCCGAAGCGTGTCGCCATCCGGCCGGCGAACAGCTCAGGCAACGGTGAGCGGCCGATCCCCGGCCAGCGCGGGTAGCCGACGTCGGTCGAGGCGGTGTGGACGAGCGCATCGCGGATCGCCGACGCGACCGGGAAGTCCATGTCGGCGACCCACGCCGCGAGGCGTCCCTCGATGCTCGACCACTTCGTGCCCGGTCGCTCGCGAACGTCGTCGATCGACAGGTCGAGGATGGCTGTCGGTCACGGGTCCTGCCCCGGCCACTCGTCCGCGGAGTGGCCGAGCTCGTGGAAGCGTCGTTGCATCGTCAACGGCATCTCCATCGGCCTGCCGGCGCGCAGGTCGGCGATCTGCTCGCCGTCCTCCGCCCAGACATGACAGGTGTTCAGGTTCGCCCGCATCACCTGCTCGCGTTGCGCCGGCCCGCCCCCGGATTGGCGGACGATGTCGCCTGCCCGCATCGACCACGTGCACTGGATGGCGACGGGAGCCATCGCCAGCAGCAGGGCCGTGGTGTGGGTGCACCCGCGCGGTCCGCCGAACAGCTCGCGCACTCGGTGGGTGAACCCCCTGGCGATGGACAGGCCGATCAAGCCCCCGTAGTCCTCGATGATGGCCGTGCAGGTGGTGTGCGGGTGGGCCTCGAAGTCGACACGGGCGTCGACGATCTCGAGTGACGGGTAGGCGATCTCCAGGTCGACGTGCATGTGGTGCATCGTCAGCGGCTCGTCGTCGTCGGCAAGGTACAGCCCGGGTGGCTTCTGGTCGCGAACGGCGCCGCGGATGAGCAGCCGGTCGTCGGCGAGGCGGTAGGCGCGTACCCGGTACTCGCGGTCGTGGAGGACGTCGAGGCCGACCGGGTCAGGGGGGATGACGGCGTCGGTGCGGAACATGGGCCATGTCGTACCCGCCCCCGCGCCGCCGTGTCGACCCGGGGTACCGTCCTGCCCATCGACCCCTTCACGCTGCACGGGCTGCACGTCGAGCTGATCCCGCTCGCTCCCGAGCACGCCGCCGACCTGACCGCGGCGGCCGGCGGCGATCGGTCGACGTACGGATACACCGAGGTGCCGGCCACTGAAGCACATGCCGCCGACTACATCGACCGCCTGCTCGCCCAGCGCGATGCGGGCGAGGCGGTGCCGTTCGCCCAGCGCAGGGTCGTCGACGGTCGGCTCGTCGGGTGCACCCGATTCATGGAGCTGCGGCGGTGGCGTGGACGCGATGAACCGGACGAGGTGGAGATCGGCGGCACCTGGCTCGCTGCCGACGCCCAGCGCGGCCCGATCAACACCGAGGCCAAGCTGCTGCTGCTCGTGCACGCCTTCGACGTGTGGGGAGTGACGAGGGTGGCGCTGGCGACCGATGTGCGCAACGAGCGCAGCCGCCGAGCGATCGAGCGCATCGGCGCCCGCTTCGAGGGCACGCTGCGCCACCACCGCCCGTCGCTCGTGCCCGGCGAAGGTGGGCGGGCGCGGGACACCGCGCTGTTCGCCATCACCGACGACGACTGGCCGGATGTGCGCGCCAACCTGGCGCGGCGCCTGGCATCGCCTACGGTCCCCGGCTGATGGAGGTGCTCCTCGTCTGCGCCCACCCCCACGAGGACAGCTTCACCCACGCCATCGCCGCAGCGGCGCGTGCGGGGTTCGAGCGAGGCGGTCACGCGGTGACGACGCTCGACCTGTACGCCCTCGGCTTCGCCCCGGCGATGTCGCTGGAGGAACGACGGGCGTACCACGGCGAGCAGCCGCTGCTCGATCCGATGACCCTCGCCCACGCCGAGCTCGCCCAGCGCGCCGACGTGCTGGCGTTCGTCTACCCGACCTGGTGGAGCGGGCCGCCGGCGATACTCAGGGGGTGGCTCGAGCGGGTGCTCGTGCCGGGGGTGGCGTTCCGGTTCGACGCCGCGGGCAAGGTGAAGCCGGCGCTGACCAACGTGCGGCGCATCGTCGGCATCAGCACGTACGGCGCGCCGTGGACGTACGTCAAGCTGCTCCACGACGGTGGCCGGCGGATGCTGACGAGAGCACTGCGGATGAACTGCGGCGCGCGGACGCCGACGACCTGGCTCGGCCTGTACTCGGTCGACACGCTCGGAGACAACGAGCGGGCCGCCTTCCTCGATCGGGTCGAGCACTCGATGGCCCACCTCCACCCGTCCGTCGCCGGATCTCGCTGATGCGCGCGCTCGTCGTTCACTGCCATCCCGATCCGGAATCGTTCACCGCTGCGACGCGCGACCGGACGGTCGAGGTGCTCGCGCCGGCGCGGCGACGACGTCCGTGTCACCGACCTGTACGCCGACGGCTTCGATCCCGTGTTCAGTGCCGAAGAGGAAGCCCGCCACCTCGAACCCGGGCCCGACCCGGCGGTCGCCGACCACGCCGCCGACCTGCAGTGGTGCCAGCGACTCGTGCTCGTCTACCCGACGTGGTGGAGCGGCCAGCCGGCGATGCTCAAGGGATGGATCGACCGGGTGTGGGTCCGCGACGTCGCCTTCGACCTGCCCCCGCAATCGAACCGCGTCCACGCCCGCCTGCACAACGTGCGCCGGATCGTCGCCATCACGACGCACGGCTCGTCCAAGCTCGTCAACGCGCTGGAGGGCGAGGTCGGCAAGCGCATGGTCACCCGTACGTTGCGGGCCGTCTGCCACCCGCTGGCGCGCACGACGTGGATCGCCATGTACGGCCTCGACACGTCCACCGACACCGAGCGACGGGCCTTCCTCGACCGCATCGAACGGAAGCTCCGATGAGCGAGCGAAGCGAGCTCCAGCAGCACGGTGCGTTCTTCGGCGCGAAGCGCCGAAGCGTTCACTGGTGCACGGCCGAGATCGACCCCGTCAAGGATGTGCATGAGTCGATGGTGCACCAGTGAACGACGCTCGGCTCGGACGGCTGCGTGACGAGCTGGCGGAGGTCGGCTTCGAGCTCGACCTGCGGGACGAGGTCGACTCGATCGTGCTGGCCGAGCTCGACTACGCGCTGCGCCCGCGCGTCCACGAACGGCGCATCCCGAGCGTCGGGGCGATCGTCGAACCGACGACCTCTGTCGAGCAGTGGGAGATGGGCACCCAGCTCACCGTCACCCGGCGGGCGGTCGAGGCGATGCCGCTGACCGGAGCACGGCTGTTCGCCGACGGCTTGTCGAGCTGGATCGTCCGGCGCGCCACCGGCGACGACGAGTGGGCGGTGTTCGACCGGCCTGCCGGCTCGGAGCGTGACCTCGTCGTGCTCGCCGAGTCGACCGGAGCGACGCTCGTTCAGCGCCATCCGAACGGTCAGGTGCGCCTCGTCGGCAACCATGGTGTGCTGCGGTGGGACGGCCTCACGTGGCGCAGCGAGCCGCCGGTCAGACGGTGGATCGACGCCCTCACGGCGTGCGGGCTGCAAGGCGAGGGTGATGTGTTGGAGACGATGCTGGAGTTCGCCGTCCACGATCTCGGGGCACGTGGCATCGGCGCCATCCTCGTCTACCGCCCCGACGACGGGGAGGCGCCGTACGAGGTGCGTCTGCCTCCACCGCCGCCGCTCGACATCACCAGGCCGGTCGCGCTGGCGCCGCTGCGCCACGCGCTCGCCCAGATCGACGGCGCAGCGGTGTTCGACGCCCATGGTGTCCTGCGTCAGCTCGGCGTGCGGCTGGTGCCGAGCTCCGAGGCCGAGACGAGCGTCGAGGGCCTGCGCGGCATGCGCCACACCTCGGGCCGGCGCTACAGCTTCGACGACTCGGCGGCGACCGTGATCGTCGTCAGCGAGGACGGCCCCGTCACCGTGCTCCGCAACGGCAAGCTCCTCGGCTCCAGCCGCTGAAGCGTCAGCGACTGCTTGCCACGGCGACCGCGACCTCGGCGGCGACGGCGGCGTTGTGCTCGGCGAGGGCGAGGTTCGCCGGCACGCTGCGGCCGGCGGTCGCGTCGGCGATGCGACCGAGCACGAACGGGGTGACCGCGGCGCCGGAGATCCCGGCGCGTTCGGCGTCGGCGAGCGCGGCACCGAGCACCGCGTCGAGCTCGGCGGCGTCGAGCTCGTCGGCCTCCGGGATCGGGACGGTCAGCAGCACGCCGGTCGAGGACCGGCTGCGGTTCGCCAGCACCGCGGCCACCTCGACGGCGGTCTCGACGCGATGGGGAACGGGGTGCCCGGACGACCGCGTGTAGAAGGCCGGGAACCAGTCGTGACGCCAGCCGAGCACGGGCACGCCGGCCGTCTCGAGGTGCTCGACCGTGCGCCCGAGGTCGAGGAACGCCTTGGCGCCTGCGCTCACCGTGACGACGGGGTGGTGGGCGATGGCATCGAGGTCGGCCGAGATGTCGCCCGTGAGAGCGGCGCCGCGGTGGACCCCGCCGATGCCGCCCGTGGCGAACACGGCGATCCCCGCCGCCGCGGCCAGCGCCAATGCGCCCGACACGGTGGTCGCCCCGAACGGCCATCGCTGGGCGATCGCCACGGGCAGATCGCGCTCGGCGGCCTTGCGTGCCGAGCCGAGGATCCGGTCGTGCTCGCCCGACGCGATGCCAACCCTGGCGACGCCGTCGAGCACGGCCGTCACCGCCGGCACGGCCCCGGCCTCGCGGATCGCCGCGATGCAACGATCGAGCGCCTCCCGGTTGGCCGGCGACGGCAGGCCGAGATGGGAGAAGATCGTCGATTCCAACGCCACGACGGCGCCGCCGCCGCCGAGCGCCGCGGCGACCTCCTCCGACAGGCGCGGCGCGATCACGACGGCGCCGTCGTGGACGAAGCGGGTGACGGCCTCGATGTGGGTGGTGTGCGGGAACGTGTCGACGACCACCGAGCGATCGTGGCGATACCCGGCCTCGCCGAGCAGCCGGACGTCGCGGCCGAGCGACGCCGGGTCGCAGCTGACGAGCACGAGGATCGGGGCGCCCGCCCGGACGAGGGCGTTGACGCCGGGCTTGCCGAGTCCACTGCGCGCCGGATCGGCGAGCGCCACGTCGACGACGGCACCCGGCGGAAGCCGCCACCCGCCGACCTCGCCACGGACGATCTCGGCGTCGCGCTCGACCAGGTTGTGCGCGGCATCCGACACGGCTGACCGCGACGTCTCGACGGCGACGATGCGGGCGGGAGGATCCGTGGCGCACACGGCGAACATGCCGACGCCGGCGTAGGCGTCGACGACCAGGGCCGCGCCGGCGAGCTCGGGCGCGGCGCGGCGCACGGTGTCGACGAGCAGCTCGGCCGCCTGCGGGCCGGACTGGAAGAACGAACCCATCGAGACGCGCAGCCGGCGCCCGGCGACGTCCTCGTGCAGCGTCGCCTTCGAGCCCGTCGCCGTGCCTGTGGGGAGGCCGTGGACGTCACCCGCCTGCTGGTCCCATCGCGCGGCCAGCTCCCCGGTCGCGACGGACAACCGCAGCGTCAGCTCGACGCCGGGGTCGAGCCGCAGCTCGGGCAGCAGCGCCGCCAGCGCCGGGTGGGCGACCAGGCAGTTCGGCGCCTCGACGACGTCGTGCGTCTGCTCGGCGCGGAAGCCGGCCCGACCGTCGGTGGTGGCGGCGACGCGAACGGTCGTGCGGTAGCCGGTCGACTCCACGCCACCACCCGATTCGACGACCGGCTCGGCGATGCGCCCGGTGCGACGCAGCGCGTCGACCACGATGTCGAGGCGTGCTGATCGCTGCGCCTCGATCGTGAGGTGCTGCCAGCCGCATCCTCCACAACCGGCGCGCCGTGACGGGCAGGGCGGGATCAGCCGGTCGGGCGAGGCATCGAGCACGGCGACGGTGGTCGCCCGTGCCCAGTCCTTCTTCACCGTCGTCAGCTCGGCCTCGACGGTCTCGCCGGGGAGCGCGCCGCGCACGAACACCACGCGCCCGTCATCGTCTCGTGCGATCGCCTCACCGCCAGCGGCGAAGCGGTCCGGCCGCAGCGTCATGACGGTCACCCGGCCGAGGCTACGGCCGCGCGGTACCGTCAGACTGCGTTCCCCGGCCACGCAGGCCGGTCATGGCCGTTCCCTCGCTGGCGCTCGGTCGCTCGCGGTCGCGGTACGGTCAACCTCGGTGGCCCGCCCGATCCAGATCGCCCCGTCGGTGCTGCCGGCCGACTTCTCCCGCCTCGGCGAGGAGATCGTCGCCCTGGAGAAGGCCGGCGTCGACCTCATCCAGTGGGACGTGATGGACGGCCAGTTCGTCCCCAACCTGACGTTCGGTCCCGACGTCATCGCCTCGACCCGCGACCTCGTCACCCTCCCGTTCGAAGCCCACCTGATGGTGCTCACCCCTGAGGTGATGGCGGCTCGCTACGTCGAAGCCGGCTGCCGGCGGCTGATCGTCCACGTCGAGGCGTGCCAGCACCTCCACCGCACGCTCGGCGCGATCGGCGAGCTCGGTGCCGCCGCCGGTGTCGCCATCGACCCGGCGACTCCGGCGAGCGCCGTCGCCCACGTGCTCGATCTCGTCGACCTCGTCCTCGTGATGACCGTCAACTCGGGGTTCGGCGGCCAGGCCTACATCCCGACGATGGAGGCGAAGATCGCCGATGTGCGGCGGATGGTCGCCGACGCCGGGCTCGACGACGACGTCGACGTCGAGGTCGACGGCGGCATCACGCCGACCACGATCGGGGGTGCGGTCAGGGCGGGTGCCAACGTGCTCGTCGCCGGCAGCGCCCTGTTCCGCCACCCCGACGGCCTCGAGCGCGCCGTCACCGAGCTGCGCACCCTGGCGACCGCAGCGACTCGCTGACCCACGGGGCGACCGCCGCGCGGCGGGGCGCTGCGGATGTCACACCCCGTCCGTACGATCGGGCGCATGGCGGTCAGCGTCACGTTCACCCGGCACGGCGCGGCCGCGTTCGATGCCTTGGCGGCGGCGGTCCGGGCTGCCAAGGGCGACGACCCGCTCGCGCCCGTCGCCGTCATCGTGCCGACCAACACCGCCGGCGTCATGGCCCGCCGGGCGCTCGGCCGGCGGGGCGGCACCGCCGCGATCGACGTCCTCACGGTCTTCCGGCTCGCCGAGCTGCTCGGCGCACCGTCGCTGCACGCCGAGGGCCGCAAGCCCGTCTCCACACCGGTGGTCGACCTCGCCGTCAAGCGGGTCATCAACGACTCCCCCGGCATCTACGCCGCCGTCAACCACCACCCATCGACCGTCGTCGCCCTCCGCGACCTCTACCGCGAGCTGCGCGCCGCCGGCCCCGGGTCGGTCACCGCGCTGGCGGGCACGCCTCGCGGGCGCGAGCCGGCGCGGGTCGCCACCGATGTCGCCCGGCTGCTCGCCCCGTCCTGGTACGACGAGGGCGACCTCCTCGCCCGGGCCGCCGAGCGAGCGCGCCACGAGGTGCCCGATCGCCTCCGACGCGTCGTCGTGCACCTACCTCAGCGGCTGCGCCCGCTGGAGGCGCAGCTCCTCGCCGCGCTCGCCGAGCGTGGCACCGTCGAGCTGGTCGTCGGGCTCACCGGCGACGCCGACGCCGATGCCGGGGTCGTGGCGCTCGCCGAGGCGCTTGCCGGCGGCCCGCTCCACGCGCCACTCGGCGGCGACCACGCCCACCGGCGAGCTCACCGTGGTGTCGACCACCGACGCCGACGACGAGGTCCGCATCGCTGTCCGCGCCGTCGTCGACGCCGCCCGCGCCGGCACCCGCTTCGACCGCATCGCCGTGCTCTTCCCCTCCGACCGGCCCTACGCCCGGCTGGTCGAGCACCAGCTGACCGCCGCCGGGATCCCCTGGAACGGCCGGCCGGGCACCGGCGTCGGCGAGCGCATGGCGCCGCGCGTCCTGGCCGAGCTGCTCGAGCTCGACCGCCGCGGGCTGCGCCGCAGCGCGTTGATGACCCTGCTCGGCGACGTCCCGGCCCGACGGCCCGACGGGCGCACCGTGCCGACCGCCCGCTGGGAACGCATCGGCCGGGCCGCCGGCGTCGTGCGCGAGGAGGACTGGCACACCCACCTCGTCCGCTACGCCGACGACGTGCGCGACAGCGACATCCCCGACCCGGGCGCCGAGGCCGAGGCCGCCCTCGAGCTGCTCGCCTTCGTCGCCGAGCTGCGGGCGGCGCTCGGCGATCCGACCGTCCCGCGCCGATGGGCGGAGTGGGTCGCCTGGGCCAAGGAGCGGCTCGAGCGGTGGTTCGGGCCTGGTGGGCTCGACCGACTCGACGGCGCCGAACGCGAGGGCTGGGACCAGACCACGATGGTGCTCGACCGCCTCGACCACCTGGACTCGATCGGCGGGCCGGTGACCCGAGCCGAGTTCCGCGCCACGTTCGTCGCCGAGCTCGACGTCACGCCGGGGCGACGAGGCAAGGTCGGCGACGGCGTGCACGTCAGCACGCTCGCCGGTGCGGCCGGGCTCGACGTCGACGTCGCCGTGCTCGTCGGCGCGGCCGAAGGACTCGTGCCGCCGCGGCCGACCGTCGACCCGCTGCTCGGCGACCTGGAACGCGAGCTCGCCGGGCTGGAGGGATCGGCCGAGCGGGCCGCGCTCGTCCACCGCCAGTTCCTGGCCGTCGGCACGACCACCGCCGAGGTCACGATCACCGTGCCCCGCGGCGACCTGCGGGCGACGGCGACGCACCACGAGTCGCGCTGGATCGCTCCACTCCTCGCCGCCGCCGGTTCGCGCCACGTCGTCATCGACTCCCATGCCCACGGGCTGGCGGCGACGGAGTTCCCCGCCTCGCCCTCCGAGCACCGGTTGCGCGCGCTGTGGGCGTGCACACGCGCCGGCGACGACATCCGCGACCTGCCGCTCGCCCACGACGACGTCGATCTGCGGCGGGCGTTGCGGCTCCGCGACGCCCGGGCGAGCGACCGGTTCACGGAGTTCGACGGCAACCTCACCGCCCGCTCGGTCGACCCCCTGCCGGCCACCATCTCACCGACCCGCGTCGAGACCTGGGCCGGTTGCCCCCACGCCTACTTCGTGCAGTACGTGCTCGGCGCCCGCCCGATCGACGAGCCGGCCGACATCGAGACGCTGAGCTCGCTCGATCGCGGCACGGCGATCCACGACGCCATCGACCGCCTGCACCGCGAGGTGCTCGCCGGCACGCTTCCCCAGCCCGGACCCACCGGCTGGACGGACGAGCACGCCGCCGCGCTGCAGCGTGCCGGCGCAGAGGTGGCCGACGCCCTCCACGCCGCCGGGCGCACGGGCCGTGCCGCGTTCTGGGTCAATGCCAGGGCCGAGCTGCTCGGCACGCTCGACGCCTGGCTGGCCTTCGACCGCATCGGCTGGTCCGGACGGGCGTTGCGCTCGTCCGAGCAGGAGTTCGGCGTGGACGAGCGCGTCGAGCTGCTCCTGCCGAACGGGCGTGCCGTCGGCTTCCGCGGCAAGGTCGACCGCATCGACGAGCTGCCCGACGGCACGCTCGTCGTCACCGACCACAAGACGGGCAAGCCGGACAAGCTCGGCAGCGTCTCCGCCGACGACCCGACGCTGGCCGGCCGGCGCTTCCAGCTCCCGGTCTACGCCGCCGCGGCCCGTGCCCTGCTCGGGACGCCGAAGGCGCCGGTGCGTGCCGGCTACACCTACTTCAAGCCGAAGTTCGACCGCCCCGAGCTGGTGCTCGACGACGACGTCGAGCACCGCGTCGGCGCCGAACTGGCGCGCATCGTCGACGCCATCGAGTCGGGGATCTTCCCGCTGATCCCCGAGCCTCCCGGCTGGGTGCTGTACAACGCTTGCTGGTTCTGCGATCCCGACGGACTCGGCACGGCGCCGGCGTGGGCGAACTGGGAGCGCAAGCGGTCCGACGGCGTGCTTGCCGCGCTGTTCCCGCTCGACGACGAGGAGCCGGCGCGCCGATGGCTGAGCAGTTGACGCTCCTCGCCGGCGACGACACCCGATGGCCGGCCGCCGGATCAGGCCGCTCGCGACAGGATCCGCACCGACACCGCGGCCACGCTGTTCGTCGAGGCCGGCGCGGGCGCCGGCAAGACGACCGCCCTCGTGGCTCGCATCCTCACGCTGATCGACGAGGGCGTGCCGGTCGACGCCATCGCCGCCATCACGTTCTCCGAGAAGGCCGCCGCCGAGCTGCGCCATCGCATCCGCGCCGAGCTCGACCGACCGGAGAGCGGGCCGCTGCGCCGGGCCGCCCTCGACGGCCTCGACCACGCGCCCATCGGCACGCTGCACGCCTTCGCCCGGCGCATCCTGTTCGAGTTCCCCGTCGAGGCCGGGTTGCCGCCGGGGTTCGACGTCCTCGACGAGCTGGAGAGCCAGCTGGCGCTCGACGAGCGCTGGGAGGACCTCCTCGACGAACTGCTCGACGACGCCGATCGCCAGCCGGTGCCCGGGTTGACGGCCGCCGAGCTGGTCCAACTGCTCGGTTGGGGAGCGTTCCGCGGCACGAAGACCTTGCGCCGGGTCGTCGAGGACTTCCAGGCGAACTGGGACCTCGTCGAGCAGCGCGTGGCCCTCACCGTGTCGCCACGCCCGGGTGGGTGCCCGCACATCCTCGAGCGGCTCGCCGCACTCGTCGCCACGCCCGTCCCGCCCGACGACACGCAGGCCGACTTCATGGCGGGCATCAGCGCCGGCACGGTCACGTGCGGCGACGACGTCGGCAGCCTCCTCGGCGGCCTCGACGAGGTCAAGCGCTGGCTCGCCAAGGCGGCGCGCCAGGGCAGCAAGGCGAAGTGGTCGCGCGACGGCGGTGCCGAGGCGCTGGAGTCGCACCGGGCGGAAGCGGAGGCGGTCAGGTCGCTCGTCGACGGCTACTTCGACGAGTGGCGGCGCTACCGCCAGTCCGTCGTCGGGGCGATCGCCGGGCGCTTCGTGCTCGACGGCGCCACCGAGCGGTCCGCTGCGGGCACGCTCGAGTTCCACGACCTGCTCGTGCTCGCCCGCCGGCTCCTCGCCACGCAGCCCGACGTGCGTGCCCGGCTGCACGACCGCTACCGCCGCCTGCTGCTCGACGAGTTCCAGGACACCGACCCGATCCAGTTGGAGATCGCGGTCCGGCTCACCGCCGAGCCCGCCGACCAACCCGTCGACGACGTCAGCGGCCTGCGGCCCGTCCCCGGCCGGCTGTTCGTCGTCGGCGATCCGAAGCAGTCGATCTACCGCTTCCGCCGCGCCGACATCGCCATGTACCTCGCCGCCGCCGGCCAGGTCGGAGCCGAGCGTGAGGTCCTGTCGGCCAACTTCCGCTCCACCGACGCGGTCATCGACTGGGTCAACGGCGTCTTCGGCAGCGTGATCCAGCCCGAGCCCGGCGTGCAGCCGGCCTACGGTCCGCTCGACACCTGCCGCCCGGCGCCGCGCCACCACGGCACGGTCCGTGTCCTCGGGACGACAGTCCACGACGACGTCGACGCCGACGAGATGCGATGGCGCGAGGCCGAGTCCGTCGGCGTCGCCGTGGTCACCGCGCTCCGCGAGCAGTGGCCGGTCGGCGACGGCGACGGCGGCCTGCGGCCGTGCCGGCCCGACGACATCGCCGTGCTGCTCCCGGCGCGCACGTCACTGCCGATGCTCGAAGCGACGCTCTCGCGGTTGACGATCCCGTACCGCGCCGAGAACGCCTCCGTCGTCTACGTCACGCCGGAGATCCGCAACCTGATGCTCGCCCTGCGTGCCGCCGCCGACCCCACCGATGCCCTCGCCCTCGTCGCCGCCCTGCGCACGCCGCTGTACGGGTGCAGCGACGTCGAGCTGTACGACTGGAAGCGGGCCGGCGGCAGCTGGCGCAGCTTCGCCCGGCCGCCCGAGTCGATGGCCGACCACCCGGTCGCCGCGGCGATCGCCCACGTCGCCTCGATCGCCGCCGACATCGGCCGGTCGACTCCCGCCGAGCTGCTCGACCGCATCGTGGTCGAGCGCCGGATGCTGGAGACGGCGCTCGGCGGGCGCGACGCCCGTGACGTGTGGCGACGGGTGCGCTACGTCGTCGACCAGGCCAGGGCGTGGACCGACTCCGGTGGGCGAGGCGTCCGCCGGTACCTGCGCTGGGCGGCCTACCAGGCGGCCGAGGGCCGGGCGAGCGACACGATCCTGCCCGAGCGCGATCACGACGCCGTTCGGCTGATGACCGTCCACGCCGCCAAGGGCCTCGAGTTCCCGATCACCGTCGTCAGCGGGATGACGACCAAGCCCAACGGCCAAGCGGCGCTGTCGGTCGTGTGGCCGGACGGCGGCTGGATGCTCGCCGAGCGCGACAACGACGAGTTCCAGGCCTACCGGCCGCTCGACGAGCAGATGGGCGATGCCGAGCGGCGGCGGCTCCTGTACGTCGCCTGCACGCGTGCCGTCGACCACCTCGTCGTGTCGTTGCACCGCAAGCAGGAGAACGTCGACGGCGAGCACGGCACGGCGAAGGCGACCAGTGCCACGGTGCTCGCCGAGGGAGGCGCCCTCGAGCATGGTGCCCGCCGGCTCGACGGGGCGGCCGACCCGCTCAACCCGACCGCCGCCGACGACCTCGAGCTGCCCTGGTCGGACCCCGCCGAGTGGGACGCCGAGCGGGGCCGGGCGATCGCCGGGGCGTCGGTGCGCTCGGCGACCAGCGCGACCGGCCTGGCCACGGCGATCGCCGAGCCGCCCGTCGACGCCGGGCTGCAGAAGGACGCCGTCGACCTCGATCTGCCGCCGTGGCAGCGCGGGCGATACGGCACGGCGGTGGGGCGTGCCGTGCACGCCGTCCTGCAGGACGCCGACCTCAGCGCTGGCGCCGACATCGACGACCTCGCCGCGGCGCAGTGCGCCGCCGAGGGCATCTTCGGCCTCGAAGCGCGCGTCGCCGCGCTCAGCCGGTCGGCGCTCACCGCGCCGATCGTCATGGCCGCCGCCGGCGGCGCCGAGCACTGGCGTGAGCTGTTCGTCGTCGCCGAGCTCGGCGACACGGTGGTCGAGGGCTACATCGACCTGCTCGTGCGCACGGCCGACGGCCTCGTCATCGTCGACTACAAGACCGACCAGTGGAAGCCGGGGATCGACGCCTCGGCGCGCATCGCCCGCTATCGCCACCAGCTCGCCGCCTACGGCCTGGTCCTCGGCCGGTTGCTCGACGAACCGATCGCCGGCGGCGTACTGGTCCGCTGCCGGCCCGGTCAGCCCGCCGAGCAGATCGCCATCGAGGCGCTGGGAAGACGCCCTCGACGAGGTCGCGGCGAGCGCTACAACTCGTCCGTGACGCGTGGCCTGCTGCGCATCGCGGCCCGCTTCTCGCGCGGCACGCTGGCCGTGCCGACCACCGAGCCGACGCCCTTGAACACCCCGGTGATCAACCAGCGCACCGAGGCGAGGGCGAAGAGCACCACGAAGGCGACCGTGAGGGGCAGGAGCAACGAGCGCAAGATCCCCCGCTTGGAGTCGGCGAGCGGGCTGATCACGCCGGCCTCGATGGATGTGCCATCGACGCGCATGGCCCGCACTGGGTCCTCGATCACCGGGCACGTCACGTCGCTCTCCGCGGCGGCGATGACCTCGTCGCCGCCGAACGCTGGTTCCGGCTCGCGGACCTTGGACACCAGCGCCGCCGCGTCCGGGTCGAAGGCGGCGCCGATCAGGTACTGATCGCCTGGCTCGAGGAACTTCGTGTCGATGCCGAAGCGGACGTCGACCACGCCGTCGTAGGCGAAGCGCTCGACGGTGCCCGCCCGCGCCTGATCGACGCGGAATCGGCCCGTCTGGAAGGCCGACTCCTGCGGCGCGCCCGCGGGCGTGCCCGGTCTCGAGCAGGGTGCCGACGAACACGACGTCGGGGAGTGGCGGAGCGTTGCAGCCCGTCGGCACGGCGACCAGCCATCGCCGCACGTCGGGGGTCGGCGGCGGTTCCTGCGCCCGGGCGGGGACGGCCGTGAACACGACGAGAGCCGCGGCGAGCACCGCGATGCGCCGGCGGCGCGAGCTTCCGTCGTGGGGGGCCACCCCGGAAAGGGTATGCCCCTGCCCACCCGGTTCAGTCACTCACCGTCCGCGGAAGGTCGGCGTGCGCTTGTCGAGGAACGCACGCACCGCCTCGGCGGTGTCTCCGGTCGCGAAGTTGACGGTCTGCGCCGCGCCCTCGGCATCGAGCGCCTGCTCCAGCGTGCTGTTGGCGCCGTCGTCGAGCAGCCGCTTCGCCTGGGCGAGGGCGATCGGTGGTCCCGCGGCGAGGCGCGTGGCCCACTCGTCGACGAAGGCGTCGAGCTCGGCGTCGGGCACGACGCGGTTGACCAGGCCGATGCGCTCGGCCTCCTGCGCATCGATGATGTCGGCGAGCAGGGTCAGCTCCTTCGCCCGTTGCAGACCGACCCGACGGGGCAGGACGAACGATCCGCCGAAGTCGATCGTCAACCCACGCCTGGCGAAGATCTCCGAGAAGCGGGCGGTGTCGCCGGCGACGAGGAGGTCGCACAGCAGGGCCATGTTCATCCCCGCGCCGGCGGCGATCCCGCGCACCTTGGCGATGGTCGGCTGCGGCAGCCGGTGCAGCGCGGAGGCGATGGCGCCGATGTGGCGCATGCTCGCCAGACCGTGCACCTCGCCGCCTCCCATGCCCGTGACGTCGGCGCCGGAGCAGAAGTCGCCGCCGGCGCCGGTCAGCACGAGCACGCGGTCCTCGGCGCTGGCCCCGACCTCCCTGAACACGGCGAGCAGCTCGTCCCACATCACCCCGTTGGCGGCGTTCTTGCGCTCGGGACGGTTCATCGTGACGGTCACGATCCCGTCGGCGCGGTCAACCAGCAGCGTCTCCAAGGCCATGGCGCGGACGATACTGACGGCCGTGGGCTTCAACCCCTACCGGAGGTTCCGCGCCAAGCCGGCCGACTACCTGCTCGTCGTCGCCGCCTTCGTCGCCGTGGCCGTGCTCGTCGTCTGGGCCGTCGCCGGCTAGAACGCCCGCTCGACGACCTCCAGGTGGTCACCCGTGATGGCCACGACGTCGAAGCGCACCTCGCGCCACCGACCGCGATTCGTCGCCAGCCACGCCGCCGCCAGCCGGCGCAGGCGCTGCTGCTTGGCCGCGCCGACGGCTGCGGCAGCCGGGCCGAAGGCGTCGGTTCGCCGGGCCTTGACCTCGCAGACCACGAGGAGGCGGCCGCGCCTGGCGATCAGGTCGACCTCGCCCAGCGGGCAACGCCAGTTGCGAGCGAGCGATCTCGTACCCGTTGCGGCGATACCACTCGGCGGCGAGATCCTCACCGCGCCGGCCGCGGTCGAGATGTGCGCTCGCCAACGTCTGCCTCCAAGCGGGGGTGCGGGGGCAGAGGCCTTGGGCCGGAGCCCGCCGGCGGTCGATCCGGCTCTGCCGGTCGATCGCCACGCATGCTGGGTGCGGCCGAAGGCCGCTCCGATCGGCTCGCTCGACAACCTCCGGTTGTCGAGCGAAACCTCAGAAGTCGCGCTTTTCGCGGATCTTGGCGGCCTTGCCGGTGCGACCGCGGAGGTAGTACAGCTTCGCCCGGCGGACATCGCCGCGCTTGACGACCTCGATCTTGGTCACGGTCGGGGTGTGCAGCGGGAACGTGCGCTCGACGCCGACGCCGTAGCTGAGCTTGCGGACGGTGTAGGTCTCCTGCAGTCCACCACCCTGGCGGCCGATGACGTTGCCCTGGAAGATCTGCACCCGCTCCTTGTTCCCCTCGACCACGCGCACGTGCACCTTGACCTCGTCGCCGGGCGCGAAGTCGGGGATGTCGTCGCGCAGCGACTCGTTGTCGATGAGGTCAGTGGCTTTCATGGCGGCATCCCAGGAGTTCGAACGAAGGGCTCGTCAAGGATACGGGAGCGGCGGGAACTCTTCCAACAGCCGCTCCTCGTCCGGACTGATGCCACCACGCGCCTCGATGAGATCGGGGCGGGCAGCGATCGTGCGGTGCAGCGCCTGGGCGAGGCGCCAGCGGGCGATGCGGGCGTGGTCTCCGCTGCGCAGCACAGCGGGAACCTCCCAGCCCGCGGAAGTCCGCCGGGCGGGTGAACTGCGGCTCCTCGAGCAGCCCCCGCTCGCCGAAGCTCTCCGTCACCGGGCTGGTGTCGTTGCCCATGGCGCCGGGGAGGAGCCGCATGACGGCCTCGACGACCAGGCACGCAGCCACCTCCCCGCCGGCGAGCACGACGTCGCCGACGCTCAGCTCGCCGTCGACGAGGTGCTCGGCGGATTCGATGGTCGACACCTTCGTAGCGTCCGCACAGCAGGCTGAACCCGTCGAGCGCAGCGAGCTCGGCAGCCAGCCGACTGGTCGAACCGGCGGCCACCCGGACCGAGCAGCAGCAGCGGCCGCGGCGGGTCGGCGGCCTCGACTGCGGCGAAGATCGGCTCTGGGCGCATCAGCATCCCGGCGCCGCCGCCGAACGGACTGTCGTCGACCGACCGGTGGACGTCGGTGGCGTGGTCGCGGGGATCGTGTGTGCGCAGATCGAGGAGGTCGGCAGCCCGCGCCTTGCCGAGCAGGCTCGCCGAGCAGAAGGCGTCGACGACCTCGGGGAAGATGCTGAAGACGTCGATGCGCATCAGAGGTCGAACAGCCCGTCCGGCGGATCGATGACGACGCGGTCGGCGGAGTGCTCGGTGACGAAGACGACCGGGACGAGCGCTCCCGTGTCCAGTTCCAGCAGATCGGCGGCGGGGTTGGCGATGACGGCGATGCAGGTTCCACGTGGCGTGCCGTCGGCGTCGACCACGGCGGTGCCGATCAGCTCGTGCACCCACAGCTCGTCGGGATCGTCGAGCGGCTCGGCGTAGACCGGGGTGTTGGTGTAGCGCTGCGCCGCCAGACGGTCGCCGACCTCGGCGAACGTGACCAGCCAGCGGTCCTGGTGCGGAGTGGCGGCGACGATGGTCAGCCAGCCCTCACGGGCCCACCAGCGCGCCCCGGGCGTCAGCCGCTCGGGTCGATCGGTTGTCGAGCTGGACGTTGACCTGGCCGTGGACGCCGTGCGCCTTGCGCAGGTGCCCGATCTCCAGCAGCCCGTCAGGGCGGCCGGTCACCGAGCTGCCAGGCGGGTGAGCGCCGCTGCGAAGCGGCGGCAGCGAGCGCGGAGGCGAGGCGAGCAGCTTGGCTGCGAGCCGAGCCCGAGCATCAGTCGTCCAGGAACTCGATGTC
Organism: uncultured Acidimicrobiia bacterium; assembly: GCA_963749315.1. Lineage (GTDB taxonomy): Bacteria > Actinomycetota > Acidimicrobiia > Acidimicrobiales > Ilumatobacteraceae > JALZMG01. The sequence goes on from CAVVMS010000022.1 coordinate 55,140, forward strand.
GACGTCGGTCTCGTCGCGGACAGCGGCGGCGCGCACGACGGTGCGGATGCTCTGCGCGGTGCGGCCGCGGCGGCCGATCACGCGACCGAGGTCGCCGGGACCGACGCGCACGTCGAGGCGCACGCGGCCGCGGCTCTCGGAGGACTCGACCTGGACCGCAGCGGGGTCGTCGACGAGGGACGTGACGATGTGGGTCAGCACGGCAGCGGCCGTGGGAGCCGCGGCGCGGTTGCCGGCGTCGTCGTCGCTCACGTCGCGCTCTTGGCGGCGCCGAACTGCTCGAGAGCGCCGGAGATCTCCAGCAGCTTGCGCACCCGGTCGGTCGGCTGGGCACCCTGCTGCAACCACTTCACGGCCTTGTCGTTGTCGACAGTGAGCGACGAGGGGTCGGTGCGCGGGTTGTAGTGACCGACGATCTCGATGAACCGGCCGTCGCGCGGCGACCGCGAATCGGCGGCGACGATGCGGTACTGCGGCTGCTTGGTCTTGCCGACGCGCGTGAGGCGCAGCTTCACTGCCATGGAGGGAACCTTCCGGTGAGAACGACCGGGAAAGGTTAGCGGGACCGTGCTCAGGTCGCTCCCGGCCACTCGATGGCCGCGTGCAGGTCAGCGACCGTGACCCGAGCAGGTCGCTGGCATCGGCCGGTCGGTAGGAGCCGTGCACGAGCACGAACAGGTGCAGCGTGCTGTCCTGCGGGTCGGCGATCAGCACTTCGTCGACGCCATGCGCGGCGTAGTGGTCGAACTTGAGCCACGACTCATCGCCGGGTGAGACGATCTCCACGACCATGGCTGCGGTTGGCAGCCACAGGTCGTTGCTCGCCGTGCGATGGACACCGAGATCGGGCACACGGAAGTCGTGTTTGCCGCTGCCGAGGTTGAACTCGGTGCCCACAACGAGTCCCCGCGCCCGAGCAACGCCTCGCAGGACGACGGCGAGCTCGCCTCCGACAATGCTGTGCCATCGGGTGGGCGCGGCGGCCATGTGGTACTCCCCGTCCCAGACCTCATCGAGGCGGTCCTGGTCCAAGGCGCGGCGACGCGCGATCCACGCATCGAGCTCGGGGTAGTCGCCCACGATCACGGTGCGCATGAATCAAGCGTACCGAGGGGGTGTCACTGCGGCGGGAAGCCGGACGCGCCGCCGGTGAGCTCGGCGAGGTCGGGGAAGCCGCCGCCCGGTGGCATGCCGGGGAAGCCGCGCTTGCCCTTCTTGGTGCCCATCCCGCCGAGGCGCTTCATCATCTTCTGCATCTCGGAGAACTGCTTCACCAGGCGGTTGACGTCCGACGGCGTGGTGCCCGACCCGTTGGCGATGCGGCTGCGCCGGGAGCCGTTGATCAGCTGCGGTTGCGCCCGCTCCTCGAGCGTCATCGAGCGGATGATCGCCTCGACCGGCTTCAGGTCGTCGTCGTCGATCTGCGCGCCCTTCAGCTCCTTGGGCATCCCCGGCATCATCCCCAGCAGGTTGCCGAGCGGGCCCATCTTCTTCAGCTGCTGCATCTGCTCGAGGAAGTCGTCGAGGGTGAAGGCACCCTCCATCAACTTGCTCGCCGCCTCCTCGGCCTGCTCCTTCTCGAAGGCCTGCTCGGCCTGCTCGATGAGCGTGAGCACGTCGCCCATGCCGAGGATGCGGCCGGCCATGCGGTCGGGGTGGAACTGCTCGAAGGCGTCGACCTTCTCCCCCGTCGAGGCGAAGGCGATCGGCTTGCCGATGACCTCCTTGACGGAGAGCGCGGCGCCGCCGCGGGCGTCGCCGTCGAGCTTGGAGAGGATGACGCCGTCGATGGCGAGGGTGTCGTTGAACGCCTGGGCCACGCCGACCGCGTCCTGGCCGGTCATCGCGTCGACGACGAGGAACGTGTAGTGCGGAGCGACGACGCCGGAGATCATCCGGACCTGCTCCATCATCTCCTTGTCGATCGCCAGCCGGCCGGCGGTGTCGACGATCAGCACGTCGCGCCCGAGCCGGCGGGCCTCCTGGAGGCCCCGGGCCGACGTCATGACCGGGTCGCCCGGCTCGGAGAAGACCGGTACGTCGATCTGGCGGCCGAGCGTGCGCAGCTGCTCGACGGCGGCCGGGCGCTGCAGGTCGGCACCGACCAGCAGCGGGTTGCGGCCCTGGACCTTGAACCAGCGGGCGAGCTTCGCCGACGCCGTGGTCTTGCCGGAGCCCTGCAGACCGGCCATCAACACGACCGTCGGTGGCCGCCCGGCGTAGGTGATGCGCAGCGTCTCGCCGCCGAGGATGCGCGTCAGCTCGGCGTTGACGATCTTGACGACCTGCTGGCTCGGGTCGAGCGCCTGCGAGCGGGTGGCGCCGATCGCGTCCTCGCGGATGCGGGCGACGACGTCGCGGGCGACGCCGACGTTGACGTCGGCCTCGAGCAGCGCGGTGCGGATCTCGCGCAGGACCTCGTCGACGTCGGCCTCGGTCAGGCGGCCCTTGCCGCGCAGCCGCTTGACGATCCCGTCGAGGCGGTTGGAGAGGGTGTCGAACATGCTGATCCGACGCTACCGGCCGCTTGGCAGCGGCCGAGCGAGGAGGAACATGGTCGCGAAGCTCGACCAAGGAGGAGGTCAGGATGGCCACGGATCTGCGCATCGACGCCGAGAACAAGCCCGGGACACTGGCATCCATCGCCAAGGCGCTCGGCGACGCCGGGGTGAACATCGAGGGCTACTGCGGTGTCGCCAATGGCGGCCACGGCGTGATCCACCTCCTGGTCGACGATGCCGCCGGCGCCCGCCGCGCCTCGAGGGCGGCTCGCACCCCGTGGCCGCCGAGCGCGAGGCGCTGCTCATCGACCGGGGCGAGGACCGGCCCGGCTACCTCGCCGAGGTCGCCACCAAGCTCGGCGACGCCGGCGTCAACGTCGAGGTCGGCTACGTCGCCACCGACACCCGCCTCGTCTTCGTCGTCGACGACCCCGCCCGCGCCCGCGATGTCCTTGCCTGACCCATCCGAGTGTTTCTTGCCCGAGGTGAGAGATGCGCGCGCCATGAGTGCGCATCTCTCACCGGCTGCAGCAAACACTCGGATGGAAACGGCAGTTGATTAGCAAAGGTAATGAGTTAGGCTAAGGATGTGCCCGTCGCCGATGCTGCCCTCGCCAGCTCGCTCCGCCTCAGCGTGATGCGGCTGTCGCGCCGGCTGCGCCTCGAGCGCAGCGGCGACGACCGCACGCTCAACCAGCTCGCCGTGCTCGGCACGCTCGACCGTCGGGGTCCGCTGTCGGTCGGTGAGCTCGCCGCGGCCGAGAAGGTGAAGCCACCGTCGATGACCCGCACCGTCGCCTGCCTCGAGGAGGCCGGGCTGGTCACCCGGCGACCGCACGACACCGACGGGCGCCAGGTCGTCGTCGAGCTCACCGCCGCCGCCCGCGACGTGCTCGCCGACGATCGCCGCGCGCCGCGACGCCTGGCTCGCCCAGCGCCTCGGGACGCTCGACGCCGACGAACTGGCGCTCCTCCACCAGGTCGCCCCGCTGCTCGAACGCCTCGCCGCGACATGAGGTCGACGTTCGCCGCGCTCCGCGTCCGCAACTACCGGCTGTTCGCGTCGGGCGCCCTCGTGTCCAACGTCGGCACGTGGATGCAGCGCGTCGCCCAGGACTGGCTCATCCTCACGCTCACCGGCAGCGCCGGCGCCCTCGGCCTCACGACCGGCCTGCAGTTCCTCCCGATCCTCCTGTTCTCGCCGTTCGCCGGCGTCATCGCCGACCGCTACCCGAAGCGCCGCATCCTGGCGATCACGCAGGCGACGATGGGGACGACGGCCGCCGTGCTCGGCCTGCTCGCGGTGACCGGGCTGGTCCAGGCGTGGCACGTGTACGTGCTCGCGTTCCTGTTCGGCACGGGCACGGCGTTCGACGCCCCGGCCCGCCAGGCGTTCGTCAACGAGATGGTCGGCCGTGACCAGCTGGCCAACGCCGTCGGCCTGAACTCGGCGTCGTTCAACCTCGCCCGGATGATCGGTCCGGCTCTCGCCGGTGTGCTGATCGCCTGGATGGGCTCGGGCGTCGGGGCGACCGGCTGGGTGATCCTGGCGAACGCCGGCAGCTACCTGGCGGTGATCCTCTCCCTGTCGTGGATGCGCACGTCCGAGCTGACGCCCGACCGTGCCCCTCGGCCGCGGACGTGGCCAGCTCCGCGACGGCCTGCGCTACGTGCGGTCGCGGCCCGACCTGATGCTCGTGATGGCGATCGTGTTCTGCGTCGGGACGTTCGGGCTGAACTTCCAGATGACGACGGCGCTGATGGCCACCGACGTCTACGGCAAGGGCGCCGGCGAGTACGGCGTGCTCGGCTCGATCCTCGCCATCGGGTCACTCGCCGGCTCGTTGCTCGCCGCCCGCCGGGTGCAGCCTCGCCAGCGCCTCGTCATCGGCGCAGCCATCGGCTTCGGGATGGTCGAGATGCTCGCCGGCACGATGCCGACGTACCTGACGTTCGCCCTGATCCTGCCGCTGTGTGGGTTCGCCGCGCTCACCGTCGTCACGGCTGCCAACGCACTCGTCCAGATGACCACCGCGCCGGAGATGCGCGGCCGGGTGATGGCCCTGTACATGGCCATCTTCATGGGCGGCACGCCCTTCGGCTCGCCACTGCTGGGTTGGATCGCCGAGCACTTCGGCGCCCGCTGGACGCTGATCGGCGGCGGCGCGCTCACCGTGCTCGGCACGCTCGTCGCGACCGCCATCCTCGCCCCCCGCCAGGGCGCCGAGGTGCACCTGCGCACGGTGGTGCCGGCGCTCCGGGCGCGCACCGCTGGCGTACGCTGATCCCGACCGGGCGGGGGTCGCCCGGAGCGAGGAGGTCACGATGTCCGCTCGAGTGGTCCACTTCGAGATCCCGTTCGACGACGGCGACCGGGCGCGGGCGTTCTACAGCGACGTGTTCGACTGGAACATCCAGACGATGCCCGAGCTCGAGTACACGATCGTGTCGACCGGTCCCGCCGACGATCAGGGCATGCCGTCGGAGCCGGGGTACATCGGCGGCGGCATGATGCAGCGCCAGGACCGAGATCGGAACTCCCGTGATCACCCTGGCCGTCGACGACATCGACAAGGCGCTGGCCACCGTCGAGGAGCACGGCGGCTCGACCGTGGCGCCGAAGATGCCCGTCGCCGAGATGGGCTTCGCCGCCTACTTCCGCGACAGCGAGGGCAACCTCATGGGCCTCTGGCAAAACGCGACCTAGCGAGTCCGGCAGGGGCGGGGGCGTGGGGGCAGAGCCTCCGGCGGAGCCCCCACCATCGGTCGATCCGACTTGCTCGGTCGACCGATTGCAGATTGGGTGCGGCCGCAGGCCGCTCATCGAGCTCGCTTCGCAACCTCCGGTTGCGAAGCGAAACTAGAACAAGGCGTCGACGAACTCGTCGGGGTCGAAGGGGACGAGGTCGCCGATCGACTCGCCGATGCCGACGAGCTTGACGGGGATGCCCAGCTCGGTCTCCACGGCGAACACGATGCCGCCCTTGGCCGACCCGTCGAGCTTCGTCAGCACGACGCCGGTGACCTGCGACGCGTCGCCGAACTCGCGCGCCTGCGCCAGCCCGTTCTGACCGGTCGTCGCATCGACGACGAGCAGCACCTCGGTCACCCGCCCGGCGCCCTTCTCGGCGACGCGGCGGACCTTGCGCAGCTCCTCCATCAGGTTGGTCTTGGTGTGCAGGCGACCGGCGGTGTCGGCGAGCACGAGGTCGTGATCGCGCGCGCTCGCCCGCTCGACGGCGTCGAACACCACGGCACTCGGGTCGCCGCCCTCGTTGCCGCGCACGACCTCGACGCCGGCGCGCTCGGCCCACGTCGTCAGCTGCTCGGCCGCCGCGGCGCGGAACGTGTCACCGGCGGCCAGCAGCACACGATGCCCGGCGGCCTGCTGCGACGCTCGCCACCTTGCCGATCGTGGTCGTCTTGCCGACGCCGTTGACGCCGACGAACAGCCACACGTTCGGGCCGTCGCCCGGCTCGAAGTGCAGGGTGCGATCAGCGCCGGCGAGCTGGTCCTTCATCTCCGTGCGCAGCGCCTCGATCACCTCGTCGGGCTCGGTGAGCTCCTTGTCCTTGACCCGCGTCCGCAGGCCGTCGAGCAGATCGGTCGTCACGCCGACGCCCATGTCGGCGAGCAGCAGGGCCTCCTCGAGGTCGTCCCACGTCTCGTCGGTGATGCCGCGCCGGCCACGGATCCCGACGAACGCGCCGGCCAGCGCCGAACGGGCACGCGACATGCGGTCGCGGAGCGTGACCGGCGGGGCCGGTGGCGCCGCGACCTCGGGTTCGAGGACCGTCGTGGCAGCCGGGTTGTGGAGGCGCCGTCGGCGGCGCGATCGGCGGCGCCGACGGGGCCTCGACGGATCGCTGCGCCCGTCGCCGGCTGACGACGAGCACGGCGATCCCGAACAGGACCACGAGCCCGATGAGGACGAGGTAGATCCACTCCATCGCCCGGCGACGCTATCGACGGGCGAGCCGCGGTCAGCAGGGTTGCGGGATGCCGCCCTGGTAGCCGAGGTTCAAGCACGCGTCCTCGGGCGTCTCAGCCGCCGGCGTGGGGTACCACGGGCTGCCGTGCGGTGCAAAGGCCGCCACGTCGACATCAGCCGCCGGCGTGGGGTACCACGGGCTGCCGTGCGGCGGGTAGGCCGCGGCGTCGCGCATCGCCTCGGTGGCCGGCCATCCGGCAGGCAGGTTCGAGGTCACGTCGTCGAGGGTCCGCTGCTCGGGGCACCGCGGCGGCGGCCTCAGCGGGCTGCGCGTTCGGCGGTTCGATCGGTGTCGGCTTGCTCACCGCACGCGGCCAGGGTCAGCAACCCCGCCATCGCGGCGAGCACGGTCAAGCGTCGAGCAGTCACGTCTGGTTCCCTCCGTTGCGGGGAGCGGTCACTCCCCGTCGCTCACTGTGAACCCGACGGCGACCTGCGAGTGTCGCTCCGGCGACAGATGCGCGAGTTTGCCTAGCTGGCGGCAGCGGAGGCGGCGTGCTCGACGATCACCTTCGACGAGCCACCCGGCTGCATGGTGACGCCGAGCAGGATGTCGCCGGCCTCCATCGTCCGCTTCTGGTGGCTGACGATGAGCAGCTGCGCCTCCCGCCGGAACTCGGCGACGAGGCCGAGGAACCGGTGCAGGTTGAGGTCGTCGAGCGCCGCCTCGACCTCGTCCATCACGTAGAACGGCGACGGCCGGCTGCGGAACACGGCGAACAGGAACGCCAGCGCCGTGAGGCTGCGCTCGCCGCCCGACAGCAGCGACAGCTTCTTGACGTTCTTGCCGCCCGGCTTGGCCTCCACCTCGATCCCGGTGTCGAGCAGGTCGTCGGGATCGGTGAGCACCAGCCGCCCGGTGCCACCCGGGAACAGCGTCGAGAACAGGGCGGTGAAGTTGGCGCTCACGTCGGCATAGGCCGCGGCGAAGACCGACTGGATCTCCTGGTCGACGGCGCGGATGACGCGGTTCAGCTCGCGGCGCGTCGTGCGCACGTCGTCGAGCTGCTCCTCGAGGAACGTGTGCCGCTGCTGCAGCTCGGTGAACTCCTCGAGGGCGAGCGGGTTGATCGGGCCGAGCAGGCGCAGCTCGCGGTCGAGCTCGCGGACACGTGCCCGCGGCGACACACCGTCCGGGAGCGGTGGCGCCTCGGTGGCCTCGGCGACGGCGGGCTCGACGTCGAGGTCGTGGCGCAACAGCTCGACGGCCGATTCGAGGCGCAGACGGGCCTCCGCATCGTCGACCTCGGCCCGGCGGGCGCGCTCGCGGACCTCGTCGAGCGCCCGCTCGGCCGCCGCCCGGTCGGCACGGAGGCCGTCGAGGCGGGCAGCGAGGGCGCGCACCTCCTCGCTCTGCAGGCGCCGGCGTTCGGTCAGCTCGCCGTGATGGGCGTCGACCACCGTGCGGTGCGCCTCGACGAGGGCGGCGAGTCGATCGAGGGCGAGCAGCGAGCGTTCGACCTCGGTCCGGCGCTGCTCGGCGGCGGCACCGCGCCGCCGCGTCGGCAGCCAGCCGGCTCTCGATGTCGGACAAGCGGTCCTGCAGGAACTGCGCCCGCTCGTCGAGACCGGCAGCGCGGACATCGAGGTCGCGCCGGCGCCCGGCGAGCACGACCGCCCGGGCGTCGAGCTCGGCACGCGCCTGCTGGCGCGAGCGCACGGCGTCGGCCTCGGCAGCCTCACCCGCCTCCAGCTCGGGGAGCAACCGCTCGAGCTCGCCGATGCGCTCGCCGTCGGCGCGCACGTGGACGGTCAGCTCGTCGATGTGCTGGCGCAGCGGCTCCAGCTCGGCCTCGACCTCGCGCCGGTCCGCTGCCGTCGCCGCCAGCGCCTCGGAGGCCGCGGTCAGACGTTCGTCGTTCGCCGTCAGCCGGGCCGCGAGGTCGTCGAGGTGCCGGCGTGCGCCCACACGGGTTTCGGCCGCCGTCGGCGACGTCGGCGTCGCGTTGCGCCAGCAGGTTGGCGCACTCGACGGCGCGTGCTTCCGCCTCGGCGAGTGCGGCGGCAGTCGCCACGCCGACCGACACACCCGTTCGCCATCCGCCGGCGCCGAGACGGTCGCCGCCGCCCGTGACCACCACGGCGGACGGATCGCCGACGGCGGCGGAGACCGCGGCGTCGAGATCGTCGAGACGAACGGCGGCTCCGAGCAGGCGGTCGAGCAAGCGGTCGACGTCGGGCCGATCGGCCGACACGTGCGGACGCACCGGGTCGCCGATCGTCGGACGTGCGAGTGGCGCGGGCACCGGGAGACCGAGGGCGAGGACGGCGCCCGTGGTCGCGGAGCTACGCAGCGCATGCAGCGCTCGGCCAGCGCCGACCGGATCGGTGACCACGACCGCCGCCAGCGCTTCGCCCAGTGCGGCCTCGACCGCAGGCTCCCAACCGCTGTCGATGCGCACGAGGTCGAGCAGCGTTCCGAGCACGCCGTCGAGTCCCCCGAGTCGCGCTGCGCCGGCGCGGGCGTGGGCGGCGTCGAGCGCGATGCGCAGGGCGTCGACCCGGCCGTCGGCCGCCGAGAGCTGCTCGGCTGCGGCGTGGCGGGCGACGACGAGCCGCTCGTGGTCGCCGGCCGTCGCCTGGAGGTGGGACTCCGCCCGTTCGATGTCGACGACGAGCGGCGACTCGACCAGCTCGCAGGCGTGGCACTCGTGCTGCAGGCCGGCGGCGCGGATCTCCAGGCCGGCGATCCGCTCGGCCAGCTCGTCGGCGCGGTGGCGGGCACGCGACAGCTCGTTGCCGGCACGCTCGGCGGCGGCACGTCGCGAGCGCAGCTCACCACGCACCTCGGCGATGGCGCTGGCCGCCGTCGCTGCCGGGGCCGGGTCGAACAGCGACAGCAGGCCCTTGCGGGCGGCGGCGAACTGCTGCTCGTCGAGCTCGAGGTCGACGAGCTCGGGCTGCAGCTCCTCGACGCGGCGGCGGACGACGGCGAGCTCGTCACCGTGGCGGGCGGCATCGGCCTCGAGGCTGGCGATCACGTCGGCGTCGAGCAACTGACCCCGATCGCGCTCGAGCGCCCGCCGGCGTTCGGCGATCACGGCACCGAGGCCCCGTGCCCGCTCGCGCAGCTGCTCGACCTGCACGAGGCGGTCGCCGACGTCGTCGTCGCCCCGCGCCGTCAGCTCGGCGCCGGCGGCCAGGATGTCGGTGTCGAGCGTGGCGAGCTGCGACTTCAGCTCGGTCTCGGCGCGCCGCGGCGTCGAGCTTGGCCGCGGCGAAGGCGGCGAGCTTGGTGCGCAGCGTGGCGATCTCGCGGCCGGCGACGTGGATGCGCAGCGCGGTGAGCTCGCCGATCAGCTCGCCGTGGCGGCGCGCCGCTTCGGCCTGCCGTTCGAGCGGGCGCAGCTGGCGGCGGACCTCGCGCAGGAGATCCTGGACGCGGACCAGGCTCGCCTCGGTGGCGTCGAGACGGCGCTCGGCCTTCTCCTTGCGCTTGCGGAACTTGAGCACGCCGGCGGCTTCCTCGACGATCGCCCGGCGCTCCTCGGGGCGGGCGTTGAGGACGGCGTCGATCTGGCCCTGGCTGACGATGAGGTGCTGCTGGCGGCCGACGCCGGCGTCGGAGAGCAGCTCCTGCACGTCGAGGAGGCGGCACGGCACGTCGTTGATGGCGTACTCGCTGTCGCCGGAGCGGAACAGCGTGCGGCGGATCGTGACCTCGCTGAACTCGATCGGCAGGATGCCGGCCGAGTTGTCGATCGTCAGGCGCACCTCGGCCCGGCCGAGCGGCGCCCGGCTGGCCGTGCCGGCGAAGATGACGTCGTCCATCTTCTGGCTGCGGACGGCGCTCGGGGCCTGCGCGCCGAGCACCCAGGCGATGGCGTCGACGACGTTCGACTTGCCCGATCCGTTGGGCCCGACGACGACGGTGACGCCCGGTTCGAGCTCCAACGTGGTCGATTCGGCGAACGACTTGAAGCCCTTGAGGGTGAGGCTCTTCAGGAACACGGCGCGGGCGAACCTACCGGCTCGCCCGGCTCAGTTGGGGGACCCCCGGAGGGCTGTGGTGGCCGGGGAACGCTGGCAGACGGGGCAGAAGTGGGTCGATCGGCCCGCCGAGACGGTGCGCCGGACGATGCCCTCGCCCGCAGGTCGTGCAGCGCTCCCCTGCCCGGCCGTAGACGCGGTGATCGTCCTGGTAGGAGCCCGCGCCGCCCATCAGGTCGACGTAGCGGGCGTCGGGCAGGGTCGAGCCCCCGGCACCCACGGCGGCGACGAGGATGGCGTGCATGGCGTCGTGCAGGCGGCGCACCTCGGCCGGCCGCAGCGAACCGGCCTGGCGCTCGGGGTGCAGGCGGGCGGCGTGGAGGATCTCGTCGGCGTAGATGTTGCCGATGCCGGCGAGCACGTGCTGGTCGAGGAGCAGCGGCTTGAGCCGGCTGCGCCGGCCGGCGAGCACCGCCTGCAGCGTGATCGGGTCGACACCGTCGGCCAGCGGGTCGAGGCCGAGGTTGGCCAGCTCGGGCAGCTCGACGTCGACGTGGTCGGGGTCGAACACGACGACCTCGCCGAACGTGCGCGGGTCGACGAACCACAGCTCCTGGGCGGGATCGCCGGACAGCGTCATGGCGACGTGGGTGTGCGGCGGCCGCGGCGCGCCCGCCTCGGCCAGCAGCAGCTGGCCGCTCATCCGCAGGTGGACCATCATCGTGTCCCCGGTGTCGAGCGGGCACAGGAGGTACTTGCCGCGACGCCCGGCGGCGAGGAACGTCGCCCCGGTCAGGCCGTCGACGACCTCCTGGCGGGAGGTCCGACGGACGGTGCGCTCCCGACCGATCTCGACCATCTCCACCCGCCGCCCGACCACCCGCTGCTCCAGCCCCCGCCGGACCGTCTCCACCTCCGGCAACTCAGGCATCAGCGTCTCGTCCCATCCGAGTGTTCAGGGCCATCGGAGTGTCCGGTGCGCGGACGCCGGTCGTCCAACACTCGGATGCGGCATCGAGTCAATCGACCGGGATCGGGCTGGGGTCGAGGCTGGCGCACGCCGCGGCCGCGGCCGCCTGCTCGGCGGCCTTCTTCGAGCGGCCGGTGCCCTCGCCGGCCACCGCCCCTCCGACCAGCACGGTGGAGAAGAACCGCTTGGCGTGGTCAGGGCCCTCCGAGCGGGTGAGGTACTCGGGAGGCTCCGAGCCGTCGCTGGCGACGAGCTCCTGCAGCCGTGACTTGTGGTCAAGGCGATCGAGGTGCTCGGCGGTCCGGGCCAGGCGCGGGCCGATCAGCCGCTCGATCAGGTCGTAGGCGTCCGACGGGCCGCCGTCGACGTACACCGCCCCGAGCACGGCCTCGAGGGCGTCGGACAGGATCGACGGCTTCTCCCGGCCGCCGGCGGCGTCCTCGCCGCGCCCGAGCAGGAGGAACTCACCGAGCCCGAGGTCGACGGCGACGTCGGCGAGGGCCAGGGCGTTGACCACCCCCTTGCGCACGCCGGTGAGGGCGCCTTCCGGGAGCTCGCCGAACCGACGGTACGCGAGGTCGGCGACCACCCAGCCGAGGACGGCGTCGCCGAGGAACTCCAACCGCTCGTTGCTGATCGTGCCGGGGTGCTCGGCGCACCACGAACGGTGGGCCATGGCCCTCGCGAGCAGGCTCGGGTCGTCGAACTGGTACCCGATCCGCTCGGCGAGGAGCTCGAGGGTCAGCCGCCCTCCCGCGTCCGCGCGTGCACGTAGTCGACGGCGTCGCGGACGCTCTTCAGGTCGGCCAGGTCTTCGTCGTCGATGCGGAACCCGACGGTGCGGTCGCTGAGCTCCTCCTCGAGTGCCTCGACGAGCTCGATCAGGGCCAGCGAGTCGGCGTCGAGGTCGTCGACGAAGGACTGCCCCTCGGTGATCGTGCTCGGCTCGATCTCGAGGATGTCGGCCAGTCGGTCGCGGACGATCTCGAAGATCTCGTCGCGCCCGAGCGGGCCCTGTTCGACGTGCGTCTCGGCGGGCATCGTCGGTGGAGCCTACTGGGCCTGCACGGCGGCTCGGAGTTGCTCGACGAGGCCGACCTCGACCATCTCCTTGGCGACGTCGATGGCGTTGACCATCGCCGTGGCGCCGGTCGAGCCGTGGGAGATGATGCACACGCCGTCGACGCCGAGCAGCACGGCACCGCCGTAGGTGTCCGAGTCGAGCGTGGCGTAGAGCGGCGCCAGCGCCGGCATCAAGGCGTCGGCGTGCTCGCGGTAGCCGTCGGCAGTCATCGCCTCGAGCAGCGCCTTGGCGATCATCTTCACCGCGCCCTCGAGCGACTTGAGCACGACGTTGCCGGTGAACCCGTCGGTGACGACCACGTCGACGGCGTCGGTCGTGATGTCGCGGCCCTCGACGTTGCCGATGAACTGGATGCCGGCTGCGCCTTCGAGCAGCTCGAACGCCTCCTTGCGGAGCGTGTCGCCCTTGCCGGCTTCCTCACCGATCGACAGCAGCCCGACCCGCGGTTCGGCGATGGCGAAGCGGTCGTGGGCGAAGACCGAACCCATCTGGGCGAACTGCACGAGCCACTCGGCCTGCACCTCGGCGTTGGCGCCGGCATCGAGCAGCACCGTCGGCGTCGAGCCGGGGACGGGGATCGGCGTGGCGATCGCCGGGCGGTTGACACCCTTGATGCGACCCATCCGCAGCAGGGCGGAGGCCATCGTGGCGCCGGTGTTGCCGGCGGAGATCATCGCCGACGCCTTGTGGTCACGGACCGCTTCGGCGGCCCGCACCAGCGTCGAGTCCTTCTTCCGGCGCACGCCGCCGGCGGGGTCCTCGTCCATGGCGATGACCTCCGACGCCTCGATCAGCGGCAGGTCACCGCGGTCGGCGAGGTCGGGCGGGCCGACGAGGACGACGGGGATGCCCTTGGCAGCAGCGCGTTTGGCGCCCTCGACGATCTCGCCCGGCGCACGGTCGCCGCCCATGGCGTCGACCGCGATCGGCAGCATCGGTTCGGGACTACGCGTTGACGTCGACGGCGACGCGGCCCTTGTACCAGCCGCACGTCGGGCACACGGTGTGCGGCTGCTTGGCCGAGCCGCAGCGGGGGCAGGTGCTGCGTGACGGGGCGGCGAGCTTCCAGGCGCCGGCGCGACGGCTACGGGACTTCGACTTCGACTTCTTCTTCTTGGGAACGGCCATCGTGCTCTCCGGCTGGGATGAACGGCTGCCCCAAGCTAGCGGCACGCGTCTCCGATGCCTCCCGTCGAGTACGTGCTGCCGTCCGAGTACGTGGTGCCGGGCAGGCCCGCACCACTACTCGACTGAATCAGTCGTCGGGACGGAGCACGTCGAGGACGGCCCAGCGTTCGTCGCGCTGGTCCGGCGTCGCAGTCGCAGGGGCCGTCCGTGAGATCGGCGCCGCACGTCGGGCACAGCCCGGGGCAGTCCTCCCGGCACAGCGGTGCGTCGGGCACGCCGAGCAGGACGTTCTCGCGGACCATCGGCGCCAGGTCGATCTGGCCGTGCTCGATCGGGAAGGCGTCGGGGTCGCGCGGCCGGCGTAGCGCTCCTCGACGTCCACGACGAGCGGGGCGCGCGAGCGGGCGCAGGCAGCGCCGGCACGTGTCCGACCAGTCCACGGTCAGCGTGCCGGCGACCTCGACGCTGTCGAGCGTCGACTCCAGCGTGACGTCGACGGCGACGTCGCCGGCGAGCCGCGCATCGTCGATCTCGACGTCGGCGAGGGCGAGCGCGGCGTCGACGTGCCGGCGGGTGCCCGGCTCGCGGAGCAGCTCGGCGGCGTTGACGCGCAGCGACGTTGGCGACCACCGTCACCGGTCCTGGTCGAAGAACCCCTTGGTGGGGTCGTCCTCCTCGGCGTCGCTCGACGGCATCGGCACCGACCCGATCGACAGCCGCTGGCGCCCGGCGCCGACCGTCTTCTGCAGCTTGTCGAGCAGGATCTCGAAGCTGCCGAGGCGCTGGTCGAGGAAGTCCTCGGTCTCGTGACGCAGCCGGCGGGCGTCGGCCTCGGCCGACTCCATCACCTGGCGGGCGCGCTGCTCGGCGGCCCGCACGACCTCGGTGCGCTGGACCATCCGCTCGGCACGCACGCGGGCGGCTTCGAGCAGCTCGTCGGCCTCTCGGCGGGTCTTGGCGACGAACTCCTGGCGCTCCTTCAGCATCCAGCGGGCCTGGCGCAGCTCGTCGGGCAGGCGCTGCAGCGCCTCCTCGAGCAGCTCGATGATCTCGTCGCGATCGATGCGCGGCGACGACGACAGCGGCATCGTCGGCGCGGTGGCGATGATGTCGATCGAGCGGCGCAGCAGCGTCTCGGCATCGCCGACGTAGCCCTGTCCGGGCTCGGGGTACTCGTCGTCGATCTCGGCGTACTCGTCGTAGTCGTCGTCGTCGTCGTCGTCGTCGTAGCTCATGCGTTGCTCTCGAACAGCTCGGCCAGCGCGTCGGCGACGGGCCGGGGCACCATGTGGGTGACCGACCCACCGTACCGGGCGATCTCCCGGACGAAGCGGCTGCTGATGTACCCGCGGTCGGCACGGCACGGCAGGTAGACGGTGCGCACGCCGGTGACGGAGTGGTTGGTCAGCGCCATCTGCTGTTCGATCTCGAAGTCGGCTGCCGTGCGCAGGCCCTTGACGATGAACGACGCGTCGACCACCTTCGCCGCGTCGACGGCGAGGCCGGCGTGGCCGATGACGTCGACCCGGTCGCCGATGCCGGCGTCGGCGGCGACGGCGCGGATCAGCTCGATCCGCTGGTCGACCGGGAACAGCCCGCCGGTCTTCTCGTGGTTGTGCATCACGGCGACGGTGACGTGGCCGAACAGCTCGACCGCCTGCTCGATCACGTCGACGTGCCCGAGGTGGATCGGGTCGAAGCTGCCGGGGTTGAGCACCGTGCCCATGGGTGCCGTCACGGTACTGCTGCGCGCGGCCGGCCCTCCGCGATGGAGGAACGTCACCCACGTCCGGCCGTAGCGCTTGACGCGTCCCTGCTCCCAGTCGACGGGCGCGGCGACCGCGCCGGCGACTCGGCGACCACGAGATCGGCGCGCACCGCACGCAGCAGCCGGGGCCAGTCGTCGAAGTCGTACGGCGGGTCGGCGAAGGCGAGGTCGGCCTCGACGCCGTGACGCGGCGGCGATCCCGTCGGCGACGACGACCCGCGCACGGTCACCGACGCCGAGCCTGGCGATGTTCTCGTCGATCGCCGCCAACGCGGCTCGATCGCGCTCGACGAACGTGCAGTGGGCGGCGCCGCGGGAGAGGGCCTCGATGCCGAGCGCGCCGCTGCCGGCGTAGAGGTCGAGCACTCGCGCGTCGACGACCACGTCGAGGCTGGCGAGGGCGTTGAACACGGCCTCGCGCACCCTGTCCGTCGTCGGACGGGTCGCGTTGCCGACCGGCGCGGCAGGCGCCTGCCCCTGAGCTCCCCGGCCACGACGCGCATCCGCGCCGAGGGTAGGCGGCGGGGTAGGTTGCAGCGGCGGGCAAGAGAGGACGACATGGCGACCAGGGTGGTGCTGGTGATCGGGGCGCTGGCGTTGGCGCTCGGCGCGTGCGGCGATGACGACGACGGCGGTGACGTCTCCGAGGCGGAGCAGCCATACGTCGACGCGCTGATCGCGAGCGCGGCGGAGGACGAAGGCGAGGACATCCAGCTCGACGAAGCGCAGGCCGAATGCCTGGCGCCGAAGTGGGTCTCCATCCTGGACGTGGATCGGCTGGAGGAGGCCGGGATCGAGCCCGACGAGCTCGCCGAGGACGACCTCGAGTTCTCCGAGCTGGGCCTGTCGGAGTCCGACGGCGAGGCGATGTTCGATGCGCTCGGCGAGTGCGACGTCGACCTTCGTGAGAGCTTCATCGAGGGGATGCTCGCCGACTCCGACCTGTCGGAAGAGGACCGAGCCTGCCTCGACGAGGCGTTCGACGACGACCTCCTGCGGCGCATCCTGGTCGCCGCGTTCGTCCGCGGCGAGGACGCGCTCGAGCAGGACGACGAGATCATGGGTGACGTGTTCGCCGTGTTCGCCGAGTGCCCAGGAGCGGCGGCCGACTGATCATGATCGAGCCCGATCCGGTCATCACCTGCATCGACTGCGGCGGTCGGGCCCACCTGCTGACGACGCCGCGACCGACCCCGAGGAGCGCCGGCGCCCAGCAGTGGTACCCCGGCGACATCGTCGCCTACCGCTGCGAGGACTGCCTCGACCGCTGGGACATCGTCCTCGACGACGATGCCATCGAGGACTGACGGCCCGACCTCCGAGTCGACGGGCCTCCGCCGCCGAACCCCGGTGACGACCGGATGGATCAGCTGCGGGTGAGGAACTCGGTGTCCTCTCGGCTGAGGAGGAGGGTGAGCTCGTCGAGGAGCGCGGCGTTGGCGGCGAGCAGCGGGTCGGCGTCGACGATCTCGAACGCCGCGTCGCGGGCCAGGCGCACCAGCTCGCGGTCGCGGCGCAGCGACGCCAGCCGCAGGTCGCTGCGGCCCTTCTGGGCGGAGCTCATCAGCGTGCCCTCGCCGCGCAGGTCGAGGTCGACCTCGGCCAGCTCGAAGCCGTCGGTCGACGCCACCAGCGCCGCCACGCGCGGGCTCGGACCGTCCGCGCCATCGGCGCGTGACCAGCCAGCACTGCGACTCGGCCGCGCCGCGCCCGACGCGGCCGCGCAGCTGGTGCAGCTGGGCGATGCCGAACCGGTCGGCGTCGAGGACGACCATCACGGTCGCGTTGGGCACGTCGACGCCGACCTCGATCACGGTCGTGGCGACGAGCACGTCGAGCGATCCCGACCGGAAGGCGTCCATCGTCCGCTCCTTCTCGGCCGACGACATCCGCCCGTGCAGCAGGCCGAGGCGCAGCCCGGCCAGCTCGCCCGCCGACAGCCGCTCGTAGGTCTCCTCGGCCGAGGCGACCTCCAGCTTCTCGCTCTCCTCGATCAGCGGGCACACGACGTACGCCTGGCGGCCGGCGGCGACCTCGGCGCGCACCGCCGCCCACGCCTCGGCCTCGAGCAGCGGCCCGGCCGCCCAGCGGGTCACGATCGGCGTGCGGCCCGGCGGCAGCTCGTCGAGCACGCTGACGTCGAGGTCGCCGTAGACCGTCATCGCCGCCGTCCGCGGGATCGGCGTCGCCGTCATCACGAGCACGTCGGGCACGGCCGCCGCCGGCCTTGTCGCGCAGCGCGGCCCGCTGCTCGACGCCGAAGCGGTGCTGCTCGTCGACGACGACGACGCCGAGGCTGTGGAACTCGACGCCCTCCTGGATCAGGGCGTGCGTGCCGATCACGAGGTCGACCGATCCGTCGGCCAGCCCGGCGAGCACCCTGCGCCGCTCGGCGCCGGTGACGCGGTTGGTCAGCAGCTCGACGCCAGCGGCCGCTCGCCGAACAGGTTGCCGGCGGGCACGAGCAGCCCGTCGAGCAGCTGGCGCACGCGCGGCGACGTGCTGCTCGGCGAGCACCTCGGTCGGCGCCATCAGCGCGCCCTGGTGCCCGCCCTGCACGGCGGCGAGCAGCGCGGTCACGGCGACGACCGTCTTGCCCGACCCGACGTCGCCCTGCAGCAGCCGGTGCATCGGGTGCGGTGCGGCGAGGTCGGCGTCGATCTCGCCGATCACCCGCTGCTGCGCCGCCGTCAGCGGGAACGCCAGCGCGTCGTGGAACCGCGCGACGAGCTCGCCGCCCGGCTCGTGGCGGATGCCGACGGACTCGCGCTCCATCGCCCGCTTGCGCATGACGAGCACGAGCTGCACGCGCAGCAGCTCGTCGAAGGCGAGCCGCCGGCGCGCCTGCTCCTTGTCGGCGATCGACTCCGGGAGGTGGATGTCGTGCAGCGCCGAGCCACGGTCGATCAGCCCGAGTCGGCGCCGGACCGGCCGCCGGCACCGGGTCGGCGAAGCCCCGCGCGCCGCGCACGCTCCAGGGCGTTCTCGACCCAGCCGGCCAGCTCCCACGTCGTCAGCTGGGCCTTCTCGCTCTGCGGGTAGATCGGCACGATGCGCCCGGTGCGGTCGCCGATCAGGTCGACGACCGGGTTGGCCATCTGCAGCCCGCCGCGGTACGTGTCGACCTTGCCGAACAGGGCGACGTCCAAGCCGGGCGTGAGCTGGCGCTCGCGCCACGGCTGGTTGAAGAACACGACGTGCATCCGGCCGGTGCCGTCGCCGACGACGGCCTCGACGATCGTCCGCCGGTTGCGCCCCATGCGCTTGCTCGCCGAGCGCACCGACGACGAGCACGAGCGCCTCCGCGCCGGCCACGAGGTCGCTGACCCGGGCCTCGTTCGTGCGGTCGACCCAGCGCCGGGGGTACGTCGTCAGCAGGTCGAGCACGGACTCGATGCCGACCGCGGCCAGCGCCTCGCGCTTGCGCTCGCCGACGCCGCGCAGCCGGGCGACGGCGATGCCGTCGAGCTCGCGGAGCGTCAGCGGCAGCGGTCCGCGCTCAGGCCGGCCTCACTCCGACGCCGAAGAGGTACGGGTACAGCGGCTGGCCGCCGTCGTGCACCTCGACCTCGACGCCGGGGCGGTTGGCGGCCAGCCACGCCTCGATCGCCGCAGTCGTCGCCTCGTCGGCGTCGGCGCCGGTGAGGACGGTGACCAGCTCGCGGTCGTCGTCGACGAGGCGGTCGAGCAGCGCGGTGGCCGCGCCGACGACGTCGGGTGCGACGGCGACGATGCCGTCGCCGCGCACGATGCCCATCCAGTCGCCCTCGGCGACCGGCCCGGCATCGCGTGCTGGCTCGCCCGGACCGCCTGCGTGACCTCGCCGGTGGCGATCGCCTCGGCGGCGTGGCGCATCTCGCTCGTGTTGACCTCGGCGCTGCGCCTCGGGGTCGTAGACCATCAGCGCGGCGAGCCCCTCGGGCATCGACCGGGTCGGCACGACGCGCACCGTCCGCGGCGTCGAGCGCGTCGAGCTGCTCGGCGACGGGGATGATGTTCTTGTTGCCCGGGAGCACGACGACCTGGTCGGCGTTGACCCGCTCGACGGCCTCGAGCAGCTCGGCCGTCGACGGGTTCAGCGTCTGCCCGCCGGTGACGACGGCCTGCACGCCGAGCTCGCCGAACAGCTCGGTGATGCCCGGGACCGCTGCTGACGGCGACGACGGCGCACGTGACGGCGGGCAGCGGTCGCGCCGATCGCCGGCCTCGCGCACGGCGTGCTCGGCGGCGACCTCCTCGAACAGGTCGGTGACGCGGATCCGGTGCGGCCGGCCGTCGAGGTCGAGCGCGGCCTCGATCGCCGCGCCGATGTCGTTGGTGTGGACGTGGCAGTTCCACAGCCCGTCGCCGCCGACGACGACGATCGAGTCGCCGATCTCGCCCCACCGCTGCTTGAGCGACTCGATGCGCTCGTCGGCGAGGTCGCAGAGGAACATCACCTCGTAGCGCTGCTCGTTGACGTCGACGCGCCTCGCTCGCCGGCGCTGACGGCGGCTCGGCGCTGCTCGCCGCGGCGGCTCGGGGCAGCGGCTCGCCGTCGACGACGTGCAGGGCGGCGTCGAGCAGCAGCAGGAACCCGGCGCCGCCGGCGTCGACGACGCCGGCGTCGGCGAGCACCGGCAGCAGCTCGGGCGTCCGGGCGAGCGACTCCCGGCCGGCGTCGCGCGCCGCGCGGAGCACGCCGGCCAGCGAGCCGCCGCCGTCGGCCGCCTGCGCGCGCCGCCGCCGGCGCTCTCCCGCACGACGGTGAGGATCGTGCCCTCGACGGGCTTGAGCACCGCCTGGTAGGCGGCGGTCGACGCCGCCGCCAGGGCGTCGGCGAACGCCGGCGCCGTCGAGCTCGGCAGCGCTCCTTCAGCGTCGCGGCGATGCCGCGCAGGATCTGCGACAGGATCACGCCGCTGTTGCCGCGCGCGCCCATCAGCGAGCCGTGGCTGATCGCGTCGCACGTCGGGGCCAGGTCGCCGGGCGCCGCCTCGATCTCGGCGACGACGGCGTCGAGCGTGCGGGCCATGTTCGTGCCGGTGTCGCCGTCGGGCACCGGGTAGACGTTGAGCCGGTTGATCGCCGCCTGGTGGGCGCGCATCAGGTCGCGGAACGACCGTCACCGTGTCGCGCAGCGCGGCGACGGCGAACCGTTCCAGCGGGCGCTCCAGCGTCGGCACGCGCGTCACTGTACGGGGTCGGACGTGGCAACGGCCGTCGATCGCTACCACTGGCCTGTCGTCTCGCAGCCGGTCGTCGCCGAGCGACGATCGGTGATGTGCCATGGCCTCAGTGTGTGAAGTGTGCGGCAAGAAGCCCTCGTGGGGCATGTCGGTGTCGCACTCCCACCGGCGCACGAAGCGGCGCTGGAACCCGAACATCCAGCGGGTGCGGGCGCTCGTCGACGGCACCGTCAAGCGGGTCAACGTCTGCACCGGCTGCCTCAAGTCGGGCAAGATCGTCAAGGCGCCCGACTCCCGTCCCCGCCCGAGCCGCCGCGCTGACGGACGTCGGACAGCGGCCATGCAGGGCGTCGTCAAGGCCTACGACCCGGTCACGGGCGACGGCGTCGTCATGTGCGACACCGACCTCGCCGACTACGACCTCGGCGCCGACGCCCTCGAGGGCTCGGTCCTGCGCATGCTCCGCCAGGGCCAGCGGGTGATCTTCGACCTCGACGACGCCGGCCGGGCCACCAGGCTGCGCCTCGGCTCCGAGGTCGACATGGCGACGCCCGGGCCAAGTCGTGAGGGACGTTCGGCCGTTTGTTCCGGCGGCGCCCGCTGGTACACCATTGAGCACACCACGGAGGCGAGCACGCGATGAGCGGTCAGACCGGCAACGAGCAGCTGCAAGCAGTGGGTCGACCACTGGGCAGGCATCCTCCAGCCCGACGACGTCTACTGGTGCGACGGCTCCGCCGAGGAGTACGACCGGCTGTGCGCCGAGCTCGTCGCCAGCGGCACGTTCACGTCGCTCGACCAGGCCAAGCGGCCGAACAGCTACTGGGCCCACTCCGACCCCGGCGACGTCGCCCGCGTCGAGGACCGCACGTTCATCTGCTCCGCCGACGAGCACGACGCCGGCCCGAACAACAACTGGCGCCAGCCCGACGAGATGCGCGCCGAGATGACCGACGCTCTACACCGGGGCGATGCGGGGCCGCACGATGTACGTCGTGCCGTTCTCGATGGGCCCGCTCGGCTCGCCGATCGCCCACATCGGCGTGCAGCTCACCGACTCCGCCTACGTCGCCGTGAGCATGCGGATCATGACCCGGATGGGCCAGAAGGCGCTCGACGTGCTCGGCGACGACGGCGAGTTCGTGCCCTGCGTGCACTCCGTCGGCGCCCCGCTCGAGCCCGGCGAGGCCGACGTGCCGTGGCCGTGCAACCCGGACAACAAGTACATCGTCCACTTCCCCGAGACCCGCGAGATCTGGTCGTACGGCTCCGGGCTACGGCGGCAACGCCCTGCTCGGCAAGAAGTGCTTCGCCCTGCGCATCGCCTCGGTGATGGCCCGCGACGACGGCTGGCTGGCCGAGCACATGCTGATCCTCAAGCTGACCAACCCGGCAGCAGGAGTCGAAGTACATCGCCGCCGCGTTCCCGTCGGCGTGCGGCAAGACGAACCTGGCGATGCTCGTGCCGACGATCCCCGGCTGGACGGCCGAGACGGTCGGCGACGACATCTGCTGGATGAAGTTCGGCGACGACGGCCGGCTCTACGCGATCAACCCCGAGGCCGGCTTCTTCGGCGTCGCCCCCGGCACCGGCTGCGACACCAACGCCAACGCGATGGAGACGCTGTGGGGCAACTGCATCTTCACCAACACCGCGCTCACCGACGACGGCGACGTGTGGTGGGAGGGCATGACCGACGAGCCGCCGGCCCGGGCCACCGACTGGAAGGGCAACCCGTGGAACCCGGAGGTCGACACCCCGGCCGCCCACCCCAACGCCCGCTTCACGGCGCCGGCGTCGCAGTGCCCGTCGATCGCCCCCGAGTGGGAGGACCCCGCCGGCGTGCCGATCTCGGCGATCCTGTTCGGCGGCCGCCGCCGCACGACCGTGCCGCTCGTCACCGAGGCCTACGACTGGGAGCACGGCGTGTTCCTCGGCTCGATCATGGCGTCGGAGACGACGGCCGCCCAGCAGGGCGCGGTCGGCAAGCTGCGCTTCGACCCGATGGCGATGCTGCCGTTCTGCGGCTACAACTTCGCCGACTACTTCGCCCACTGGCTGTCGATCGGCAAGTCGACCGACACCGACAAGCTGCCGAAGATCTTCTTCGTCAACTGGTTCCGCCGCGACGAGGACGGCCGCTTCCTGTGGCCCGGCTTCGGCGAGAACAGCCGCGTGCTGAAGTGGGTCTTCGAGCGGGTCAACGGCGACGCCGACGCGGTGGAGACGCCGATCGGCCTGCTGCCGACGCCCGAGGCGCTCGACACCGACGGCCTGGAGATCGCCGACGACGACCTCGACGACGCTGCTGGCGGTCGACACCGCCGGCTGGCGGGAGGCCGTCCCGCAGATCCGCGAGCACTACGCCCAGTTCGGCTCCGACCTGCCGGCCTCGCTCACCGTCGCCCTCGACACCCTCGACGCCCGCCTGCGGCTGAACGCGACGACCGTCGTCCGTCCTGTCGGATCCGGCCGCGATCGGGCGACATCCGCAGGGCAGTCGGCGGTCAGAGCTCGGGCACCCCGACGACGATGAACTCGTTGTCGTCGGCGAGGCTCGGGTTGCGGCCGATGTTCGGGAAGTTGTTGTCGCAGCCGACGCAGCAGGCGGCGCGGCGTCGACGATGCGCAGCGCCTCGACCGACTCGCACATCACCCGGAACGGGTCGCCGAGGCCGACGTCGCCGGCGTGGATCGCCGGCAGCGAGACGAGGTCGGGGTCGGGGATCGCGGCCAGGTCGACGACCTCGGTCTTGGCGCAGGTAGCCGTCGTCGGCGACGTTGCGCAGGTCGACCTCGTAGACCCGGCGGAACAGCGGCCGCCGGCGCCGTCGCGCTCGATGACGAGCGAGGCGGTGCGGTCGAGCGCCTGGACGTCGGCGACGAAGTGGCCGTCGACCTCGGTGCGGTACGACCGTCGTCCGACCGGTGAACGTCTCGGACGCTGGTGTCGAACTCGTAGATCGCGGCGCGTCGGCGAGCGGATCGACGAGCGACCGCGCCCTCGAGGATCGACGGTAGAGGTACCGGCCGTTGGGCGAGATCGCCATCGCCTCGATGCCGCGGCTGTTGCTGCACCGTCGGCGCGGCGCCCATCGAGCCACGGGTTGTTCGGCGACATCAGGCCGTCGGGCAGCGCGAACGGCGGCTCGAGCAGGCGGCCCGTCGGCGTCGAAGTGCAGGATCCACGGGCCGAACTCGTCGCCGACCCAGAGGTCGCCGTCGCGGCCGCGCTGCAGCGACTCGGGGTCGATGTCGCGCGCCGGTGAGCAGGCGGTCGACGTGCCCTCGTTGACGATCGGGAAGCCGATCAGGCCGTCGGGATCGCTGAACTGGATGAAGTCGCCGACGCCGACGCCGCCCGATGCCGCCGTCGGCCGTCTTGAAGTCGGGCTCGAGGTAGTAGGCGCGGATCAGGAAGTCGCGCGAGTTGGCCTTGCTGCCGAACCCGTTGTCGGCCATCGCCAGGTACTCGCCGCGCGTGGCGACCCTCGACGATCGCCGAGAAGCCCTCGACCGGCTGCGATCGGCAGCGGGAACGTGATCCCGTTCGGTGCCGTGGCCGGTGTAGAAGGCGCCCGACGTGCGGCCCGGGCGCGTACGTCTCGACCGGCAGCACGGCGCGGCCGACGAGCCTGCGGCTCGCGGCCGTGGTCGCCGTCGGCGTGGGCGACGGCGCGGCGAGCGAGGGCGACGCCGAGCGGCGGCGACCGCGACGGCTGGTGGTCGTGCTGGACATGGCTGGACTCCCTTCTCGTGGTGCGGAGCCTGCGATCGTGCGCCTCCGTCCGTCCCGGGCGCATCGGCCGGCGTCACGTCGATCCCGATGTCCCGGATCCCGGGCCGACGACGGGACACGGGTACCATCCGCCCGGGACGCCGGTCGTCGTACCGTCGCGCACGGAAGGACGCGGATGGACCAGCGCGAGCGGTCGATGCGGGCGGCACGGGCGGCGACGCGTCGCGCTCGCGGTCGTGGTCGCCGTGCTTCGTGGCCGTGCGGCGCCGCCGTCGTCGCCCTGCGCATCGCCAACGACGGCGCCGGAGCCGGAGGGCAGAACTGGTGGCTGGTGGCGTGGCTCGTCGCGGCGCGGCGTACGGCACCGACGGCGACGCGCTGCTCCTGCGCGGCCCGGCCGCCGGCTGCTCGGGGTGTGCGTTCGTCGTCGTCGGCGTCGGCGCTCGCGTGACGGCCGTCGCCACCGCAGTACGACGGCGTTCGCCGCCAGCCGCGGCGGCTGCGTCATGGCCCGCCGATCTCGCCGACTGGGCCGGCGCGCTCGCTGACGGCGTGCTCGCCGCCCTCGTGCCGCTGGCTCTGCTGCGCCCTGGCGGCGCGGCGCATCGGCGCTGGCGCGTCGACGGCTGGCGGTCGCCACGGCGGCGATCGCGGCCGTCGTCGTCACCGCGACGGTCGACGTCGGGCTGCTCGGCCGGCGTCGCCGGGTGGATCGTCGCAGTCGTCGGCGACGGCCGCCGCGATCGCGCCTCGCGTCTGCGCTGGTGGCGGCAGCGCGCCGTCGACGGCGACCCGCTGCCGGCCTGGCTGCTCGCCGGGCGGTCGCCGCCTGGCTGGCCGTCGTGCCGGGCACGTCGACTCGGCGAGTGGCTGGCTGTCGCGGCACGACGTCGTCCGCCCCCTGCTGCTCGTGGCGACGGTGCCGCTGCTGGTCGGCGGCGTCGCCATCGCCGCGCTGCGCGACACGCCGTCGCGGTTCCACGGCGTCAGCCGCAACGCGTCGTCGAGTGGGCGATGCTGGCCGGCGGCATCGTCGTCGTCTACACCGGCGCTCGTCGCCGGCCTCGGCCGGCTGCGTCGGTGGCAGCGGTCCGACGTGGCTCCTCGTCGCCGCGACCGGTGCCATCGCCCTCGCCCTCGAACCGGCCCGCCGGCACGTCCGCCGGCTCGTCGACCGCCTCGTCTACGGCGCGCGCGACGATCCGCTCGCCGTCGTGCAGCGCGATCGTCGACCAGCTCGGCGCCGACGCCGGCGACGACCTGCTGCCGGCGCTCGTCGTCAGCCTGCAGCAGCGAGCTGCGCCTCGACGCCGTCGCCATCGACCTCCGTGTCGCCGACGGCTGGCAACGAGCGGCGGCGACCGGACCCGCCGACCGCCCACCACCGCGCGGCTCGCTCCGCCACCGCGGCGAGGTCGTCGGCCGGCTCGTCGTCGGCTGGGAGCGACGGCCCGTCGCTGCGCGAGCGGGACGAGCGAGATCCTCGATCAGCTCGTCGGCCCGCTGAGCCTCGCCGTCGGCTGGGTGCGCGCTGGCCGGCGACCTGCGCCGATCGAGCGTGGCGATCGTGTCGGCGCGCGAGGAGGAGCGGCGGCGGCTGCGGCGCGACCTCCACGACGGCGCTCGGGCCGGCGCTGACGGGCGTGTCGCTCGGGCTGCGCACCGCCATGCGCCAGCTCGCCCGCACGCCGGGCATCGACGCCGTGCGTCGCCGTCGCACGGCGCTGCTCGAGCGCGTCGCCGACGAGGTCGACACCGTCGTCGTCGAGCTCAAGCGGATCGTGCGCGACCTGCGCCCGACGGCGCTCGACCAGCTCGGCCTCGTCGGCGCCGTCGCCGAGTTCACCCGCACGTTCGGCGACGACCTCGAGATCCACCTGACCCTGCCGACCGAGCCGGTCGAGCTGCCGGCCGCCGTCGAGGTGGCGACGTACCGCATCGTCACCGAGGCCGTGACCAACGTCGTGCGCCACGCCGGCGCGGCGCGCTGCTGGCTGACGATCGCCGCCGGCTCGACCGTCGAGATCGACGTCGTCGACGACGGGGTCGGCATCGACGCCGCCAGCGCCGACGGCGTCGGCCTGGCGGCGATGCGCGAGCGGGCCAGCCGAGCTCGGCGGCAGCGTCGCACGTCGAGCCGAACGTCCCGCGCGGCACGCACGTCCACGTCCGAGCTCCCGGCGGCGCTGCCATGACGGCGCCGTCCGTGCGGGTCGCCATCGTCGACGACCACCCGATGTTCCGGATGGGCCTGGCCGCGGCGATCGAGGAGATGGACGGCATCGAGCTCGTCGGCGAGGCGTCAGCGCGTCGACGCAGGTCGCCGCGCCTCGTCGCCGACGCCGCGCCCGACGTGCTGCTCCTCGACGTGCGCCTCGCCGACGGCTCGGGCCTCGAGGTCAACCGCTGGCTGGCCGAGCACCACCCGGAGGTGCGGGTGATCATGCTGACGATGTCGGAGGACCACGACACCGCGCTGACCGCGCTCCGCGACGGCGCCCGCGGCTACCTCGTCAAGGGCGCCGGGCCCGAGCGCGTCGAGCACGCCCTGCGGGCAGTCGCCGCCGGCGACGTCGTGCTCGACCACGACCTCGCCGCACGCAGTCACCGAGCTGGCCCACGCCCGCCGGACCTCGACCACGCCGGCCGTTCCCCGAGCTGACCGACCGCGAGTTCGACATCCTCGCCCTCGTCGCCGAGGGCCTCGACAACCAGACCATCGCCCGCCAGCTCGTGCTCAGCCCGAAGACCGTGCGCAACCACGTGTCCAACGTGTTCGCCAAGATCCAGGCCGCCGACCGCCCCCACGCCATCGTCCTCGCCCGCCGCGTCGGCCTCGGCAGCTAGCGCACCTCTGGCCGGATGCTTTGGTCACCGATCTGCCGGTGCGCGGCGGCACGTTGGTGACCCAAGCGGTCAGCTCGCCGCCAGCAGGTCCTCGAAGGACTCCCTGATGCAGTCGGCGTAGTGCGCCGGGTCGGGCATCATCGCCCGGTCGGCGGTGAACATCAGCATGAACTGGTCGACGTAGCTGGACACGATGTTGATCAACCCCATGCCGTCGACGACCGGTCCGCCGCCGAACGAGCGGACCAGCTCGGCGCCGGCGAAGTAGAGCGGCTCGCGCGGCCCCGGCACGTTGGTGACGACCGTGTTGATCACGCCGACACGGCGGGCGAAGCGACCAGCGAGACGGGTCCCGACACCGATCAGCACCCCCGGCGCGAACTGCGAGATCTCCGTCAGGTTGCGCGCCCCGATCGCCTGGGTCAGCTCCTTCGACGCCATCGTCGACGCGGTGACCG
Source organism: uncultured Acidimicrobiia bacterium (assembly GCA_963749315.1). Taxonomy (GTDB): domain Bacteria; phylum Actinomycetota; class Acidimicrobiia; order Acidimicrobiales; family Ilumatobacteraceae; genus JALZMG01. Next base: position 82,726 of record CAVVMS010000022.1, read on the forward strand.
CGGCGAGACGCTCCACCGGGTCGGCGACATCGGTGGACAGGCTGACGATCATCGCCGACACCTGGTTGCCGAGGTCGGCCTTCTCCGACTCGGTGCGCACGGACACCGGCGTCATCGCCCGCAGCGGTGCCGCCGGCAGCTCGCCGGCCTCCTGGAGGTAGCTGCGCAGCGCCCCACCGAGCACCGAGAGGGCGACGTCGTTGACGGTGGCCCCCTCGACGGCGCGGCGCATCTTCTTCACGTCGGCGAGCTCGAAGTAGCAGCCGTCGACGACCCGGTGGGCGCTGACCGGGCGCGTTGAACCGGGTGATCGGCGCGGCCGACGTCGAGACCGCCGGTTGCGCGGCGCTGCAGCGCGACGGCGCGACCGAGGCCGGGGACCAGCTTGGTGGTGACGCGGATGCCCCGCGCCGGGATCCTCACCGCGTTGTACCCGGCCCGGGCGAGCAGCTCGATGTCCGACGGGTCCTGCTCCGGGACCCACGGCTTCGCCGGCGGAGGCGGGTCGCCGCCCTTCGGGGCCTGGGTGTGGATGGCCGTGATCATCTCCACGCCGGACATGCCGTCGATGGCCGCATGGTGCACCTTGAGCACCATGGCGAAGGCGCCCTTCGGCACGCCCTCGACGGCATCGAGCCCTTCGATGATGTACATCTCCCACTGCGGCTTGGACAGGTCGAGCGGGCGTGAGTGCAGGCGGGCGACCTGGATGCAGAACTGCCGCCAGTCGCCCGGCGCCGGCAGGGCGATGTGGCGGACGTGGTACTCGAGATCGAAGTGGCTGTCCTCGATCCACCACGGGTGGTCGAGATCCCCGGGAACCCGCACCGCCTTCTGACGGAACGCCCGCGCCAGGTGCAGGCGTGGCTCGAGGTGGGCGAGGATCCCCTTGAACGTCACCTTCTTCCCCGGCGCCGTCGACTGGTCGTAGATCCCGACCGACAGCACATGGGTCGGGGCGTGCGGTCCGCTCGGCGTAGATGAACGAGGCGTCTTGACCGCTCAGCTGCTGCATGTGGCACCCCCAAGGCACGTGTCGTCAGGCAGTGCGAGCAGTCTGGCAGGCCGGCGGACAGCGGTGGGACGGATCAGCCGTGACGCGGCCGTCGCCGTTCTACGCTCTCGCCGGACCGCCGTCGAAGGGGATGTGATCGTGGCCGACGAAAACCAGCAGCACCCCGGGCTGTGGTACCTGCTCGCCGAGCTGCGCGCGCCGCTCGAGGCAGCCACCTTGGTGCCAGCCCTGCCGATGCTGATGCGTGCGCCGCGAGGCGACGGCCACCACGTCATCGCCATCCCGCCGTTCGGTGCCGGTGACGCCTTCACGACGGTGATGCGCTTCTACCTCGGCCGCCTCGGCTACCACGTGCACCCGTGGGGCCGACAGGAGATCCTCGCCCTGCACCGGCTGTCGACCGTGGCCGTCAAGCGACTCGACGAGCTCGCCGGTGAGGCGGGGAGCCGGGTCAGCCTGATCGGTCACAGCCTCGGCGGGCTCTACGCCCGCGAGGTCGCCCGCGCCGCTCCGTCGCACGTGAGGCGGGTCATCACGGTCGGCACGCCGTTCGCCGGTGACCTCAAGGCCAACGTCGTGTGGCCGATGTACGAGCAGGTGACGGGCACCCGCATCAAGAGCATCCCCAAGGAGGTGATGGCGCGGATCAACGAGCCACTCCCCGTGCCGTCGACCGCGATCTTCAGCCGCACCGACGGCGTCGTCGCCTGGCGGTCGTGCCTCGACGCCGAGGCGGAGACGGCGGAGAACGTCGAGGTGCCGGGCAGCCACGTCGGCCTGCTGCACAACCCGGCCGTGTTCGCCGTGATCGCCGACCGCTTGGCGCAGCCGGACGGTGAGCACCGGCCGTTCGAGCCCGCCGGCTGGATGCGGCCGTTCGTGCACCAGGGCCCGGCCAGGGAGCAAGCGGAGCAGGCGCGCTGATGGCGCGGATGAGCCGGATGGACGCCGCCTTCCTGGCGATGGAGCGGCCCAACCTGCCGGGCCACCTCGGGACGGTGATGTTCTTCCGGCCCAGCAAGGAGGGACCGCTCACCTACGACGCGGTGCTCGACACCGTCGCCGAACGGCTGCCGCTCGTGCCGTCGGCCCGGCGCGTCGTCGCCGAGGTCCCGCTCGGCCTGGCGCGCCCGTCGTGGGAGCCGGACCGCGCCTTCGATCTCGAGTACCACGTGCGGCACACCGCGCTGCCCAAGCGCGGCGGCGAGGCCGCGCTGGCTCGACTGATCGGTCACACCCACGCCATCCAGCTCGATCGGACCCGCCCGCTGTGGGAGCTGTGGGTCATCGAAGGCATGCCCGACGACCGCGTCGTGCTGTACTCCAAGGTCCACGTGGCGGCACTCGACGACAGCACGGGCGCCGAGCTGATGACCGCGCTGCTCGACACCGATCCGGAGCGGCCGGCCGACGGTCGCCGATCCCGAGCCGGTCGAGGCCCCCGGACCGCTCGACGTCGTCGGGCGCATCGTCGGGCCGCTGCCCGACCAAATGCGCTGGGCCGCCGGCTTTCCGGGACGCGTCGCCGAGCGGGCGATGCGGGCGGCCGGCAAGCAGTGGCCCGGGCTCCGCGAGACGGCGGTCGAGGTCACCCAGCGCACGCCGCTGCTCGGTGCGGCGGCCAAACTGCTGCCGACGAGCGATGCGGGTGATGTCTTCGACGAGCACCCGACCGGGCCGCGCCCCGCGGCTGTCGTGGAACGCACCGATCACCCGGCACCGGCGTTTCGCCCTCGCCCGCCTCCCGATCGACGACATCCTCGCCGTCAAGCACGCCGCCGGCACCACGTTCAACGACGTCGTCGTCGCCGTGTGCACCGGCATGCTGCGGCGCTGGCTGCTCGCCAACGACGAGCTGCCGACGTCGCCTGATCGTCGCCATGGTGCCGATGCTCGTCGCCGGCCCGAGCGGGCAGCGCGGTGACGCCCACGTCGCCGGACTCGTGGTCGCCCCTGCCGACGAACGTCGCCGACCCGGCCGAGCGCCTCGCCCGCACGCACGACGCGCTGGCGGTGGCCAAGGAGCGCCACGCCGCCGTCCCGGCGTCGATGATGCAGGACATGTCGATGTTCGCCCCGCCGGCCGTGGCGGCGATGGCGGGGCGCCTCGTCGACGCCCTCCCCTACCGGGCTTCATCAGCCCGACAGTGAACGTGGCGATCACCAACGTGCCCGGCCCGCGCCAACCCGTCCACCTCGCCGGCAGGGAGCTGGAGTCGAGCCACCCGGCGATGTCGATCAGCGACCGCGCGCCGCTGCACATCGGCGTGCAGTCCGGGCCCGAGGTCGTCGGGATCGGCGCCGTGGCGTGCCGTGACAACCTCGACGACCTCGGCAGCCTCCTCGCCGGGGCAGCCGCTCGAGCTGGCCGAGCTCGTCGCCACCGTCACCGGCCGGTGAACGTCGACTGCCGCTTCTCCTGGAACGCCGTGATGCCTTCGGCGTAGTCGGCGGAACGGGCGATGCGGCCCTGGGCCGCGCCCTCGGCGGCGAGCACGGCGGCGAGCTGCATCGACTCCGGCGCGAGGGCGCGCACGAGACGCTTGGACTCGCGGAACGACTCGGTGGGACCGGCGGCGATCGCCTGCGCCAGCGCTCTCGCCTCGTCCGCCAGCGCGTCCGCCGGCACGGACCGGTTGACCAGCCCGATCGCCGCCGCCTCCGTGCCCGACAGCAGGCGGCCGGTGTAGATCAGCTCGAGCGCCCGGTGCGGTCCGAGACGCTCGACCAGGTAGCGGTGCCCGCCGGAGTCGAGCACGGCGCCGATGCGGGCGAACGGCGAGCCGATGCGGGCGTCGTCGGCGACGACGACGAGGTCGCAGGCGAAGGCGATCCCGAGGCCGACGCCGAGGCAGGCGCCCTGGACGGCGGCGATCGTCGGCACGTCGAGGTCGGCGAGGCGCTGCAGCAGCGGGTTGAACAGGTCACGGAGGATCGCCTCGGCGTCCTCGGTCAGCGGCTCGGCGTCGGTGAGGTCGCGCCCGGCGGAGAACGCCCTGCCGGCGGCCGTGATGAGCACGGCGCGGGCGTCGCCGACCTCGTCGAGCGCGCGGTGGAAGTCGGCGACCATCGCCGCGTCGAGCGAGTTGAGGCGGTCGGGACGGTCGAGGTGGATCTCGGCGACGGCGGCGTCGAGGGTGCAGCTCACGGGCATGGGCGAACTCTGTCACCGATGCGAGCGAGCGAGCGCCAGCGAGCGAGCGGCAGCAACGGCCTGCGTGGCCGGGGAACGCCATGAAGGGCATGAGGCGACGATAGATCGGGTATCGCGCCGGCATGAGCGACGATGCACGACCTGCCGCCAAGCCGACCGAGAGTGGGTGACCGGCGACGAGCCGATGACCGGTCCACAGGCGAGCTACCTCGAGACGCTCGCTCGCGAAGCCGGCGAGGAGGTCCCCGCCGGGCTCACCAAGGCGCAAGCATCGGACCTGATCGATCGCCTGCAGGGCGTCACCGGGCGCGGCCGCACCGAGGCAGAGCCGCAACTGCCGCTCGACCCGGTCGGCCCCACCGAGCTCGGCGGCGACACCGCGACCTGACCCCTACGCTGCGGCTCGATGTCGCGCGCCATCTACCTGACGGCGATGGGACCGGCGAGCGGCAAGTCGCTCGTCGCCCTCGGGCTCGTCGAGCTGGTGTCCCAGCGTGTCAGCCGGGTCGGGTTCTTCCGCCCCATCGTGCAGTCGCTACCCGACAACGACATCGAGCTCGTCCGCACCCGCTACCGGCTCCCCGACGAGCGGATCGGGTACGCCTTCGTCGCCGACCAGCTCCGGTCGCTGCTCAGCGCCAGCCGCGACGAGGCCGACGCCGGCATGGCGCAGGCCGTCGCCGCCTACAAGCAGCTCGAGCAGTCGTGCGATCTCGTCGTCATCGAGGGCACCGACTTCACCGGGCCGTCGTCGCACCTCGAGTTCGGCTTCAACGCACGCGTCGCCCGCCACCTCGGCGCGCCGGTCGTCGCCGTCGTCAACGGCCACGACCGCGCCGCCGCCGACATCGTCGAGGCCGTCCGGGTGAGCGAGGAGTCGCTGGCCGGGCAGGGCGACAGCGTGGTCGCCCTGATCGTCAACCGGGTCCCGCCCAAGGTGCACGGCGAGCTCGCCAGCCGGCTGGCCGGTGAGCCGGTGACGGCGGCACCCGTGTGGGCGCTGCCCGAGGACGACGCGCTGCGCTACCCCACGCTGGCCGAGCTCGGCGACGCGCTCGCCGCGGAGGTGGTGGCGGGCGATCCCGACGACCTGACCCGCGAGGTCCGCCACGTCAAGGTGGCGGCGATGTCCGTGCCCAACCTGCTCGACCACGTCGAGGACGGCACGGTGCTGATCACACCGGGCGACCGTCCCGACGTCATCGTCACCGCCGCGTTGACGCGCCACTCGGCGGCCGTGCCGAGCGTCGCCGGCGTGGTGCTCAGCGGCGGGCTGCGTCCGGACGACCGCGTCGCCGGGCTGATCGCCGGCTTCGCCGCCGGCGGCAAGCCGCTGCCGATGTTCGCCGTCGACGACGACACGTTCGACACGGCGAGGACGGCCGCCGAGGTCGAGGGGCCGATCACCGCCGGCAACGAGCGCAAGATCGCCGCCGCGCTCGGCCTGTTCGAGGCCAACGTCGACCTCGCCGTGCTCGAGGAGCGCATCAACCTCGTCCGCTCGACCGTGGTCACGCCGGTGATGTTCCAGCACGAGCTGATCGAGCGGGCCAAGCAGGCGAGCGCACACATCGTCCTGCCGGAGGGCACCGACGACCGTGTGCTCGAAGCAGCCGACCGCCTGTCCCGGCGCAAGGTCTGCGAGCTGACGCTGCTCGGCTCCGAGGCAGTGGTGCGCCAGCGCATCTCCGAGCTCGGCCTCGACCTCGCCGACGTGCGGGTCGTCGACCCGACGTCGTCGCCGTGGTTCGACGAGTTCGCCGAGCACTACCGGGAGCTGCGTGCTCATCGCGGCATCACGCTCGATCGGGCCCGCGACACGATGGGCGACGTCAGCTACTTCGGGACGATGATGGTCCATCGAGGGCATCGTCGACGGGATGGTGTCGGGCGCCGCGCACACGACGGCGCACACGATCAGACCGGCGCTGGAGTTCATCCGCACCCGGCCCGACACGTCGATCGTCTCCAGCGTGTTCCTGATGCTGCTCGCCGACCGTGTGCTCGTCTACGGCGACTGCGCGATCAACCCCGATCCCGACGCCACCCAGCTCGCCGACATCGCCATCTCCTCGGCGGACACCGCCGTGCTGTTCGGGATCGAGCCGCGCGTGGCGATGCTCAGCTACTCGACCGGCGCGTCCGGATCGGGCGCCGACGTCGACAAGGTCCGCGCGGCGACGGAGCGGGTGCGGGCGCTGCGGCCGGAGCTGATGGTCGACGGGCCGATCCAGTACGACGCCGCGGTCGACGTCGGCGTTGCTCGCGCCAAGCTTCCCGGCAGCGAGGTCGCCGGACAGGCGACCGTCTTCATCTTCCCCGACCTCAACACCGGCAACAACACGTACAAGGCCGTGCAGCGCTCGGCCGACGCCGTCGCCGTCGGCCCGGTGTTGCAGGGGCTGAACCGCCCGGTCAACGACCTGTCGCGCGGAGCGACCGTGACCGACATCGTCAACACGGTGGCGATCACGGCGATCCAGGCGTCCCGCTCCTGATGCTCGTCCTCGTCCTCAACACGGGCAGCTCCTCGGTCAAGTTCGAGCTCGTCGACCCGACGACCGGTGCGCGCCACGGCGGCGGGATCGTCGAGGAGGTCGTCGACCACGACGCCGCGCTGGCCGAGGTCGTCGCCGGTCTCGGCGCCGCGGCCATCGACGCCGTCGGCCACCGCGTCGTGCACGGCGGCGAGGCGTTCAGCGCGCCGACGATCGTCGACGACCGCGTGCTCGAGACGCTCCGTGAGCTGGTGCCGCTGGCGCCACTGCACAACCCGGCCAACATCGTCGGCATCGAGGTGGCCAGGCGGGTGTGGCCCGACGTCCCGCACGTGGCCGTGTTCGACACCGCGTTCCACCGCACCCTGCCGCGCCACGCCTACCGCTACGCCGTCCCGGCCGAGTGGTACGAGCGCCACGGCGTTCGCCGCTACGGCTTCCACGGCACGTCGCACGCCTACGTCGCCGAGCGGGCCGCCGGGCTGCTCGGGACCGACCGCTTCGACGGCATCGTCGCCCACCTCGGCAACGGCGCCTCGATCACCGCCGTGCGCGACGGGCAGAGCATCGACACGTCGATGGGACTGTCGCCGCTCGAGGGGTTGGTGATGGGGTCCCGTTCGGGCGACGTCGACCCGACGGTCGTCACGCACGTCGCCGCGGCGACGGGTCGGCCGATCGAGGACGTGTTCGACGACCTCAACCGGGCCAGCGGCCTGCGCGGCCTGTGTGGAGCATCCGACATGCGCCAGATCACGGCACGCGCCGACGCGGGCGACGACTCGGCACGGCTGGCGATCGACGTGTTCGCCTACCGCATCAAGAAGTACGTCGGCGCCTACCTCGCCGTGCTCGGCGGCCGTTGCGACGCCCTCGTCTTCACCGGCGGCATCGGCGAGCACAGCGCGGTGGTGCGGGCCGCGGTCTGCGCCGGGCTCGACGGCCTCGGCATCGTGCTCGATCCGACACGCAACGAGCGCGGCGACGAGGTCGTGTCCGCCGATGGCTCACCGATCGCCATCCTCGTCGTCGCCACCGACGAGGAACTGGAGATCGCCCGCCAGACCGCCGCCACGATGCCATCGTCGACCACGACGTCTATCGTGAGTCGCCGGCGGCGGAGACGGCCGCTCGGGACGAGGGAGTGTCAACCGTGGCTGATGAGCGGGCACTGGAGCCGTTCGATCACGTCGTCGACGTCGTCCGGCCCGACGACCTGCTCATCCTGCGCTTCGGCTTCGTCAACCTCGCTCCGGCGCCCGACGACCCGGCGCCGCCTCGTTCGGATCCGCTCCGGTGCCGACGTCGACACCTTCGTCGTCGTCGGCTTCCCGCCCCAGCACGTCCAGGAGCGGGCGTTCGACGAGTCCGCTGCCGGCAAGGAGCCGCTGGCCCCGGCGCCGATCGCCGCCGCCGCGGCGTACCCGTCGCGCCTCGCGTTCCGGCTGCCGGCGGACCAGGCCGAGCTGCCGCTGACACTCGAGGCGCTGCTCGACTGGGACATGTGGGAGCCGAGCTTGGCGGCCCACGCCCTGCCGGCGCTGCCGACGGCGGAACAGCTCGCCGCCCGCCCACAGCCGGTCGCACCGGCGGTCACCGAGACGGCCATCGAGCTGCCCTACCGCCTGATGCTGTCGCCAGTGCCAGGCGCGCGATGGGTCCACCGGACCGAGCTCGACGGACGTCGATGGACGCGTCGAGCTGTGGCACACGCGGCTCGCCGCCGCGGCGGCCGACGGCGCGGTCACCGCCGACGGTGAACTGCAGCCGGTGCGGGCGATCTGGAGCCCGGATCTCGACGCCTCGTCGTTCTGGCTGCGCCGGTCGCCACTCGGCGCCACGCTGCAGTCGCTCGACGACGGTCAGCGCCGCCAGATCGTGCGGCTCTCCAGCAACTTCGCCATCACCGTTCGCGGCGGCACGTACCGTCCCGAGCCGGCGAGGGCCCGGCGGCTGCTGCTCAGCGCCCTCGGCGGATGGCTCGACGTGCACGGCCGCTGGCCGGTCCCTGACATCGTGCGGCTACCAGACGATCTCTCGCCGTACATCACGCCGCAGCGGGCGATCGACCCCGACCGCCTGCGCACGCTCGTCGACCGGTCCCACGTCGAGCATCTCGTCGAGCTCGCCGGACCAGCTGCACAGGTGGCCGAGCTCGCCACGTCGTCCGCGCTCGAGCGCATCGGCGGGGAGCGGTTCGTCACCGAGCTCGATCGTCCGATCAGCATCTTCGATCCACAGCCGGCGTCGCTCGGCGAGGTCGCCTGGATCCACCGCGCGCGGCAGGGCCGCGACGAGTACGTCGAGTTCCACCAACCCGGGCTGCTCTGGCCCGTCGGACACCTGGCCTCGCTCATCACGATCACCGAGCGCAAGTTCGAGCCCGGCCCGTCGGGCGGCGTCGGCGCCTACCTCCGCCAGCGGCGGTTCGTCCAAGTCACCCAGCCGGCGCGCGACTACCGGCGCAGCGCGGCCGGTTTCCCGTACACGGGCCGCGAGCTGCCGTACCGCACCATCCGCTTCGCCTCGCTCGTCACGCCCGACCTCGACCGGCCGCCCGACGGCCCCGGCGAGGTACCCCCGCCGTTCTTCCCGGCGATCGGTGGCGTGCCCCACCACTTCGACATGGCGACAACGGATCACACCGACACGTCGGCACCGCTGCGCGGCCCGCTGCTGTTCGTGGCCTTCGCCACCGACCGCCCGATCGCCGACTCGATCGCCGCTGCCGTGCCGGTGTGGAACGGCGCGCCGGCAGCCTGGAAGGTGGCGGCCGTCCCCGGCGTGCCGGTGGCGTTCGCCGCGCTGGCTGACGGTGACCGGCCGGGGCTGACGACGGCAACCTGCCACCAGATCAGCTGGGCGGTCGCGACGAGCGACGCGGCGACCGTGCCGGCGGGCGAGGCACCCGTGCTCCCGGCGCTGCGCGAGGCGACGGTGTCGCTGCCGGTGCTCGGCCAGCTCGCTGGCGCGGGCGCCGGCGCCGCACGCGTGCCGCTGACCTACCCGACCGCCTACCTCCAGCACGGGTTCGGCGCCGGCAACCCGTCGCACCTGTTCGCCGCCGTCGGCGGCCCGGCGGCAACCGCCGCGGCGGACCGCTCGGGCGGGGTGGCCGCGCCGTCGTTCACGGTGCAGGCGCTGTCGAAGGCGCTCGGCCCGGTCGCCGACATCGCCAAGGTGGCCACCGGCACGTTCGACCCGGCGACGTTCCTTCCGACGGCGAAGCTGTTCGGCGCCCTCGAGCTCAAGCAGCTCATCGGCGCCGTCGCCCCGTGGGCCGATCCGGCCTCCGTCGTGCCCGCCGAGGCCGCCGACTCCACCGCGCTGCTGCAGCGGTTGGAGGAGCCCGGCTTCCTGCTACCGGTTCCGGTGCTGCTCCACCAGGACGTCCCCGACGGAGCCAGCGAGACGCTCTACGCCTGGAAGCCGCCGATCAAGGGCTTCGCCGCCGGCATCCTCGCTCTCGAGCTGCGCGACGGCGCGGCACTGGCGCTCACGGTCGTGTCCCGGGCACCGGCAGGGGGTGGTGACGCCACATCGCTCGTCGACGGCCGGCTGACGAGCTTCGACCTCGTCTTCGCCGGGGTCATCGCCGTGCAGTTCGACGAGTTCCGGTTCCGCTCGGCCGGCGGCGCACGCATGGACGTCGACGTGAAGGGCGTGCGTGTCGAGTTCCGCGGTGCGCTCGAGTTCGTCCAGACGATCCGCGACATCCTGCCGGAGAACGGGTTCTCCGATCCGCCGTACCTCACCGTCCTGCCGACCGGCGTGACGGCGGGATACACGCTCGCCGTGCCGACCCTCGGCGTCGGCGTCGTCTCGATCGAGGGGATCGCCCTCGCCGCGGCAGTGGCGTTGCCGTTCACGGGCGACCCCGCCGGCGTCCGCTTCGCCATCTCCAGTCGGGAGCGGCCGTTCCTCGTGACCGTGGCGCTGTTCGGTGGCGGCGGCTTCTTCGCCGTCGGCGTCAACACGGCCGGACCGCCGCAAGTCGAGGCGGCGATCGAGTTCGGCGGCAACTTCTCCCTCGACATCGGCGTGGCCAGCGGGAACGTCCACGTGATGGCCGGCATCTACTTCGCCATGCTCGGCTCCGCCGTCAAGCTCAGCGGCTACCTGCGCATGGGCGGGTCGGTCTCGGTCCTCGGCATCGTCACCGTGTCGGTCGAGTTCCACCTCGCCCTCACCTACGACAACGGCAAGGCGTACGGCGAGGCGACGATCAAGGTGAGCGTCGACATCTTCGGCTTCTCCACCAGCGTGAGCCTGCACGTGCAGAAGCAGTTCGCCGGCGCCGCCGGCGACCCGACGTTCGGCCAGCTCGTCGGCCCGGCGGACTGGGACGAGTACGTCGACGCGTTCGCCGAGGTCGGGGTGTGAGGAGGCGCTGGTGCTGACCGAGTCCGTCATCCTCACCGCGCTGCCGGCCGGCATCGATCGCGACGAGGGCGTCGCTCGCGTCACGTGCTTCGTGACGCTGCGCGCGTCGGGCACCGAGGACGTCCTCGACGCCGCACCGTCGTTCCTCGACTGGCCCGACGTGCTGTCGCGTGCCCTCGAGCGGCTCGTCGTCGAGGTCGACGGCGCCGGCGAGCTGCCCACCCGGGTGGTGTCGGCGCCGCCCGACTCGGGGCTGTGGCGGGCGCTGTTCCCGCCATCGACCCCCGTGATCCCCCACGAGCAGGAGCGCTTCACCCAGCGCCCACTGGCCAGCTACGCCGGGCGGACGCTGCACGACCACGCCGTCGATGTCCTTGCCGCCGCCGCCGCGGCCTCGCCGTCGGCGACCCCGCGATCACCGGACACGCTGGCGCGGCTGGCGGCGGCCGACGAGGCATGGGGCCGGATGGTCGGCTACGACCCGATCCGCCGCGGTGATGACACGCCGCCGACCACCGAGGAGCGCGCCGACCTCGCCGACCGCTTCTCGCGACCGCTCGCCGGTCGCCTCGACGACCAGGTCGCCGAGGTCCTCCAGAGGGCGGCCAGGGAGGCGGCGAGGCGCCTCGACACCGAGACCGGCAACCTGATCGACGTCAACGGCGACTTCGTCCCCGTGCTCGGGACCAGCGGCGCCGTCGTCGACGAGCTGGCCCGCTTCATCCTCTTCCACCACCGTCCCGAGGCTCCCCCGACGCCCCTACCGGATCCCGAGCAGCTGCGCCGCGACCTCGACTTCCACCGCATCCAGACCGCCGTCGGCGGGTACGGCTTCCTGCTCCGCCGGCTCGGCTTGGCCGTCGACCTCGTCGTCCCGCTCGACGCCGTCCCCCCGGACCTCGAGTTGCTGCGGATCGTCGAACCCGACGTCGACCTGCCACAGGTGTCGACACCGTGGACGGCGTACGGCTTCGCCGGGCCCGACGGTGAACCGGCGTTCTGGCCGGCGCCACGTCCTGAGCCGGTCGGCGAGCGGATCGCCCACGGGCTGCTCGACCTCACGTTCGGCGAGCGCTACGGCCTGGCCCAGGTCGACGTCGACTCGGCGACCTCGAAGGTGCTCAACGCCGCGCTCGCCACCACCGCCCACGCCCACTTCCCGCGCCCACCCGGCGGCGTCGACACGGACGCCCCACCGGCGCTGCGGTCGACGGGGATCGCCCTGTTCCAGGACCGCCGTGCGGAGGCGCTGCACGCCCGTCTGGCGCGCGGGCACAACGTGTCGGTGGGCCTGGCCGCCGGCGATCGACCCGTGCTCTACGCCGAGGACGTCACGCGCGGCTTCCGGCTCGATGTCTTCGAGGAGCGCGAGGACGGGCGCTGGCGCTCGCTGCACTGGCGGCGCGGTCGCTACGTCACGGTGGCCGGCGCCGCCGGGGCACTCGACGAGGAGGTCGTCGACGAGGGGCACACCCAACTCGCCGTCGGTGAGCGGGCGCAGCCTCCTGGGACGCCGGCCGACCCGACCGCCGCCCTCTATCTCCACGAATCGATCGCCCGGTGGGAGGGCTGGAGCCTGTCGGCACCCCGGCCCGGTCTGGCGATGACGAGGAGCCCGCACGCGCCGTCCGACGACGATCCCGACACCCAGCCGGTGCCCGACCGCAACGAGGCGCTCCCCGACGGCGTCCCGCTGGAGGTCACGTTCCGCACAGCCGGCGGGCTGCCGCGGCTCCGCGTCGGCGGCGCCTACCGGCTGCGGGCGCGGGCCGTGGACCTCGCCGGCGACGGTCCGACGCTGGGCGAGGCCGACGCCCTGCTCGACGGGTTCGCCGCCGCCGGCGAGGCGGTCCCGACCGCGCCGGGCGAGCGGGAGGGCCCGCTGGAGTTCACCCGGTTCGACCCGCTGCAGGCACCACCGGTCGTGCTGCGCCGGCCGGTCACCGAGGGTGAGTCCGTCGAGCACGTCGTGGTGCGCTCCGACCACGACGTCAGCGCCGAGGAGTACGCCGCTGCCAACGGCGGCGAACCCGACGCCGAACGCCACGTCGTGCCGTCCAAGGTCGCCGTGCAGGACGCCGAGCTGCTGCGCTGCTTCGACGACGCGATCGGGCGGCGCGATCCGGCGGCCGCCGCCCGGGCCTACGCCGTCGCCCTGCGCGAAGCCGGCACGCTCGACAGCGCCGTCGTGTGGGACCCTGACCTCGGCGCGGAGCGGCCGCTCGACGGCATCGAGGTCGTCCCGCCGCAGGCGGACGATCCCAACTCCGGCTACGTCATCCACACCGAGGAGGAGGTGGAGGTTCCCTACCTCCCCGATCCGTGGAGCGCGCGGCGCCAGCTTCGTCGGCCTGCCAGGCGTGGCAGCCGGCACCGTCGTGCGGATCGGCGCCGACGGCACGTCGGTGACCACTCCGGACCAGCCACGCCTCGATCCGCGGCCGCAACCCGGCGTGCTCATCGTCGACTGGGGCGGGCGCGATCCGTGGTGGATGGTCCGCCCACTGCGCCTGCGCGTCGTCGAGGGCGACGGACCGCCGGGGTGGGAGGCGGCGTCGCGCGTGCTCACGGTCGAGCTGCCCAAGGCGATGCAGGCGGACGTGCGGATCAGCTCGGCACTGGACGAGAACCGACTCGACGAGCACGGCGCGTGGCGGGCGGTGATGCGACGGGTGGCGTCGTCCGGCGCCGACCTGGCCCCGTACGTCCAGCTCGCCCGGACGGGGCGGCTCTGGGCCGTCACGCCGGCGCGCACCGTGCGGCTGGTGCACGCCCTGCAGCGGCCGCTCCATGCCCCGGACGTCATCGCCCTGCGCGCCCGGCGCGAGCTCGGGGCGACGTGGACGCTGGTCACCGGTGAGGTTCGCCTGCACGGCGCGAGCACCGACCGGATCGACCTCGAGGCGTCGTGGACGGACGTGATCGACGACCCGGCGGCCGATGGGCCGGGCGGACCGCGAGTCGAGGAGCGCACCGCCCATGCCCTGGCGCAGCAGATCCTCCTCGCCCGGGATGTCGCCTCCGAGCCACGGTCCGCCGAGGTGCAGACGGCACGCTTCGTCGAGGCCGACGACCTCCTCGTGCTCGGCGCCGCTCCGGCGTGGCCCGACGCCCCGCCGTTCATGTCGGTCCACGAGCTGCACAGCACGAGGCACCGGCTCGTCACGTACACGGCGACGGCGACATCACGCTTCCGCGAGTACTTCCCGCCGCAGCGCTCGGGCGTTCCTGTCGAGCTGACGAGGCAGTCGACGCCCGTCGTCGTCGACGTGCCGAACTCGTCGCCACCGCCCCCGCCCGACCTGCGCTACGCCGTGCCGCTGTTCGGCTGGGAGCGGCAGCGAGGAGGGCAGGACCCGCACCACCACTCGACGCGGCGGCGGGCTGCGCCTGTACCTCGGGCGGCCGTGGCTGGCCTCGGGCGAAGGCGAGCTGCTCGGTGCCGTGCTGTGGAAGGCGTCGACGCCCGCGTGCCCGCCACCGCGCCACGTCGAGCGCCTCGTCTCCACGTGGGGGTTCGATCCGGTGTGGCCGGCTGCGCTGCCGCCGGCGACACCGTCGCCGATGAGCTTCCGCCGCCGGGTTGTCGTCGGCGAGGACCTGCCGCTGCTCGAGGCGCCGGACATCCGGGTGACGGTGGCCGGCCACGAGGTGGCCTACGACGAGTTCCGCGACATGTGGACGTGTGACGTCGAGCTCGACGTCGGCGGCGCCTACACGCCGTTCGTCCGGCTCGGCCTCGTCCGCTACCAGCCATCGAGCGTCGCCGGCGCCCACCTGTCGGCGGTCGCTGTCGCCCAGATCGCCCAGGTGTCGCCCGAACGCATCGTGTCGCTGACCGCGGCATCCGACGACCCGCTGCTGTTCAGCGTCGCCGTCAGCGGACCGAGCCACGGTGCGGCGTGGCAGACCGGTGGCATGCCGTTCCCCTACGGCAGCGACGTCGAGGTGTTCGTGGAGCAGCGCATCGAGGGCGTCGCCGACCCCGACCTCTGCTGGCAGCGCCAGCCGGCGGCGAGCGCCGTGCTCGACCACGGGCCAGGGCCGTCCGGCAACTTCATCCGCTGGAGCGGTCGCGTGCGTCTGCCGGCGACTCACCAGCCAGCGCAGCACCGCATCGTCGTCGTCGAGCGCGAGCGCC
Organism: uncultured Acidimicrobiia bacterium; assembly: GCA_963749315.1. Lineage (GTDB taxonomy): Bacteria > Actinomycetota > Acidimicrobiia > Acidimicrobiales > Ilumatobacteraceae > JALZMG01. Next base: position 97,917 of record CAVVMS010000022.1, read on the forward strand.
TGGCGACGGACGGCCCGGCACACTTCGGCGCCGCCGCCCGACCGACACCGACGACCACCCGCATCGTGTTCGCCGAGACGTTCGTCGTGTAGCGACGTCCTCAGGAGGCGACGCGCTCGGCGGTGAGGACGTACAGCGAGTCGTCGAGGACGGCGCGGCTGCCCGCCGCGTAGCGCGCCTGGAGCTCCGAGGCGAAGGCGAGGTCGACGACGCGGAAGCCGTGGCGACCGAGGAAGTACTCGTAGTCCTCCGGATGCACGCCGAACGTGACGGGCTCGCCGACCAGGCTCAACGCGCCCGGTGCGGTTCGCCGGGCGGTGCCGAGCGGCCCGGGATCGTCGACGAGGAACCACATGTCGTGGGCGATCTGCGAGCCGTCACCGCTGAGGTCGTGCACCGCGTCGAGCGTCGCCTCGACGGCCGCTCGGGTCAGGTACATGGGGACACCCTCCCAGACGAAGAACGTCGCGCCGCCGACGCCGAAGCCGGCGTCGGCAAGGACATCGGTGAGCGCCTGCGACTCGAAGTCGATCTCGACACGCACCACGTCGACCTCGGGGAACTGATCCTGTGCTTGGCGATCGTCGCCGCCTTCGCCCGGCTGATCGGAGCGAGGTCGACCTCGAACACCGGCCGGCCGTCGAGCTGATCTGCGAACCGATAGGCGCGCGTGTCGTAGCCCGCGCCGAGCAGCACGACCTGCTCCACGCCATCGTCGAGGGCGGCGGCGAGGTGCTCGTCGATGAAGCGATGGCGCAGTGGCACGTAGCTCGTCCCCGTCGCACCGAGCTGGCGGAACACGCGTCCCGTCCAGCTCCCCGACCACGCGGCGAGCGCCCGCCGCGCCGCAGCCGAGACGAAGAGGTGGGCCCACGGGTCGTCGACGACGCGCTCGGCTGGCGGCTTGACGTGCTCGAGGGCGCGAGCGAGCGTCACCGCCTCGGCGGTCAGGCTCGGCCGCGCCTGCAGCCGATGGGCGAACGGTCGCAACGAATCACCGCTCATCCCACCATCATTCACCACGGCTACGCTCGCCCGGCGGGCGCGGAGCAAGGGGGAGTGACCATGGGTTCACCGGTACTGCCCGGACGGCTCGGCTCGCCGGCGATGACGCTGCGCGACGACCCCCGCGCCGATCCACGGATGATCGCGGCGATGGAGCCGTTCGGGTTGGCCGACCCGCCCGCGCCGGCGCCTGTCGACGCCATCTCGGCGATCGAGGATCTGTTGGAGTACGCCACGGCGGCCGAGGAGGGCTTCGAGGCGTTGTTCGCCGCCGTGGTCGAGGGCATGCCGGACGGTCGCGGGCGTCGAACGGAGCGTCGAGATCATCAAGGGCCTCGACGGCAACGACATCACGGTCTACCTGCACCGGCCCGCCGGGGTCGAGGGTCCGACGCCGGGCGTGCTGCACCTCCACGGTGGCGGCATGGTCCTGCTCGAGGCAGCGGGCGCGACGTACGGTCGCTGGCGAGATGCGCTCGCCGCAACGGGCATGGTCGTGGTCGGTGTCGAGTTCCGCAACGGCGGCGGCAAGCACGGTGTGCATCCGTTCCCGGCGGGCCTCGACGACTGCGCCGCGGCGCTGCGCTGGGTCGTCGAGCACCGGGAGCGCCTGGGCATCGGGGCACTGATCGTGTCCGGTGAGTCCGGCGGTGGGAACCTGACCCTCGCCACGGTGCTGCGGGCCAAGCGCGACGGCCTCGTCGACGAGATCGCCGGCGCCTACGCCCTCTGTCCGTACATCTCCAACGCCTGGGCGGCACCGGTGCCGGAGCTGGCGTCGCTGGTCGAGAACGACGGCTACTTCCTCGAGGTCTCGATGATGGGCGGACTGGCCAAGGTCTACGACCCGTCGGGCGAGCACGCCACCGACCCACTCGCGTGGCCCTTGCACGCCAGCCGCGATGACCTCGTCGGGCTGCCGCCTCATGTGATCTCCGTGAACCAGCTCGACCCGCTGCGCGACGAAGGGCTGGCCTACGCCCGCAAGCTGCTGGACGCCGGGGTCTCGGTGGTCAGCCGGACCGTCAACGGCACGTGCCACGCCGGCGACATGATCTTCGCCGCGGCGATGCCGGACGTCTACCAGTCGACCATCCGCGACATCAAGGGGTTCGCCGACTCCCTCTGAGTCGCCAGACCATCCGAGTGTTCGGAGCCATCGGAGTGTTGGACGACCGGCGTCCGCACACCGGACACTCGGATGGACTAGGCCAGGACCAGCTCGCGTAGGCCGAGGCCCATGATGAACAGCGAGCCGACGGCGTACAGCAGGTACTGCTTGTGGCGCATGGACGGGCTGGTGCGGTAGCTGTACAGGATGCCCACGGCGATCACCGCCGAGAACCCGTAGAGGGCGTGCAGCGGTGCCGGTTGGAGGTCGTCGCGGGCCATCAGGATCGTCCCCGTGATCGCCTGGGCGAACACCGTCAGCTGGGCCACGACCACCGCCGCCCACAGCGCCCGGCCACGCAGCGCCCGGTAACGGTGGGCGGCGAGCGCCCACGCGCCGGCCACGGCGTTGGTGGCGATCAGCAGCCAGGCACCGACTCTCGTGCCAGCGTGGCCGTGGAACATCATCGAATCAGGGTGTCGGCCTCGTGGCCGCCTGCCACGAGCGAGAGCCGACCGCCTGCCGTGTCGACCACCGTGATGGACGCGTTGTCGAGGCTGCGGATCACCACACGGTCATCGCCGACGCACGCACCGATGACGGCGTTGATGGCGACGAAGTGGGACACGACGACCGTGTCCGCGGCGAGCGCGGCGACGTAGCGCGACGACACCGTCGCGATAGGCGCCGTAGTCGTCGCCCAGCTCGCTCCACGTGCCGGCCATCGCCCGACGCAACCACGGCACACGCTCGCCCATCGGCACACCCGGCGGCGACGGGATCTCGCCGACCAGCGCCTCGATCACCGGTGTGGCGGACCAGCGCCGGGCGAGCGGCGCTGCCGTCTCGCGACAACGCCGGAGCGGGCTGGTGACGATCGGCAGCACCGGCGTCGGGCCGAGCCGGGCGGCGAGCGCCTCCGCCTGGGCGAGCCCGACGTCGTCGATCCCGGGGTCCGGATCGGTGTCCCATCCGCCGGTGGCGCGGCCGTGGCGGACGAGCTGGATCAGCGCCATCAGCCGAGCAGCCAGCCGGCGCGCAGCCCGGGCGCGGCTCCCGGCTCGATGTACCACTCGGTGCTCGCCCAGATGTTGAAGATGTCGTCGGGCATGGCGAGGAACATCCCGATGTCGGTGACCTGGCTGGCGTGGGCGGCGAGCGCCCGGCGCTTGAGCGGGACGTACGGCGTGACGTCGACGGCGAGGTGCAGCTCGGCTTCGGGCGTCCCGAACGGGTTGCCGTCGTCGGCCGGCCCGTCGGGATCGAAGTCGTCGCGAGCCTGCTCCGGGTACTCGGCCGCCCAGCGCTTGAGGAGGTCGCGGTTGAACGTCACCTCGAACCGCCGCGGCGTGCCGGCCAGGTCGGCGGCGCGGTGGCCGACGCGATGGACCTGGATGTGGTCGGGATGGCCGTAGCCGCCGTGCCAGTCGTAGAGGACGACGACGTCGGCGCGCTCCTCGCTCAGGACCGCCGCCAGCCGCCCGGCTGCGTCGTCAGGATCGGCTCGCCAGAACGAGCTCGGATCGTCGTTCTGCTCCCAGCCGGTCATGCCCGAATCGCCGTAGCCGAGCCACACGACGCGGGCAACGCCGAGGATCTCCGCCGATGCCTCGGTCTCCCGCCGGCGCCGGTCGACGAGCAGCTCGCCGTCGGCGAGGTCGTCGGGTGACTCGCCGTGGTCACCGTTCGTGCACACGACGAGGACGACCCGGTGGCCCTCCGCGGACGCCCTGGCCATCGATCCGGACGTCGAGCTGGCCTCGTCGTCGGGATGGGCGTGGACGAACACGATCGTGGCCATCAGGCCGCCGAGGGTACCTCAGCGCCTGCGGCGCCGGGTGTCAGCCGGCGACGGCGCCGCTCTCGACCAGCGCGTCGACGCGGTCCTTGGCGACACCCCAGTCCTCGAGCACATCGCGGGTGTGCTGGCCCGGATGGGCGGGCGGTCGGGCGATCTCGACGGTGGTCCGGCTGAAGCGGGGGGCCGGCGCCGGTTGCTTGACGCCGTCGACCTCGACGATGGTCGAGCGGGCGACGTTGTGCGGGTGCTCTGCCGCCTCGCTCATCGTCAGCACCGGCGCGAAGCACACGTCGGTGTGCTCCATCAGCGCGCACCACTCGTCGCGCGTCTTGGTGGCGAACAGCTCGCTGATCCGCGCCTTCAGCGCCGGCCAGCGCTGCTTGTCCATCTGTCCGGCGAACTCCTCGTCGCCCTCCAGCCCGGTGATGCGCATCAGCTCGGCGTAGAACTGCGGCTCGATCGAGCCGATCGACACGTACTTGCCGTCGGCGCAGCGGTAGACGTCGTAGAAGTGGGAGCCGGTGTCGAGCAGGTTCGTGCCCCTGGCCTCGGCGTCCCAGATGCCGGCCTGCGACATCGACCAGAACATCGTCATCAGCGTCGCCGCACCGTCGACCATCGCCGCGTCGACGACCTGTCCCTGCCCGCTGCGCTGGGCCTCGAGCAGCGCGCACACCACGCCGTAGGCGAGGAACATGCCGCCCCCGCCGAAGTCACCGACCAGGTTCAGCGGCGGCACCGGTGCCTCGCCGGCCCGGCCGATGTGGGCCAAGGCACCGGCGAGGGCGATGTAGTTGATGTCGTGGCCGGACCATGCGGCGTACGGGCCCTCCTGGCCCCACCCGGTCATCCGCCCGAACACCAACTTGGGGTTGCGGGCCAGGCACTCGTCGGGACCGATGCCGAGGCGCTCCATCACGCCGGGCCGGAAGCCCTCGATCAGGGCGTCGGCACGCTCGACGAGGTCGAGCAGCGTGGCGACGCCGTCGGCGTGCTTGAGGTCGATGGCGATGCTGCGCCGGCCGCGCAGCGAGACGTCGCGCGCCGGCGTCGTGGGCACCGGCTGGCGCACGGCCTGGGCGCGGTCGACGCGGATCACGTCGGCACCCATGTCGGCGAGCAGCATCGCCGCGAACGGGCCCGGCCCGATGCCGGCGATCTCGATGATCCGGTAACCGTCGAGTGGTCCAGACACGGTGGGTCCCTTCAGCGCGCCGCCGCGGTGGTCGCCGCGACGGCGTGCGTGGTGTGGCTGATGATGGCGTCGACGATGAGCGGCCAGAGCGGCACCGGGAGGTCGTGGCCCATGTCGGCGAGCAGGAGGAGGTTGGCGGTGGGGATCGCCTCGGCGGTCAGCGTCCCGCCGCTCGGCGTGATCAACGTGTCGTCGCGCCCGTGGATGACGAGCGTCGGGACCGCGACGTCGGCGAGCGCCTCGGTGCGGTCGCCGCTGGCGTAGATGGCGGCGAGCTGGCGGCCGGCGCCCTCCGGGTAGAACGCTCGGTCGTAGAAGGCGGCGGCCCGGTCGCGCGCCCGCTGCGCGTCGTGGTGGCGCTTCGACGTCCACACCACCGTGCGGTCGGCGGCCTCGATGTAGGCATCGCGGTCCGACGGCGGCACGGTCATCAGCACCTGCAGCGCCTCGGGTGTCGGCTTGCCGGCCCGCGGGTCGCCTGTCGAGCTCATCACCGAGATCAGGCTGAGGCAGCGCGCCGGGTGCTCGATGGCGATGGTCTGGGCGATCATCCCGCCCATCGACGCGCCGAGCACGTGGGCCCGGTCGATGCCCAGATGGTCGAGCAGGCCGACCGCGTCGGCAGCCATGTCCGACAGCGTGTACGGCACGGGCGGCAGTTCCTGGCCGCTGAGTGCCGCCGACATGATCGCCGCCGGCTGCACGCGCTCGCCGTCGAAGTGGGTCGACAGCCCGCAGTCACGGTTGTCGAAGCGGATGACGAACCGCCCGCGGCTGGCCAGCAGCTCGCAGAACTCGACGTCCCAGGCGATCAGCTGGGCGGTGAACCCCATGACGAGCAGCAGTGCGGGATCGTCGGGCGAACCGAACGTCTCGTACTCGATCTCGACGGTGTCAGGGTTCGTCGTGGCGACGGTGGCGCGTGGCATCCCGGCATCTTCGCGAACCGCACTACCTTCACACGAATGACACGGTTCGGGGTGCACACCGGGTTGCAGCACACGACCGCCGACGAGCTGCGGCTGTTGTGGAAGCGGATCGAGGCGCTCGGCTTCGACTGGATCTCCATCTGGGACCACTTCTACGGCGCCACCGGCGCGCCGGACGACGCCGCCTGCCTCGAAGCCGTCGCCATGCACGCCACGCTGGCCTGCGAGACCGAGCGGGTGCAGTGCGGCGCGCTCGTCTACTCGATCGGCTACCGCCACCCGGCAGTGCTGGCAAAGGCGATCACCGCCATCGACCTGATCTCCGGCGGCCGGGCGGCGATGGGCATCGGCGCCGGCTGGGCGGAGATCGAGTACCACGCCTACGGCATCGACTTCCCCGCCGTCGGAACGCGGATGGACCAGTTGGAGGAGGGCGTCGCCATCCTGCGCGGGCTGCTCCGGGACGAGGAGACGACGTTCGAGGGCAGGTGGTTCACGGCCAGGGCGGCGCGCAACGAGCCGCGGCCGATCCAGGACGCGCTGCCGATCTGGATCGGTGGATCCGGCGAGAAGCGCACGTTGCGGATCGCCGCCCGCTACGCCGACGGCTGGAACGTCCCGTTCGTCGACCCGGCCACGTTCGCCGCCAAGCGCGAGGTGCTCCACCGGCACTGTGCCGACGTCGGGCGCGACCCCGCCGAGATCTCCTGCGCCGTGAACGTCGGCCTGGCCTGGGACGAGGACAGCCTGCGCCGGCAGTTCGGCAACATCGCCGACCTCGTCCGCCCGGGCGTGATCGGCGGCAGCGTCGGCCAACTCGTCGACCGCATCGGCGAATACGTCGACGCCGGCGCCGACCAGGTCAACCTCGCCCTCCGCGCCCCGTTCGACGTCGACGCCCTCGAACAGTTCAGCAACACCCTCGGCCTCACCTGAATCCAGCCGAGTACGTGCTGCCAGATGAGTACGTGGTGCGGGCCTGCCCGGCACCACGTACTCGACGGGATCTCAGCCGAGGAGCTTGCGCTTCTGCGCCTCGAACTCCTCCGGGCTGAGCGTGCCGCGGTCGCGCATCCCTTCCAGCTTCTCCAGCTGCGTCACCACGTCGGCCGCGGGCGCGGCGCCGCGCATGCCGCCGTAGGTGTTGTCCTCGTTGAGATCCATCTGCTCGTGGATCACCTTCGTGACGCGGTCGGGGTTGCGAACGTCGCTGAACCGCTGCTGGCCCTGCTCGGACCCCGACTCGATCATCAGGTCGCCGGCCCCGAGCAGGCGCTCGATGATCGTCTGGGTGAAGTGCACGCTGTTGATGCGCTCCAAGCGGGATCTCGATGCCGCTCTTGGCGAACACGCCGTGGCGGAACACGACGCGATCGCTGGTGACGACGAAGTTGGTGGTCAGCCACTTCACGTAGCGGGCGAGCAGCCACACCGCGCTGGCCACGATGAGGATCACCGTGATCCACTTCATCCCTGTCGGCCAGTCGCCGGCGAGGGCGAGGATGCCGAGCACGATGGACGCGCCGAGCGCGATCGCCGCTTCGACGAAGTACCACCAGTGCGGGTGCAGGTCGAGAACAAGCGACTCACGATCGTTGAGCAGCTTCTTCGGGTACGGCATGGGCAGACAGTACCGTCCCCGCCTTAGGGTGAGCCCGTGCAGGTGGCGGTCGGAGTCGAGCTCGATCCGGCGCAGACCGCGGCCGTCACGACGCCATCGACGCTCGTCGCCGTCATCGCCGGAGCAGGATCGGGCAAGACACGCGTGCTCACCAGCCGCATCGCCCACCGCATCGCGATCGGGACGGCCGACCCCCAGCACACACTCGCCCTGACGTTCACGCGTGAGGCCGCCGGCGAGCTGCGCCGGCGCCTCCGGCGCTCCGGGATCCGCGATCACGTCGAGGCCGGGACGTTCCACGGCGTGGCCCTCGGGCTGCTGCGCCAGCGCTGGACCGACACCGACCAGCGGGCGCCGACCGTGCTGTCCGACCGCGAGCGCCTGCTCGCCGAGGTCGCAGGCGGAGTCCCGCTGTCGACGCTGGCGACAGAGTGCGACTGGGCCGCGGCCCGCGGCGTCCACCCGACCGGTACGTCGCCGCGGCGCGTGCCGCCGGCCGGCGAGCACTCTCGACCGATCGGATCGCTGCCGCGCTCGACGCCTATCAGGAGGTGAAGCGACGGCGGGGCGTGGTCGACTTCGACGACCTGCTGGCGACGCTGACGGGGGAGATGGCACGCGACGGAGCGTGGAGCAACGCCGTTCGCTGGCGCTTCCGCCACGTCCTCGTCGACGAGGCCCAGGACCTCAACCCACTGCAGTACCGCCTCCTCGAACAGATCGTCGGTGACCGTGGCGACCTGTACCTCGTCGGCGACCCGGCGCAGGCCATCTACGGCTTCAACGGCGCCGACCCGGGGCTGCTCGTCGACATCAGCGAGCACATGCCGGGCATCGAGATCATCGAGCTACCCGTCAATCACCGCTCGACGCCGCAGATCGTCGCCGCCGGGGCCGCCGTGCTGCGCGCTGGTGGCCAGGTGCGCCCGGCGACGTCCTCGCGCCCCGACGGTCCGGCCGTGCGCATCGTGGCGGCCGACGACGAGACCCACGAGGCCGCCTTGGTGGCCGAGTTCGTGCGGTCGCTCGACCCCGGCGACGTTCGCCTGGGCGACGTCGGCGTGCTCGGTCGGACGAACCACCAGCTCACGCGTCTCTCGGCGGCGCTCGTCGCCGCCGGCGTGCCCGTCGCCGCTGATCACCTGCGGCCAGGTTCTCCGCTCGCCGCGGCGGTCGTGACGGCGACCCGCCTGCCGTCGGCGACGCGCCTGCGGGGGTGGGCCCACGACGTGCTCGACGCCGACGACGACCGACGAGGCCGAGTGCCGTGTCGCCACCACCGTGCTCGACTACCTGCGTGAGCATCCGCTCGGTGACGGCGCCGGCCTGCGCACATGGCTGGCGACGATGCGGCCATTCGCCGACGACGAGGGAGGCGTCGAGCTGCGCACGTTCCACGCCGCCAAGGGACGCGAGTGGAAGGCGGTCGCGGTCACCGGTGTGGAGACGGGTTCGGTGCCCGCACCGCAGCGCCACGACGGCCGCGGCGCGTGCCGAGGAGGCGCGCCTGCTGCACGTCGCCCTGACACGCGCGTCGGATCGCCTGCTGATCACCTGGGCCGGCCGGCGCGGCGGCTACCGGCGACAGGTGAGCCCGCTGCTCACCGATGTCGACACGACGGCGCCGGCCGTGGTGGCGCCGCCCCGTGATCTGCTCCGATCGCCCCCGCCGCGCGACGACCGTGCCGAGCGACTGGTGGCCTGGCGCGCGGCCGCGGCGCGGGCGGCGATGATCCTGCCGAGTGAGGTGTGCAGCGACGCCGACCTCCACGCCATCGTGGCCAGCGACCCGACATCGCCCGCCGAGTTGGCGGCGGCAACCAGCCTCGGCCAGCTCACGGCCGCCCGCCTGTTCGACGGGATCCGCACCGCCCTCGACGGGTAGCGCTCAATCGGCGAGATCGACCACCACGGGGGCGTGGTCGCTCGGCGACGAGCCCTTGCGCGCGTTGCGGTCGATCACGCACCACTGCGACCGCTCGACCACCGACGGCGACGCGAGGACGAGGTCGATGCGCATCCCCCTGCCCTCGTGGAAGTCACCGCGGCGGTAGTCCCACCACGAGTAGACGCCAGTGGCATCGGGATGGTGGTGGCGGAACACGTCGACGAGCCCGCCGTCGATCAACCCCGCCAGCCGCGAGCGCTCGGGCTCGCTGACATGCGTGGCACCGACGAACACCGCCGGGTCGTAGACGTCGGCATCCGTCGGGGCGATGTTGAAGTCGCCGGCCACGATGACCGGATCACCCGGATGGGCGACGGCTCGGATGTGCGCCGCCAGTCGATCGAGCCAGGCGAGCTTGTACACGTAGTGGTCGGCGTCGAGCGCGCGGCCATTGGGCACGTAGACCGTCACGACGGTGATGCCGTCGCAGCGCGCCGTCATGATGCGTGCCTCGGAGTCCGGCTCGGCGCCGTCGGCGAACCCGAACGACACGTCGTCGAGGCCACGCCGCGAGAGCATCGCCACACCGTTCCAGCGGCCCTCACCGTGATGCGCCGCCGAGTACCCCATCGCCTCCAACGTGAGCTGGGGGAAGGCCTCGTCGGCCAGCTTCGTCTCCTGCATGCACAGCACGTCGGGCGAGATGTCAGCCAGCCACTGCTCGACCCGCTCCTGGCGCACCTTCAGCGAGTTGACGTTCCACGAGGCGAACCGCATCAGGCCGGAACCGCCTTCACCGCCCGCTTGCGCGGCGCCCGCTTCGCCACCGGCGCCTCGTCGCCGTCGGGCGAAGGTTCCGGCGCGGCCACCTTCTTCGCCGCCCGCTTGGCGGGCGCCTTCTTCGCCGGCGCCTCCTTCTTCGCCGGCGGTGCCGCCGCCTTGGCGGCTGCCTTGCGGCTCGCCCGCTTGGCGGGCGGTGGCGCGGCTGCGCCTCCGCGGCCGGCTGCGCCTCATCCTCCGCCGGCTCGACGACCGGCTCGGCCGCCGCCTTCTTCGACCGCTTCGCCGGAGCCGGCGCCTCCGCGGCGACCTTCTTCGCCGCTCGCTTCGACGTGCGGCGGGCGGGTGCAACTGCTTCGGCGAGCTCGTCGAGCTCGGGCGTCGGCTGGACCTCGGCGATCGGTGCGACGTGCGGGACGGCGAGGTCGACGCTGCGCCGGGCCGGGGCGAAGTTGGTCACGACGAGCGTCACGGCGTCGCCGATCTTCATCGTCGCCCGGGCGCTGCGCGGCGGCGGGTCGCCCATCAGGCGCAGCGGCACGTAGCCGCGCACGTCGCCGATGCTCACGTAGGCACCGTGGGACGCGTACGACTCGACGACGCCGTTGACACTGCTGCCCACCGGATGGCGCTCCACGAACTCGAGGAACGGCAGCACGTCGTTGACCGCCGCACCGGCCTTCGGCGCCGGGGCGGCCGCCTCGGGCTCGGGTGCCGGACGGCGGGCGCCGGGCGGCGGGGCCGTCGGCACCGGCATCGGCTGGCTCGCCTCCTTGCTCGCCTGGCGGCGCACCGCCTTGGGTTCGGCGGCCCGCGCTGCCACGCGCCGCCCGTTGCGACTTGCGGCTCAGCGGGCCCTTGACGGGGAGGCGCTCGACGAACACCCAGCCGACGTACGGCACCGGCTTGCCCCCGATGAGGCGACCCTCGTCGAAGAGCCAGGGGTAGTCGCCGTGGAACTCCTGGAAGGAGTCGTTGCTGAGGATCCGGGCGCCGACCTTGTTGGCGATGCTCAGCACGAAGGCGTCGCCGCGTCCGATGGCACCGGCCGGTGGAGCGACGAGCTCGTTGTGGGCGACGGCGGCGTCGAACTCGCGCCGCCTCCTTCTTGTCGATGCGGTGGCCGAACGTGGCGTCGACGACGACCGTGACGACGGCGTCGGGGAACTCCTCACGGAACGCCATCACGGCGTCGTTGAGCTGCGTCAAGCTCGGCAGGGAGCGACCCTCGGTCGCGATGTTGGATCCGTCGACGACCACCACGTTCGTGGGGTTCGACTTGGTTGTCGCCATGGGCGGCCCATCGTAGGGTCACCGTCCGTGATCCGAGCGGTGCTGTGGGACTTCGGCGGGGTGATCCTGTCCAGCCCGTTCGAGGCGTTCCGCCACTACGAGCTGCAGCGCGGCCTGCCCACCGACTTCATCCGCTCGGTCAACGCCGCCGATCCCGACGCCAACGCCTGGGCCCGACTCGAGCGCGCCGAGCTCGATCACGCAGGTTTCGACGCCGCCTTCGCCAGCGAGTCGGCCGCGCTCGGCCACGAGGTCGCCGGGGCCGACGTCCTCGCCCTGCTCGCCGGCGAGGTGCGCGAGGAGATGGTCACCGCGCTCGACCGGGTCCGCGCGGCGGGCCTGAAGACGGCGTGCCTGACGAACAACGTCGCCGCGCCCGACGGCGCAGAGCTGCGGCCGGACGTGGCCGCCGTGATGGCCCGCTTCGACGTCGTCGTCGAGTCGAGCAGGATCGGCGTGCGCAAGCCGGAGCCGGCGTTCTACGCCACGGCGTGCGACCTGCTCGGCGTCGACCCGACCGAGTGCGTCTTCCTCGACGACCTCGGCATCAACCTCAAGCCCGCCCGCGAGATGGGGATGACCACGATCAAGGTGGAGGATCCCGACCAAGGCGATCGCCGAGCTGTCGAAGGTGCTCGGGATCTCGCTGTCCGACTGAACGAGTGCGCCAGGTCGCGTCGTTCAGTGCTGAAGACCCGGTTCGGCACGCCGGCGCCTCCAGGCGCTTCGGCGGCCGCATACAAGTCCCTGAACGTTTCGTCCATGAGGTCGGCGAGCTCTTGGTCGTGGATCGTCTTCGAGCCGGTCGCCGGGCTGCCTGACTCGACGCGGGCGACGTGGCGGAGGTCGTAGCCGCGCTCCTTGACCCGCCACACGCGGCTCTCGACGAACGCCCACGCGCCCATGTTCTCCGGCTCCTCCTGCAGCCACACCAGCTCCCGCGCGTTGGGGTACGTGTCGAGCAGCTTGAGCAGCTGATCGATCGGCGACGGGTACAGCTGCTCGACGCGCACGACCGCCACTGGCGCCTCGCGCTTGTCCCGCTCGGCCATCGCGTCCCACGACACCTTGCCGCTGCCGAACACGATCCGCCGCACGGCATCGCGGTCGGTGACGAACGGATCGTCGAGGATCTCCTCGAACGAGCCGGTGGTCAGCTCGTCGATCGGCGAACGGGTCTGCTTCATGCGCAGGCCCTGCTTGGGCGCGAACAGGATCAACGGCGTGTGCCGCTCGGTGTGCACCTGGCGGCGCAGGAGGTGGAAGTACTGCGCCGCCGTGGTGGCGTTGCAGACCTGCATGTTGTCCTCGGCCGCACTCGTCAGGAAGCGCTCGATGCGCGCCGACGAGTGCTCCGGTCCCTGCCCCTCGTAGCCGTGCGGGAGCAGCAGCACGAGCCCGTTGCGCTGGTTCCACTTGTCCTCGGCGGCGACGAGGTACTGGTCGATGACGACCTGGGCGCCGTTGATGAAGTCGCCGAACTGCGCCTCCCACAGCACGAGGGCGTCGGAGTTCGCCTGGGCGTAGCCGTACTCGAAGCCGAGCGCGGCGTACTCCGACAACAGCGAGTCGTAGACCCAGAACCGGCCGTCGGCATCCATCGAGCTCGTCCAACGGGACCCACGGCTTGCCGGTCTCGTAGTCGACGAGGGCGGCGTGGCGATGGCTGAACGTGCCGCGGCGGGAATCCTCACCGGCCAGGCGGACGCTGTGTCCCTCGAGCAGCAGGGAGCCGAACGCCAGCGCCTCGGCGGTCCCCCAGTCGACCTCACCCTGCTCGTACAGCGCGGTGCGGGCCTCGAACTGCTTGGCCAGCTTGGGGTGCGGCGTGAACGACTCGGGATAGTCGGTGAGGTGGTGGAAGAGGCGGTCGATCGTCTCGCGGGCCACACCGGTCTCGATGTGCGGCAGCACGCCGAGCGGCTTCGGCGGGCGGGCCGCCTTGACCGCCGGCTGCGACTGCGCCCGCGTCTCGTCGAGGGCGACCTGCAACTTGCCCTGGAAGTCGTCGAGCGCCTGCTCCGCCTCGTCGAGCGTGATGTCGCCCCGCTTGACGAGCGCCTCGACGTACAGCTTGCGCACGCTGCGGTGGTCGGCGATCGCCCGGTACATCAGCGGCTGCGTGTAGCTCGGGTCGTCGCCCTCGTTGTGCCCGTGGCGCCGGTAGCACCACATGTCGATGACGACGTCCTTGTGGAAGCGCTGGCGGTACTCGAACGCCATCCGGGCGACGCGCACGCACGCCTCGGGATCGTCGCCGTTGACGTGGAAGATCGGCGCCTGCACCGTCTTGGCGACGTCGCTGCAGTAGATCGACGAGCGGGCGAACTCCGGTGCCGTGGTGAACCCGATCTGGTTGTTGATGATCAGGTGGATCGTGCCGCCGACGCGGTAGCCACTGATGTCGCTCATCGCCAGCGTCTCGGCGACGACGCCCTGGCCGGCGAAGGCGGCGTCGCCGTGGATCAGGATCGGCAGCACCGGGTACGACCCCGGCGGGTCGACCTGGTCCTGGCGGGCGCGCACCATTCCTTCGACGATCGGGTCGACCGTCTCCAGGTGGCTCGGGTTGGCGGCCAGCTCGAGCAGGATGTCCGCGCCGGACGGGCTGACGTACTTGCCGCTCGCCCCGAGGTGGTACTTGACGTCGCCGGAGCCCTGCACCGACGCCGGGTCGAGATGGCCCTCGAACTCGCGGAAGATGGCGTCGTAGCTCTTGCCGATGATGTTCGACAGCACGTTCAGCCGGCCGCGATGGGCCATGCCCGAGCACACACGAGTCGAGCCCGTTGTCGGCAGCCGACGAGATCACCTCGTCGAGGATCGGGATCGCCGACTCCGACCCTTCCAGCCCGAAGCGCTTGGTGCCGACGTACTTCGTCGCCAGGAACTTCTCGAACGCCTCGGCGGCGTTGAGCCGCTCGAGGATGCGGTGCTTGGCGTCCTTGTCGAAGGCCTGGTGGGCGCCCTCGACCTTGGACTGGATCCAGCGCTGCTCCTCGGTGTCCTGGATGTGCATGTACTCGATGCCGATCGTGCGGCAGTAGGCGTCGCGCAACACGCCGAGGAGGTCGCCGAGGGTCATCTTCTCCGTGCCGGCGACGCCGCCCGTGAGGAACTCGCGGTCGAGGTCCCAGATCGTCAACCCGTACGTCAGCGGGTCGAGCTCCTTGGGCATCGCCGGTTCCTTCCAGCGCAGCGGGTCGAGGTCGGCGATGAGGTGGCCGCGCACCCGGTAGACGCGGATCAACGTGGCGACCTGCATCTGCTTCTGCAGCATCGCCTCTTCGCGGTCGATCGGGTTGATGTCGGGGCGCCAGCGGACCGCCTGGTAGGGCATGTCGAGGGCGGCGAAGACGTGGTCGTAGAAGTCGTGCTCACCGAGCAGCAGCTCGTGAACGCGCTTCAGGAACATGCCGCTCTCGGCGCCCTGGATGATGCGGTGGTCGTACGTGCTGGTGATCGTCACGACCTTGCTGATGCCGAGCGAGCTGAGGTTGGTGCGGTCGGCGCCCTCGAACTCGGCCGGGTAGTCGATGGCGCCGACGCCGACGATCACGCCCTGACCCGGCATCAGGCGGGGCACGCTCTGGACGGTGCCGATCGTGCCCGGATTGGTCAGCGAGACGGTGGCCCCTTGGAAGTCCTCGACAGTGAGCTTGTTCGACTTGACCCGGCGGATCAGCTCCTCGTAGGCGGCGAGGAAGCCGGCGAAGTCGAGGTGGTCGGCATCGCGGATGACCGGGACGACGAGCGTGCGGCTGCCGTCGGACTTCTCGACGTCGACGGCGAGGCCGAGGTTGACGGCGTCGTTGGTGACCAGGCGCGGCTTGCCGTCGGCGCCGGCGACGAACGTGTTGCGCATCGCCGGCACGGCGTCGGCGATCGCCCGCACGATGGCGTAGCCGATGAGGTGGGTGAAGCTGACCTTGCCCAGCCCGGTACGCGAGCGGTAGCCGTTGATCACCTTGCGGTTGACCTCGAGCAGCTTGGCGGGGACGTTGCGGAAGCTCGTCGCGGTGGGGACCGCGAGCGACCGTTCCATGTTGGCGGCGATCGCCGCCCCTGCACCGCGAATCGGCTACTCCAGGCTCGTCGCCGGCCGGGGCGGCAGGCGCGGCGGCCGGCTTGGGCGGCAGCCGCGGGAGTCGGTGCCGGCTCCGCTGGAGCGGCGGCGTGCGGGCGCGGGGGAGATCGGCTTGTAGTCGGCGAAGAACTCGCGCCAGGCCTCGCCGACCGACTCCGGGTCCTCCCGGAACTGCTCGTACATCTCCTCGACCAACCACGAGTTGGTCCCGAAGCCAGGTCCCGTCGATGTCGGCGCGCTCACGTGTCCAGGGTAGTGGTCACGGTCACCCCTGCTTGGCCCGGTCATGCCCGGTGGTGGGTACAGTCGCGGCCCGGGAACAGCCATTGGGGGTCAGGATTTGAGCAGCCCGTCGACCGAGAAGATCCGCAACGTCGCCGTCGTCGGCCACAGCGGCAGCGGCAAGACCACGCTGATCGAGGCGCTGCTGCTGCGAGCCGGCGCGGTCGTCAGGGCGGGACGGGTCGAGGACGGGACCACGGTCTGCGACACCGAGCCCGAGGAGATCAAGCGGACGATGTCGCTGTCGCTCGCCCTCGCCCCGTTCGAGTGGTCGTCGAGCGACGGCGAGACCTACTCCGTCAACCTCATCGACACGCCCGGCTACACCGACTTCGCCGGCGATGTCGACGCCGCGCTCTCCGTGGCCGACCTGGCGGTGCTCGTGGTCAGCGCGGTCGACGGCATCGAGGTCGGCACGGAGGTGGCCTGGTCGAAGTGCGCAGCAGCGGGGATCCCGCGGATGGTGTTCATCAACAAGGAGGACAAGCAGCGCGCCGACTTCCACCGCGTCTTGGAGCAGCTGAAGGCGACGTTCGGGTCGGGGTTCGTGCCGCTGGAGCTGCCGCTCGGCGAAGAGGAGCACCTCCACGGCATCGCCGACGTGCTCACCGACCAGGGCTTCGAGTACGAACCCGACGGTCGCCACCACACCGAGCCGCTGCCGGCCGATGTCGCCGAGGAGGAGCACCGCCTGCACGACGAGCTGGTCGAGGAGATCGTCTCCGGCGACGACGAGCAGCTCGAGCGCTACCTCTCCGGCGACGTCCCCACGACGGCCGAGCTCGAGCGCACGCTCGCCCACGAGCTGCTCGACCAGCTCGAGTTCCCGGTGCTCTGCGGGTCGGCGACCACCGGCGTCGGCATCGACCGGCTGGCCGACTTCATCTGCGAGCTCGGCCCGTCGCCTGCCGACCGCCCCACGAAGGTGCTCGCCGGCAGCGGCGACGCCGGCGTCGAGGTCGAGGTCGTCGCCGACCCGTCCGGCAAGCCGCTCGCCTACGTCTTCAAGACGGTCGCCGACCAGTTCGTCGGCCAGGTCTCGCTGTTCAAGGTGCTCTCCGGCACGATCGCCGCCGACGACCGCCTCGTCAACACGAAGAGCGGCACCGAGGAGCGCATGCACGGGCTGTTCCACCTGCGCGGCAAGGAGCATCTCACCGCCAACAAGCTGGTGGCCGGCGAGCTGGGCGCCGTCGCCAAGCTCGGCGACACGGTCACATGGTCGACGCTGGCGCCGAAGGACTCCCCCGTGCGTGTGCCGCCTCCGTCGCAACCGCCGTCGGTGTTCGGGTTGGCGCTCAAGCCGCTCACCCAGTCCGACGACGACAAGCTGTCGGGTGCCCTGCAACGGCTGCTGTCGGAGGACCCGGCGCTCGCCGTCGACCGCAACGAGGAGACCGGCCAGACCGTGCTGCGCGGCATCGGCGACACCCACGTGGCCGTCGCCCTCGAACGTCTGGCTCGCAAGTTCGGTGTCAACGTCGAGACCGAGGACGTCCGCGTGCCGTACCGGGAGACGATCACCGGGTCGGCCGAGGCGGAGGGCAAGGTCAAGAAGCAGTCAGGTGGCCACGGCCAGTACGCCGTCGCCAACCTGCGCGTCAGCCCGATGCAGCGCGGCGACGGGATGGAGTTCGTCAACAAGATCGTCGGCGGCACGATCCCCAAGCAGTACATCCCGGCCGTGCAGCGCGGCGTCGAGGAGACGATGGCCAGCGGCGGCGTGCACGGCTTCCCGGTCGTCGACGTCCGCGTCGAGTGCTACGACGGCAAGTTCCACTCCGTCGACTCGTCCGACATGGCCTTCCGCACCGCGGCCTCGCAAGGGCTGAAGGAGGCGCTGCAGAAGGCCGGCGCAGCGGTGCTCGAGCCGATCTCGCAGATCACCGTCACCGTGCCGGAAGGCAATCAGGGCGACGTGCTCGGCGACCTCAACGCGCGCCGCGGCCGGGTCAGCGGCACGAGCTCGCTCGGCAACGGCCAGCACGAGATCGTCGCCCTCGTCCCGGCGGCGGAGATCCAGCGCTACGCCGTCGAGCTGCGCTCGATGACGGGTGGCCGTGGCACGTTCGTCGCCGTCCACGACCACTACGACCTCCTCCCGTCGCACCTCACGAGAAGAAGAAGGTCAAGACGACTCGCGGACGTGCGGGCGACTCCGACCGCGCCGATCGAGCCGACTGCCGGTCGAGGCTGAGGCGGGTCGCCCAGCCGCAGAGTCGCGGACCCTCGCCCGACGCGCGTAGCCTCGAACGCCGCATGGCGCACGAGTTCATCTACACCTGCTACAAGCTCGCCCGGTTCTACCCGCCGGACCGGACGGTGCTCGAGAACATCTCGTTGTCGTTCTACCCGGGCGCCAAGATCGGTGTCATCGGGCCCAACGGCTCGGGCAAGTCGAGCCTGCTGCGGATCATGGCCGGCGAGGACGACGGCTACACCGGCGAGGCCCGCCTGACGCCCGGCTTCACCGTCGGCCACCTCCCGCAGGAACCGCACCTCGATCCGGCCAAGGACGTCCGCGGCAACGTCATGGACGGCGTCGCCGCCGTGCAGTCGATCATCGACCGCTACAACGAGGTCATGGCGATGTGGGCCGAACCCGACGCCGACTACGACAAGATCGGTGCGCTGCAAGCGGAGCTCGAGGACAAGATCGCCGCCGCCGACGCGTGGAGCCTCGAGCGCAACGTCGAGATCGCCATGGACGCCTTGCGCTGCCCACCCGACGACGCCGACGTCACGACCCTGTCCGGAGGCGAGCGGCGCCGGGTCGCGCTGTGCCGGCTGCTGCTCGCCCGCCCCGACCTGCTGCTGCTCGACGAGCCGACGAACCACCTCGACGCCGAGAGCGTCGACTGGCTCGAGCAGTTCCTGAAGGACTACGCCGGCACGGTCGTGGCGATCACCCACGACCGCTACTTCCTCGACAACGTCGCCCGCTGGATCCTCGAGCTCGACCGTGGCCGCGGCCTGCCGTTCGAGGGCAACTACTCGTCGTGGCTGGAGCAGAAGCAGGAGCGCCTCGCCCGCGAGCAGCGCTCCGACGAGGCCCGCCGCCGCACGCTGGAGCGCGAGCTGGAGTGGGTGCGCATGGCGCCCAAGGCCCGCCAGGCCAAGGGCAAGGCCCGCCTCGCCGCCTACGACAAGCTGCAGGCCGAGGCCGAGGCGGACCGCGGCGACGACACCCGCCTGGAGATCGCCATCCCGCCCGGTCCGCGCCTCGGCGACACGGTCATCGAGGTCGACGGGCTGCGCAAGGGCTTCGGCGACCGCCTGCTCATCGAGGATCTCTCGTTCTCCCTGCCCCGTGCCGGGATCGTCGGCATCATCGGTCCCAACGGCGCCGGCAAGACCACCCTGTTCAAGATGTTCACCGGCCAGGAGCCGGTCGACGCCGGCACGGTCACCATCGGCGACACGGTGCAGCTCAGCTACGTCGACCAATCGCGCGACAGCCTCGCCGCCGACGCCTCGGTCTACGAGGAGATCACCGGCGGCGTCGACCACCTGCGGATCGGCAACCGCGAGATGCATGGCCGGGCGTACGTCGCCAGCTTCAACTTCAAGGGCGCCGACCAGCAGAAGCGCGTCGGCGACCTGTCCGGCGGCGAGCGCAACCGCGTGCACCTCGCCAAGCTGCTCAAGTCGGGCGGCAACGTGCTGCTCCTCGACGAGCCGACCAACGACCTCGATGTGGACACGTTGCGGGCGCTGGAGGCGGGGCTGGAGAGCTTCCCCGGCTGCGTCGTCGTGATCAGCCACGACCGCTGGTTCCTCGACCGCATCGCCACCCACGTCCTCGCCTTCGAGGGCGACAGCCAGGTGCGCTGGTTCGAGGGCAACTTCTCCGAGTACGAGGAGTGGCGCCACAAGGAGCTGGGTGCGGCGGCGGATCAGCCCCATCGCATCAAGTACAAGAAGCTCGCATGACCAGCCACGTGAGGCCGCACCCGCAGGTGAGCGAGCGCCAGCGAGACACCTGCCGATGGGGTCCGGGGGCGCAGCCCCCGGAAGGCAGACACTGGGGTGCGGCATGCGGATCAGCCCGCATCGCAATCAAGTACAAGAAGCTCGCTTGAGCATTACGGCGTTCCCCGGCCACGCAGGCCGTTGGTGCCGCTCCGTCGCTGGCGCTCCGTCGCTCGCACCGGGCGAGATCGTCCGGCGTGTCAGCGAGTCCGACGCCGAGCTGGCGACCCGGCTGGCCACCCAGGCGGGGCGCGGGTTGGTGGACGTGCGCGCCCGGCTCGTCGCCGACGGGACGCACCCGTGGCAGGTGATGGATGCCGGCGACACCACCAGCCAGCGGTTCATCTCCGACGAGCTGCGCCGGCTGCGCCCCGACGACGCCGTGCTGTCCGAGGAGGGCCTGGAAGACCCGCGCCGGTTCACGCGCGACCGCGTCTGGATCATCGACCCGCTGGACGGGACTCGCGAGTACGGCGAGCACGGCCGGACGGACTGGGCGGTTCACGTCGCCCTCTGGGCTGACGGTTCGTTCGTCGCCGCGGCCGTCAGCCTGCCCGCCCACGGCGTCACGTTCGCCACCGACCCGCCTCCGGTCGTCCCCGAGTCCGCTCGCGACCGACCGCGCCTGGTGACGTCCCGAAACCGTGCCCCCTACGCTGCGGCGATCGTCGCCCAGGTCCTCGACGCCGAGCCGGTGCGGTTGGGCTCGGCCGGGGCCAAGGCGATGACCGTCGTCAACGGGGAGACCGACATCTACGTCCACGACGGCGGCATGTACCAGTGGGACTCCGCCGCGCCCGTTGCGGTCGCCCTCGCAGCCGGCCTGCACGCCAGCCGCATCGACGGCTCGCCGATCGTCTACAACCTCCGCGACCCGTGGCTGCCGGACATGATCGTCTGCCGGCCCGAGTGGTCGCAGCCCGTCCTGGATGCACTCTGGGGGTGACACGGTGGAGCTGAAGGCGACCCGCTTCGAGGTCGACGGCGCGGTCGCCACGGTGTGGCTGCACCGCCCGCACCGCCACAACGCGTGGACCGGCCGGATGCACGCCGAGTACCGCTGGGTGCTTGCGCACCTGGCCGACGATCCGCAGGTGCGGGTCGTGGTGGTGACCGGCACGCCGCCGGCCTTCTGCGTCGGCGCCGACGCCGAGGCGCTCGCCGGCCATGCGGAGCGCGGCGGCTACGACGACGGCCTGCCCGCCGAGCCGGCGCGACCTGGCTATGGCGTGCGCCCGGAGTTCGATCACGACTTCTCCTTCCACTTCGGCCTCCCGTTCGTCGTCGTGGCCGCGGTGAACGGTGCGGCGGCCGGCGTCGGGCTCGCCGTCGCCCTGTTCTGCGACCTGCGCTTCGTCAGCGCATCGGCGAAGCTGACCACCGCCGCGCCGCGACTCGGGCTGCCCGCGGAGTACGGGATGAGCTGGATGCTCCCCCGTCTCGTCGGGGTCACGCGCGCCAACGACCTGCTCCTCACCGGACGTGTCGTGACCGGCGCCGAGACCGCCGACTGGGGGTTGTGGAACGGCGTCCTTCCGGATGGCCAGGCGACGTTCGACGAGGCGAAGCGCTACTCGGCCGAGTTGGTCGCCACCGTCGGTCCCGCAGCCGCACGCACGACGAAGCGGCAGATCTACGACGACCTGCTGCGCCACGACGTCGGCGCCGCGCTGGCCGATGCGCGGCGGCTGCTCGCCGAGGCGATGACCACCGCCGAGTACCGCGAGGGTGTCGCCGCATTCCGCGAGCGCCGACCACCAGAATTCTGAACCTGCCACGTAGGCTGCACATGACGATGTGCGGCGGGCGAACTGGGGCGAACGAGGTGACCGGATGACGGCAGAGCTGGAGCACGTGACCGACCGGACGCGCATCGGCGCCGCGGATGTCGCCGCGCTGGCGTCGATCGGCGCCGGTGCGATCCATGCCGCCGCCGCCGGTGTGCACGCCGAGAACCCGACGCTGTCGCGCCTGTTCGTGCTCACCGCGGCGGCGCAGATCCTCGCCGGGCTGTTCCTCTTGATCCGCCGCGGCCGGGTCGCGGCCGTCGCCACCGTCCTGGTCAACGCCGGCGCCGTCGTCGCCTGGATCGCCACCCGCACCGTCGGGATCTCGTGGATCGACGGGCTCGAGCACTCCGAGTCGCCACAGTTCGCCGACACCGCGTGCGCCGGTCTCGGCGCACTCGCCGTCGTCGCCGCCGCGGTTGCCCTGGCTCGACACACGACGGCCGCTCGCCGCGGCAACCTCCTCGCGCCCGGAGTCGCCCTCGGTGCGCTGAGCGTCGTGGCGATGATGGTCGGGGCGACCAACGTGCACAGCCACGGCGAGACCTCAGATCACGCCCACACCGACGACGCCAGCACCGCTGGAGTCGCCACCGAGGAGCACACGCACTCGTCGGACCCGGCGACCACGGACCACGCCCACACCTCCGAGCCGGCGACCAGCGAGCACACCCACTCCTCGGAGCCGGAGACCACGGACCACGCCCACGACGATGCGGCCACCGCCACCGCGGCCGCGTGGCCACGTGCATGGGATCCGACGGCGCCGATCGACTTCTCCGGTGTCGAGGGCGTGACCAGCGAGCAGCTGGCGCGGGCCGAGACCCTCGTCGCCGCCACGTTGCGCGACCTTCCGGCGTTCGCCGACGTCGCCACCCTGCCGGCGCTCGGCTATCGCTCGATCGGAGACGCGGCGACCGGCTTCGAGCACTACATCAACGCCGGGTACATCGGCGACGACTCGTTCCTCGACCCGACCCGTCCGGAGTCCCTCGTCTACCAGGTCGACGGCGACACGCGCACGCTCGTGTCGGCCATGTTCATCGCCAAGGACGTCAAGGTCGACGACCCCGAGCTGGAGGCGTGGGGTGGGCCGCTGATGCAGTGGCACGTCCACGAGAACCTGTGCTGGTCGCTCGACGAGAACGGCCAGCCGAAGGTCGTCGGGATCACCGACGCCGACGGCAAGTGCGCGCCGGGATCGGTGAACGCCGGCGGCGAGAACCCGATGGTCCACGTGTGGATCGCGCCCGCACGAGTGTGGGCCGTTCGCCGCCTTGGAGGGTCACGGGGCCGGTCAGGCCGCCACCGACGGCCAGCGCGTCGACCAGTGCGCCCACGGGCACGGCGACCAGCCCGCCGCCGAGGCGGCCACCGCCGCCTACGACCCGACCAAGCCGATCGACCTGTCGGGCGTCGAGGGCGTCACACCCGAGCAGCAGGCGTACGCCGAGAACCTCGTCGCCGTCAACCTCGTGCGGTTGCCGCAGTGGTCCGATCCCGCCGTCGCCGAGGCGGCCGGCTTCCGTTCGATCGGCGATGGCCGGACAGGCCACGAGCACTACGTCAACTGGGCCTGGCTCGACGACGACGTGTGGCTCGACCCCGACGCACCGGAGAGCCTGGTCTACGAACCGCAACCGGACGGCTCGAAGAAGCTGGTGTCGGCCATGTACATGCTCCCCCAGTCGGTCGCCCTCGCCGATGTCCCGGACTCGGGCGGGCAGCTGATGCAGTGGCACGTCCACGACAACCTCTGCTACACCGACGACGCCGAGGCGCCGCAGGTCGTCGGCATCACGAGCGCGGATGGCCCGTGTCGGCCCCCGCTCGTCAAGCATCCCGAGCGGCCGATGATCCACGTGTGGATCACGCCGACCCCGTGCGGCCCGTTCGCCTCGCTCGAGGGGGTCGGGGCCGGCTCCGTCCTCGAGGGCGAAGAGCGCTGGTGCGACCACGCCCACGGCTCCTGACCCATCCATGCTCGGGTTCGGCTCGCAGCCAAGCTGCTCGCCTCACCTCCCGAGCTCGCGCGCCGCTGCGCAGCGGCGCTCGCCTGCCTGGCAGACAACTGACCTGCACGAAGACCGTGATGTGCGGGAGACTGGACGTGTGCTGGGCCTCCTGACGGTGTGCCTGATCGTCGGCGTGACGGTCTGGTCACTGGTCAGCGCACGTGCAGCGACTCGGCCGGCTCCGGTCGAGCCCGAGCTGCCCGGGGTCGACCCGTCCGACCTCGCCGATCTCGGGGCGCGGTTCGGGGACATCGATGTCGAGCACGCCGCCGCTCGCGACGCGCTCCTGCTCGCCCACCTGCAGCCGCTCGTGAGCCGCAGGGTGCCCGTGCGCTGCGTCGAGCCGGTCCCCGAGCTGCGCACGGTGCGAGTGCGCTTCGCCGACGGCACGGCAGTCGTCGTGCGCGGCGAGGTGGCGGGCGACGCCGGCGTCCTGGCGTCGGTCGTGCGCGACCACGCCGTGCTGCCCAGCGCCTGCTCGGCCGACGCCGCCGGCACCCGCCTCGTCTTCGACTGGTCCGGCGGCCGCTGCCACGTCGCCATGCGCGTCGCCGGTCTCGACCAACCGGATTGATCGCCCACCTGGCGCTCGAGAGCCATCGCTGCAACCGGCATCATGGGGACCGTGCCGGCTGATCTCGAGTGGGGAGCGTTCCCCGACGACGCTCCCTGGGTGCTCGACCGGGACGGGATCGGGTGGTGGTCGGACGCGACCACCCTCCGCCTCCTCGCCCGCCAGCAGGTCCCCAACCTGATCACCCCCGGCCGGCTGCCGCCTGGACGTCGCGGTCTCGACGGTCGTCGTCCGGCTCGCCGGTGCGGTCGGACCATGGTTCTGGCGCCGCAAGCGCGGCACCGCCGGTGGTGACACGGCCGAGCTCTCACGTCGACTGCGCCGCGCCGCCGAGGCGCTCGGACCGACGTTCATCAAGCTCGGCCAGATCATCTCGTCGGGTGAGGGCCTGTTCCCACCCGAGCTCGTCGACGAGTTCAAGCGCTGCCGCGACCAGGTGCCGGCGGAGCCGTTCGACGTCGTCCGGGCGACCGTCGAGGCCGATCTCGGGCGACCGCTCAGCGAGGTGTTCGAGTCCTTCGATGTCGCTCCCGTCGCCGCCGCCTCGATCGCCCAGGTGCACGGTGCCCGGTTGCGCACGGGCGAGGACGTCGTCGTCAAGGTGCAGCGCCCCGACGTCGACCGCCTCGTCCATCACGACCTGCGGGCGATGGCCTGGTTGGCGCCGCATCTCGTCGGTCGCATCCCGGTTGCCGCGCTGGCCAACCCGCCGGCGCTCGTCGAACTGTTCGCCGACACGATCGTCGAGGAGCTCGACTTCCGTGTCGAGGCCGCCAACATGCTCGACGTGGCGGCGATGCTCCGCGAGCTCGAGCAGACGGGATACGTCGTGCCCCGTCCACATCCGACGCTCGTCACCCGTCGTGTCCTGGTGATGCAGCGCCTCGACGGGTTCAAGTTCGACGACGTGTCCGGGATGCGCGAGGCCGGTGTCGACACCGAGGCGGTGATCCGCACGGCGATGGTCGCCCTGATGGAGGGGGCGATGATCAGTGGCATCTTCCACGGCGACCTGCACGGCGGCAACCTGCTCGTGCTCGCCGACGGCCGTACCGGCCTGCTCGACTTCGGCATCGTCGGTCGGCTCGACGACGAGCGCCGAGTGGCGTTCCTGCGGCTGATGGTGTCGGCGACCACCAACGACCTGAAGGGGCAGATGGCGGCGCTGCGCGACCTCGGTGCACTGCCGCCGGACACCGACCTCCGTGCGGTGATCCGTGACCTCGGTCTCGATCAGGCGCCGGTCGACCCGACGACGCTGACGGGCGACCAGCTCGTGAAGGAGGTCCAGCGTGTCGTCAAGGGTCTCCTCGGCTACGGGGCGCGGCATGCCGAAGGAGCTGATGCTGTACGTCAAGAACCTGGTGTTCCTCGACGGCGCCATCGCCCGGCTGGCGCCGGATCTCGACATCCTCGCCGAGATCGCCACCATCTCCGTGCGCTTCGCGACGCGCCACGGCGAGCAACTCGGCCGCGAGCTCGGCTTCGGCATCGACGAGTCAGCCATCGACATGGACGGCGTCAAGGCCGGCTTCGGCCTCGACCCGAGCGTCGAACGCCTCACCCACCGCGAGCTGCAGGCCCGCCGCGCCCTGATCCAACAACGCATGCGCTCCCGAGACGGCTGAGGACGTGCGGATCGTCATCGCCCGCTGCTCGGTCGACTACGACGGGCGGCTGACGGCACACCTGCCCGAGGCCATCCGGCTGATCATGGTCAAGGCCGACGGGTGCGTCGCCGTGCACGCCGACGGCGGCGCGTACAAGCCGCTGAACTGGATGAACGCGCCGAACACGCTGACCGTCGGCGCCAAGTCATGGGTGGTCACCAACCCCAAGGGCGAGCGATTGACGATCACGCTGCACGAGGTGCTGGCCGACTCGACGTGGGAGCTCGGCGCCGATCCGGGACTGCAGAAGGACGGCGTCGAGGCGCACCTCCAGGAGCTCCTGGCGGCGAGCCCGCACGCCATCGAGGTCGGGCTGCGCCTCGTCCGTCGGGAGTACCCGACGGCGATCGGTCCGATCGACCTCGTCTGCCGCGACGCCGACGGCAACGTGGTCGCCGTCGAGGTCAAGCGCCGCGGCGAGATCGACGGTGTCGAGCAGCTCGCCAGGTACATCGAGCGACTGCACCTCGACTCCTCGCTCGGCGCGGTGCGCGGCGTGTTCGTCGCCCAGGTCGTCAAGCCGCAGGCCCGCGTGCTGGCCGAGTCGCGAGGCTTCCGCTGGGTCGAGGTCGACTACGACGAGCTGCGCGGCATGTCCCCGGCCGAGCTCCGGCTGTTCTGACTGCGCTACCTTCCCCCGCCATGCCCCAGGAAGTGCGTGGAGTCGTCGCCCGGGCGAAGGGCGAGCCAGTGGTCATCGAGACGATCGTCGTGCCCGACCCGGGTCCGGGCGAGGCGCTCGTCGCTGTCCAGGCGTGCGGCGTCTGCCACACCGACCTGCACTACCGCGAGGGCGGGATCAACGACGACTTCCCCTTCCTGCTCGGCCACGAGGCCGCCGGCACCGTCGAGGCAGTCGGGCCGGGCGTCACCGACGTGGCGCCCGGCGACTACGTCATCCTCAACTGGCGGGCGGTGTGCGGGCAGTGCCGGGCGTGCTCGCGCGGCGAGCCCTGGTACTGCTTCGCCACCCACAACGCCACGCAGAAGATGACGCTCACCGACGGCACCGTGCTGTCGCCTGCGCTCGGCATCGGCGCGTTCGCCGACAAGACGCTCGTCGCCGCCGGGCAGTGCACGAAGGTCGACCCGCAAGCCCCGGCCACCGCCGCCGGCCTGCTCGGGTGCGGCGTGATGGCCGGCCTCGGAGCGGCGATCAACACCGGCGGCGTGACGCGTGGGAAGTCCGTCGCCGTGTTCGGGTGCGGCGGTGTCGGTGACGGCGCCATCGCCGGGTCGAAGCTCGCCGGGGCCTCGCCGATCATCGCCGTCGACATCGACGACCGCAAGCTCGAGTGGGCCAAGGAGTTCGGGGCGACGCACACGTGCAACTCGTCGGCGACCGATCCCGTCGAGTTCGTCAAGTCGGTCACCGGCGGCTTCGGCGCCGACGTGTGCATCGAGGCGATCGGCAACCCGAAGGTGTACCGCCAGGCGTTCGAGGCGCGGGACCTCGCCGGGACGGTCGTGCTCGTCGGCGTGCCGCGGCCCGACGACGTCATCGAGCTGCCGTTCATCGAGGTCTTCGGGCGCGGCGGCGCGCTCAAGTCGAGCTGGTACGGAGACTGCCTGCCGTCGCGGGACTTCCCGATGCTGATCGACCTGTACCGGCAGGGACGGCTCGACCTCGACCGCTTCGTCAGCGAGGAGATCGCCCTCGACGCCGTCGAGGAGGCGTTCCACAAGATGGAGCGCGGCGAGGTGCTGCGCTCCGTCGTCGTGCTCTAACCGCCGTCAACACAGCTCGGCCCGGGAGGCGCGGCACGGCGGACACCTGGTACGTGACGCCGCCGTCGGTGAAGAACGTGAGCTCGATTGGCGTCGGCGAACAGCTCGTCACCGTCGCTGGCCGGCAGGCTGGCGCAGTCCGCAGGCGTCGGCGAGACGCACCGGCGCGTCCGGCCGGCCACTCGACGATCGTCGGCTCGACGTCGACGGACAGGGTCGCCGGATCGACCGGCGTCGCTCGGATCAGGTACTCGTCGGCGACGTACGGCTCCTCCGGGCCGAGCTGGTCGGCGCCGACCGTCGCCGGCAGGTCGATCATCGCGGTGACGAACTCGTTGAGGTTGTCGCGCGCCGGATCGGGCTCGTCGTCGATGCCCAGTGCGTAGGCCCGGTGGACGTACGTCGTGCCGTCGACGGTGATCGTGACGACGGTGTCGGGCGCGTCGGCGACCATGTTGTTGGGGGCGTAGGTGATGTCGGCGAGCAGCCCGAGCTCGTCGGCGAGGGCGACCAGCTCCTGGGTCGCCTCGGGCGTGATCGTCCGCTGCAGCACGTTGGGCAGGAGCGGGCCGGGGAAGATCTCCGGCACCGGGCCGGTCGACAGCGCCATGCCGTCGCCGGTGATCATCGCCACCGGCGTCCTGGAGAACAGCATCTCGACCGGGGCGAACCCACCCTCGTAGTCGACCGACATGACGACGTCGTCGGTCGAGACCTGCGTGGTGACCGGCGGCAACGTCTGTGGCGGCACGGAGTCGGCGGCGGGCGGCGGGTCGTCACCGCACGCGGCCAGGACGAGAAGGGGCAGGACGAGCACAGCCCGTCGACGAAGCGTCATGACGATTCGACGGTACGCGGCCGGCACCGGTTCCCGCCCCATACGCTCGCCCCGGTGCAGCCGATCAGCGGCGTCGTCCAGCACTACGTGTGGGGCGACCACGAGTTCATCCCACGGTTCCTCGGCGTCGAGCCCGACGGACGTCCGTGGGCGGAGTTGTGGCTCGGGACGCACAGCAACGGCCCGGCGACGATGGCCGACGGCCGTCTGCTCGCCGACGTCACCGGCCCGCTGCCGTACCTGCTCAAGATCCTCGCTGCCGCCGAGCCGCTGTCGCTGCAGGCGCACCCTGGGCGTGAGCGGGCCGGCACCGGCTTCGTCGCCGGCCGCTACCCGGACCCGGAGCCGAAACCCGAGCTGCTGTGCGCGCTCACCGCGTTCGAGGCGTTCTGCGGTGTCCGCCCGGTCGACGGCACGCTCGACCTGCTCGACGAGCTCGGCGCCGACCAGCTCGCCACCCTCCTGCGGCACCATGGCCCGGGCGAGGCGATCGGGGCGCTGTACCGGGGCCGCGTCCCGATCGAGCCGATCGTCGCCGCCGCGGCCAGCAGCGCACGCCCGGAGGCAGCATGGGTGCGCCGGCTCGCAGATCGGTATCCCGGCGACCCGGCCGTCGCCGTCACCCTGCTGCTGAACCACGTGCGCCTCGCTCCCGGCGAGGCGATCCAGCTCGGGCCGGGGAACCTCCACGCGTACCTCGGTGGGGCCGGCATCGAGCTGATGGGTGCCAGCGACAACGTCGTGCGCGGCGGCCTCACGGTCAAGCCGGTCGACGTCGACGACCTGCTCGCCGTCCTCGATCCGTCACCGCTGTCCGACCCGGTGCTGCCGTGCGCTGTCGAGTACCCCCTGCCGGACACGTCGATCCGCCTCGTCCGCCTCGAAGGCCCTGCGGCTCGCCGAGCGGTCGCCGACGAGCTCGTCATGACCTCCGACGGCCGCACCCTCCACCTCTCACCCGGCGACATCCTCGACGTCCCCGAGGGCGTCACTGCCTACGTGCGACCGCCTGATCCAGTCAGGGGTGGACGGTCTTGCGGATCTCGACGATCTTCTCGGCGGCGTGGTTGGCGTCGGCGCCCTGGACCTCGAGCAGGGCGCTGCGGTCGCGGGCTGCCTCGCGCTCGGCGCGGGCAGTGTCGGCGCGGTCGATCGCCGCATCGACGCCGTGGGTGTTGATGAACTCGGCCCACTCGACGAGCGCTGACACCATCTCGTCCTCCGGCACGACGGCCACGTTGCGGCCCTTGACGAACAGGTGGCCGCGCTTGTTGCCGGCGGCGATCCCGAGGTCGGCCTCACGAGCCTCCCCCGGGCCATTCACGACGCAGCCCATCACGGCGACCTGCAGCGGCAGCTCGCGCTCGCCGAACGCCTCCATCGCCCTGGCCGCCACGTCGATGACGTCGATCTCCGCCCGGCCACATGACGGACAGGCGATCAGGTCGACGTTCTTCCGCTCGCGCAGGCCGAGCGCCTCGAGCAGCTGCCGCCCGGCACGCGCCTCCTCGACCGGGTCGGCCGTGAGCGAGTAGCGGATCGTGTCGCCGATGCCCTCCAGCAAGAGCGTCGAGATGCCGGCGGTGGCCTTGACCAGACCGGCCGGCGGCGGGCCGGCCTCGGTGACTCCGAGGTGCAGCGGATGGTCGGTGACCTCCGACAGCTGGCGGTACGCCTCGACCATCAGCGGCACGCTCGACGCCTTGACCGAGATCTTGATCAGGTCGAACCCGACCTCGTCGAAGTAGGCCATCTCCTGCTGCGCCGACTCGACCATCGCCTCCGGCGTCACCCCGCCGTGCTTGTCGTACAGCGCCGGATCGAGCGACCCGCCGTTGACGCCGATGCGGATCGGAACCTGCCGGTCGCGGGCTTCGGCCGCAACGGCTTTGATCTGCTCGGGCTTGCGGATGTTGCCGGGGTTGAGCCGCAGACCCTGGACGCCCGCCTCCATCGCCGCCAGCGCCATGCGGTACTGGTGATGGATGTCGGCGATGATCGGCACCGGCGAGCGAGGCACGATCTGCGCCAGCCCCTCAGCCGCCTCCGTCTCGTTGCAGGTGCACCGGACGATGTCGCAACCCGCCGCAGCGAGGGCGTAGATCTGCTGCAGCGTGCCTTCGACGTCGGCCGTCTTGGTGATCGTCATCGACTGCACGGAGATCGGCGCGCCGCCACCGACGGCGACGGACCCGACGTGGATCTGACGCGTCGTGCGCCGCTCCGACACCGTGCCGGGGATCATCTCAACGGTTGCGTGATGTCGAGATAGAGGCCGGACATGAACAACATCAGCAGCACGGCGATCACGCCCATCGCGAACGGCATCAGCTTCGAGACGTCGGCGAAGTAGCGCCGCCCGTTGCGCTCGCGAAGGCGCTCGTAGGTGGCGATGGCGGCATGGCCGCCGTCGAGGGGGAGCAGCGGGAACATGTTGAACACGCCGATGAACACGTTCAGCGAGGCGAGCAGCAGGAGCACGCCGATCAGCCCTTCGGTCTCGCCGATCGTGCCGCTGACCTGGGTGACACCGAGCACTGTCGTCGGCCGCGTCGACAGGTCGTCGGATTCGCCGCTCAGGTGGTTCCAGATGTTGATCGGGTTGAGCACCTGGACGACGCCCTTGGTCGACTCCCACGCGGTCGGGAACAGGTCGACGACGCTCGACACCGCGGCGTCGCTCATCGTCATCTCCTCCCACTCGACCGACGTGCGGCTGCCGACGCCGAGCAATGCCGATCCGAACGTCGGGCTGGCCTCGTCGGTGTTCGTGCCGAGGCCGGCGTCGAAGGTCAGCTGCTCGCCGTCACGCACGACGAGAATCGCCACGACGTCGCCGGGCTGGTGCAACCGCACGGCCTCGCCGAGATCGGCAGAGTCCTCGATCGCCACGCCGTCGACGCTCAGCACGACGTCGCCGGACTCGAGCCCTGCTTCGTCGGCCGGGCCGTTCTCCTGGATGGCGATCTCGGCACCCGGCTGCTCGACCAGCTCGCCGCGGATGGCATAGACGGTGAACAACAGGCCGATGGCGATCAGCAGGTGCATCAGCGAACCCGCCGTGATCACGAGCATCCGGCGGGGATAGCTCTTCTGACGGTACGTGCGCGCCTCGTCGGCGGGCGGGACGTCGTCCATGTTGTTCATCCCGATGATGCGGACGAACGCACCGAGCGGCAGCACGCGCACCCCGTACTCGGTCTCCCCCCGGCGGAAGCTCCACAGGCGCGGACCGAAGCCGATGAAGAACTGCGTCGCCTTCATCCCGGTCATCCGGGCGGTCACGAAGTGGCCCGTCTCGTGGAGGAACACCGACACGAGGATCCCGACGACGAACACGAACATCCACAGGTTGGCGACCGCCAGCCAGGCGAACAGGCCGAACAGCACGATGCCCGACACGACCGCGACCCACGGCTCGACCGGCTGCTCGTCCTCCGGCGGGCGTTCGGTCACCGACCCGCCGGCCATCACCTCGTTGCTGAAGCGGTCGTACCGCGACGTCGTCCTCATCGTGCGCCCATCGTCTCGATCTCCTGGCGGGCGACGACCCGCGCAGCTCGGTCCGCCGCCACGACGTCCTCGACGCTCGACGGTACCGCCAGATCATGCCGGTCCAACGCCGCTTTGCACACGTCAGCGATGTGTGACCATTGGATGACGCCGCCGAGGAACGCGTCGACGGCGACCTCGTTCGCCGCGCTGAGCCACGCCGGGGCGGAGCCACCGGCGCGTCCTGCCTGGTAGGCGAGGCCGAGGCAGCGGAACGTCGTCATGTCCGGCGGCTCGAACTCGAGCCGTCCGAGCCCCGTCCAGTCGATGCGCCCGTACGCCGTGGTGAGCCGTCCGGGCAGCCCGAGGGCGTAGCCGATCGGCAGGCGCATGTCGGGCATGCTGAGCTGGGCGATCGTCGATCCGTCGGTGAACTCGACCATCGAGTGGACCACCGACTGCGGGTGCACGACCACCTCGATCTGGTCGTACGGCGTGCCGAACAGCTCGTGGGCCTCGATCACCTCGAGACCCTTGTTCATCAGGGTGCTGGAGTCGATGGTGATCTTCGGACCCATCTGCCAGGTCGGATGCGTCAACGCCTCGTCGACACCGACGTCGGCCAGCTCGCCGGCGGTACGTCCGCGGAACGGTCCGCCGCTCGCCGTGAGCAGGATGCGGGCGACCTCGCGCCCGGCGTCGGCACTCGCCCGCAGGCACTGGTGCACGGCGCTGTGCTCGCTGTCGACCGGAACCAGCTCGGCGCCCGGCGTCGCCCGCAGCGGCTGCACGACGGGGCCGGCGGCGATCAGGCTCTCCTTGTTCGCCAGCGCCAGCCGCCTCCCGTGGCGCAGCGCGGCGATCGTCACCGGCAGCCCGGCGAAGCCGACGACGGCGTTGACGAGCACATCGGCGACCTCGGCGAAGTCGGCGAGCTCGTCGACGACCGTGGCGAACGGCAGCGCGGCGGCGACCTCGGCCCTGCCGAGCCGGGTCGCCGACGGCGACGTAGCGCGGCCGGAACTCGACCGCCTGGGCGATGAGCGACGTCGACCGACGAGCCGACGCCGAGGGCGACGACCTCGTAGCGGTCGGGCTCGGCGCGAACGACCTCCAGCGTCTGGGTGCCGATCGATCCGGACGAGCCGGCGACGGCCACCCGCACTCGCGTCGGTCGTACTGCGCCCAGGGCTCGAGCACCAGCGTCACGTAGTAGGCGACCGGGAGCACGAACAGGAAGGCGTCGAAGCGGTCGAGAACGCCGCCATGGCCGCTGATGAGGGTGCCGAAGTCCTTCACGTCGAGGTTGCGCTTGAACATGCTCTCGGTGAGGTCGCCGAGCGGGGCGAACACGGCGATGACGACGCCGAGGATGAGCAGGTCGCCGGTGGTCCACGTGTCGCTGCGCCCGGTGAGGCCGACGACGAACAGCACGAGGAGCGTCATCAGCGTGCCGCCGATCAGCCCCTCCACGGTCTTGGCCGGGCTGATCCACGCCCGCAGCGGCGTCTTGCCGATCGACGAGCCGATCAACAGGGCGCCGATGTCGTTGGCGACGACGCCGAGCACGATCAGGAACAGCGTGTCGGTGCCGATGTTCTCGAACGCCGGACCGAGGTTCGACCAGCGCACGATCAGCGCGGCGAACGAGCCGAGCAGGCCGATCCACACGACTCCCATCGTCGTCACGGCCATGTTCGGCAGCGGCCCGGACTCCACGCCGGGAACGCCGATGAAGCCGACGGCGCCGGCGATGAAGGCGAAGGCGACGACGAGCGGCAAGGCGCCCGAACCGACCCAGTAGGCGGCGAGCGGGGCGGCGACGCAGGCAGCCAACCCAGGGGCGACGGCCGGCCGGTAGCCCTTCTCGGTCACCTTGCCGAAGTACTCGAAGGCGGCGATGGCGAGCACTGCGACGACGAGCGCGATCACCGCGACCGGCCGCCACACCGTGGCGACGATGAACAGCGCAGCGAGGATGGCACCGGCAGCGATCGCCGCCGGGAGGTTGCGCGGGGTTGCCGCGCCGGTGGCCGACGTGCGCGCCGGGCCAGCGGGGTGGCCGGATCGCTGCTGGGCGGCACGGCGGCGCGAGGCGGTGCCGGGCGGCCGGCGCGGGACGCCCGACGGGTCGGTGCCGATGGTGATGCGTCCCGGCTCGCGGCGGGGCGGCGGCGGAGCCAGCGGGATCTCGCCGGTGCCTGGCCGGCCGAGCGGTTGCGACAGGCTGTCGGCACGCACCTCACCCGTCAGGTCGCGATCGAGCCCGCCGCTCGGGTCGTCGTCGCCCACGTCGTCGCGCCACACCGGTGACTCGGTGGTGAACGACGACCACACGTCGACGTCCTCGTCGTCGCCGCCTCCCGCCCCCGATGCCGCCGGCGCCATCCGCGGGATCTCGCCCGTCGGTGGCTCGGTCCAGTGCGGAAGCGGTCCGCTGTCGTTGGGTCCGAAGCGCAGCTTGCGCTCTCCGGTGTCGTCGGGACGATCGGCAGCGGCATCGGGATCCTCGTCCGGGAACAGCGGGCCACCGAACTCCTCCGAGGGGTCGCTCTTGCGCTCCCCTTGCCGCCACATGTCGTCACTCATCTGATCTCCTTGTCGTGATCGGCAGGCACCGGGCGAACCGTCGAGGTCACACCTCGAGCAGCTCGGCCTCCTTGCGGCCGAGCGCAGCATCGATCTTCTCGACGTGCTCGTGGGTGATCTTCTCCAGCTCCTTCTCCGCCCGCTCGAGGTCGTCGGCACCCATCTCGCCCCGCCGTTCATCGCCTTCGAGGTGCTTGCGCGCGTCGCGCCGCAGGTTGCGAACGGCGACGCGACCCTCCTCCGCCATGTGCTTGACCACCTTGACGTACTCCTTGCGCCGCTCCTCGGTGAGCGGCGGGAACGACAGCCGGATCACGCTGCCGTCGTTGCTCGGGTTGACCCCGAGGTCGGAGTCGCGGATCGCCTTCTCGATCGCGGTCAGCGAGCCGCGGTCGTGGGGGCGGACGAGCAACTGGCGGGCCTCGGGCACCTGGATGCCGGCGAGCTGCTGGAGCGGGACCGGTGCGCCGTAGTACTCGACGTTGAGCTTCTCGATGATCGCCGGCGCGGCGCGGCCCGTGCGCACGGTCGAGAACTGCGACTGCACGTGGGTGACCGCCTTGTCCATCTTGTCCATGGCGTCGAGCAGGATCTCTTCGATCACGACCGCAGCGTAACCCCCGACGCCGGCGCGATCGGGATCCCCCCAGGTCAGGCGACGTGATTAGCGGATGATCGTTCCGACGTGCTGACCCTCGAGGATGGCGCGGAGGCTGCCGGGCGTGGACATGTCGAACACGACGATGGGGATCTTGTTGTCACGGCAGAAGGCGATCGCCGTGGCGTCCATCACGCGCAGATCCTTGTTCATCACGTCCATGTAGCTGATCTCGTCGTACTTCGTGGCGCCACGGCTCTTGCGCGGGTCGGCGTCGTACACACCGTCGACGCCGGAGTGGGTGCCCTTGATCAGCGCCTCGGCGTCGATCTCGGCTGCGCGGAGCGCCGCCGCGGTGTCGGTGGTGAAGAACGGGTTGCCGGTGCCGGCGGCGAAGATCACCACCCGCCCCTTCTCGAGATGGCGCACGGCACGCCGGCGGATGTACGGCTCGGCGATCCGCGGCATCTCGATCGCCGACTGCACCCGCGTCGGCTGTCCGAGCCGCTCGAGCGCGTCCTGCAGCGCCAACGCGTTCATCACCGTACCGAGCATGCCGATGTGGTCGGACTGCGTCGCGTCCATGCCGACCATCGCCCCGGTGCGGCCGCGCCAGAAGTTGCCACCGCCGACGACGACGGCGACGTCGACGCCGAGCCCTTGACGCAGGTCGATGATGTCGTGGGCGGTCTGGTCGAGCGTCGCCCCGTCGATGCCGCGAGCCGCCCGGCCCGGCCATCGCCTCACCCGACGGCTTGAAGACGATGCGCCGCCACCTCGGGCGTTCGACGGCCGGCGCACGCTCGAGCAGGGTCAGCGCGATCTCAGCCGATCTCGACCTGCGCGAACTCGACGATCTTGGCATCGCCGACGAGCTGACCGACCGTCTGCTTGTCGTCCTTGGCGTACGGCTGATCGACCAGGGCGACCGTCTTGAAGAACCCCTGCAGGCGTCCCTCGACGATCTTGCCCAGCGCCTGCTCGGGCTTGCCTTCGTTGCGCGTGATCGCCTCCAGCGTGGCCCGCTCGGCCTCCACGACGTCGGCGGGGACGTCGTCGCGGGTGAGGTACTTCGGCCGGGCGAAGGCGATGTGCACGGCGACGTCGTGGGCGAGCTTGTTGTCGCCGCCGGACAGCACGACGAGCACGCCGTTCACGCCACGACCCCCCTGTACGTGGAGGTAGCTGTCGATGACGTCGCCGTCGCCGGCCTCGACGCGCACGACACGCCCGAGCTCGATCTTCTCCTTGAGCGTGATCTTGAGGTCCTCGAGGCGATCCTGCCGGCCGGCGACGGCGTCGGCCCCCTTGGAGGCGACGACGTGGGCGAGCTCCTGGGCCTCACGCTTGAAGTGCTCACTGCCGGCGACGAAGTCGGTCTCGCACTTCAGCTCGACGAGCGCGCCGACCCGGTCGTCGACCGTGAGGGCCACGACACCTTGGGTGTTCTCGCGGTCGTCGCGCTTGGCGCTTGCGGCGAGGCCCTGCTCGCGCAGCCACTGCTTGGCGGCCTCCATGTCGCCGTCGTTGGCCTCCAAGGCCTTCTTGGCATCCATCATCCCGGCGCCCGTTGCCTGGCGCAGGGCCTGCACGTCCTTGGCGGTGAACGCCATCAGCTCTCCTCGGTCTCGTCGATCGCCGCCGCGGCGGGCGTGCCGGCCGCGAGGTCGGGAATGTCGGTGTCGGTGGTGTTCGATTCGTCGGCTGGCGCCTCCTCGACGGGCTCCTCGACCGCCGTGGCTCGGCGTCGGCGCCCTCGGGCTGCGCGTCGACCTCGGCTGCTCGGGCTCGGCTGGCGTCGGGCTCGGGCTGCGCGTCGGGCTCGGCGGAGAGCTCCTGCGCCGGCTGCTCCTGCGGCTCGGCGGCCGGCGTGGCGGCGCGAGCGGCGGCAAGCCGCGCCTCGCGCTCGGCCTGGGCCCTCGCCGCGGCGTTGCGGGCGTCGGCCTGCTCGGCGGCGAACGCCGCCTCCTGCTCGGCCGAGCGGACGACCGGGGCATTGCCGGGATCGCGCTTGCCGGCGATGTAGCGGCCTTCCTCGACCGCGTCGGCGATGACCCGGGCGAGCAGTGAGTTGGCGCGGATGGCGTCGTCGTTGCCCGGGATCGGGTACTGCACCAACTCCGGGTCGACGTTGGTGTCGACCACCGCGACCACGGGGATGCCCAGCTTGTTGGCCTCGGTGACGGCGATGTGCTCCTTCTTCGTGTCGAGCACGAAGATGGCGTCCGGGCGCCGATCGAGGCCGCGCAGGCCGCCGAGGTTGCGCTGCAGCTTCTCCATCTCCCGGGTCAGCAGCAGTGCTTCCTTCTTCGGCATCGCCTCGAACTCGCCCGAGTCGCGCATCCGCTCGTACTCGAGCATCTTGCCGACGCGCTTGGAGATGGTGTCGAAGTTGGTGAGCATGCCGCCGAGCCAGCGCTCGTTGACGTAGGGCATCCCGCACTTCTCGGCGTAGCTGCGGATCGGGTCCTGCGCCTGCTTCTTGGTGCCGACGAAGAGGATCACGCCGCCCCGGCCGACGAGGTCGCGCACGTAGGCGTACGCGCGCTCGACGCGGCCGAGCGTCTGCTCGAGGTCGATGATGTAGATGCCGTTGCGCTCGCCGAAGATGAAGCGCTTCATCTTCGGGTTCCAGCGCCGGGTCTGGTGCCCGAAGTGGACACCGGCCTCGAGCATCTGCCGCATCGTGATGACAGCCATCTGGGAACTCCTTGGCGGTTGACAGGCCCGCTGCCGGCGCCGGAGCGACCGCACATGGCAACGAGTCGGATCGAATCGGACGGCCCACCGGTCGGTGAGCCGATCGAGGAGTGTACCGGGCTCGGCGGCGGACCCCGACCGAGCGTGCGCCAGCACGCCGGGCGGCGATGGGTAGGCCAGCTCACGTCCGCCCGCCTGGGCAGACCAGCCGGGGCGGCGGAGCCGGACGTGGCGGGGTGCCGTCGGTGGGCACCAGCCGGGCCCGGTGGACGACCTCGGCGAGGAGCGGCTCGGGGTCCAGGTAGCGCTCGCCGTCACGCAGGCCGAAGTGCAGTTCGTCGGCAGACGGCCGACGGCGGCGCCGGCGGCGACGGCATCGCCGGCGTCGAGCGACGACGACGACAGGCCGCCGTACGTCGTCCGCCGCCCGTCGGCATGGATGACGACGACGTAGCGCGTGCCGGCGACGACCCCGCTGAACGTGACGGTGCCGGCGGCCGCGGCGCGCACCGGCGTCCCCGGACGAAGGTGGTACGTCAACCCACGGTTCCCGGGACACCACTGGCACTGGGGCTCGCGGAACGGGTCGGCGATCGGCGCCGACACCGGTGGCAGCAGGCACGACGCGGCCTGGTGTGACGCCGGCGCGACGAGCACGGCAGCGAGGACAAGAGCCATGAACACGAACATCTCCTCGATGGACGACTGGTGAGGGGCAGGAGCCCGAGGCGTCAAGCGACGCCGGCAGCGGTCATCCGCGCCCGGAGGTGGAGGACGGACTTGCTGTGGATCTGGGGCACGCGGCTCTCGCTGACGCCGAGCACGCGGCTGATCTGGGCGAGCGTCAGGCCCTCGTCGTAGTACAGCGACAGGACGAGCTTCTCGCGATCGGGCAGCTTGTCGATCTCCGATCGCATCAGGTCCCGGACCTCACGCTCCTCGACCACTGCCGACGGGACGATCGGCACCTCACCGCTCAGCGCCCGCGGCTCGGCGCCGACGTCGAGGGCCCGCTCGAGCGGGCCGATCGTGGTCGAGGCGATCGACGACAGCCACTGACGCAACTGCTCGCGGGTGATCCGGAGGTGTTCGGCGAGCTCGTCGTCGGTCGGTGACCGACCCGTGCGCGCCTCCAGCTCGCCGATCGCCCGCTCGACGTCCCGGGCCCGTGCCCGCACCGACCGCGGCACCCAGTCCAGGGCGCGTAGGCCGTCGTAGATGGCCCCGCGTATCGCGCGGCGTGGCGAAGGTCTCGAACTTCACACCTCGCTGTGGGTCGAAGCGCTCGATGGCATCGATCAGCCCGAGCACGCCCGAGCTGACGAGGTCACCGGGGTCGACGCTCGACGGCAGCCCGGCGCCGACACGTCCGGCGACGAACTTGACCAGCGGCGCGTACGACACGATCAGGTGGTCGCGGGCCGATGAGCTGCGCCGCTTCAGCCAGCGATCCCACTGCATGGCGAGATACGGGTCGACGTCGACGATGCTCATGAGACCTTGGGGGCGACGCCCCCGTCACGCTCTGGGATGGGCGTCGACGTACGCCGCGCGGAGGCGCTCGCGGCTGACGTGGGTGTAGCGCTGCGTCGTGGCCACGTCGGCGTGACCGAGCAGCTCCTGCACGGCACGGAGGTCGGCGCCGTTGTCGAGCAGGTGCGTGGCGAAGCTGTGGCGGAGCGCGTGCGGGTGCGTCGGCGACGGTGAGCGTCGGTCGACGATGCGCCGGACGTCGCGCGGCGTGAGCGGCTTGCCACGCTCGTTGCCGAAGAGCGGCCGGGGCGCGTCGGGGGATGCCGCGTCGTCGACGATCACGTCGTGGCGCACCGCCAGCCAAGCGACCAGGGCGCGAACCGCCGGGGCCGACAACGGCACCCGGCGCTCCTTGGCCCCCTTGCCACGTACGGTGGCGGCCTCGCCGGCAAGGTCGAGCGAGGAGGTCTGCAACCCGCACAGCTCGCTGACTCGGACACCTGAGCCGTACAGCACCTCGAGCACGGCGTCGTCGCGGCGGCGGCGCCACAGCGGCTCGCCATCGGGCGCCGCGCCCTCGAGGAGCTCGTCGAGATCGCGGCGGTCGAGCACTCGCGGCAGCCGGCCGTCGCCGCCACGCGCTTGGAGGCCCACGGTCGGGTCGGTTGACAGCCGGCCCGTTCGCACCAACCAGGCGAAGTAGCGACGCAGGGCGGCCGCCTTGCGCGCCATGCTCCGGCGGGCGTAGTTGCGTGTGGAGAGGAACGCCAGGTATCGCCGCGCCGTCGTGCGCTTGACGCCACCAGGCTCGGAGATCCCCGAACGCGCCGCCCAGACGGCGAAGCCGCGCACGTCGGACGCGTACGCGGCGACGGTGTGCTCGGAGAGCGAGCTCAAGGAGCGGGCGAACGAGTCGATGCACCACTCCCGCGCGATGTCGTCGGATGCCGCGCCCGGCGGGCGGAGGTCTCCGGACGGTCGCGGAACGGCCATCCGGTCGAGGGTATTCGGTCACGCTCTGTCGGACCATGACACCACCGCCTCGAACCACCCGCCCGTTTCGCGGACCCAACCCGTGCGCTCGAGCCTGGCCAGCGCCATCGCCGCCTCGCTGATCGGCATGCCGAGGCCGGAGACGATGTCGTCGAGCGTCCGCGGGTCGCGGCGGCACGTCTCGAACACCGTCGCCTCGTCGCCCCGAGGGAGCGGACGCGGGTCGTAGTCGGCTCGGCCGGCGCGCCGCGTGTCCAGACCGAGCGCGACGAGGATGTCACCGACGTCGGTGACCGGTGCCGCACCGTCGCGCAGCAGCTGGTTGGTGCCGACCGCGGCCCGGTTGCGGATCGATCCCGGCACGGCCATCACCTCCACGTCGCGCTCCATCGCCGCACGCGCGGTGATCAACGAGCCACCGCGTTCGCGGCTCTCGACGACGACGAGCACCTCGCTGAGCGCGGCGAGGATGCGGTTGCGCATCGGGAACCTGAACGGCTCCGGCGCCGTGCCAGGAGGCCACTCCGAGAGCAGCAGACCACGTTCGCAGACCTCGACCCACAAGCGCCGCGTGCTGCCGGGGGTACGGCTGATCGGTGCCATTGCCCACGACGGCGATGGCGCGCCCGTCTGTGATCTGCAACACGCCACGGTGCGCCGCGCCGTCGATCCCCTTGGCCAGCCCGGACACGACGGCGACGCCCGCCTCGGCGAGGGCTCGTCCGAGCGATGCCGCCATCTCCCGACCCGCCTGGGTGGCGTTGCGTGTGCCGACGATGCCGGCGCGGCGCCCGTCGAGCAGCTCGAGGTCGCCGCGCACGAACAGCACTGCCGGCGGCTCGGGATCGAGGCGCAGCATCGTGGGGAAGGCGTCGTCGCGAACGCTGATCGCCGACGTCCCCGACGCCCGGCAGCGCTCGGCCCAGTCATCCGGTGACCGCCGCGCCGCCGAGGTGCGCCAGGCGGTGCGGATCGTGGGGTCGAGCAGTGCGGCGACGGGTGGCGCCGGCGCGGCACGACCTGCGGCGACGGCATACGCCTCCTCGGCGTCGTGGTGGGCGAGCAGGGCGCGCAGGCGGGCGGCCGTCATCAGGTCGAACCCGGCCAGCGCCGCCAGCGGCCCGAGCGTCCGGTTCATGCGACCAACCCCGACGTGGCTGCCCGCAGACGGGTGCGCAGTGACAGGGCCAGCTCGACGTGCTCGACGTCGACGACGTCGGGCGTGGACCCGGCGACGGCGCCGCCGAGATCGGCGATCGTGCGGGCGACGCGGCGGATCCGGTGGTAGCCGCGACCGGTGAGGCGGTCGCGCTCGATCTCACCCCTGAGGACCTCACGTGCGGAGGGGCTGAGGCGGGCGTGCTCGTCGATCAGGTCGCCGCGCAGCTCGGCGTTGAGCCGGCCGGCGCGGCTCGAGCGCGACCTCCCGCGCCGCGGCGACACGGCGAGCGACGACGGCGCTCGGCTCGCCACCGCCGGGATCGAGCAGCTCGTCGACCGATGGGCGCTGCACCGCCACTCTGAGGTCGAAGCGGTCGAGCAGTGGCCCGGACAATCGGCGCAGGTACCGCAGCCGGGCGACCTCGTCGCACTCGCACCACCCGGGCGGCCCGCCGCCACACGGGCACGGGTTCGTCGCCGCGACGAGGAGGAAGCGCGCCGGCAGCACCGCTCGGGCGTTGGCGCGGGCGATGCGGATGACGCCCTCTTCCAGCGGCTCGCGCAACCCGTCGAGGGCGGCCGGCGGGAACTCGCCGAGCTCGTCGACGAAG
Organism: uncultured Acidimicrobiia bacterium; assembly: GCA_963749315.1. Taxonomy (GTDB): domain Bacteria; phylum Actinomycetota; class Acidimicrobiia; order Acidimicrobiales; family Ilumatobacteraceae; genus JALZMG01. Next base: position 140,110 of record CAVVMS010000022.1, read on the forward strand.
AGCACTCCGCCGTGGCTGAGGCTGATCTCCCCAGGTCGGAGCGTCGCCGATCCGCCGCCGATCAGCCCGATGATCGAGGTCGTGTGGTGCGGGGCGCGGAACGGCGGCGTCGAGATCAAGCCGCTCGGCGGCATCGCCAGCCCGGCGGCCGAGTGGACCATCGTCACCGCGAGCGAGTCGCTCCGGTCGAGCGGCGGAAGCAGCCCGGGCAGTCGCTGGGCGAGCATCGTCTTGCCCGATCCGGGTGAGCCGACCATCAGCAGGTGGTGGCCGCCGGCGGCGGCGATCTCCAGCGCCCGACGGGCGACCGGCTGGCCGCGGACGTCGGACAGATCGGGCGGAGGCGGCTGGTCGCCGGCGGGCTGCGGACCCGGATCGTCGGGCCACGGCGCATCGCCGAGCAACGCCTGGACGACCTCGATGAGGGTCGACGCGATGCGCACCTTCCCGTCTGCGGCGACATGGGCCTCGGCGGCGGCCGCGACGGGAACCACCAGGTCGTGCCCGCCGAGCACGGCGACCATCGGGGCGATCCCCGGCACGCGCCGCAGCGTGCCGTCGAGGCCGAGCTCGCCAACGAACGCCAGTCCGCCGGCGAGGGTCTCGGGTACCTGACCGGACGCCACGAGCACGCCGACGGCGATCGCCAGATCGAGGCCGGCGCCGATCTTGCGCGTGCCCGACGGCGCCAGGTTGACGGTGATGCACGAGTTGGGCCAGTCGAGATCGGAGCTCATCACGGCGGCGCGGACCCGGTCGCGCGACTCGCGGCAGGGACCATCCGGTTGGCCGACGATGTGGTAGCCGGGAAGGCCCTTGCCCACGTGGACCTCGACGGTGACCGGGTAGCCGCTGACTCCGAGCAGGCTGGCGGACGGGATGGAAGCGAGCACGGCGGCCTCCCACGACACGGAACGGTGGATCGAGGGAGGGGCGGCGACGGCCCCACGACGGCGTGGGTTGGAAGGTACCGGAAGGGTGTCGCAGTGACACGTCGACCGGTCGATCCCCCGATCTGGGCGCGCTCCGTCTCGGAATCCGAGACGATCTGCGCCCAGAGACGAATCGCGCCCAGATTGAGGGACCCCCGCGTTGACCCGACGCGCCCGGACGCGCGACATTGCCGTGGGGGAACAGCCGAGCCCGGCGCGTCCGGGCACGACGAAACGGGGACACATGCAGACACCGGCACCATTTGGTTACGAGCGCGCGACCAGCGTCACCCACGCCGTCGCCCTGCTCGAGCAGCTCGGACCGGAAGCACGACTCGTCGCCGGAGGACACTCGTTGCTCCCGATGATGAAGCTGCGCCTCGCCCGGCCCGAGCACCTCATCGACATCAACGACCTCGCCGGCGAGCTCTCCTACGTCCGCCTCGAGGGCGACGAATTGCTGATCGGGGCGATGACCCGCCACGCCGAGCTGCTGTCGTCGGCGGTCGCCGGCGAGCACTTCCGGATCTTCCACGATGCCGAGCGGGTCATCGCCGACCCCGTCGTCCGCAACCGAGGCACCGTCGGCGGCTCGCTCGGCCAGGCCGACCCGAGCGAGGACCTGTCGGCGGTGTTCGCCGCGCTGCGGGCGAGCATCGTGATCCACGGGTCGGGCGGATCGCGCACCGTGTCCGCCCGCGACTTCCACATCGGGCCGTACGAGACCGTCGTGCGCGACGCCGAGATGATCACCGAGTTCCGGGTCCCCGTCCGGCCCGGTGGCGGCAGCGCCTACCGCAAGGTCGAGCGGCGGGCCGGCGACTGGGCCATCGCCGCGGCCGGCGCCGCCGTCTGGCTCGACGGCGACACCATCAGCGACGTCGGGATCGGCCTCACCGCCGTCGGCGCCGAGCACTTCTGCGCCCCCGAGGCGGAGGAGGCGCTGCGCGGCCACGCGGTCAGCGACGAGCTGCTCGACTCGGCCGCCGCGCTCGCCGCCGAGCACTGCAACCCGTCGACCGACCAGCGCGGACCGGCGGACTACAAGCGCCACCTCGCCGGCGAGCTGACCAAGCGGGCGTTGCGAACGGCCATCGATCGAGCGAGAGGAGTTGCGGCGTGAACATCACGGTGAACGTCAACGGCGAGACGAGGTCCGCCGACATCGAGCCGCGGGTGCTCCTCGTGCACCTGCTGCGCGATCACCTCGGGTTGATGGGTACGCACTGGGGGTGCGACACGTCGAACTGCGGGGCGTGCGTCGTTCGCCTCGATGGCGCACCGGTCAAGAGCTGCACGGTGCTCGGCGTGATGGCCGACGGGCGCCGCGTCGACACCGTCGAGGGACTGGAGGGACCGGACGGGCTCGATCCGGTGCAGCAGGGCTTCATGGAGTGCCACGGGCTGCAGTGCGGGTTCTGCACACCGGGGATGATGATGACCGCCCGCTGGCTCCTCGACAACGACCCCGACCCGAGCGAGGAGACCATCCGCGAGGCGCTCAGCGGCCAGCTGTGCCGCTGCACCGGCTACCACAACATCGTCCGCTCGGTGCGCTGGGCCGCCGAGCACGCCGGCACGCCCGTGGAGGTTCCGGCATGACCAGCCACCGAAGTCCCGCTCTCCGAGGCCGGCAACCCGATCGGGTTCGGCCGCATGCTGCGCAAGGAGGACGCTCGCTTCCTCCGCGGCCGCGGCAACTACCTCGACGACGTGCAGCTCCCCGGCATGCTGCACGGGGCGATCCTCGCCAGCCCGTACGCCCACGCCCGCATCGTGTCGATCGACACGTCGGCCGCCGAGGCCCACCCGAAGGTCAAGGCCGTGATCACCGGCGCCATGCTCGACGGGCTCAAGCTGGCGTGGATGCCGACCCTGTCGGCCGACGTGCAGGCCGTGCTGGCCACCGACAAGGTCCGCTACCAGGGCCAAGAGGTCGCCTTCGTCATCGCCGAGGACCGCTACTCGGCCCGCGACGCGCTCGAGCTGATCGACGTCGAGTACGAGGCGCTGCCGCCGATGATCGACGCCCGCAAGGCGCTCGACGCCGACGCCCCGCTCGTCCGCGACGAGATCGAGGGCAAGACCGACAACCACATCTTCGACTGGGAGGCGGGCGACAAGGCGGCGACGGACAAGGCGTTCGCCGACGCCGACGTCACCGTCGCCCTCGACATGGTCTACCCGCGCTCGCACCCGGCGCCGATGGAGACGTGCGGGTCGGTCGCCTCGATGGACCCGGTCAGCGGCAAGCTGACGGCGTACATCACGAGCCAGGCCCCGCACGCCCACCGCACGGTGTATGCCCTCGTCGCCGGCATCCCCGAGCACAAGATCCAGGTGATCTCACCGGACATCGGCGGCGGCTTCGGCAACAAGGTGCCGATCTATCCCGGCTACGTGCTGGCGGTCGTCGGCTCGATCGTCACGAAGCGTCCGGTGAAGTGGATGGAGGACCGCAGCTCGAACCTGATGACGACGGGGTTCGCCCGCGACTACCACATGCACGGCGAGATCGCCGCGACGAGCGACGGCAAGATCGTCGGCGTCAAGGTCGACGTGCTCGCCGACCATGGCGCGTTCAACGCCACGGCGCAGCCGACGAAGTACCCGGCCGGGTTCTTCCACATCTTCACCGGCTCCTACGACTACGGCGCGGCGCACTGCAAGGTCACCGGCGTGTACACCAACAAGGCGCCGGGCGGCGTGGCCTACGCCTGCTCGTTCCGCATCACCGAGGCGGTGTACCTGATCGAGCGGCTCGTCGATCGGTTGGCCGACGAGCTGGCGATGGATCCCGCCGAGATACGGCTGCAGAACTTGTTGCAACCGGAACAGTTCCCGTACACGACGCCGACGGGTTGGGAGTACGACTCCGGCGACTACCCGCGGGCGCTGCGGGAGGCGATGCGCATCGCCGGCTACGAGGAGCTGCGCCGCGAGCAGGCGGAGAAGCGCGAGCGCGGCGAGTACATGGGCATCGGGTTGTCGTTCTTCACCGAGGGCGTCGGCGCCGGGCCGCGCAAGCACATGGACATCCTCGGGCTGGGCATGGCCGACGGCTGCGAGCTGCGCGTGCACCCGACGGGCAAGGCCCAGCTGCGGTTGTCGGTGCAGTCGCAGGGGCAGGGCCACGAGACGACGTTCGCCCAGATCGTCAGCCACGAGCTGGGCATCCCGCCCGAGGACATCGACGTGATCCACGGCGACACCGACAACACGCCGTTCGGCCTCGGCACCTACGCCTCCCGGTCGACGCCGGTGTCCGGTGCGGCGGCGGCGGTGGTCTCCCAACGTGTGCGCGAGAAGGCGCGCATCATCGCCGCGGCGTCGCTGGAGTGCGCGCCGGAGGACCTCGAGTGGCTGCACGGACGGTGGCAGGTCAAGGGCGATCCGGCGCACGGCAGGTCGATGGGCGAGATCGCCCTGCTCGCCCACTCCAACCTCGAGCTGCCCGACGGCGTGGAGGGCCACCTCGACGCCTCGGCCGTCTACAACCCACCCAACCTCACGTACCCGTTCGGCGCCTACATCTGCGTCGTCGACGTCGACCCGGGCACGGGCGAGGTCAAGGTGCGCCGGTTCATCGCCGTCGACGACTGCGGGCCGCGGATCAACCCGACGATCGTCGAGGGCCAGGTGCACGGCGGGATCGCCGACGGCATCGGGATGGCGCTGATGCAGGCGATCACGTTCGACGAGGACGGCAACTGCCTGAACGGCACGTTCATGGACTACCTGCTGCCGACGACGATGGAGGTGCCCAACCTGGAGCTCGGCGAGACGGTCACGCCGTCGCCGCACCACCCGCTCGGCGCCAAGGGTGTCGGCGAGTCGGCGACGGTGGGGTCTCCGCCGGCCGTCGTCAACGCGGTGATCGACGCCCTGAAGCCGTTCGGCGTCAAGCACGCCGACATGCCGCTGACGCCGGCCCAGGTCTGGCTGGCCATCCAGGGCCGCCCCGCCCGCACCGACCTGGCCTTCACGTGAGGACCATCGATCATGCCATCGAGTACGTGGTGCGCGGCGCAGGTCCCGGCAGCACGGATACTCGAACTCGGATGATCGCCGATCGGGTCGCGGAGCTGCGGGCGGCGCGGGTTCCGTTCGTGCACGCCAAGGTGGTGCTGGCCGAGCGACCGACGAGCGCCCACCCCGGCGACGAGGCCATCGTGCTCGCCGACGGGACGATCGAGGGCTTCGTCGGCGGTGACTGCGCCGAGGCGACCGTGCGGGCGCAGGCGCTGGCCGTGCTCGACTCCGGGGAGTCCGTCGTCCTGCGCATCAGCCCGACGCCGGAGGATCCGGTGCCGGGCAAGCTGATGGCCCACAACCCGTGCCTCAGCGGCGGCACGTTGGAGATCTTCCTCGAGCCGCAACGTCCGGCGCCGCTGATCGCCGTCGTCGGCGACAGCCCGATCGCCCGCGCCCTCGTCACCGTCGGCGAGGCGCTGGGCTACGAGGCCGTCCGCGGCGACGACGTCCCGGACGGGGCCTCGGCCGTGATCGTCGCCTCGCATGGCAGGGACGAGGCCACACCACTCGTCGCCGCACTCCGCGCCGGCGTCGGATACGTCGGGCTCGTCGCCAGCCCCAAGCGCGGTGCGGCGGTGGTCGAGGGTCTCGACGTCGACGCGCAGCTCGCGGCGCGGGTCGTGACGCCGGCCGGGCTCGACATCGGGGCGCGCACGGCCGAGGAGGTCGCCCTGTCGATCCTCGCCGACATCGTGGCCCGGCGGCCGCAGCCATCGGCACGGGCGGTCGCCGAGTCGGCCCCGACGGACACGACCACGACCGACCCGGTGTGCGGGATGACCGTCGCCGCGGTCGACTCGTCGCTGCACCTCGACCACGACGGCACCCGGTACCACTTCTGCGGCTCGGGGTGCCTGCGGGCGTTCGCCGCCGATCCGGCGAGGTACGTCCGCTGACGAGGTCGCCGTGCCAGACTCGACGGGATGCGGTCCGTCGCCCCCCTGCTTGCGGTCGCCATGCTCGGCGCGGCGTGCAGCGGCGGCGACGCGTCCGGTGACGCCGAACGGTTCTGCGGCGAGGTCCAGGCGAACACCGCCAAGTTGGTGACCGCGCCGGCCAGCGCCGACGAGATCGACGGGTACCTCGACGAGTACCGCCGCATCGGCGAGCTGGCCCCGCTGGCCATCGAGCCGCACTGGCAGGCGCTCGTGCTCAACTACGAGACGGCGAGCACCGTCGAGCCGGAGGACCCGGAGTCCGTCCAGCGGGCCGTCGGGCGGGCCTACGCGACCGAACGCTCAGCCGTGGCGGTCAAGGACTGGTTGCTCGCCAACTGCAACGTCGACATCGGCCCGGTGTCGACGATCGTCCCGCCGGCTCCCCCACCTCCGCCGACGACGGCACCCACCGGCTAGACGTCAGGGAACGTTGGGGATCTCGCCGCGGCGGGTCTTGACCTCGTCGACCAAGCCGTACTCGACGGCCTGCTCGGCGGTGAACCAGCGGTCGCGCTCGGAGTCGGCCTGGATCTGCTCGAGCGACTTGCCGGAGTGCAGGGCGATCAGCTCGGCCATCCGCCGCTTCGTGTAGGCGTGCTGCTCGGCCTGGATGGCGATGTCGGCGGCCTGGCCGCGCAGGCCGGCGAGCGGCTGGTGCATCATGATCCGGGCGTTCGGCAGCGTGTACCGCTTGCCGGGCGCCCCGGCGGTCAGCAGGAACTGGCCCATCGAGGCGGCGAGCCCGAGGCACACCGTGGCGACGTCGCAGGAGATGAACTGCATCGTGTCGTAGATCGCCATCCCCGCCGTGACCGACCCGCCGGGGCTGTTGATGTACAGCCAGATGTCCTTGGCGTCGTCGTCGCCCTCGAGGTAGAGGAGCTGGGCGCACACCTGGTTGGCGATCTCGTCGTCGACGGCGGCGCCGAGCATGATCACCCGGTTCCGCAGCAGCCGGTTGAAGATGTCGGCACGCGGGTCGATCCCCGCCTCGAGCATCTGCGGGGGGACGGGCGGGAGCGTCGAAGGCATGCGCTCAGGCTACCGGGCACCTCGTTCCCGGCCGGAGAAGATGACGGCGACCCGCTCCTCGGCGCCGGGCGCGGCCGACGGGATGCAGCAGGGCGGCGAGGCCCGCCGTGCCGGTGGCGCTGACGGGGATCCCGGTCGTCATGCCCAGCTCGTGGGCCTCGAGGATCGCTGTCTCGGGGGCGACGACGACCTGCCCGCCGGACCGCCTCACCACGTCGAGCACGCCGAGCCAGTCGTAGGCCTCGTCGTCGAGGATGCCGTCGGCCGCCGAGCGCGGGTCCGGCCACGGCGTCATCAGCTCGCTCCAACGGCCCGGGACGTCGGCGGGTTCGAGCGCCGCCGCCCGCTCCCACGCCACCGCCAGCGGGGCGCACCCCTCGCTCTGCACGGCGTCGAGGCGGACACCCGATCCGAGTCCCCACCCGGTGCACGTGGCGAAGGCGCCGCCGCCGACCTGCACCACCACCCGGTCGACGGCACCGGCGTCGGCCAGCTCCCACCCGATGGTCCGCCCGCCATCGAGGCAGAGCGCGTTGTCCGGGCCCTGCACGCTGAACGGGATGGCACCGCCATCGACCGCCTCGCGGAACCGCAGCACCGCCGGATCGCCGGGTGGATCGCCGACCCGACGTTCGCACGGAGTGATCGCCGCGCCGAGCGCCTCCAACTCCCCGAGGACCTCGGGGCTCGCCCACTCGGGCACGTACACCTCGATCGGCCAGTCCGACCGACCGGCCAGCGTCGCCGCGGCGATCGCCGCGTTGCCGCACGAGGCGATGGCGAGCGGACGCCGTGTCCGGTCGACGAGCCGCAGCGCCTCGGCGGCACGCAGGTGGAGCATGACCGTCACGAGGTGCCGGCCCTTGTGGCTGCCGCCGACGTTGCCCGTCTCGTCCTTCACCCACACGCTCGGCACCGAGCGCCGACGACAGCTCGTCCGAGCGGCCGAACGGCGTCACGACGAACCCGTCGGCGACGTCACGGGTGAGCGCGATGCACGCCTGCTCGGTCATCCCGTTGGCGCGAGCGAACGCCCACCACGCCAGCCGCGGTCCGTAGGCGACGAACGGGTTGGCGTCGTCGAGCCGTTCCGGCTCGGGTCCGACGGTCGAGCGGGTGCAGCACGTGGTGCCGGTCCCCCGGCGTCGACCGCGGGCAGCGGAACGGGTGCACCGCGGCGACGTCGACGGTCGTGCCGCACACGGCGCACCGCCAACCCAGCACCGTCATGTGGCGTCGACGCGGGCGTTGAACTCCGTGATCATGTCGTCCCACACGCCGAGGTAGCGGCGCAGGTCGCGCCAGAACGACTGCTGCCGGCGCTGCTCGAACAGCTCGAACGGCGTGCCCTGCTGCTCGACCCACGTGTAGTAGCCGAGGTTGAAGATGCGCGTGCGATCGCGGGCCGTGCAGTCGATGACGTGGTCGGTGTCGACGTCGGCGAGATGGCGGCCGAACACCTCGGCGGCATCGACCTCGGTGAACTCGCCGCCGAACCGCTCGACGAGCAGCGATGCCCGCTCGCTCGGATACATCGCCCCGCCGTCGGTGGCCACGGTGACGATCGCATCCTCCGGTCCGAGCCCGAGGAGACGGGCCGTCTTGATCGCCGCCAGCACGTTGCACGTCGAGGAGAACCCGAAGTGCGCCAGCGCGTCGACGACGGTTGCGGGCACGCCCTTGCGCGTGGCGAGGTAGGCGCGGCCGGCGTCGGAGTTGAACAGCAGGTCGAGCTCGTCGGTCGCCCGGTCGGAGACGGCGACCACGACGTCGGTGTTCATCACGTTGTGGATCAGCGGGATGTGCTTGTCGCCGATCCCCTGGATGTTGTGCTCGCCGAAACCGTTCTCCAGCATCGTCGGGCACTCCAGCGCCTCGACGGCGACGATCCGCGTGCCGAACGTGTCCTTCAACCGGTCGCCGGCCCCGATCGTGCCCGCCGATCCGGTCGCCGACACGAAGGCGGCGAGGCGCAGCCCCTGCCCGGCGTCGACGACGTCGAACACGTGCTCCAGCGCCCGCCCGGTGACCTCGTAGTGCCCGAGGTGGTTGCCGAACTCGCAGAACTGGTTGAGCACGACGTTGCCCGGATCACGGGCGAGCTCGTTGCACGCGTCGTAGATCTCCTTGACGTTGGACTCCGTGCCCGGCGTGCGGATGACGTCGTCGGCGGGGTTCTCGCACCAGCGGTCGAGCCAGTCGAAGCGCTCCTGGCTCATCCCCTCGGGCAGGATGGCGACGCCGCGGCTGGCCATGATCCGGCTGATGGCGATGCCGCCGCGGGCGTAGTTGCCCGTCGACGGCCAGATCGCCCGGTGCCGGGTCGGGTCGAACTGGCCGGTGACGATCCGCGGCGCCAGGCAGGCGTAGGCCGCCAGCACCTTGTGCGCGGTGATCATCGGGAAGCGGTCGCCGAACACGACGACGATCGGGCTCTCCACACCCGTCAGCGACGACGGCAGCACGACGTGCTCGGGCACGTCGACCCGGCGGCCGGCGAGGTCGTTGTACCAGTGGACCCGCCACAGGTTGCGGGCGTCGGCCGCCTGGGGGTCGGCGTCGCCGACGCGGTCGTGGTCGATCGTCGACGGATCGGCGAGCTCGGCGAACGTCGGCAGGCGGATGCCGCGCTCGCGGAACCGATCGACACTGTTGGCCAGCGCGTCGGGATCGACGACGCGGTCGGCGAGGCCGAACTGCCGCTCCAGCGCGTCGACACTCATCGCGCGTCGTCAGGTGGCTCGGTGGTCGGGCCGACGTTGGCGTCGAGCCAGGCGCACAGCGGCGCCGCGCCCTCCCACGTCTCGCGCACCTTGTCGACCGCCTTCGCCGTGTGCATCCAGCGGGCCGGCTTCCACTGGCGCGACGTCATCAGGCCCTTGCGCCGGATCAGCTCGATCCGGGGATGGTCCTTGGCGTAGCCGCGGGGTGCCGACTTCAACTCGTCGATCGCGCCGACCTCATAGCCGGCCTTGCTCAACGAGGCGACGATGTCGGCGACCTCCTTGCCGGTCGCGTCGTCGTCGACGGCGGCACGGAAGCGCTCGAGCTGGTCCCTGGCCATCGAGTAGTAGCCGCAGCCGGCGAGCATCCCGTCGGAGCCGAGGTGCACGTAGTAGCCGGCTTCCGCCCTCCGATTCGCTGAACGCGCCCTGCGCCGTCTTGTACGGCGGCCGGTTCTTGGCGAAGCGGAGGTCGTTGTACGGGCGGAACAGGTGGAACGGGCCGTACTCCTCGAGCTCGGCGCACAGGGCGACCATCGGCGCCCGCACGCTGTCCTCGAACGTCGACTTGTTGGCCTGCCAGAACGCCTTGGTGTTGTCCGCCTCGAGCTGCTCGTAGAACTCGAACGCCGTCGGTGGGAACCCCTTGAACGTCACGGCGAAACGGTAGCCCCGGCCTTCACTACCGTTTCCAGCCATGGCAGAGCTGTTCCTCGGCGGGCTCGTCGACGCGTCGAAGCACGAGCGCACCGGCGACGAGGTGCGCCTCGAGACGGAGGACTTCACCACCCACGGCGTGATCGTCGGCATGACCGGGTCGGGCAAGACCGGCCTCGGCGTCGTGCTCATCGAGGAGGTCCTGCGTGCCGGCCTCCCGGCGCTGCTGATCGACCCCAAGGGCGACCTGACCAACCTCTGCCTGACGTTCCCCGCGCTGGCACCCGCCGACTTCCGGCCGTGGATCGACGAGGCCCAGGCCAAGTCGGCCGGTGTGTCGCCGGACGAGTTCGCCGCCCAGCAGGCGACGTCGTGGACGGAGGGACTCGCCGGCTGGAGCCTGGGCGGCGAGCAGATCGCCGCCCTGCGCGCGACGACGGACTTCACGATCTACACGCCGGGCTCGCAGTCGGGCGTGCCGATCAACATCGTCGGCTCGTTGCAGGTGCCCGACACCGACGACCCGGAGATCGTCGGCGACGAGATCGAGGGCTTCGTGTCCGGCCTGCTCGGGCTCGTCGGCATCGAGGCCGATCCGCTGTCGAGCCGCGAGCACATCCTCCTCGCCAACCTCGTCCAGCACTCGTGGTCGTCGGGCACCTCGCTCGACCTCGCCGCGCTGGTCGGGATGGTCCAGCAGCCGCCGATCCGCAAGCTCGGCGTGTTCGAGCTGGAGCAGTTCTTCCCGTCCGACGACCGCACGAAGCTGGCGATGAAGCTCAACGGCCTGCTGGCGTCGCCGGCGTTCGCCGCGTGGGGCACTGGACAGCCGCTCGACATCCAGTCGTTGCTGTACACGCCGGATGGCAAGGGACGGTGCGCGATCGTGACGACGGCGCACCTGTCCGACGAGGAGCGCCAGTTCGTCACGTCGCTCGTCCTCGGCAAGCTGGTGACCTGGATGCGCCGCCAGAGCGGCACGACCGACCTGCGGGCACTGCTGTACATGGACGAGGTCGCCGGGTACCTGCCACCGACGGCGAATCCGCCGACGAAGCAACCGATCATGCTGCTGATGAAGCAGGCCCGGGCGTTCGGGGTCGGCGTCGTGCTGTCGACGCAGAACCCCGTCGACATCGACTACAAGGCGATCTCCAACGCCGGCACCTGGATGGTCGGACGGTTGACGACCGACCGTGACAAGCAGCGACTGCTCGACGGGATGAGCGCGGCGGCCGGGGGCGTCGACCTCGGCGCGATCAGCGACACGATCACCGGCTTGGCCAAGCGCGAGTTCGTGCTGCGCCGCGCCGGCAAGGACCAGCCGGAGGTGTTCACGACGCGCTGGGCGATGAGCTACCTGCGCGGCCCGATGACCCGCGACCAGATCCAGCAGCTGATGGGGGATGCCGCCTCCCGCTCCCGAGGCGGCCGCGGAACCGGTCCGCCGGCGGCAGCGGCGGCGGCTCCGGCCGCCGCGCCGCGGTCACGGCCGCCAGACGACCCGGACGTCACGCCGGTGATGCCGGAGGTCGGCGGCGGCGTCGCCGTGCGCTGGGTCGACCCGGCTGCGCCATGGCTCGCCGAGGTCGGCGGCGACGCCGCGTCGACGACCCACGCCGCCGGCCGTGCTCGCCAGGGTCTCGCTGCGCTACGACGACACCAAGGCCGATCTCGTCCACGACCAGGAGTACGAGGCCGTGCTGTTCCCGCTCGGCACGCACGTCGACGTCACGACCGCCGTCGCCGTCGACTACGACGACCGCGACCTGCGCGACGCCGCACCGCCGTCGTGCGCGTACCGGCTCACCGACGCCCCGATCGGCGAGGCGCCGTTCTGGAAGCAGGTGCCGCGCGACCTCGTCGACCACCTGACCCGCAGCATGTCGCTGGAGATCCCCACGAACCCCGGCCTGAAGTTGTTCGGCCGTGCCGGCGAGACCGCCGAGGAGTTCGCGGCCCGTTGCGCCCAGGTCGCCGACGAGCGCGCCGACGCCGAGGTCGCCAAGCTGCGCGACAAGTACGAAGCCAAGGCGATGCGCCTGCGCAACCAGATCGACGCCGCGGCGGATGCCGCTGAGGTCGCCGCCAAGCAGCAGCAGGCGCGCAAGCGCGACGACCTGCTCTCCACGGCAGGCTCGATCCTCGGCGGCCTGCTCGGCGGCCGGCGCTCCCGGACCAGCATGATCGACGACATCGGCCGCGCCGCCGGACGCGGCGGCAGGACCTCTGCCGCCGGATCGCGCGTCGACGCGGCGCAGAACAAGGTCGAACGGCTGACCGCCGACCTGGAAGCCGTCGAGGCCGAGCTCGCCGAGGAGCTGCTGGAGATCGACGATCGCTGGAAGACCGTCGCCGAGAAGGTCGACACGATGTCGGTCAGCCTGGAGAAGACCGACGTCAAGGTCACCCACCTGACGCTGGCGTGGATCCCGACGACCTGAGCCCGCTCCCCAATCTGGGCGCGATCCGTCTCTGGGCGCAGATCGTCTCGGAATCCGAGACGAATCGCGCCCAGATCGTGGAGGTGCCGGCGGCGGGATTCGAACCCACACTGTCATCCACCTAAGGGATGTGCCTCCTGCCAGTTGGGCTACGCCGGCGATGGTCCGTTCAGGCTACGTGCAACACTCGGCGGCCGATGGACGTGCACGACCTGCCGACGCCGGCGGTGGTCATCGACGTGCACGCCCTCGACGCCAACCTGGCCACGATGGCGGCGGCGCACCCCGGCACCGCGCTGCGACCGCACGTCAAGGCGCACAAGTGCACGGCCATCGCCGCCCGCCAGCGGGCGGCCGGCCACACGACGTTCACGTGTGCCACACCGCGTGAGGCCGTCGGCATGGCGGCGGCCGGGTTGGGCGACGACCTGCTCGTCGCCAACGAGGTCGTCGACCCCCGCCGGCTCGAGGCGCTCAGCGCGATCGGCGACGGAGCTCGAATCACGATCGCCGTGGACAGCGACGAGACGATCGCCGCAGCCGCGCTCGCCGGCGTCCGCGAGTGCGTGATCGACGTCGACGTCGGTCTGCCCCGCTGCGGCTGCGACCCCGGCGACGCCGGGCGCCTCGCCGACCTCGCCCGCTCGAGAGGTCTGACGGTCCGCGGCGTGATGGGCTACGAGGGCCACCTCATGGCCCTCGAGGACCGCGACCCGCCAACGCGACGAGGTCGCCGCATCGATGGAGAAGCTGCGCGCCGCCCACGCCGACGTCGGCGGTGAGATCGTGTCCGCCGGCGGCACCGGCACGTACGACCTCCACGCCACCACCGGCATCACCGAGCTGCAGGCCGGCAGCTACGCGCTGATGGACACCGCCTACGCCAAGCTCGGCTTGCCATTCCTCCAGGCGCTCCACGTCGTGGGCACGGTGATCTCGGTGCGCCCGACCCACGCCGTCGCCGACGTCGGCCTGAAGGCGCTCGGCATGGACCACGGCAACCCGGCGATCGACGGCGCCACCGTCTGGTTCTGCAGCGACGAGCACGTCACGTTCGCCCCGGCCGACGGCGCACCGTCGGTCGGCAGCCGTGTGCGGGTGACGCCCGCCCACGTCGACCCGACGATGGCGATGCACGACACCGCCTGGCTCGTCGACGGCGACGAGGTCGTCGACCACTGGCCCATCGACCTGCGCGGCTGGGGATAGCGGCGGGATGACCAAGCGGCGCGACGCCCTTCCTGGCTCGCCGTCGGCGGGATGGCAGCCAGCGCGATCAGCCCGTGGTTCCCACGCGTGATCTCGCGCTGGGTGACCGCGCTGCGCTCGCTGATGCCGTGGTCGGCGCTGTCGGCAGGCCCGGTCGCCGTCGGCGCGCTCGTCACGAGGCGCTGGCGCCTCGCCGCCGCATCGGGCGCCGTTGCCGTGGCGGGCACGGCGATGGCCGCTCCGCTCGTCCGCCGCCGTCCGCAGCCAACGGCCGATCCCGCCGCCCGGCCGCTCACCGTCATCCACAGCAACCTGCTGTACATCAACCGCCGCGTCCCCGACGTGCCCGCCACGCTGGCCCGCTACGACGCCGACGTGGTGACGTTCAGCGAGCTGACACCGAGTCACGCCGCCCACCTCCGCCGGTCGTCGCTGGCCGCGTCGTACCCGCACCGCATCGAGCTGCCGGCCCGCTACGCCAGCGGCACAGCGCTGTGGAGCCGCTACCCGGTGACGAGGCAACCCTCCACCGACACCAAGCACCACATGATCGTCGCCGACGTCGACGTCCCCGGCGGGCCCGGTGCGCGTCGTCGTGCTGCACACGCAGAGCCCGATCGCCCACCACCGCGAGTGGGAGGAGGACCTCGACCGCCTCGTCGCCCTGACCGTCGATCCGCCGGCGCTCATGACCGGCGACTTCAACGCCGGTTGGTGGCACCCCGAGTTCCGCCGTCTGTTGCAACAGCAACGATGGCGGGACGCCCACATCGAGCTCGGTCACGGCCTCAAGTGCTCGTGGCCGACGGATCGGTGGCACCCCGTGTTCCACCTCCACCCGCCGTTCGTCCGCCTCGATCACGCCCTCGTCAACGACGGCCTCGCCGTGCTCGCCGTCGACGACTTCGACGTGCCGGGCAGCGATCACCTCGGCCTGATGGTCACCGTGCAGCGAGCTGCTCGACCAGTCCCCTGAACGCCCGGCCCCGCGCCGACAGGGCGTGCTTCTCGTCGTCCCGCATCTCGGCGAAGCGTGCGCCCGTCACCCTCGTCGGGGACGAACACGGCGTCGTACCCGAAGCCCGCCGAGCCGCGTTCGGTCGCCGCGATCGTTCCGTCGCACGTGCCCTCGACGGCGAGCTCGGCGCCATCGGGCCAGACGACCATGGCCACGGTGCGGAACCGGGCCCGCCGGTCGTCGACGCCGTCGAGCGACGACAGCAGCTTGCGACGGTTGTCGGCATAGGTGGCGCCCGACACCGGCGAAGCGGGCGCTGTGCACGCCCGGCGCGCCGTCGAGCGCGGCGACCTCGAGGCCGGTGTCGTCGGCGACGGCCGGCTCACCGGTGGCGGCGACGATCGCCGACGCCTTGAGCCTGGCGTTGCCCTCGAGCGTGTCGGCGTCCTCGACCACGTCGGGGACGTCGGCCGGTCGCGGGACGAGCTCGACCATGTCGCCGAGGATCGCCCGGATCTCGGCGACCTTGTCCGGGTTCGCCGACGCGCAGACGAGCCGCACCCTGCCCTCGGGGCTGCGCCCCCGGACCCCATCACCGTCCGGCGAGCTGGCGCTCGCTCGGCCGGGCTCGCTACGCTCGCTCACTCCGGACGGCGGGCGGCACCGACACCATCTCCGCCTGCAGATCGGCGATCTCGGTCAGGCCGAGCTCGGCCAGCACGAGCAGCTGGTCGAGCTCGCTGCGCGTGAACGCCATCCCCTCGGCGGTGCCCTGGACCTCGACGAAGCGTGGCTCGCCGCCGCGTCACCGGTCGCAGCATGACCACGTTCATGTCGACCTCGGCCGTGCTGTCCTCGGTGTAGGGGAGGTCGAGCACGGGCACGCCGCCGACGATGCCGACGCTGATCGCCGCGCAGTACGAGTGCAGCGGGTGCGCGGCCAGCTTGCCGGCCGACACCAGCCGGGCGAGCGCGTCGTGGAGGGCGAGGTAGCCGCCACAGATGCTCGCCGTGCGCGTCCCACCATCGGCCTGCAGCACGTCGCAGTCGACGACGACCTGCCGCTCGCCGAGCGTCGTCATGTCGCACGCCGCCCGCAGACTGCGGCCGATGAGTCGTTGGATCTCCACCGTGCGCCCGCTCTGCTTGCCCCGCGCCGCCTCGCGATCGATGCGCTCGGGCGACGAGCCGGGGAGCATCGAGTACTCGGCGGTCACCCATCCCTTGCCGCGGCCGCGCATCCACCGCGGCACGTCCTCGTCGATGCTCGCCGTGCAGAGGACACGCGTGCGGCCGAACGACACGAGGCAGGAGCCGTCGGCCATCTCCGTGAAGTCGCGCTCGAAGGAGACCGGGCGCAGCTCGTCGGCGGCGCGGCCGTCGGGGCGGGGCATGGCGGATCCTCTCGGGTCAATCCGCCGGGGGGACCCAGCGGGCGGTGTGGTTGAGCTCGGGGCCGAGCAGCTGCGCGCCGAGCTCGCGGAACAGGTCGATGTCGCCGCTCGACAAGAAGCGGTGCTCGCCGGGGCCCGCGGTGCGCAGCAGGCCGAGCTCGCCGAGCACGCGGCGGGCGGCGAACGCGGTCTCGTCGGCCGAGCTGACCAGTGTCACGCCTGACCCCATCACGTCGCCGATGACGCGGGCGAGGAACGGGTAGTGCGTGCAGCCGAGCAGGAGGGCGTCGACGTCGGCGTCGCGCAACGGGGCGAGCAGGCGCTCGGCGAGCACGGTGACCTCGTCGCCGGTGGTCTGGCCGCGCTCGACGAACTCGACGAAGCCGGGACAGGCCGCCGACTCCAGCTCGACCAACCGTCCGGCGGCAGCCGCCGCCTCGGCGACGGCGTGGACGTAGGCGCCAGATGCCACGGTGCCGACGGTGCCGATGACACCGGCGCGGCCCGACGCCGTGGCTTCGACGAGCGCCGCCGCGCCGGGACCGATGACGTCGAGCACCGGGACGGGCAGCTCGGCGCGCAGGTCGTCGAGTCCGGAGGCCGCGGCGGTGTTGCACGCCACGATGACGGCTTTGACGTCGTGGTCCTTGACGAGGCTCCACGCCAGCTGGCGGGCGTAGCGGCGGACGTCGTCCTGTGGCTTCGGCCCGTACGGGTAGCGCCCGGTGTCGCCGATGTAGACGACGTCCTCGGTCGGCAGCAGGTCGATCATGGCGCGGGCGACGGTGAGCCCCCCGAACCCGGAGTCGAACATCCCGATCGGCCGATCCACGGCCCGCAGGCTAGGGCCCCAGTCGGGGCGCCGCTGCGCGGCGGCACGACCTCGGAGGTGAGCAGGCTGTCGAGTGCAGACGGCTGATGACGGCGTCGACGGCCTGGATCAGGCCGTTCGAGCCTTGGACGTTGGGCACGACGATCGCCGCGTCGGTGCTGCCGATCGTGCCGTCGTCGTTGACCGGCACCGCACCGCCGAGCGTGGTGATCTCGTCCTCGTCCTCGATCTGCTCAGCGGTGAGGTCGGTGTCGATGATGTGGTACTGGAGGATCGGCTCGAGCTGATCAGGGGCGTCGCAGATGTCCTGCGTCCCGGTCGCCAGGCGGAACTCGTCGAATGCCGCGTTCGACGGCGCCAGCACGTCAGCGGACCCTCCGCCTCCACCTCGGAATCGAGGCCCGTGCACTCCAGGCCGCGGGCGAGCTCGGACAGGTCGTCGTTGCCCTGGATGATCTGCAGCAGGTTGGCGCCCGGCGGCACCGTGATCTCGGGCACGGTCGTCGTGGTCGCCGGTGGGGCCGTCGTGGTCGGCGCCGCCGTGGTCGTCGGCGGGAGCGTGGTCGTGGTCGTCGGGGCGAGCGTGGTCGTGGTCGTCGACGTCGTCGTGCTCGTCGAGCTCGACGTCGTCGTCTCCGGCTCGGTGGTGGTCGTCGTCGACTCGGTCGAGGACGGCGGCACCGAGGTCGAGGTGGTCGTCACCACCGGCAGCGTGTCGTCGGTGGTGTCGTCGTCGTCGCCGGAGGTCCACAGGAGCAGGGCGATGAGGGCGACGATGAGGGCGGCGACGCCGGCGATCAGCGCGGCGACCGGCCCAGGTTGGCGGTACCACGGGTCGGGCTCGGCGCCGTAGTCCGGCTCGTCGGGCCCACCGGGGCCGCCCGGCCCGGTCGGCCCGCCGCCGTAGGGCGGTCCCGGCTCGTAGGGGCCGCCGGTCGGCGGCATCGCCGCCGTCGGCGCGTCGGAGTAGGGGTCGCTCGGCGGCATCACCCGTGTCGGGTCGGGGTCGCGATCGGGACCGATCGGCGGGAGGTCGGACCCCATCGGCGGGGGCGGCGGCTGCGACCGGAACGGCGGGAACACCTCGGTCGGATCGGGGTCCTGGCTGAACGGATCTCGATCGCTCATCGACCCATCGTCGCAGACCGCCCGCTCACCCGTCCGGCATGCCCGTTGCCGGGCCTGCGAGCCGAGACCCTAGAAGTAGATGATGCTGCTCGGCGGCTTGCTCGGCGGCGTCGAGGTCGTCGGTGTAGGCGCCGGTCGACAGGTACTTCCACCCGCCGTCGCTGACGATGAACACGATCGCCCCGTGATCGATCTCGGCGGCGACCTTGACCGCGCCGGCGAGCGCGGCGCCGGCGGACAGCCCGGCGAACACGCCCTGCTCGAGCAGCCGGCGGGTCCACTCGATCGACTCGCGCGGCCGCACCACCCGCTTGCGGTCGAGCAGGTGGCGGCCGTCCCATTGGTCGAACACCGGCGGGATGTAGCCCTCGTCGAGGTTGCGCAGTCCCTCGACGCGCTCGCCGAGCGGCGGCTCGATGGCGACGACCTTGATGTCGGGGTTCTGCTCCTTGAGGAACCGGCCGACGCCCATCAGCGTCCCGCTCGTGCCGAGGCCGGCGACGAAGTGGGTGATCTCCGGGCAGTCCTGCCAGATCTCCGGGCCCGTCCCCTCGTAGTGCGCACGCGGGTTGGCGTCGTTGCCGTACTGGTACAGGAAGCACCACTCCGGGTGCTCGGCCGCCAGCGCCTCGGCTCGGCGCACGGCACCGTTGGAGCCCTCGGCGCCCGGCGTGAGGATGATCTCGGCGCCGAAGACGCTCGAGCATCTGGCGCCGCTCGACCGAGACGTTCTCCGGGCAGGAGGATCTTGATCGGGTAGCCCTTGATCCGGGCGATGGCGGCCAGGGCGATGCCGGTGTTGCCCGACGACGGCTCGATGATCGTCTGGCCCGGCTGGAGGTGGCCGTGCTTCTCGGCGTCCTCGATCATCGCCTTGGCGATGCGGTCCTTGACCGAGCCGAACGGGTTCTGGCTCTCCAGCTTGGCGAGGATGCGCACGTCCGGGTTCGGCGACAGCGCCGAGACGTCGACCAGCGGCGTGTGGCCGATGAGGTCGAGGACACTGTCGTTGACGCTGGCGATCGTGAGCATCTGGTCAAATCCCGAGATCGTCGATGGACTTGGTCAGGATTCTAACGGGGATGTCAGCCGACAGCCACGTCCTCCTCCGTCGCCGCCCCGTCGACGATGCGCCAGCTGCGCAGCGAGGGCTCGTCGTCACGCAGGCTGACGATGGCGTAGTGCCAGCCGGGATCGGGTGCCTGGGCGAGGTCGGTCGGGCTCGGGCACGGCCTCGGTGTGGGTGTGGCTGTGCACGACGCCGATGATCTCCCAGCCGTTGTCCTCGGCGTCGCGCTCGGCGCGCAGGTGGTCGTGCGGGTCGATCGTGTACACGCGGGCCGACTCGGCGGCGTTGCGGCAGCGGTAGAACCTCGTCACCACGCCGCCCGCCGGCCGGCCCGGCGAGCAGGCCGCAGACCTCGTACGGATAGCCCTCGATCGCCCAGGCGACGACATCGTCGGCGGTGTCGCGCGACAGTTCCAGCACCGGCGGCACGGTACCCTGATCGACCCCCATGGCCAGCCGCAACGTGTCACGAGACGGCACCAAGCCGATCGCCCAGCAACCGTCGGGCGCGCCACGACTACGCCGTGCTCGACACCGTCGAGGCCGGCCTCGTGCTGCAGGGCAGCGAGGTCAAGAGCCTGCGCCTCGGTCAGGTCCAGCTCGCCGACGCCTACGCCCGCTTCAGCGGCGACGAGCTGTGGCTGGAGGGCGTGCACATCGCCCCGTACCAGTTCGCCAACGGCGTGGGTGCCCACGACCCCGATCGCCGGCGCAAGCTGCTGCTGCACCGCGACGAGATCGACCGGCTGCAGGCACGCATCGCCCAGGAGCGGCTGGCGCTGGTGCCGCTGCGGTTGTACTTCCGCGACGGCCGGGCCAAGGTCGAGCTGGCCGTCGCTCGCGGCCGGCAGAAGGGCGACAAGCGCCAGGCCATCGCCGAGCGTGACTCGCAGCGGGAGATCGAGCGCGCCCTGGGGCGTCAGCGCAAGGGCATCGACTGAGCCGCTCCCGATCTGGGCGGGAATCGTCCAGTCGCCGATCTGGGCGGGCATCGTCCCGGATTCCGACACAGATCACGCCCAGATCCGGACGCCGGGGTGAGTCTGCAACGCTGTCGCCGTGCACAAGTTCGTGATCATGGGCGTCCAGGGCAGCGGCAAGGGGACGCAGGCGGCGCTGCTCGCCGACCGACTTCGACCTCGTCCACCTGAGCGTCGGCGACACGTTCCGGTGGCACGTCCAGCACCACACCAAGCTCGGCGCCCAGGTCCGCCGGATCATGGCCGCCGGGCAGCTCGTCGACGACGAGCTCGTCGAGTCGGTCGTGCGCGACCGCCTCGCCATGCACGACTGGAACTACGGGTTCGTGCTCGACGGGTTCCCGCGCAACGCCCGCCAGGCCGAGTTCTTCCTCGAGAGCTACGACATCGACGGGGTCATCAACCTGCACCTGCCTGACGAGGTGGTCCACGAGCGCGTGCTCGCCCGCCGCCTGTGCGCCGGGTGCGGGCTCGACTGGAACCTGCTCGCCCACCGCCCCAAGGTCGCCGACATCTGCGACATGTGCGGCTCGGCGTTGCTCGCGCGCGCCGACGACAACCCCGAAGCGCTGGCCATCCGCCTGCGCGACTACCACGACAAGACCAACCCGGTGCTCGAGCTGTTCCAGCGCAAGGAGTTCGTCGCCACGTTCGACGCCACGCAGCGCGATCGACGAGATCCAGGCGGACATCCGCCGAGCGCTTCGGTCTCGACGAGCCAGCTGACGCATCGTCCCTGCTCACAGCCCTGCGACGTCACTGTCACACCCCCTCTTCATGATGGCGGTATGACCTCGACCACCACCTCCACCAACCCCGAGCAGCTCTCCCTGCTCCCCGACACCGCCGCGGTGCCGCTGCAGTTCCGCCTCGACGACGCCACCCGCCGTCGTGGCCTGCGCCACGTCGCCGAGATCCGTGCCCGCCTCGAACGCCCGAGCGCCGACGAGCGCCGCACCTCGACGCCGTCGTTCGGCCGCGTGAGCCGGGCGCCACCGGCTGCTCAGCCGGCGCTCGGGGCCAGCGACGCGTGCTGCCTCCCAGAACGTCACGTCGGGGTCGAGCGGCATCAGCGCCAGCGAGCTCGTCGTCACGCCGTTGTCGAAGTACTCCTGGATCCGCCGCGGCAGGCCTCCGGCGATCCGTGGACGACCAGCTCGTCGACCACCTCGTCGGGGATCGCCGCCACGGCCGCCTTGCGGTCGCCGGCCGCCCAGGCGTCCCACATCCCCTGCAACTGGTCGCCCGGCCCAGCCAGCGGTGGAACTCGGCGTACACCGGCACGTTCAGGTAGGCGGCGATGGCGAACTTGGCCGCCGGCCCGCACGACCTCGGCGTTCTCGCTCGGGCAGACGAAGATGCGGGCGACGATCTCCCGCTCGGCGCCGCCGGCTGCGTCGTCGACCACGTCGGCGACGGTGCGCACGTCGTCCGGCGACAACCAGTTGATGATCGCCCCGTCGGCCTCGCGGCCGGCGAGGCGCAGCATGCCCTCGCGCAGCGCGGCGACGAGGATCGGCGGCGGCTGACTCGGGCGGATGCCCGAGCCGGAACCCGTTGATCTCGAACGTGTCGTAGGCGGTGGCGACCTTCTCGCCGCTGAGCGCGTCGCGCAGGAAGCGCACGACGTCGCGCACCTTCTTGTACGGCTCGACGAACGGCACGCCGTTCCACCGCTCGACGATCACGTTGCTCGACGAGCCGATGCCGATGGCGAACCGGCCCGGCGCGGCGTCGGCCAGCGTGGCGACGCACTGGGCCATGCACGCCGGCGCGCGCGTGTAGGCCGGCACGATCGCCGTGCCCAGCCGCAGGCGCGGCTCCCAGGCCGCGGCGAGGGCGAGCGGGGTGAAGGCGTCGGCGCCGTCGGCCTCGGCCGACCAGATGTCGGTGTAGCCGAGGTCGGCGAGCTCGGCGAGCCGTCGCGGTGGGTGTGCAGCGGGCCGGGCAGCGGCACGGTCATCCCGGGGCGGACAGGCAGACGTCATCGCTCCGCGTGTCTAGCGAGGACGGCACCGTCGTCCGGCCGATCGCCGGCGGGTCCTGCCAGTACCGCACGATGCAGCTCTGGCTGGCGGTCGCCAGCAGCGTGCCGTCCTCGGCGAACATGTGCACGAGGCCGTGGCCGAAGCCGCGCTCGACGGCGTGGACCCGGATGTCGAGCAGCACCCAGTCGGTCGGCACCGGCTCGACGATGCGCAGCGTGTTGTCGAGGCTGTTGCCGCCGCCGCGGATCGCCGAGGCCCTGGCCGACGCCCATCGGCACGAAGTCGCCGAGCACGGCGAGGGCGGCGCCGTCGACCCCGTCGAGCACCTCGGGGATGCGCGCCCACAGCAGCGTCCGGCCGTCGCCCGGCGTGCCGTCGAGCTCGCTCGAGCGTCCGGCCCTCGCGCCAGCCGCTGGTCGAGCCGGGCGTTGATCGTCGCCGCCGGCATCGCTGTGGTGCACCGCGGTCGGCGCACTCGTCCGGCGGCGGCACGTCGGTCGGCATCGTCTCCCACTGCGCCGTCGCGGTCGAACGGCCGGTCGCCGAGCGCGGCGTTGACGGTGAGGATCTCGCGGTCGGCGACGTGGCACACGGCGCGCGCCTGGGTCATCTGGTGGCCCTCGACGGCGAGCGTCACGTCGATGTCGACGACCTCACCGGGGCGGGCGTACGACAGGTACTGCGCCGGTCGCCCAGATCGCCGCCTCGCCCGGACGTGCCCTCCATCGCCGCGATCGCCGCGCCCAGCCCGGCGCCGCCGAACAGGAAGTTGCCGCCGGTGCAGATGCCCGTCGTCACCGGCAGCTTCCAGCGGAAGCGGTTGTGCGTCGGCTCCAGGCCGAGGAACGTCCTCGTGTCCACGACGGGCGAGCGTAGAAGCACGGTCGGCTACCGTCGCCCGGACGATGGGGGACACGCCGTGGACCGGAGATGCCTGCTCGCTGGTCGACGCCTTCCGGCGCGGCGAGCGCTCGCCGGCCGAGGAGCTGGAGGCGGTGTTCGCGGCGATCGACGCCAGCCCGCTGAACGCCTTCAGCCACCTCGACCGCGAGCACGCCACGATCGCCGCCGGCGCCGCCGACGTGTCGTTGCCGTTCGGCGGCGTGCCGATCGGCGTGAAGGAGCTCGACGAGGTCGCCGGCTGGCCGTACACCCACGCCTCGGTCCCGTTCGCCGACCAGGTCGCCACGGCGACGTCGACGATGGTCCACCGCATCCGCGACCTCGGCGGCGCCGTGCTCGCCGGGCAGACGACGGCATCGGAGTTCGGCGGCGTCAACCTCACCCGCACCGTGCTCCACGGCACGACGTGCAACCCGTGGCAGCTCGACCGCACGCCCGGGCGGCTCGTCCGGCGGGACGGCGGCCGCCGTCGCCGGCGGGCTGCTGACGCTGGCCACGGGCGGCGACGGCGGCGGCTCGATCCGCATCCCGGCCGGGTTCTGCGGCCTCGTCGGCCTGAAGGCGACGTTCGGGCGCATCCCGCTCTCCCCGAACGCGACGTACGGCAACCTCACGGTCGACGATCGGCTGCCTGTCGCGTTCGGTCCGCGACACGGCCAGGTGGTTCGACGTCGCCAACGGGCACGACGCCGCGTGATCCGCTCAGCCTGCCGCGGGTCGAGGGCTGGGAGGCCGGCCTCGGCACGCTCGGCGACCAGCTCCGCGGGCTGCGCGTCGCCGTCGTCGACGACTGGGGCGGGGCGACCGTCTCGCCGGCGATGTGGGACCTGCTCGACGGCTGCCGCCGACGACCTCATCGCCGACGCCGGGCTGGTCGCGCATCGACGGCGTCGACACCGGGCTGCCGCGGATGGGCGCGGCGTGGTCGATCTCCGGGATGATCGCCATCGCCGCCGAGCTCGGCGACGCCTGGCCGGCCTGCGCCGACGACCTCACGCCGGAGATCCGCGACGGGCTGCGAGCGCACGCGCCGGGCTGTACTCGGCCGAGGCCCGGGCGCGGATCGAGCAGCGGCGGATGGAGGTCAACGAGGCGATGGCCAGCATCTTCGATCCGCGTCGACGGGGTCGACCTCGTCATCACGGCGAGCAACCCCGACGTCGCCTTCGCCGCCGACGGTCCGCTGCCGGACACGTTCGGCGGCGATCGAGGCCGGCGCCGGCAACAACGGCCTGCTCACGTTCCCCGCCAACCTCCACGGCAACCCGGCGATCTCCATCCCCGCCGGCTCGGTCGACGGCCTGCCGGTCGGGCTGCAGGTGGTCGGCCGCCACTTCACCGAGCCGCTCCTGCTCGAGCTCGCCCACATCGTCGAACGCAACCGTCCCTGGGAGCTGATCGCGCCCGCACCCTGAGGAGAGCCCATGAAGGTCCCCCTGACCGTCAACGACTTCATCAACCGTGCCGAGCTGCTCTACCCCGACCGGACCGGCATCGTCGACGAGCCGGACCAACCTGCCGAGTCGTGGGGCTCGCTGACCTACCGCGAGGTCGCCGAGCGGGCCCGCGCCATCGCCGCCGGGCTCGACGAGATGGGCATCGGTCAGGGCGAGCGGGTGGCCATGGTCAGCCACAACTCGGCCCGGCTGATCACCGCCCTGTTCGGCGTGTCCGGGATCCGGCCGGATCCTCGTGCCGGTGAACTTCCGGCTCGTCGCCGAGGAGGTCCGCTACATCGTCGAGCACTCCGGGGCCAGCCTGCTGCTCGTCGATCCCGAGCTCGACGAGGCGCTGTCGAGCGTGACGTGCGCCCGCCGGCTGGTGATCGGCAAGGACGCCGACGAGGCGCTGCTGCGCTTCGGCGTCGAGCCCGAGCCGTGGGCCGGCGACGAGGACGCCACGGCGACGATCAACTACACGTCGGGCACGACGGCCCGGCCCAAGGGTGTGCAGCTCACCCATCGCAACATCTGGCTCAACGCCACGACGTTCGGCTGGCACATGGGCGTCACCGACCGCGACGTCTACCTGCACACGCTGCCGCAGTTCCACTGCAACGGGTGGGGGATGCTGTACGCCGTCACCGGCATGGGCGGCCAGCACATCGTCCTGCGCAAGGTCGACGGCGCCGAGATCCTGCGGCGCGTCGAGCGCCACGGCGTCACGCTGATGTGCGGGGCGCCGGCGGTCGTCAACATGGTGCTCGACGCGGCCGCGCGACTGGGACGGCGAGATCCCCGGCCGCGGGCCGGTGCGCATCGTCGTCGCCGGCGCTCCGCCGCCGACGCGCACGATCGAGCGCGTGGAGACCGAGCTGGGCTGGGAGTTCAACCAGATCTACGGGCTCACGGAGACCTCGCCGCTGCTGACGATCAACCGCTCGCGGGCCGAGTTCGACGACCTGTCGCCCGGCGACCGGGCGGTCAAGCTCAACCGGGCCGGCGCGCCGGCGATCGGCTGCGAGATGCGCGGTCGACGAGTCCGGGCGAGGTGCTCGCCCGCAGCAACGTCGTGATGGAGGGCTACTGGCAGCAGCCCGAGGCGACGGCCGAGGCGATCGTCGACGGCTGGTTCCGCACCGGCGACGGCGGGTCGATCGACGAGTTCGGGTACGTGACGATCTCCGACCGCAAGAAGGACGTGATCATCTCCGGCGGCGAGAACGTCTCGTCGATCGAGGTCGAGGACGCCATCTTCCAGCACCCCGACGTCACCGAGGTCGCCGTCATCGGCATCCCCGACGAGAAGTGGGGCGAGCTGGTGACCGCCCTCGTCGTCAAGGCGGAGGGCAGCGAGCTGACCGCCGACGAGGTCATCGCCTGGACCCGCCAGAAGCTCGCCGGCTACAAGTGCCCGAAGCGGGTCGAGTTCCGCGACGCCCTCGACCGCACGGCCACCGGCAAGCTGCAGAAGTTCAAGCTGCGCGCCCCGTTCTGGGAGGGCCAGACCCGCCAGGTCAACTGACGATCCGAGGTGGGCGACGCCGTGCAAGCGCCGGCACTCGGATGGCGAGCAGCTGGCTGCGAGCCGACTCGAGCGACGATGCCGGCGTCGGCGAGGGAGCGGTCGAAGATCGAGCGGAGGTCGTTGGTCTCCCAGGGGTACTCGCCGCTGACGAGCACCGCCCACACGACGCCGTCGGGGCGGCCGACGACCATCGCGTGGGTGCTCTCGACGGTGCCGGTGTGGCCGAACGAGCCGTCGCCGAACGACATCAGCCCGAGCCCGTACCACCTGCCGGCGGTCGGGTAGGCGAGGGTCTGCGGCTGCCGCATCAGGTCGAGCATCGGCGGCGACAGCGGGTGCCAGCCGGGCGTCGCCGGGTCGAGCGAGGCCATGATCGTCACCACGTCCGACGGCGTGGCGACCCACGAGCCGGCGGCGCCGAGCACCTCCATGTAGTTGCGCAGCGGCGCCGACGGGTGGACGACCTGCGCCGGGTCGTCGTCGAACGTCCGCGCCAGGCGCATCCCGCGGATGCCGAGCGGCGCCAGCAGCCGGTCGGTGACGACGTCCTCGTAGGGCCGTCCGGCGACCTGCTCGACGAGCAGACCGAGCAGGCAGTAGTTGAGGTTCGAGTAGCGGTAGCGTCCCCGGCGCCGAGCCGAGTCCGCGTGGTCAGGCCCTGCTGCGCGGCCGTCGCGCACGAGTCCGCGCCGCCTCCGAAGAACGTGTTGTTGTACCCGGGCAGCCCGCACGTGTGCGACAGCAGCTGGCGGACCGTGATGGCGGCCACGGCCGGGTCCGACGACCGTCGCCCCGACGTGCGCGGCCAGGCGCTCGCCGACGGGGTCGTCGAGCCCGAGCTGGCCGGCCTCGACGAGCTGCAGCACGACGACCGCCGTGATCACCTTGGAGATGCTGGCGATGCGGAAGCGGTCACCCGGCTCGATCGGCTCTGGCGGTGGCGCCGGCGCCACGGACGACGGTCGTCGTGGTGTCGGCGGCGGCCTCGGACGTCGGGGGCGGCAGCGGCGCCGGCGGGGCCAGCGGTGGCGGCACCCGGTAGCCGAACTCGCCGGTGTGCACGATCTGCCCGTCGACGGCAACGGCGACGGCTGCGGCGAAGTCGCCGCTGCCGATGAGGCGCGACGACAGCGCCTCGTCGAACGCCGCCCACGCTGCCGACGCCGGAACGCGTCGTGGTGGTCGTTGCGCGGTCGTCGTCGTGGCCCGCCTGCTCGTCGCCGGCGGCGTCGACGCGCGGGCGCCTCGTGACGACGGGACGATCGACGCGCCGTGCGATCGTGGTCGTCGTGGTCGGCGGCGGTGGCGGCGTGGCGACCGGCGCGGCCCGCTCCGCGCCGCACGCCGACGACCACGGCGATGAGCGCGGCGAGGAACCGCCGGACGTTGACGACCACCGCACCATGATGCCGGGCAGGACCGCCCGATCCTGGGCAATCAGCTCGGCAGGTGCTGCTCCACGTCGAGCACGGGCGCGAACAGGTCGCCGACGTCGGCGACACGTTCGAGCACGTCGGCGGCCTCGAAGCGCAGCTCGGCGTCACCCGCCGCGGCCGCCTCCACCTCGTCCCACGAGACCGGCGTCGACACCGTCGGCTCCGGCCTGGCGCGCAGCGAGTACGGAGCGATCGTCGTCTTGTGGTGGGCGTTCTGGCTCCAGTCGACGAAGATCTTCCCCGGCCGCTGCACCTTGGCCATCGTCGTCGTCACCTCGCTTCGGCAGCTGACGCTCGAGCACCTGGCCGACGGCGAGGGCGAAGTCGGCCGCCTGGTGGTGCGTCACGCCGTCCGTGTTCACCGGCACGTACAGCTGCAGGCCCTTCGACCCCGACGTCTTGCACCACCCCTCGAGCCCGGCCGCGTCGAGGATCTCGCGCGTCGCGCAGGGCGATCCGGCAGCAGTCGGCGATGTCGGTCCGCGGCCCGGGATCGAAGTCGAACACGACCGCCCGCGGCGTGTCGAGGTCGGCGCGCCAGCGCCATCGGGGCGTGGAGCTCGATCGCCGCCATGTTCCCGGCCCACACCAGCGCCGCCGGCTCCTCGATGCAGCAGTACTCGATGCCGCCGTGGCGGTCGCCGGGCCCGAGGGCGACGGACACCCACTCCGGCCGGTGCCCCGGGCAGCGCTTCTCGAAGAACCCCTGCGCCTCGGTGCCGTTCGGGAAGCGGCGGAACGTCAGCGCCCGGCCGCGCAGGTGCGGCAGCATCACCGGGGCGATGCGGGCGTGGTAGTCGATGACCTCGCCCTTGGTGAACCCCGACGGGTAGAGCACCTTGTCGAGGTTGGACAGCTCGAGCTGCGCGCCCGTCGACCTCGGCGATGACCGACGTGCGCTTGGCCATCGGCGGCCGTCGGCTCACGCCGACTTCTTGGCCTTCGGCTTCGACTGCCGGGTGGCGCGTGCGGGCCGTCTTGGCGGCCTCGACGCTGGCCTCGAGGGCGGCCATCAGGTCGACGATCTTCGGCTTCTCGGTCGGCCGTCTCGGGCACCTCGAACTCCTCGCCGGCGTCCTTCTTGGCGATCAGGTCGAGCACCTGCTCGCGGTAGTCGTCGTGGTACTTCGTCGGGTCGAACGCGTCGGTCAGCGAGTCGACCAGCGCCTCGGCCATCTTCACCTCGCGCGCCGAGACGTCGACCCCGTCGAGGTCGCTGCAGCTCGTCGATCGAGTCCGGCCGGCACGACCTCGTCGGCATAGGCCAGCGTCGACATCATCAGCCGGCCGTCGATCGCCCGGATCGCCGCCGTGTGCTGCTTGTTGCGCATCACGAAGCGGCCGATGGCGACCTTGCCGGACTCCTCCATCGCCCGGGCGAGCAGGACGTACGGCTTGGGGTTGGAGTCGGGCGCCACGAGGTAGGCGTTCTCGAAGAACACCGGGTCGATCTCGTCGAGGTCGACGAACTCCTCGAGGTCGACGGTGCGCGTGGCCGCCGGGATGAACGGCTCCAGCTCGTCGGGGTCGACGAGGACGTAGCGACCCTTGGAGACCTCGTAGCCCTTGACGATGTGCTCGTCGGGCACTTCCTCGCCGGTCTCGTCGGACACCTTGCGGTAGCGGATGCGGCTCATCGTCCGCTCGTCGAGCTGGTTGAACGAGACGCCCTTGGTGCCTGACGGCGTTGAACAGCTTGATCGGGATGGCGATCAGCCCGAAGCTGATCGTCCCACTCCACACTGGCCTGGGCATGGGACAACGCTAACGCACCGCACAACAGTTCGGGCGATGCGATGCGCTCAGGCGGCGAGCACGGCCCGGGCGACGAGGTCGGTGCCGAACGCGGTGAGGATGGCGAGGTAGAGCAGGCCGGTGGCGGCCATCACCGCCGAGTACTCCCGCTCGCGCAGCGCCGCCTTGGTCACCACGACGAGCACGAGCGTCGTCACCGCGCAGGCCGCCCAGAACCAGCCGAGCGTGCCGCCCCACCCGTCGTCGACGGCGCCGGTCCACACGCTGATCATCCCCGTCGGCAGCAGCAGGGCGACGACCTCGATCGGCCACACCCAGCCGAGCGGCGTCGACGAGCTCGTGGAGCAGGCCGCGCGGCAGGCCCGGCTGCACGAGGTACCAGTGGCCGAGGAGCATGGCGTCGGTGACCGCGCCGAGGAAGGCGGCGCCGGCGAACGTGCGCAGCAGCGACACGGCGGTGTTGCCGCCGGCGTCGAGCGCCGCGGCGACCAGCCCGACGCAGCCGACGATCGACGGGAACGAGGTCGAGGACCGGCGGGAACTCCGGGCCCGATCGCGCGGCGGTCGGCTCGTCGGCGGCCGCGCGCTCGATGCCGGTCATCGCGGCGACCCGCGCCGTGCGCCGGTCGTGCTCGGCGCGCTGGCCGGCGACGCCGGCGCGGCGGCGGACGACGGAGACGGCGAGGGCGACGAGGCACGTCGCGGCCACGCCGAGCGACGCCGCCTCGCGGACCGGGACCGACGCCGAACGCCATCCCGGCGGCGAAGGCGCCGATCGCCATCAGCAGCGTAGATGCCCCGCAGCAGCCAGCCGTAGCCGAGACCGACCTGGCGCCGGCGGGTCGTGAACCAGCAGAACGCCATGCCGCCGACGGCCCACTGCAGCAGCACCGTCGCCGCGTCGAGGCTGATCACGCGTGAACACGGGTCACCGACGCGAGCGAGCGAGCGCCAGCGAGCGGCCGTCTACCCTGACCCGCGCCATGTTGCGCGCTCGTCGCCCCCGCTGCCGCTGTGGCCGTGCTGCTGCTCTCCGGCTGCATGACCGGCGAGCGCCCGACGCTCGCCGAGAGCCCGACGACGACCGGCGACCCGGCGGTCGACACCGTGCTCGAGCGGCTCGACGCCGCCGGCGAGGCGACGTTCACCGCCGGCTACGACGTGCTCACCAAGTTCGGCAACGTGGAGACGGCGGCGACGGTCGCCCAGGCGGGCCCGGCCAGGAGGTCGGTCACGATCGGGTCCGTGCGCTTCCTCATCGACGGCACGACGACGCGCCACGTGCGGCCTCGACGGTGGCGGGTGCACCGACACGATCGACGCGGCACGGGTGAGCGACACCCAGCTGTCGCCGGACTTCTACGCCAGCAGCGCCGCCGCCCGGCTGCGCCGCGATGCCGGAGCCCGCGTCGACGCCACCTCGGGTTCGACCACCACGATCGGCGGCGAGGCGGCCGCGTGCGTCACGATCCCGGTCGACCGGCGGCTCGTCGACCTACTGCGCGCTCGACAGCGGCCCGCTCGCCCGGCTCGACGCGGCTGACGTGGCCATCGACCTGACGAGCTACAGCCCGTCCGCCGACGAGACCCTGCTTCGAACGCCCCGGCTGACGCGGTCAGACCGAGACGAGGGCGTGGTCGCTGGCGTTGAGCGGCTCGGGGCCGGCACTCGGTGGCGACGACGATGTCCTCGAGGCGCATGCCCCATCGACCCGGGAGGTAGATGCCGGGCTCGACGCTGAAGGCGTGACCGGCGGCGAGCGGGCGCTCGTTGCCCTCGACGATGTAGGGGTCCTCGTGCTCCTCCATCCCGATGCCGTGGCCGGTGCGGTGGACGAAGTAGTCGCCGAACCCGGCGTCGGCGATGATCCGCCTGGCCACCCGGTCGACCTCCTGGCACGGCGTGCCGACCACGGCCGCGGCGACGCTCGCCTGCTGCGCCTCGTGGAGCACGGCGTAGGCGTCGGCGATCTCCGCCGGCGGCGGCGCCGGTGAACACGCAGCGTGTGGTGTCGCTGCAGTAGCCGGCCATCGTCCCGCCGAAGTCGCAGAGCACGATCTCGCCCTCGGTGATCACCCGGCTGCCGGCGTGGTGGTGCGGGCTGGCGGCGTTCTCGCCGGCGGCGACGATGGCGAAGTTGACCTTGTCGTGACCCTCGGCGACGAGGCGGGCGGAGATGTCGGCGGAGACCTGGGCCTCGGTCCGCCCGACGAGCGCGATGTCGCCGGCGTGGAGCTGGCGGGCGACCCGGTCGGCGGCCGCGCCCGCATCACGCAGCGCCTCGATCTCGGCGGCGTCCTTGACCATCCGCAGCGGGCCGACGACGTCGACGGCGCGGCGGAACTCGGTGCCGTCCATGCGTGGCAGCAGCTCGACGAGGAAGCGCGCCCACATCTGGTCGCCGACGGCCGCCGTCTTCGCCTGCGCGGCCAGCTCGGCCACGATCGCCGACGGGTCGTCGGTCTCGTCCCACGGCCGCAGCCCGAACACGCCCGGCTGCTCGACCACCCGCGGCGCCTCCAGGCGGGGGATCACCATCGTCGCGTCCCCGTCGCGTGGCACGACGAGCATGGTCAACCGCTCCAGTGGCATCGCCTGGTACCCGGTCAGGTACGGCAGGTCGTGACCGACGGACAGCAGGAGGACGTCGATGCCCTGGTCGGTCATCGCCGTGCGGACCCGGTCGAGGCGGTCGAGGTAGATCTGCGACGGTCATCGGGCCAGTGTGACCGGGGTGGCGTGGTCGGCGGCCGACTTGGCGTGGTAGCTGGAGCGGGTGAGCGGGCTCGCTTCGACGTGGCGGATGCCCATCGCCTCGCCGGTCGCCTTCCACGCCACGAACGTCGCCGGCTCGACCCAGCGCTCGACGGGGAGGTGGTGCGAGGTCGGGCGCAGGTACTGGCCGATGGTGACGATGTCGACGCCGATCCCGGCGAGGTCGGCCAGGCAGCCCTCGACCTCCTCGTCGGTCTCGCCCATCCCGACGATCAGCCCCGACTTCACCGTCAGCCCGGCCGCCTTGGCCCGCGCCAGCACCGACAGGCTGCGGGCGTAGCCGGCCGACGGCCGCACGGCTCGCTGCAGCCGAGCCACGGTCTCGACGTTGTGGTTGAGCACGTCGGGACGCTCGGCGAACAGCACCTCGAGCGACGACTCCGACCCGCGGACGTCGGAGATCAGCGTCTCCACCCGCGTCCCCGGCCGGCGCGAGCGGATCGCCCGGACGCACGCCGCGACGTGGGCCAGGCCCCCGTCGTCGAGGTCGTCGCGGGCGACCATCGTCAGCACGGCGTGGTCGAGGCCCATCCGGTCGATCGCCTCGGCGACGCGGTCCGGCTCGTCGCCGGCGGGCGCCTCCGGGCGGCGGGTGTCGACGAGGCAGAACCCGCACGCCCGCGTGCAGCGATCGCCGAGGACCATGAACGTCGCCGTGCCGTCGGCCCAGCACTCCGACAGGTTCGGGCACCCGGCGTCCTCGCACACCGTCACCAGGTCGAGCTCGCGGATCGTCTGCTTCAGGCGCAGCACCTCGGGCCCGTGGTGGACGTGCGGCCGCAGCCAGTCCGGCTTGCGCGTGGCGATCGACAGCCCGGTCGTCACGCCGGCGGCGGCGAGGCGCGACGTCATGCGCATCGGCTCACCGGGACCGGCGCCACGCGAGAACAGCGAGAGGTCGTCGACGCGGTGCCGCCACGCCACGTCCTGGCGCTCGGCCACGCCGTTGCCCCACCGCTCGCCGGCGAGCCGGGCGATCTCGTCGACGACGTCGCGCATCGGCACGTGCACGCCCTCCTCGGCGAGCGAGGTGACAGGGCGGTCGTCGATGCCGCACGCCACGATGTGCTCGCGCAGGTAGCGCATGTCGGTCGCCACGTTGAGGGCGAAGCCGTGCATCGTGCGACCGCGCTTGAGGCGCACGCCGATGGCGCAGATCTTGCGCGGCAGCGGGCCGTCGGCGTCGACCCAGACGCCGGGGTACTCGGCGAGCCGGCCGGCGCTGACGCCGAACGTCGCCAGCGAGTCGATGACCAGCTGCTCGACGTTGCGCACGTGCTGGGCGGCACCGATGCGGTCGGGCACCTCGACGATCGGGTAGCCGACGAGCTGACCGGGCCCGTGGTAGGTGATGTCGCCGCCGCGCCGGATGCCGACGAGATCGGCACCGACCTCCTCCGGGTCGCAACGCAGGTTGCGGGCGAGGTCGCTGCGCGGGCCGTGGGTGAAGACGTGCGGATGTTCGAGCAGCAGCAGGTGGTGCTCGTGCCCGTTGTCGAACAGCGCCTGCTGGACCGCGAGCGCCTCCCGGTACGGGACCGTCCCCAACCAGCGGACGCGCAACATCAGAGCTCGGAGTCCCAGTCCTTGGTCTCGAGGATCTCCTTGATCCGTTTGAGGAACCCGGCGGCGTAGGCGCCGTCGAACGCGCGGTGGTCCCACGACATCGCCAGGTTGCCGACCGGGTGGATGGCGATCGCCTCGCCGCCGTCGTCGGTGTCGACCACGACGGGCTTGCGCACGATGGCGTCCGTCGAGAGGATCGCCACCTGCGGCTGGTTGATCACCGGCATCGTCAGCACCGAGCCGGCCGAGCCGTTGTTGGAGATCGTGAACGTGCCACCGCTGATCTCGTCGGGACCCAGCTTCTTCGTCTTCGCCCGCTGGGCGAGGTCGTGGATGTCCCGGGCGATCGCCCGCAGCCGCTTGCTCTCCGCCTCGCGGATGACCGGGACGATGAGCCCCTCGTAGTCGAGGTCGACGGCGATGCCGAGGTCGACGAAGCCGTGCACGACGAGCTCGTTCTCGCCGACGCTGGCGTTGAGGTGGGGGAACTCGGCGAGGGCGTCGATCGTCGCCCGGCTGATGAACGGCAGGTAGGTGAGGCTGAACCCCTCCGCTGACTTCCACTCCCCCTTGATCGCCGAGCGCGTCGCGTCGACGTTGGCGAAGTCGACCTCGACGACGCTGAAGGCGTGCGGGCTGACCGACTTGCTCATGATCATGTGCTGACCGGTGAGCTTGCGGATCTTCGACAGCTTGACCGATGTGTCGCGCTGCCCGGCTGCGACCGCCGGCGCCGGGGCGGCCGGCTGGCGCCTTGGCCGCCTTCGCCGGGGCAGACGGCGGCAGCGGCCGGCGCTGCCGGCTCGGCCTTCGCCGCCGGCGGCAGGTGCCTCGGCGGGCGTGGCGCCGGCCTTGTCGATGTGGTCGAGCACGTCGTCGCGCGTGATCCGCCCGCCCGGGCCGGAGCCGTTGATCGTGGCCGGGTCGAGGCCGTGCTCGTTGACGAGCCGGCGGACCACCGGCGACAGCAGCAGCCCCTTCGTGTCGGCGGACGGCGCGGCGGCGGGCTCAGGCTCCGGCGGCGGGCGCCGGCTCCGGCTCCTCGACCGCCGGCGCCTCGGTCGCCGCCGCTGGTTCCTCGGCGGCAGGCTCGGGCTCGGCGGCGCGGCGCCTCCTCGGCGGCAGGCTCGGGCTCGGCGGGCGCCTCCTCGGCAGCGGGTGCCGGCGCGGCAGGGGCGCCGTCGCCGTCGCCGACCACGGCGATCACCGTGCCGACCTCGACCGTCTCGCCCTCCTGGACCCGGATCTCCGTCAGCGTGCCGGCCACCGGCGAGGGCACCTCGGTGTCGACCTTGTCCGTCGACACCTCGAACAACGGCTCGTCGGCGGCGACGTTGTCGCCGACCTGCTTGAACCACTGCGTGATGGTGCCCTCGGTGACGGTCTCACCGAGTTGGGGCAGGGTCACATCGGCCATCTGGAACCTCTCGATCTCAACCGTTGAAGTTGCGTCCGGTCAGCGTCATCACCGTCTCGCCGAACAGCTCGGTGAGGCTCGGGTGCGGCTGGATGAACTCGGCCACCTCGTCCACCGTGGCCTCCCAGTTGACGGCGAGGTAGCCGCCGCTCAGCTGCTCGGTGACCCACGGGCCGACCATGTGCACGCCGAGGATGCGCCCGGCCTTCCCGTCGGGACCCTTCTCGGCGATGATCTTCGCCAGCCCCTCGGTCTCGCCGAGGATCTGCGCCCGCGAGTTGAACTTGAACGGGTGCTTGCCGACGACGACGTCGAAGCCGGCCTCCTTCGCCTCCTCCTCGCCCGGCCCGGCCCACGCCACCTCCGGGTGGCAGTAGATCGCCCATGGCACCCGGTCGTACATCACCGGTGCGGCGTTCTCGCCGAGCGTCTGCTTGACGACGAGGATCGCCTCGGCGTAGCCGACGTGGGCGAGCTGCGGCGTGTTGATCAGGTCGCCGATCGCGTACACGCCGTCCTCGCCGGTGCGGCAGAACTCGTCGACGACGACGAAGCCACGCTCGTCGACCTTGACGCCGGTGCCGTCGAGGCCGAGCTTGTCGGCGAACGGCCGGCGGCCGACCGACACGATGACGGCGTCGACCTCGAGGTTCTCGCCCTCCCCGAAGTGCACGGTCGTGCCGCCGGAGTCGTTGGGCGTGTGGCCGTTGACCGGCACGCCGGTGCGGATGTCGATCTTCTTCCGCTTGAAGCTCTTGACGACGACGTTGGTGACGTCGGTGTCGAGGCCGGGCAGGATCTTCGGCAGCGCCTCGAGGATGGTCACCTCGGCGCCGAGATCGGCGAACGTCGAGGCGAACTCGCACCCGATCGCCCCGCCGCCGATGACGGCGACCCGTGCCGGGACGTGGTCGAGGTCGAGCACCTCGTCGCTCGTCAGGATCGGGCCGCCGCGCTCGAAGTTGGGGATCAGGCGAGGAACCGAGCCGGCGGCGAGCAGCACGTTGGTTCCGGTGATCTGCGTCGTCGAGCCATCCGGCGCGGTGACCGTGACGACGTGGTCGGCGCCGAGGCTTCCGGTGCCGTTGAACACCTCGACCTTGCGTCCCTTGCACATCGCCCCGATGCCCCCGACGAGGCCGGCAACGATCTTCTGCTTGCGCTGCTGGGTGACGGCGAAGTTGACGGTCGGGTCGCTGGACTCGATGCCGAAGTCGGCGGAGTGCTTGACGTGGCGGTACACGGCGGCGGTCTCGAGGAACGCCTTGGCCGGGATGCAGCCGCGGTTGAGGCAGGTGCCGCCCAACGCGTCCATCTCGACGAGGGCGGCCTTGACGCCCGCTGACGCGGCGTAGAGGGCCGCGGAGTACCCGCCCGGTCCTCCGCCGATGATGACGAGGTCGAACTGCTCGGCCGTCAGGATCACCTCTCTCGGTCGTCGGCCGGCGCGGGTGCGCCGTGCTGCGGTTTCACCGTAGCGCCGGCCGGCCGAGCCGCGTTCCGCCCATCGCAGGCAGGTGAGCAGCCGCTGCGAGGCGGCGGCTGCGAGCTCGGTAGGCGAGGCGAGCAGCTTGGCTGCGAGCCGAACCTGCGCTCAGTCGACCTGCCAGCGGGCCCGCTCGTCGCCACGCCGGTACAGGAGCACGCGGCCGTCCCCTCGGCGTCGCCGAGGTCGAACGTCAGCGTGCAACGTTGCGTCCTCGACGGTCGTGCCGGCGCATGATCCGCCGGTGGCGCGCAGCGACTCGCCGGGGACGACGAGACGGAACTCTTCGGTGCCGTCGGGATCGTCGACCCCGCCGATGTCGAGGGCGACGGTGACGTCGTCGCCGACCTCGGACACCTCGACCACGGTGATGGTCATGTCGCCGATCCGGACCGGCTCGCCGAGGACGGCGGCCCCGGTCGGCTCGTCCTGGCCGGCAAGACCGATCAGCAGGAACGCGCCGGCGACGAGGATGAGCAGCCCGCAGCCGACGGCGAGGAGCAGCAGGGTGCGGGTGCGCACCGGCGCAGGATACGGGCGGACCCCGCTCGGTACGGTGGGTTGATGCGGCGTGCGCTCCTGGCTCTCGTGCTCGTCGCCGCGTGCTCGTCGAGCGGTGACGACCCCGTCGCCGTCACGCCGCTCGACTTCTCGGCGCCGACCGTCGGCGGCGGCGAGCTGGACATGGCCGAGCTACGCCGGTCGCGACGTCGCCATCTGGTTCTGGGCGCCGTATTGAGTGACCTGCAACCGGGAAGCCGCCTCGGTCGAGGCGGCAGCGCAACGGTGGGCCGGTGAGGTCGACTTCGTCGGCGTCGCGTGGACCGGCACCGACGACGAGTTCCAAGCGTTCATCGACCGCTACGGCTTGAGCTTCCCGCAGCTGAGCGACGACGCCGGCGTGATCTACGACCGGTTCGGCGTGCCCGCCCAGCCCGCCTTCGTCGTCGTCGACGACACCGGCGAGACCGACACCCTGCTCGGCGCCGTCGACGAGGACCCTCGACCGCGTGCGACGGACTGACCGGCTGACGGGCCGGCAGGCCGCTCCACCAGCTCGCTCGGAACCGCTCCGAGCGAAATCAGCCGAACGCGCACTCCTCGAACTCGTCGAGGTACGTCCTCGTCGGTCGCGGCGTACCAGTTGCGGCCGAGCAGGCACTCCGGTCGCAGCAGCTCGACGGGCAGGTCGAGCTCGTCGGCCTCACCCGACGCCACCAGCTCCTGGAAGCACGGCGAGGCGTCCTCGACGGTGGCGACGAACTCGGCGTCGGCGAGCTCGTAGTACTCGCCGCTCCACCCGAGGTCGGCGAGGCCGCACTCGGGGTACCGCAGGTACCACGGCACGTCGCCTTCGACGATCGAGCCGTCGGCGACCAGCGCCTCGAAGCACGCCGCTGCGGTCGTCGCCTCGGACTCGATCCAGCATGCCTCGGCCGGGTCGACCGTCTCACCCTCGTCGTCCAGCGGGACGAGCTCCTGCTCGGCGGCCAGCTCCTCGAACGCCTCGACCACGTCCTCGATGCTCGACTGCAGCCCCTCGATCTCCTCGCGCGTCAACGACCGGAGAACGGCGAGCAGCTGCTCGCTCGACGTGGCGATCGGGCTGAGGTACCAGCTGCCGTCGACCTGGCGGACGACGAACTCCGGGGTTCTCGTAGTCGGCGAACGCTTCACGGACCTCGACGATGAGCTCCTCGACGACCTCGGGGTCCTCGAACACCTCGTCCAGCGCCGGGATCTCGTCGGCGTCGTCGCACGAGTTGGTGTCGGGCTGTTCGGGGATCTTGACGATCCAGCACCCGTCGCGCAGCTCCATCGACGCGGTCTCACCGTCGGCCGTGAGCTCCACGGTCAACTCCGTCGATGGCCATGGTCCGCGTGTCACCCGCTGCCGTCGACGGTGTACGACCGATCGGTGATCGACACGTCGAGCGGCGACTCGTCGAGCGACGCGTCGAGCTCGGCCTGGGCGTCGTCGAGGAACAGCGGCGCGTAGCGCTGCAACGCCTGCGCCTCGTCGGGGTCGAGGGCGGCGATCATCGCCTCGAGGTCGAGGTCCTCGACGGCGTCGAGCAGCACGTCCATCGCCGCCTCGGGGCTGTCGCCACCGGCCGGTGTGACGCCCTCCTCGGGGATCTCGGGTTCGCCGGCCTCGGCTCGTGCGCTCTCGGCGATGGTGTGGAACATGCTGAGGTACCAGCGCCCGTCCTCCTCGACGGCGGTGAGCTCGAACGTGGTGTCCTCCTCGGTGTCCGTCTCGTCGAGATCGGCCAGCTCGTCGCCGAGCTCGTCGCGGATCCAGTCGCCGACCGGCAGCTCCTCGCCGTCGATCGAACCGGTGAGATCCGCGCTCAGCGTCAGGTTGTAGATGTCGTCGACGTTGGTCGCGTCCTGCACGACGGTCGGGTTCTCGACGACGAAGTCGACGCCGCTGACCGCCGACGCGTCGGCGTCGTCGCTGAGC
This sequence comes from uncultured Acidimicrobiia bacterium, assembly GCA_963749315.1. Lineage (GTDB taxonomy): Bacteria > Actinomycetota > Acidimicrobiia > Acidimicrobiales > Ilumatobacteraceae > JALZMG01. The sequence goes on from CAVVMS010000022.1 coordinate 179,202, forward strand.
ACCTCCAGCCGGCGCAGCTCGTCGACGAGCTCGGACAGCGGCCCGCGCAAGGCCTGGCGCTCGCCGGGGAGCAGCACGTCGACCATGCCGAGCACGTCCTCGTTGTCGATCGCCTCGAGGAACGCCAGCCCGGCGTCCGCGGGGCGTTTCCGCCCCGCCGGCATCGTCGTCACCGGCGATGCGGGCGACGGCGAAGGTGCCGGCGCCGACGATGGCCACCGCGCCGAGCGCCGCCCCGACGATCTTGGCCGCGCGACCTGCTGGGCGGCGCCGGCGGCTCGGCGACGGGCATCGCCGCGCCGGGATCAGGGGGTTGCCAGATGCCGCCATCGCTCACGTTCGTCGTACCTCCACCAGAGAATCGAGCGGCGGCACTCTAACGACCAGTCGGTGCCTACGCTCCTGCCCATGCGTGTCGCCATCACCGGGTCGCACGGGCTGATCGGACGCGCTCCTCGAGCACCTCGCGGCGAGCGGTCACGACGGCGTGCGGATCGTGCGCGGGCACGCCGCCCCCGGCGAGATCGGTTGGGACCCCGACGCCGGACGCTTCGATCCCGCCGCCCTCGACGGCATCGACGCCGTCGTCAACCTGGCCGGCGCCGGGATCGGCGACCATCGCTGGACCGACGACTACAAGCGACAGATCCGCGAGAGCCGGACGGTCGGGCACGCGGCTGCTCGCCGAGGCGATGGCGTCGGCGAGCGATGGCCCGAAGGTGCTGCTGTCGGGCTCGGCGGTCGGCTACTACGGCGACCGCGGCGACGAGCAGCTCGACGAGGAATCGGCGCCCGGCGACGGGTTCCTCGCCGACGTCGCCCGCGACTGGGAGGCGGCCACCGCGCCCGCCGAGGCCGGCGGCGTCCGCGTCGTCCACCTGCGCACGGGCATCGTGCTGGCCAGGGAGGGCGGGGCGCTGGCCAAGATGCTGCCGCTGTTCAAGCTCGGCCTCGGCGGTCGCTTCGGGTCGGGTCGGCAGTGGATGAGCTGGATCAGCATCGACGACGAGGCCGAGGCGATCGTCCACCTGCTGACGAGCGACGTCGCCGGCCCGGTCAACCTCACCGCACCGCAACCGGTCACCAACGCCGAGTTCGTCAAGACGCTCGGCGAGGTGCTGCACCGACCGACGGTCGTGCCCGTCCCGGCGTTCGGCCCGAAGCTGCTGCTCGGTGGCGAGCGGGCCGAGGCCCTCCTGCTCGGTGGCCAGCGGGTGCTGCCCCGAGTGCTGCAGGCCGACGGCTACGAGTTCGCCCACCCGACGCTCGAGCCGACGCTGCGCCCGCTCGTCAAGCCGTAGCCAGGCGACCGGTGGCGACGCCGGCCCACCGCTCGAGCTCGGCAGCGAGGTCGAGCGGTTCCAGCCCGGCGTGACCGTCGTCCCACTCCTCCGCCGGGACCTGCCACATCACCTCGAACTCGATGCCGTCGGGATCCTTGGCGTAGAGGCTCTTCGACACACCGTGGTCGGTCGCCCCGACGAGGCTGCCGCGCCGGCCGAGCTCGTCGGCCAGCGCAGCGAGGTCCTCGATCGTGTCGACCTGCCACGCCAGGTGGTACAGCCCCGGCGCCTGCGGTGCGGGCGACGGGCGGTCGCCCACGGAGAACAGCCCGAGGTCGTGGTGGTTGTCCGAGCCGCTGGCACGCAGGAACACGGCGCGGCCGCCTCCGGCCTCCTCGACGGTCTCGAAGCCGAGGGCGTCCCGGTAGAACGCGGCGCTGGCCTGGGCGTCGCGCACCCACAGCACGGCGTGGTTGAGGCGGGTCATGCTCATGACTCCAGCTTGGCCTCGATGTCGAGCTCGATGTTCACCTTGTCCCCGACGATGCACGCCGCCGGTCTCCAACGGGGCGTTCCACGCGATGCCGAAGTCCTTGCGGTTGATCGTCGTCGTGGCGCTGAAGCCGGCCTTGGTGTTGCCCCACGGGTCCGTGCCGACGCCGCCGACCTCGAGGTCGAACGTCACGGGCTTGGTCACGCCGCGGATCGTCAGCTCGCCGTTGAGCTTGAAGTCGTCGCCATCGGGCTCGACGCTCGTCGTGCGGAACGACATCGTCGGGTAGGTCTCGACGTCGAAGAAGTCGTTCGTCCGCAGGTGGTTGTCGCGGGCCTCGTCGTTGGTGTCGATCGAGGCCATCTGCACGGTGGCGTCGACACGCGACTGCGCCGGGTCGTCGGCGGTGACGATCTCGGCGGTGAAGTCGGTGAACCGGCCACGGGTCTTGGCGACCATCATGTGGCGGACGGTGAAGCCGACGTTGCTGTGGCTGGCATCGACGGTCCAGGTGCCGGTGGGGAGGAGGGCGGTTGCGTTGCTCATTGGGGCGGGTCCTTTCGAAGTTTGCGATCGCAAGCATATCGGAGAATGCTGACCATCGCAACTATTGCGTGACGCTTAGTGGCTAGACTGGTCGGCGTGACAGCGACGACGACACGCTGGCTCGACGCCCGAGAGATGGCGGCGTGGCGCGCCTACATCGAGACGGTCGTCGACCTGACCGCCGCCCTCGAGGCCGACCTCTGCCCGCACGGCCTCGACCTCGGCGACTACCAGGTGCTCGTCCACCTCTCCGAGGCCGACGAGCACGAGCTGCGGATGTGCGACCTCGCCGCGCGCCTGCAGCTGTCGCCGAGCGGGCTCACCCGCCGGCTCGACGGCCTCGTGCGCGCCGGGCTGGTCGAGCGGCGGCCGTCGGCGACCGACCGGCGGGTGATGCTCGCCGTGCTCACCGACGCCGGCTGGGAGCACCTCGAGCGGGTCGCTCCGGTGCACGTCGAGAGCGTGCGCCGGCACGTCATCGACCGCCTCGACGAGCAGGACATCAAGGCGATGGCACGGATCTTCAGCGTCGATCCGCAGCCGGCCTGCGCGCCGCCGACCGAGTGACCGTCCTCGCTCCCGCAGGGCTTCGGCTGCCACGTCGCCAACGTCGGCGTCAAGGACGACACCGACGACTTCGTCGTCGTCAGCGCCGACCGGCCGGTCGCCGCGGCGGGGATGTTCACGCGCAGCCGCTTCGCCGGCCCGAGCGTGACGATCAGCCGCCAGCACCTCGCCGACGGGCGCGCCCAGGCGGTCGTCGTGGTGTCCAAGAACGCCAACGTCGCCACCGGGGCCGCCGGCCGGGCCGACGCCGAGGCGCTCGTCGCCGCGGTCGCCGCCCGGCTCGGGTGCTCGCCCGAGCGACGTGCTCGTGGCGTCGACGGGCGTGATCGGCCGGCGCTACCCGCTCGACCGGCTGCTGGCCGGCGCGGCGGCGATGCCGTGCCCGCTCGACGGCACCGACGCCGCGGCCGCGGCGAGGGGGATCATGACCACCGACACCGTGCCCAAGGTCGCCGTCGGCGCGTCGTGCCGGCGCCGCTCGTGTCGTCGGCATCGCCAAGGGCGTCGGGATGATCGAGCCGGACATGGCGACGATGCTCGGCGTTCCTCTTCACCGACGCCGACATCGCGCCGGGCGAGCTCGACGCGCGGTTCCGTCGCGTCGTCGAGCGCACGTTCAACTGCGTCAGCATCGACACCGACACGTCGACCAGCGACACCGCCGTCGTGCTGGCCAGCGGCGCGGCCGGGCCGGTCGACGGCGACGAGCTGGAGGCCGCGCTCGGCGACGTGGCCGAGTCGCTGACCAAGCAGATCGCCCGCGACGGCGAGGGCGCGCGAGACGCTGATCGAGGTCGTCGTCGACGGCGCCCGCGACCGCGCCCAGGCGAAGCGGGTGGCCAAGGCGATCGTCAACTCGCCGCTCGTCAAGACGGCCGTCCACGGCGCCGACCCCAACTGGGGGCGCGTGGCGATGGCGATCGGCAAGTGCCAGGACGACACCGACATCGACCAGGAGCGCGTCGTCATCCGCTTCGGCGACCGGGAGGTGTACCCGACAGCGGTCGACGACGCCGAGCTCGCCGAGCTGTCCGACTACCTCCGCGGCGACGAGGTCCGCATCCACGTCTCCCTCGGCACCGGCGACGCCGCGTGCACCGTGTGGGGCTGCGACCTCACGGCCGGCTACGTCCGCATCAACGCCGACTACACCACCTGACCGCGTCACTTCGGGGGCATGCGGATGCCGCCGTCGACGCGGATCGTCTCGGCGTTCAGGTAGCTGTTGGTGACGCACTCGACGACGACCGACGCCAGCTCGTCGGGGTAGCCGAGGCGCTGCGGGAACAGCACGCCCTTCTGCAGGTTGGCCTTGAACGGCTCGCTGCCCTCGCCCTCGCCGTAGATCGGCGTGTCGATCAGGCCCGGCGCGACGGTGTTGACGCGCACGCCGATGGCGGCGAGGTCGCGGGCGATCGGCAGGGTCATGCCGACGATGCCGCCCTTCGACGCCGAGTAGCTGGCCTGGCCGATCTGCCCGTCGAACGCGGCGACCGAGGCGATGTTGACGATCGCCCCGCGCTCGCCCGACTCCAGCGGCTCGGTCGTGCTCATCGCCGTGGCGACGATGCGGATGCAGTCGAAGCTGCCGATCAGGTTGATGGCGATGACCCTCTTGAAGGCGTCGAGGTTGGCCGCCGACTCGTACGTGCCGTCCTTGCCGACCGTGCGCTGCGCCCACCCGATGCCGGCCGAGTTGACGAGCACGCGCACCGGGCCCATCGACTTGGCCATCTCGACGGCGTTGATGATGTCGTCGGTGTTGGTGACGTCGACCTTGGCGAAGGCGCCGCCGATCTCGTCGGCGAGCTCGTTGCCCTTGTCCTCCTGGAGGTCGGCGATGACGACCTTGGCGCCGAGCTCGGCGAGCCGCCGGGCCGCCGCCGCCCCGATGCCCGATGCCCCGCCGGTCACGATCGCGCTTGCGCCACTGATGTCCATGCGGCGACGATAGACCCCGATCAGGTCACGCCCGGCCGTGACGGCCTGACGCATAGCCTGCGCTCGTGAGCGACGAGCCCTCCCCCGCCGACACGCGCCGTCACCGCTGGCCGCCGCTACCAGGGATCGAGCCTCAACGTGCCGCTGTGGGGGACCAGCACGTGGGAGACCGACGGCCTCGACGACACCCGCAAGCGGGCGACCGGGATGCGCCCGAGCGACTTCTACAGCCGCTACGCCAACCCGACCGTGCGGGCGTTCGAGGAGGCCATCGCCGAGCTCGAGGGCGCCGAGGACGCCCTCGCCTTCGGGTCGGGCATGGGCGCCATCGCCTCGACCGTGCTCGCCCTGTGCTCGGCGGGCGACCACATCGTCATCCAGCGCCAGATCTACGCCGGCACGATCGCCTTCGTGCAGGGCCCGTGCGCCCGGCTCGGCATCGAGCACACGGTCGTCGACGGCACCGCGGCCCGGCGCCTTCGCCGCGGCGGTGCGCCCGGGCCGGACGATGCTCGTCATCGCCGAGATCGCCATCCAACCCGCGGCTCGACCTCATCGACCTCGACGACCTCGGCGCCGTCAGCGGGCCGTTCACGGTCGTCGACTCGACGTTCGCCACGCCGATCGGCCAGCAGCCGCTGCGCCACGGCATCGACCTCGTGCTGCACTCGGCGACGAAGGGGATCTGCGGGCACAACGACGCCACGCTCGGCGTGATCGCCGGCGAGGGCGACCTGCTCGACGCGATCTGGGCCTACGGCGTGCTGCACGGCGCCGCCGCCGTCGCCGTTCGACGCCCTCAACGGGCTGCGCGGGATCCGCACGCTCGCCGTGCGCCAGCGCCACCAGGCCGCCGTGGCGCTGCAGGCTCGCTTCGGCGCTGGCCCGGCACCCCGGCGTCGCCGCCGTGCACTATCCCGGCCTGCCCGACTCATCCGCAGCACGCGCTCGCCGCGCGGCAGCTGACGTGCCTGCCGACCGTGCTGGCGATCGACCTCGCCGGCGGTGTCGACGCCGCCCGCACGATGCTCGACGCCCTCCGCCTCGCCCGCTCGGCCACGTCGCTCGGCGGGCCGGAGACGCTCGTGTGCCACTCGGCGACGAGCACGCACGTCAGCCTGTCGCCCGACGAGCAGGCGGCGATCGGCATCACGCCCGGGCTGATCCGCGTGTCGATCGGCCTCGAGGACGGCGACGACATCATCGCCGACCTCGAGCGGGCCATCCCGACCTGACGCCGTTGCGTCGGTTCAGCGGGGGATCGCCGCCACGCGAGCTGCGTCGACGAGGTCGTTCAGGCGGTCGCCGCTGTGGCCCTTGACCCACCGGAAGTCGACGCCGCCGGCCACGACGAGCTCGACCAGCGGCCGCCACAGGTCGGCGTTGGCGACCGGCTGCTTCTTGGCGTTGCGCCACCCGTTGGCCTCCCAGCGCACGTGCCACTTGTCGCGGAAGCAGTTGATGACGTAGATCGAGTCGGACGACCACGGTGACCGGCCGGTCGAGCGCCCGCAGCGCTTCGAGCACGGCGGTGATCTCCATCCGCTGGTTCGTCGTGTGCGCCTCCCCGCCGGCGGCCGACGGCGACCCGTCGGGCGCCACCGCCCACGCCCAACCGCCCGGCCCGGGGTTCCCCGAGCACGCCCCGTCGGTGTAGACGACGATCGTCACGTCTGTCGTCTGGTGACCGCCCGATCGGGCCGTCTCGAACGGCAGGTGCCCGTCGCGACCGCTCATGGGTCGATCGATGATCAGGCCTGGATCTCGGCGACGGCGAGGTCCCGCACGTCGCGAGGTCGTGGAGAGGTAGCCGAGGTCGCCGCCCTCCCCCGTCGACGCCGACCACGTGGCATGCCACACGATCGACGCCACCAGCGGGAACGTCGCCCCGTTCGGCGCCGTCGCCGACGAGTGGCGGTAGACGAACGAGCAGCCCTCGATGTCGGGCCGGTATGCCGCCTTGGTGACCGCCGGCGGCGCGCCTTCGCAGACGACCGCGTCGCTGCCGTCGCCGGGGTTGACGACCAGGCGCACCGGCACCGCCTGCACCGTGACGCTGATCCCGCCGGCGCTGGTCGAGCCGGACACGGTCGCCCACTGACCGTCACCCTGGTCGACCCAGAAGAACGTGCGGTTCTGCACGTACGTCCAGCCGTTGGCGTCCTCGTCCGCCGGGCCGATCGCGCACCACCGGCGCCGGCAACCGGCGCACCACCTCGGCGTGCAGGGATCCGACGAGGTCGATGGCGCGGACCTGCGGCACCAGGTTCCCGGCCGGAGTCGGGGACGACCGTGACCCACCGGGCGACCTCCGGCGAACCAGGGCAGGTCACGCCGTACAGGACCTGGTACTCGCCGCCGCGGGACGCGGAACCAGGGTGCCTCGAACGACCACGTCGTCGAACGGAACGCCGGCGGGATTGGCGACGTCCTCGACGAAGTTGGGATCGGCCGGATCGGGCGCCTGCTGAGCGTTGACCGCCGCCCACACCGCCTCGCACCTGCGCCAGATCCCCCAGCGCCCTGCGTCCGACAAGCCGCCGGCACCACCGTCGCCGTCAGCAGTCCGTTGGCGCCGGCGCGTCCGGGTCGAGGGCACGACCGCGTCGCGCGTCGATGGTCGCCTCGACATCGCTGAGCCTTGCCCGTCGAGACCGCTCGTTGGCCGCGCCGGTCGATCGTCGCGACCACCTCGCAGCCGAGCGCATCGCCGCCGATCCGGGCGCACGACAGCGCGCAGACCAGCGACGCAGCGCCGACGAGCGATCAGGCGGCCGGGCACTCGGTCACCCCGAGTCCTTGCCAGAGATCCTCGAACGCCCGATCGGGCAGCCAGCCGTTCGCCGTGTGCGACGACGTGATCCTCGCTCCGCGACGCGACGATGCCGAAGTCCGAGACGACGCTTCCGGCTGCATCGACGCGGACGCCGTTGCGCGACGAAGCAGACCGTGACGACCGCCTCTCGAGTGCGGGTCACCCCGAGCAGATCGACGCTCTCGACGTCGATCCGAAACTCGTCCGGGGTGCCCGGCGACGACCGCTCGCCCAGCGGCGACCAGCTCGTTGATGAACGCTCTGAAGCGTCGCGTAGTCCTCCGACCCCGGCGCCGAGATCTGCGCCAGCTGCTCATCCAGGCCGTCCAGCGTCGGGTTCGCGGTGAGCTCCCGCCGCAGCTCCCACGACCGCAGGTAGTCCGCGGCGATCTGGGCCTTCAACGCCTCGACATCCACCGTGGTCGTCGTCGCCTCCACGGTCGTGGTGGTCGACTCGGTCGTCGCAGGCGACGCAGTCGTCGCCGGCGCCTCAGTCGCCGGCACCGTCGTCTCCGGCACCGACGTCATCGACGGCATCGTCGTCGTCGCCGTTGCACGCCGTCGCCACCAGCACGAGCACGGCCGCGCCGAGCCAGCGTCGGGTCACGCCCTCCGTCCCGAAGCTCACGCCGATCGGCGCAATGTAACGCTCCCATGCCCTCCCTGGGTGTCGTGAGCGGCGGAAAGGGGAAATCTCGCCACCGCCCAACTTCCTCGGAAGATTGGCGGTCACGGATGGCGCCGAATCCTCCGAGGAACACGAGACCACCACCCCCACGACGCCAGCAGCAAACGGTGCGAGACTGAACCCATGATCTTCGACGGCTACGTCCATCAGATCCCCGACATCGATCCCGACGAGACCGAGGAGTGGCTCGACTCGCTCGACGCCGTCGTCGACGTCCGCGGCAAGACCCGCGCCCGCTTCCTGCTGACCAAGCTCCTCGAGCGGGCCCAGGAGACGCAGGTCAGCTTCCCGGCCACCGTCTCGACGCCCTACGTCAACACGATCCCCCGCGAGCAGGAGCCGTGGTTCCCCGGCGACGAGCACATCGAGCGCCGCATCCGGGCCTTCGTCCGCTGGAACGCGGCGATGATGGTCGTCAAGGCGAACAAGCACGCCGACGGCATCGGCGGCCACCTCTCGACGTTCGCCAGCTCGGCGAGCCTGTACGAGATCGGCTTCAACCACTTCTTCCGCGGCAAGGACGACGGCAACGCCGGCGACGCCGTCTACTTCCAGGGCCACGCCGCCCCCGGCATCTACGCCCGGGCGTTCATGGAGGGCCGCCTCACCGCCGACGACCTCGACCACTTCCGCCGGGAGATCGGCCGCGGCGGCCGCGGCCTGTCGAGCTACCCGCACCCCCGCCTGATGCCCGACTTCTGGGAGTACCCGACGGTGTCAGCATGGGCCTCGGCCCGATCGCCGCCCTCTACCACGCCCGCTTCAACCGCTACCTGCAGAACCGCCAGATCGACGACACCAGCCAGACCCGGGTGTGGTGCTTCATGGGCGACGGCGAGATGCGACGAGCCGGAGTCGCTCGGCGCCATCTCGCTCGCCACCCGCGAGCAGCTCGACAACCTCGATCTTCGTCATCAACTGCAACCTGCAGCGCCTCGACGGCCCGGTGCGCGGCAACGGCAAGGTCATCCAGGAGCTGGAGGCCGTCTTCCGCGGCGCCGGCTGGAACGTCATCAAGGTCATCTGGGGCTCGAAGTGGGACGAGCTGCTGGCCCAGGACAAGGACGGCGTGCTGCTCAACAAGATGAACACGACCGTCGACGGCGCAGTTCCAGCGCTACTCGGTGGAGTCCGGCGAGTACATCCGCGACCACTTCTTCGGCCCCGACCCGCGCCTGCGCGAGATGGTCGCCCACCTCACCGACGACGAGCTGCGCAACCTGCCCCGCGGCGGCCACGACTACCGCAAGCTGTACGCCGCCTACAAGGCGGCGACGGAGAACCTCGGCAGCGGCGCGCCGACGGTCATCCTGGCCAAGACGATCAAGGGCTGGACGCTCGGCGAGGGCTTCGAGGGCCGCAACGCCACCCACCAGATCAAGAAGATGACCAAGGACCAGCTCGTCGCCCTGCGCGACCGGCTGTACCTGCACGACGAGATCCCCGAGGACTCGATCCACGCCGACGACCCGCCGTACTACATCCCGCCCGAGGACTCCGTCGAGTACCAGTACATGATCGAGCGCCGCCAGGCGCTCGGCGGGCCGATGCCCAAGCGCACGACGAAGGCCCGCCGCCCGCTCGAGCTGCCGACCGACAAGCCGTTCGCCGAGCTGCGCGGCGGCTCGGGCAACCAGGAGGTGTCGACGACGATGGGCTTCACCCGCCTGCTGCGCAACCTCGCCCGCGACGAGCACATCGGCCCGCGGGTCGTGCCGATCATCCCCGACGAGGCCCGCACGTTCGGCATGGACGCCCTGTTCCGCGAGCTGAAGATCTACGCCGCCCTCGGCCAGAAGTACGAGCCCGTCGACCACGACCTGCTGCTCAGCTACACCGAGTCCGATCCGCGGCCAGATCCTCGAGGAGGGCATCACCGAGGCCGGCTCGATGGCCAGCTTCATCGCCGCCGGCACCAGCTACGCCCACCGCGGCGTGCCGATGGTGCCCTTCTACACGTTCTATTCGATGTTCGGCTTCCAGCGCGTCGGCGACCTCATCTGGCAGGCGGCCGACGCCCGCGCCCGCGGCTTCCTGCTCGGCGCCACGGCCGGGCGCACGACGCTGCTCGGCGAGGGCCTGCAGCACCAGGACGGCCACAGCCTCGTGCTCGCCAGCACGGTGCCGGCCGTGCAGGCCTACGACCCGGCGTTCGCCTACGAGGTGGCGGCCATCGTCCAGGCCGGCATGCACCGCATGTACGGGCCGGACACACCGCCCGACGAGCGCGACGTCTTCTACTACCTCACGCTCTACAACGAGAACTACGTGATGCCGCCGATGCCCGAGGGCGACCCGCAGGCGATCGCCGCCGGCATCGTCGAGGGCCTCTACCGGTGGCAGGCCGGCCCGGACGGGCCGAACCACCGGGCGACGATCCTGTTCTCCGGCAGCGCCCAGGGCGCGGCCCGCGAGGCCGCCGACGAGCTCGCCGAGCACTTCGACGTCGGCGCCGAGCTGTGGTCGGCGACGAGCTACAAGCGGCTGCGCGAGGACGCCCTGGCGACGGCCCGCTGGAACCGCCTGCACCCCGAGCAGCCGGCGCGCACGCCCCGCGTCGCCGAGCTGCTCGGCCGACGTCGCCGGGCCCGATCGTCGCCGTCACCGACTTCATGGCGATCGTCCCCGAGCAGATCGCCCGCTTCCTGCCCGGCCGGTCGTTCACGCCCGCTCGGCACCGACGGCATGGGCCGCTCGCGACACCCGCGAGGCGCTGCGCCGCTTCTTCGAGGTCGACACCGGCCACGTCGTCGTCGCCACGCTCGCCGCGCTGGCCGCCCAGGGCGACGTCAAGCCGGAGGTCGTCAGCGAGGCGATCGCCCGCTACGACATCGACCCCGAGGCGGTCAACCCGTACCTCGTGTGATCATTCGATCCGATTGCGTGTCGGCCATTAGGATGGCCATATGACCCGTCAGATGACCGCGACCCAGGTGAAGGCGGCGATCCTCGGCCTGCTCGATGAGGTCGCCGATGGCGAGGAGATCGAGATCACCAAGCACGGGCGGACTGTCGCTCGCCTCGTGCCAGCCGTCGGCGCCAACGCCCTTCGCGGCTGCATGCTCGGGACGGCCGCCACGAACGCCGAGGAGCCCGAGCTGTTCACCACCGGTGCGCAATGGGACCTGCCATGAGCACGGTGCTGCTGGACACACACGTTCTGCACTGGTGGTCGGCCGAGCCTGATCGCGTCAGTCGAACGGCAGCCGAGCTGCTCGACGATGCCGACGAGCTCGCGGTCGCCGCGATCTACGTGGTCATCGAGCTCGGCGTCGGCTCGCTCGTCACGACCCGCGCATCGTCGGCAGGACCGACTGCGCAGCTGCGATGGGACCGAGCTCGCCGGCCGCGTGCGAACCGTCAATCTGACACCGCAGGATCGCGGCGACCGCCGTCGAGCGAACAGCCTTCCCAGGTGACCCGGCCGATCGCCTGATCTGCGACTGCGCGTCGAGTTGCTGGCCGCTCGTCGAAGGACCGCCGGCTGCGTGCGCCATCGACATCCTCGAAAGGGTCGCCGTGTAGGTAGCCGCCGATGAATCCAGCGGCTACCGAGCCGTCCAACAGTCGGCACACCGATCCAGAGGAGACACCATGGCATTCCACCCGTACCTGTTCTTCGGCGGCAACTGTCGTGAGGCGTTCACCCGCTACCAGGAGATCTTCGGCGGCGACCTGCAGCTGATGACGATGAAGGACGCACCGGAGTCGGAGAACATGCCGGCCGACAAGGCGGACATGATCATCCACGGCGCGCTCACGTTCGGCGACAACCTGCTGATGGCGTCCGACGACCCGATGACCGACTCGTTCGGGCCGGTGCAGGGGATGATGGTCAGCTACTCGACCCCCGACGTCGACGAGGCCAAGCGGGTCTTCGAGGCCCTGGCCGAGGGCGGGACGGTGACCCAGGCGATGATGGAGACGTTCTTCTCCCCGGCGTGGGGCATGGTCACCGACCGCTTCGGCACGCCGTGGATGGTCGGCGCCGATCAGGCCGCGACCTGACTCAGCCGCTCCAGTTCAACCCGGCCACCAGCAGGGCGTGTGACGGGAAGCCCATGCGTTGCGGAAATCCAGCGCCGGCACGATCACGGTGCCGGCCGTGCCCTGGAGGACACCTGTTGCCCCCAGTACCCGTCGTAGGGTGACGACGGGTCGCGCTCGCAGTAGGCGCCGATGAGGTTGCCCAGCCCGTAGGTCGCCTCCAAGGTCGCGGCATCGAGCGTGCGCACCCAGGTGTACAACGGGTTCTGCGGGACGTTGCTGAACCGAGTCGTCGACCGGTGGGAACTGCCCACCCGCCGAGCGCGGGCCGTGCGTGGCCGAGTACTCGGTCGACACGATCCGCCCGTCGGGCCATACGGCGCACGACTCCCCCCGTCTCGGTCGACGGCCGGTCGGTGTTCGGGTGCTCCCGCGCCGTGGGCGCTCGTCGGCGACGGCCGCGAGGCCCGTCCGCCGTAGACCTGGCACGCCGCCGTGTCG
>CAVVMS010000023.1:0-38766 GCA_963749315.1 uncultured Acidimicrobiia bacterium
GGCCTACCATCGCCGCTGATGGAGCGGGGGTTGCGCCGCATCGCGATGGTCAACCGCGGGGAGGCGGCGATGCGGCTCATCAACGCCGTCCGCGAACTGCGGACGAGAGCGGCGCCGACCTGCGCACGATCGCGCTGCACACCGGCGCCGAGCGCACGGCGATGTTCGTCCGCGAGGCCGACGAGGCGGTGTGCATCGACGCGGCCGGCCGCCCGCGCGGGCAGCCCGTACCTCGACCTCGACGTGCTCGAGCGGGCGCTCATCGCGGCGCGGGCCGACGCGGCTGGGTCGGCTGGGGCTTCGTCGCCGAGCGGCCGGAGTTCGCCGAGCTGTGCGAACGCCTCGGCGTCGTCTTCGTCGGGCCGGCGCCGACGTGATGCGCCGGCTCGGCGACAAGATCGGCGCCAAGCTGCTCGCCGAGCAGGCCGGCGTCCCGGTCGCCGCCGTGGAGCGGCGGCCCGGTCGACACGCTCGCCGAGCCCGGCAGCCACGGCGCGACGATCGGCTACCCGCTGATGATCAAGGCGACCGCCGGCGGCGGCGGCCGCGGCATCCGCCGGGTCGACGACGAGGCCGGGCTCGCCGAGGCGTTCGAGAGCGCCCGCGCCGAGGGCGTCAAGGCGTTCGGCGACGCGACCGTGTTCATCGAGCGGGTCGTCACCGGCGCCCGCCACGTCGAGGTGCAGATCATCGCCGACACCCACGGCACGGTGTGGGCGGTCGGCGTGCGCGACTGCAGCCTGCAGCGCCGCAACCAGAAGGTGATCGAGGAGTCGCACTGCATCGTGCTCACCCCCGAGCAGGACGCGAGCTGCGCGCGGCCGCCGTGCGGCTGGCCACCGCCGCCGGCTACGCAAACGCCGGCACGGTCGAGTTCCTCTACCAGCCCGAGCGAGCAGCCTTCGCGTTCCTCGAGGTCAACACCCGCCTCCAGGTCGAGCACCCGGTCACCGAGCTGACGACCGGCCTCGACCTCGTCAAGCTGCAGCTGCACGTCGCCGCCGGCGGCCGGCTCGAGGGCGATCCGCCGCCGAGCGACCGGCTACGCCATCGAGGCCCGGCTCAACGCCGAGGATCCCGCAGCGGGCGTTCGCGCCGGCGCCGGGCACGATCGAGACGCTGCCGCTCCCGTCGGCCCAGGCATCCGCGTCGACACCGGCGTCGCCGAGGGCGACGTGATCCCACCCGAGTACGACTCGATGATCGCCAAGGTCATCGCCTGCGGCCGCGACCGCGACGAGGCGCTGGGCCGGCTGCGCCGCGCCCTGTCCCAGACGACGGTGATCGTCCGCGGCGGGACCACCAACAAGTCGTTCCTCCTCGACCTGCTCGACCGCCCGGAGGTGCGCGCCGGCGAGATCGACACGGCTGGCTCGACCGGCTCACCGCGGCCGACGAGCACCTCCCGACGCGCCACGCCGACGTCGCGCTCGTCGCCGCGGCGATCGCCGCCGGCGACCTGATGGCCGAGCTCGAACGCGCCTCGTTCTTCGGCTGGGCCAGCCGCGGCCGGCCGCAGTGCCGACGCCGACGTCGGCCGCGGATCGAGCTGCGGCACGGCGGCGAGACCTACCGACGTCGACCTGCGCCAGCTCGGGCCGGCGCGCTACGAGGTCGAGCTCGACGGGGTCGTCACGGTCGTCGAGGTCGAACGCCTCGGGCGCAGCCGGGCCCGGCTGACCGTCGGCGGCGCATCTACCGCGTCGTCTCGTCGTCGCAGGGCACCGACCACCTCGTCGAGGTCGACGGCGTCGCCCACCGCTTCTCCCGCGACGACGCCGGCGTCGTGCGCGCACCGGCGGCGGCGCTGGTGGTCGGTGTCGACGTCGCCACCGGCGACGTCGTCGAGGCCGGGACCGACTCGTCGTGGTCGAGGCGATGAAGATGGAGATCGCCATGACCGCGCCGGTCGCCGGGCGGGTCCGCGACGTGTTCGTCGCCCGCAACGTGCAGGTCGACGCCGGCGCGCCGCTGTTGCGGATCGAGCCGCTGGAGACCGCCGACGACGCCGGGCCGACGGGCACGCGGATCGAGCTCGATGCACTGCGACACGACGCCGCTGACGACACCGCCGGCGATCGGCTGGCGACCGTCGAGGCGTTCATGCTCGGGTTCGACGTCGACGCCGGCAGCGTCGAGCGAGTGCTCGCCGAGGTCCGTCACGACCCCGGCCCCGACGAACGCGAGCTGCAGGTCCTCGACGCCTTCGCCGACGTTGCCGTCGTCTTCCCCGAGCGTCGTGCCCCGGACGCCGAGGGCGACGAGGCGCCGGCGCCCGTGAGCACTTCCACACGTACCTGCGCTCGCTCGACGTCGAGCACGAGGGGTTGCCCGAGTGGTTCGCCGACCGGCTGCGACGCGCCGTCCGCCGACTACGGGGTCACGGAGCTGCAGCCCGGGCCGTCGCTGGAGGAGGCGCTGCTGCGACTGTTCATCGCCCAGCAACGCCAGGACGAGCAGGTTCCCGTCGTCCTCGCCGTGCTCGACGACCTCGCGGCCAAGACGCCCGACGAAGACCCCCGGTTGCGTGAGACGCTCGACCGGCTGATCGAGGCGACCCGGCGGCGCTTCCCCGCCGTGGCGTCGGCGGCCGGACCGTGCGCCACCGCCGCTTCGACCGTCCCTACGTCGAGCGGGCCCAAGCCGAGGTGTCGACGAGGATGCGCGAGCTCGCCGCCGCTGTCGCCGGCCACGGGCCCGACGCCGCCGATCGACGGCGGTCGACGCGCTCGTCGGCTGCCCGCTCCCGCTCGTGCCGATCTTCGCCGAGGACCAGTTGCTGTCCGGACGGACGAGCCCGGCGCCCTGCTCGAGGTGCTCACCCGCCGCTACTACAAGATCCGCGACCTCGGTCCGGTGACCGTGGGAGCGGACGGCGTGCTGCACACCAGCTACGAGCACACGGCCGCGTCGTTCACGTGCTGGCAGCGCGCGCCGGGGAAGGCGGTCTCGCAGACGCGCTGGCCGCGGTGGCCCGGGCGACGAAGGCGGTGGCGCCTCCTGACACGGCCGTCGTCGACCTGTTCATGCCGCTCGGCGAGGTCGACGGGCGACGCCCTGTCGGCCGAGCTCGCTGCCGCGCTCGATGCCGCCACCTGCCAGGGAGCGTGCGACGCGTCGCCGTTGTCGGATCCGCGCGGGTGGTGCCACGGCGGTGCTCACGTTCCGACGTCCGGGCGACGAGGGCATCCGGCCGTACTGGATGGCCGGCGACGGCGCCGTGTCCGACGCCGGAACGTTCGAGGAGGACGTCAAGTTCCGCGGGCTCCACCCGATGATCGCCCGGCGGGTGCAGATGTGGCGGCTGGAGAACTTCGAGATCCGGCCGCTGCCGGCGTCCGGCGAGGTTCATCTCTTCGATTGCGTCGGCCGGGACAACCCGAGCGACGAACGGCTCGTCGCCGTCGCCGAGGTCCGCGACCTGACACCGGTGCGCGACGAGCAGGGCCGCGTCGTCGCCCTCCCCGAGGTGGAGGGGCTGCTCGTCGGCTGCTGCGACGCCATCCGCGAGGCGCGCACTCGGCGGCCGTCGTGCAGCGGTTGGAGTGGAACCGGATCATGCTCTACGTCTGGCCGCCCGTCGACATCCCCCTCGACGAGGTCGACGCGATCGCCCGGCGGCTGCTCCCGATGACCGACGGCCTCGGGCTCGAGCAGGTCGTGGTCAGTGCCCGGCTCCCGGTCCCAGGAGGTGGCGAGCCGGTCGAGACGGTGATGCGTCTCGGCTACGAAGCGGGCCGCGGCATGACGGTGCGCCTCACCGAGCCGCCGACGGCGCCGATGCAGCCGCTCGACGACTACGCCCGCAAGCTGATCCAGACCCGCCGGCGCGGTCTCGTCTATCCCTACGAGATCGTGCCGATGCTGTGCCGGGCCGGCGGCGAGTTCGTCGAGCACGACCTCGATGAGCACGACCGCCGCGTCGCGGTGGACCGGCCGCCCGGTCGAACCGCGCCGGCGTCGTGGTCGGCGTCGTGCGCACGCCGACCGACCGCTACCCGGAGGGGATGGTGCGCGTCGCCGTGCTCGGCGACGCGACGAAGGCGATGGGGTCGATCACCGAGGCCGAGTGCCGCCGGGTGCTGGCGGCCATCGACCTGGCCGCGTCGATGGACGTGCCGATCGAGTGGTTCGCCCTGTCGGCGGGTGCCCGGATCGCCATGGACTCGGGGAGCGAGAACCTCGACTGGGTGGCCCGTGTGCTGCGTCGCCTCGTCGAACACACCCAGGACGGTGGGGAGGTCAACGTCGTCGTCGCCGGCATCAACGTCGGCGCCCAGCCGTACTGGAACGCCGAGGCGACGATGCTCATGCACACGCGGGGGATCCTCGTGATGACCCCCGAGAGCGCGATGGTGCTGACGGGCAAGCAGGCGATCGACTACTCGGGCGGCGTGTCCGCCGAGGACAACTTCGGCATCGGCGGGTACGGGCGGGTGATGGGTCCCAACGGCGAGGCGCAGTACTGGGCGCCGACCCTGTCGGCGGCATCCGACCTGCTGTTCACGCACTACGACCTGACCTACCGCGCGCCGGGCGAGCGGTGGCCGCGGCGGGCGACGACCGCCGACCCGGTCGACCGCGACGTTCGCTCGGTGCCCCACGCCGTCGAGGGCGTCGACTTCACCACGGTCGGTGACGTGTTCTCCGACACCGCCAACCCCGACCGCAAGAAGCCGTTCGACATCCGCACCGTGATGGCGGCCGTCGCCGATCGCGACCAGGTCACGCTCGAGCGGTGGCAGGAGATGGCCGAGGCGGAGACCGCCGTCGTCTTCGAGGCGCGCCTCGGTGGTCACGCCGTGACGCTGATCGGCATCGAGTCGAGGCCGCTGCCGCGACACGGCACGACACCCGCCGATGGCCCGCCACAGTGGTCGGCGGGCACGCTGTTCCCGCTGTCGTCGAAGAAGGTCGCCAGGGCGATCAACGCGGCGAGCGGGTGCCGACCCGTCGTCGTGCTCGCCAACCTGTCCGGGTTCGACGGATCACCGGAGTCGCTGCGCCGCCTGCAACTCGAGTACGGCGCCGAGATCGGCCGGGCGATCGTCAACTTCGAGGGGCCGTTCGTGCTGTGCGTCGTCTCCCGCTACCACGGCGGCGCGTTCGTCGTGTTCTCGGCGACGTTGAACGACGACATGGAGGTGATCGCCGTCGAGGGCTCGTTCGCCTCGGTCATCGGCGGTGCCCCGGCGGCCGCCGTCGTGTTCACCCGCGAGGTCGACGATCGAATGCGTGCCGACGAGCGCGTCGGTTCCGCCGATGCTGCCGTCGTTGCCGCCTCACCCGACGAGGTCGGTGCACGCCAGGCCGAGCTGGCGGCCATCCGCGACGGGGTGCGCACGGAGAAGCTGGGCGAGGTGGCGGCAGAGTTCGACGCCGTGCACAGCGTCGAGCGCGCCCGCGAGGTCGGCTCGGTGCACCGCATCATCAAGGCCGCCGACCTCCGCCCCGAGCTCGATCGCCGCCGTCCAGCGTGGCCTGGACCGAGCGTCGTAGCCGGCTCTAGCCGGCGCGGACGGAACTCGAGGGCGGCGATGGCCGAGCCGCGGGCGCCGGCCGCGTCGAGGCCGGGGACGATGACCAGCTCGGCCGCCTGCTGCTGCTCGGTGCGCAACTGCGTGTGCCGGCTGACCTCGTCGACGAACCAGTCGCGGAAGTGCGGCGCCGTCTCCAGCACGCCGCCGCCGATGAAGTAGGCGTGCGGGTCGCTGTAGTTGGCGGCGATCGAGAACAGCCAGCCGAGCGCCATCGCCTGCTGGCCGAAGATGCGCAGGGCCATCTCGTCACCATCCTCGGCGAGGGCGCGCACGCGGCGAGCACCGACCACAGGCTCGACCGACGCCAGCTCGTGGTCCGGGTACCGCGTCAGCCAGTAGGGGAGCAGGTTGAGCTCGATCCCGGTCAGCGAGGCGACGCTCTCGACATCGCCCGTCAGCCCGCAGTTGCACCGGGTGATCGGCTGGTCGTCCTCCAGGAGGTCGCGCATCGGGATCGGGATGTGGCCGAGCTCGCCGGCCATCCCGGCCGCGCCGCGCAGGACGCGGCCGGAGTCGATGACCGCCCCGCCGAGCCCGGTGCCGACGATCGCCGCCACCGACGATCGCCGTCCGGCGTCGGTGCCGAAGTGCTCGTGGTGGGCGTACAGGGCGGCGGCGTTGGCGTCGTTGTTGTAGACGACGGGGATGCCGAGCGCCGCCTCGAGCGCACCGCGCACGTCGAAGAGCGACCATCCCGCATGGCCGAAGTTCGTCGAGCCCTTGGAGGAGATGACGCCATCAGCACTCGCCGGTCCTGGGGTGTCGAGGCCGACGGCGAGCACGGCAGCGGCGGGCAGCCCGGTGGTGTCGAGCGCGCCCGTGAAGGCGTCGACGAGCGCAGGGATCGCCGCCGCCGGCCCCTCCTTCACCCGGCTCGGCGTCTCCAGCAGCCCGTCGACGAGGAAGCGTCCGGTGGTGTCGAGCACGGTGGCGTTGTTCGACGTGCCACCGTTGTCGAGCCCGACGACGACCTGGCGCTCACTCATGGGCGGACATCCTCGCGCCGGCGTGGGGAATACGCGGCGAACGTGATACGTTGAACCTTGCGATCGCAACAATCTTTGGAGGATCGAGATGCCCGCCGTCACCGCCGACACGACCACCCTGCCGAAGCTGCCGTCGCCCGAGGTCACGGCACGCCCCCGGTCGGTGCGCTCGGTGACCACCGCACCGCAGTCGTACGAGGGCGAGGGCTTCCCGGTCCGCCGGGCGTTCGCCGGCGTCGACCTGGGCGACCTCGACCCGTTCATCCACATGGACCAGATGGGCGAGATCGACTACCCCCCGTACGAGCCGAAGGGCACCGACTGGCACCCACACCGCGGCTTCGAGACGGTGACCTACATCATCGACGGCACGTTCCAGCACCAGGACTCGCACGGTGGCGGTGGACTGATCACCAACGGCGCCACGCAGTGGATGACGGCGGGGTCGGGCATCCTGCACATCGAGACGCCGCCCGAGGAGCTGGTCGTCAGCGGCGGTCTGTTCCACGGCGTGCAGCTGTGGGTCAACCTGCCGGCCGCCGACAAGATGACCGCCCCGCGCTACCAGAACCTGGAAGCCGACGAGTCCGTGCTGCTCTCGTCGCCCGACGGCGGAGCACTCGTGCGGCTGATCGCCGGCGACGTCGCCGGCCACGCCGGCCCCGGCAGCACGCACACGCCGATCACGATGGCCCACGTCACGGTGGCGCCGGGTGCCCGCCTGGAGATCCCATGGCGCACCGACTTCAACGCCCTCGCCTACGTGCTCGCCGGGTCGGGGACGGTCGGTGGCGAGCGCCGGCCGGTCACGCTCGGTCAGCTCACCGTGTTCGGCGACGGTGACACCGTCGTCATCGACGGGGTCGGGAGCGAGCCACTCGAGGTGCTGCTGCTCGGCGGTCGCCCGATCCGCGAGCCGGTCGCCGCCTATGGCCCGTTCGTCATGAACACCCGTGACCAGCTGGTGCAGGCCGTCGACGACTTCAACGCCGGTCGCCTCGGCACGATCCCCGCCGACGGCCTCCGCCCCTACCGCCGCCGGTGACTCGTCTTGGCGGGACTTGTCAGGGCTGCCGCTCCAGCACCGCCGCCAAGTGGTGCTGCAGCGGCTGGCCGACGGCCGCCATGCGCACCTCGTAGCTGAGGCGGTCGCCCTCGACGCGGATCGACCGCTCGACGGCCGTCACCTCCTTCGCCGTCGCCGTGCGCCCCACAGTGGTCGTCGCCAGCTCGATCACCAGCCCGCCGGTGTCGTCGACCACGGTGCCGTCCTCGACCTCGGTGATGCCGAACGGGTGGGCAAGCACGAGCTCGACTCGTCCCGGCGACGGGACCCGGAAGTAGCCCGTCTCGGCGTGCAACGGGCGGCCGTCGTCGGCCGCGCGCGTGCGCTGCCCGTAGGCGAGGAAGGGCTTGCCGACGTGCCCGAACGTCACCTCCTCGCGGTAGGCGAAGCCGTCGATCGTCGGGTAGCTGCCCTCGCCGCTCCCTGCCCAGGTGCCGAGCAGCGTGCGCCAGGACGGTGACGTCAGGGTGTAGCTCGATGGTCGTCATGCTCACTCCTCTGCTGTCGGTGACTCGCGGCCTGACCATGCTCGCGGCTTCCAGGCGGTGACGAGCTTGGCCACGGCGGTGACGAGGAACAGCTGACCGATGAGCGCTTCGAGCACCGCCATGCTCTGGCCCGGGTTGCCCGCCGGCACGAGGTTGCCGTACCCCGTCGTCGTCAGCGTGACGTAGCTGAAGAAGAGATCGTCGGCGATGTCGCCGTCGCCTTGGGCGCCGAAGAACGCGCTCGGGTTGGACGTTGCCGAGGAAGGCGAAGGCGAAGGCGAACGCCATGCCGAGGAGGAGGTACGCGCCGAGCGCGCCGAGCATCGTCTCCCGGTCCACGTCGCGGCGGAACACGATGTGGCGGATGATGGCGAACGGGGCGATGAAGTACAGCGCGCTGCTCCCCAGGAAGACCCAGCGCAGCAGGTACTCGTCACCACCTCCGAGCAGGCTGATCACGGCGGCGCCGACGGCGACGACGGTGAGCACGTCGGTGACGACACGCAGGCCACGGTGGGCCTGCGACGTGTGCAGAGCCAGCCGCACGGTGATGATCTGCACGAGCAGGACGATCGTCGCGCCCCAGTGGGCGCGCAGCGACACGCACACGACGTACGTGACGACGATCATCACGACGACCAGGCCGTAGCTGTCGACCGAGCTGAACGATCGCAGCAGGCGGCGGACCGCCCGATCAGCCTCGGCTCGCTGGTCATCGCCCGAGCGTAGGGCGAGGCCCGACCACCGCCGAGCCACGCCGCGACGTACCAGATCCGCAGACTGCAGGTTGGGTGCGAGATGTCGCACCGATCCGCAGGTGCGGCGGAGGCAGAAAACTGGCGTGGCAAGCAGTGCGGGTGGGGCGAGATGTCGCACCAGATCGCAGAGTGCGGGTCGGGCGGTAGCGGCCGAGCTCGGAGATCGCGTCGGCCTTGATCCGCTTGTAGTCGACCTTGCCGTTGGCGGCTCGGCCGATCGAGTCGACGACGAGGATCCGGCGCGGCGCCTTGTACGCGGCGAGTCGGCTGCTGACGTGGGCGCGCAGCTCGTCGGCGTCGACGGTCGGCTCGCCGGCGGGCTCGACGACGCCGACGATGGCCTCGCCGAAGCGGTCGTCGGGCACACCGACGACCACCGCGTCGCGCACCGCCGGGTGCGTCTTGAGCACCTCCTCGACCTCCTCGGGGAAGACCTTCTCGCCGCCGGTGTTGATGCACACCGAACCGCGCCCGAGGAGTTGGATCGTGCCGTCGGCGTTGACCGTGGCGAAGTCGCCGGGGATGCTCCAGCGGCGGCCGTCGACCACGCGGAACGTCGCGGCCGTCTTGGCGTCGTCCTTGTAGTAGCCGACGGGCAGGAACCCGCCGACGGCGACCATGCCGATCTCGCCCGACCCCGGCTCGACGCGCCGTCCGGTGTCGGTGAACACGGCGTTGTTCTCGGTGATGGCGAAGCGCGCCGTCGCCTCGGCCGTCCCGGCTGCGGAGACCGACGCGCCGAGGCCGACCGCTTCCGACGAGCCGAACGAGTCGAACAGGATCGCCTGGGGCATGTGCCGCAGCAGACCCTGCTTGTTCTCGTGACTCCACATCACGCCCGAGGACGAGATGACGATCACGCTGGACAGGTCGTGGCGGCCTGGGTTGGCGTCGAGGTGTTCGAGCATCGGTCCGGCGAACGCCTGGCCGACGATCACGACGTTCGTGGCGCGGTGGCGGTCGACGGTCTCGAACAGCTCGGCAGGATCGAAGTGGCGGTTGGCGAGCGCCACCACGGTGCCGCCGCCTGTCATCGCGATCAGCGCCGAGAACTGGCCGGTGCCGTGCATCAGCGGGCAGGCGACGACCATGACGGGCGCGCTCTCGGCCGCGGCGGCACGGGCGGCCACCTCGGCGGCGTCGGCGGCAGCTTCCGTGCCGGCGAACGGGTTGCCGCCGGCGCCGAGCACGTTGAACAGGTCGTCCTGGCGCCACATCACGCCCTTGGGGATGCCGGTGGTGCCGCCGGTGTAGAGCAGCAGCAGGTCGTCGCCCGAGCGCTCGACCGACGGTGGCGGAGCACCCGCCGCGACCACCTCCTCGTACGGTACGGCCCAGTCCGGCCCGGCGCCCGACGAGTCGGCCACGACGTACCAGCGGCGCACACCGGGGAGCCGGTCACGGATCCCGGCGAGCAGCTCGCCGAACGAGGCGTGGAAGACGACGGCCTCGGCGTCGGCGTTGTCGAACAGGTAGAGGATCTCGTCGGGGCCGTAGCGGAAGTTGGTGTTCACCGGGACCATCGCCGCCTTGAACGCGCCGACGACGACCTCGAGGTACTCGACGCCGTTGTGCAGGTAGCAGGCGACCTTCGACTGCCGGCCGAGGCCGGCCGCCACGAGGTCGGCGGCGAGCGCGGCGGCGCGCCGGTCGAACTCGCCCCACGTGACCGTGCGCTCGCCGTGCACCTGGCACGGTCGGTCGGGCACGGCTGCGGCGATGCCCTCGAAGACGTCGGCGAAGTTCCAGTCGGTCATGGTGCCGATCGTTCCAGATCGTCGCCGGGGTCCTCGACGCGTAGCTTGCACGCCATGGTCGCCTTCGACACCCCGATCACGCTCTCCGGTCCGCTGCGCTCGCCGGCGCAGATGCTCGACGAGCAGACCTACGACGGCCATGCGAGCGTCCACGACGAGGAGACGGCCGCCTCGCTCGGCCTGGCCGGCGCGCCGATCGAGGGGCCGACGCACTTCAGCCAGTTCGATCCGCTCGCCGTGTCGCTGTGGGGTGCGGCGTGGTTCGAGCGCGGCTGCATCAGCTGCCACTTCCAGACGATGGTCGTCGAGGGCGAGCAGGTGCAGGCGACGATGACGACGGCGAGCGCCACGGCGGTGATCCTCGAGGCGCACAAGGCCGACGGCACGCCCGTGCTCGTCGGCACGGCGTCGGTGGGTCCCGACCATCCGGAGTCCGAGCTCGGCGCGCGGCGCGGCCGGCAGGGCGAGGTCGGCCCGCTGTACATCGTCGACCAGCTCGAGGTCGGGATGCGCTCGGCGGAGGACGTCACCGAGGCGATCTCGTGGGACGAGTCGAACGGTCCGCTGTACCCGTTCTCGCTGTCCCAGAAGGTCGCCAGGATCACCGAACCGCATCCGTGGTACACGCCCGACGGTGCGGCGTCGTCGCCGTGGGGACGGCCGATCGTGCCGTTCGAGATGATCAGCGTGCTCACCCACAAGTCGGGCGCCCGGTGGCCGGTTCGCGGGCCGGCGCTCGGCCTGTTCCTCGATCTCGAGGTGCGCATGCTCGACGGGCCGGTGTTCGTCGACGAGGAGTACGAGCTGCACCGCGAGATCGTCGGGCTCGGCGAGAGCCGCCGCACCGAGTCCTACTGGACCGAGACGACGGTGACCGAGCGACGGTCGGGCAAGGCGGTCGCCGTGGTGCTGCTGCACCAGGGCGTGTTCAAGGAGTCCTACGCCGGCTACCCGCGCGATCGGCTGACGACGGCGGGGTGGTGACGGCGGTGGACGGGGAGATCATCGCCAGCGGGTTGGCGTTCCCGGAAGGCCCGGTGTGGGCCGACGGGGCGTTGCTGTTCACCGAGATCACTGGCGGCGTCGTGTCGCGGTGGGTCCCGGGCGGCGAGGTCGAGCCGTTCGCGACCACGGGTGGCGGCCCCAACGGCGCGGCGCTGGCGGCCGACGGCTCGCTGTACGTCACGCAGAACGGCGGGATGGGCCGCGGCCCGCGGGCGACGCCGGGCATCCAGCGGGTCGGCCCGGACGGTGACGTGACGGTGGTCGTCACCGAGGTCGCCGGGCTGACGCTGGAAGGACCCAACGACCTCGCTGTCGGCGACGACGGTCGCCTGTGGTTCACCGATCCACGCGGGTCCGACGACCCGGCGGTCAACGACCGGCCCGGGCGCATCTTCGCCGTCGACCCGGCGAGCGGCGACGGCGAGCTGGTGGTCGAGCTCGGCCCGGTGTTCCCGAACGGCATCGCCTTCCTCGCCGACGGCACGCTCGTGTGGACCGAGTCGTTCAGCCGGCGTGTCATGGCGATGGTCGACGGCCGCGCCCGAGCTCGTCGTCGAGCTCCCCGATCGTCACTACCCCGACGGTCTGTGTGTCGGTGCCGACGGTCGTCTGTACGTGGCATCGACGTACGCCCACTGCGTCAGCGTCGTCGAGGACGGCGCGATCGTCGACCGCTACGAGTGCGCCGACGGGATGGCGACCAACTGCTGCTTCGGAGGCACCGACCTGTACGTCACGGAGTCGCGGCACGGCACGTTGTGGCGCTACCCGCTCGGCGTTGCCGGGCTGCCGCTGCGCGGCTGAGCCGGCGCCTACGATCAGCGGCGACGCCGACCAGGGAGGAACGTGGTGAGCGATTTCGGGAGCTCGACTCCGCCGGACCCGTACCAGCCGGGGAGCAGCCCGCCGCCCCCGCCTCCACCACCGTACGGCCAGGCACCGTACGGCGGGCCACCCGCGCAGGGGTTCGGTCAGGTGGGCGGCGGCGCGCCACCGCCGAACTACCTCGTCTGGGCGATCCTGACCACGATCTTCTGCTGCCTCCCGCTCGGGGTGGCCTCGATCGTGTTCGCCGCCCAGGTGAACGGCAAGTACGCCGCCGGTGACTACGCGGGTGCGAAGAACTCGTCGGAGAAGGCCAAGCTGTTCGCCATCCTGTCGGCGGCGATCGGCGCTGTCGGTGTGGTCATCTGGGTGATCGCCGTCGCCGCCGACGCCGGGAGCTGAGTGCTCGCCAACCGCCACGATCTGCTCGCCGCACCGTACGGCCGACCTGCGGCGGTCGCGGCTGCCGCTGGCGCGGTGGTCGGTCTCGTGGCGGTGGTCGATCCGAACGAACCGGGGCACTACCCGACCTGTCCGTTCCTGCGCCTGACCGGGCTGGCCTGCCCGGGCTGCGGCTCGCTGCGCGGGTTGCACGCCCTCGCCCACGGCGACGTGCTCGGTGCCGTGTCGTTGAACGCGCTGATGGTCGCCGCCGTGCCGGTCCTCGTCTGGCTGTGGGTGCGGTGGGTGCAGCGGACCCGGACCGGCAGCGGTACGCCGGCCGGCGCCGGCGTGGCCGCTGTGGTCGTTCGCCGTGCTCGTCGTCGGGTTCTGGGTCGTGCGCAACCTGCCGTTCGGCGCCGTCCTCGCGCCATAGCAACCCGATAATCGGCACCGGCACCGGTGCAGCCGTGCTGTACTTGGCAGTCCCACGGGCCGACGGGGATGGCCGCTGATGACGATCTTCCTGAGCTACGCGCATGAAGACTTGGTGAGCGTCGAGGCGCTGTCGCGCGAGCTCGAGGAGCTGGCCGATCCGGTCTGGTTCGACAGGAGCCTCACCGGCGGGCAGAGCTGGTGGGACGAGATCCTGCGCCAGATCCGCGACTGCCGGCTGTTCGTCCTCGCCGTCAGCAAGTACTCGCTCGGCTCGGACGCCTGCCTCACCGAGTGGGACTACGCGTCGGCTGTCGATCGTCCGCTGCTCACGGTGCGCGTCGACGGGGTCGATCTGGTCGGCGCGCCGCCGTCGATCAAGGCCAACCAGTACATCGACTTCGTGCCCAACGACGCCGACACCATCCGCAAGCTGGCCAAGGCGCTGCGCTTCGTCCCGGCGGCGACCCCGTTGCCGGCCGTGCTGCCGCCGACCCCCGCCGTGCCGGAGTCGTACCGCGATCGCTTCGCCGAGCTCTACGCCAGGGAGCTCGCCGTTCCCGCCCAGGTCAACGCGTTCGCCCTGCTCAAGCTCGACATCGACAACGACTTCAACGCCGCCGACGCGCTGCGGCTGCTGGGTGTGCTGCGTGATCGCTTCGACACGTCGTGGAAGGTCCGCGAAGACGTCGACCTCTACCTCGCCGCGCGTGAGGCGGCACGCACCGTCGTGCCACCGACGCCGGTCCACGCCGCGTCGGCGCCCGATCGGCCGCTGCCCTCGGCCGCGTGGTACGCCGACCCGACTCGCCGGTTCGAGCTGCGCTACTGGGACGGCAACCGCTGGACCGAGCACGTCGGCCGCGGCGGCGTCGTCTCCACCGACCCGTTCACGACCTGATCCATCCGAGTCGTGCGGCCATCCGAGTATGTGGATGCGCGGGCAGCCGCACACCAGGACACTCGGATGGCGCCAAACACTCGGATGGACGGCGGAGCTGTGACGCGGGGCGGCGTTGCCGTGCATAGGGAGGGGTCAACCACACACGAAAGGGCAACCCCCCAATGCGTCGAACCATCATCCTCTCCGGCCTCGTCGCCGCGCTCGTCGGCATCGGTGCGTCGACCGCGGCCGCCGACCGACCGGACACCGGCTACCACGGCAACCAGACCAACGACTGCGCGGCCCGCGACAGCCGCGGCCGCGACCAGCAGGTCGTCGGGCTGGTCGCCGACGGCAGTCTCGTCTGCTTCCGTGAGGACCGCCCCGAGCGGGCCCGCGCGATCGGCAAGGTCACCGGCCTGCAGCAGGACGCGTCGCTCGTCGGCATCGACTACCGCCCGGCGAACAACCTGCTCTACGGCCTCGGCAACGCCGGCGGCGTCTACACGATCGACGTCAACACCGCCGCGGCCACGCTCGTCAGCCGGCTCAACCAGCCACTGTCGGGCGCCTCGTTCGGTGTCGACTTCAACCCGACCGTCGACCGCCTGCGGATCGTCTCCGACAACGGCCAGAACCTGGCCGCCAACGTCGACGACGGCACGACGGCCGTGAACACCACGCTGAACATCCCCGGCGCCACGCCGGTGAACCCGGCGCTCGGCATCAACGGTGCGGCGTACACCAACAACGACGCCGACCCGAACACGGCCACGACGCTGTTCGACATCGACTCGATGAACGACCAGGTCTCGGTGCAGGCTCCCCCGGCCGCCGGCTCGCTGAACCCGGCCGGCAAGCTCGGCATCGACGCCGGCAACGCCAACGGCTTCGACATCTACAGCACGATCGGCTACGGCACGACGGTCGCCAACGAGGGGCTCCTCTCGGTCGCCTCCGCCGACGGCTACTCGGCCACGCTGTACAGCGTCGACCTGCTGATCGGCCGCGTCGCCAAGGTCGGCCACTTCGGCCAACCGGTCGTCGACATCGCCTTCCCCACCGCCCAGCGCTGAGTCGCACTCGGCTGCCGCCGCCGCCGGCCGGGCCATCCGAGGTCCGGCCGGCGGCGAACGGGTGCCGTGGACGTGGTGCTGCGGGGGCTCGTGGACCGAGCCGCCACCGGTGATCCCGATGCCTGGGAGGCGCTGTACCGCCGGTCGTACGGGCCGCTGTTCGGGTTCGCCCGGCGGCGACTGTTCGACGACCAGGCGGCCGAGGACGCGGTGAGCGAGACGATGGCGCGGGCGCTCGACGGGATCGACCGGTTCACCTGGCAGGGCGGCGGCTTCGACGCCTGGCTGTACGGGATCGTGCGCAACGTGGTCCGCGAGCTCTCCCGGGCCCGCTGGCGCAGCGCCGGACCGGTGACCGACGAGCGCCCGACGACCGAACGAGGGCCCGAGGAGCACGCCGTCGCCGTCGACGACACCGCCTGGCTGCGCGAGGCGTTCTGCCGGTTGAGCGACGAGGATCGGGAGATCCTCGAACTGCGGGTGCAGGGTGGGCTGACGTCCGAGGAGGTCGGCCGGCTCCTCGGCAAGCAACCTGGGACGATCCGCATGGCCCAGGCGAGGGCGTTGCAGCGATTGCGGGTCGAGATGGAGGGAGTGCGCGGTGTCCGGTGACGACGAGCTCAGCGATCAGCTGGCGCTCGTCCTCGACATCGCTCCGCCGGAGCCCTCGCCGGAACGGATCGCCGACCTGCGCGCCCGCGCCGAGCAGGTCCGGGCGCGTCGAAGGCGCCGTCGTGCCGTTCCCTGGTTCGCCCTGGCGGCGGCCGTGGTCGCCCTGCTCGCCGGGGCCGTCGTCGTGCGCACCGTCACCGGCGACGGTGACGAGACGGTGGAGTTCGCCGGACCGATGGTCGGGCCCGATGGCGAACCGGCGCCGGCCGAACTGCGCGTGGTCGCCACCGGCATCGGTCGGGTCGTCGAGCTGGACACCGATGCCCTGCCGATCCTGCCGACCGGCGAGCTGTACGAGGTGTGGTTCGTCGGTCCGGGCGACACGCCGGACTCGCCGAACCGCATCTCCGCCGGCACCTTCCACCCCGACCGCGCCGGCCGCACCGACGTCAGCCTGACTGCCGCCGTCGATCCGGCGCTGTTCCCGGTCGTCGAGATCACGGCCGAACCGGGCGACGGCGATCCACGACCCGCCGGCCCGGCGGTCCTGCGCGCCGTCATCGGCGAGTGAGGCGGGTACGGTCGGCGGCTCTGGACGAGAGCGCCATCCGCCAGCTGTTCGCTGCACCGCCGACCGAGTTCGTCGCCGCGCGCAACGAGCTGGCCAAGTCGCTGCGCCGGGAGAAGCGGCGCGAGGAAGCGACGGCGGTCGCCGCGCTGCGGCGGCCGGGCTGGGACGACTGGGCGTTGAACATCGTCGCGGCCGAGCAGCCGCAGACGGTCGACGCCTTCACCAGCGCGGCGGCCGACGTGCGCGAGGCGCAGGCGGCGGCGATCGAGGGGCGCGACGGCCCGGACGTCAGGGACGCGTTGAAGTCACTGCGCGACCGCAGCGCCGAGCTGGTCGCGCTGGCCACCGAGGTGCTCGGGCGGGTCGGACGGCAACCAGGGCCGGGGGAGCTGACGGCACGGCTGTCGGAGGTCGCGGCGAGCGACACGGCGGCGGCGCAGCTGCGGGCAGCCGTGCTCGGCTCGGGTGACGCTGGACCCGACGACGTCTTCGCCGACCTCGAACCGGCCTCCCGCCCGGCGCCGCGCTCGAAGCCGGACGAAGCCGGCGAAGCCGCCGAAGCGCGACGACGCCGGCGAGCAGCGACGGCTCGCCGCCATCGCCGCGGCGACGGAGAAGCACGACACGGCGACGGCGGCATTGCAGCAGGCCGAGGCCGACGTGTCGGCGGCAGAGCAGGCGCTGCGGCGGGCGGAGAAGGAGCTCGCCGCGGCGCAGCGAGTGCGTGACAAGGCGGCCGAGGCCGTCGAGCGGGCGGCACGAGCACTGGAGCGAGCCCAGGCATGACCCGGGTGGCCGCGGGGTACGCCCGGGCCATGGCACGACCCGTGTGGACCGGCACGATCAGCTTCGGGCTCGTCAACGTCCCGGTGAAGGCGCACACCGCCGTCCGCGACCACGACGTCCACTTCCACCAGCTGGAGAGGAAGTCGGGGGCGCGCATCCGCAACCGCAAGGTCTCCGAGAAGTCCGGCAAGGAGGTCGACACCGACGACATCGAGATGGGCTTCGAGATCCGCAAGGGCCGCTACGTCACATTCGACCAGGACGAGTTGCGTGAGCTGAAGCCGGCGTCGACCCGCGCCATCGAGGTGTCCGACTTCGTCGCCCTCGACGAGATCGACCCGATCTACTACGAGCGCACGTACTGGCTGGTGCCCGATGGCGACACCGGCAAGAAGGCCTACCAGTTGCTGCTGGCGGCGATGGAGGACCGTCAGCGGGTGGCCATCGGCACCGTCGTGATGCGCAACAAGCAGTACCTGACGGCGATCCGTCCGCTCGACGCGGCGCTGGCGATGTCGACGATGC
Source organism: uncultured Acidimicrobiia bacterium (assembly GCA_963749315.1). Taxonomy (GTDB): domain Bacteria; phylum Actinomycetota; class Acidimicrobiia; order Acidimicrobiales; family Ilumatobacteraceae; genus JALZMG01. The sequence goes on from CAVVMS010000023.1 coordinate 17,695, forward strand.
GCTTCGCCGACGAGGTCGTGCCCAAGGCGGACATCGACGGACTCCCGCGGCGTTCGAAGCCGGACACCAAGACGCTGAAGATGGCGACCCAACTGCTCGACGCGCTCGCCGCCGACTGGAACCCCAAGCAGTACCACGACACCTTCACCGACGAGCTGCGCCGGCGCATCGAGGCCAAGGACGCCGGCAAGGAGGTCGTCGAGGAGGAGCCCGCCGAGGAGCCGTCGGCCAAGGTCGTCGACCTGATGGCCGCCCTCGAAGCCAGCGTGGAGAAGGCGCGCGAGCGGTCGCCGCTCGTCGCGCAAGCGCAAGTCCGCATACGCGCTGGCCCCGGCACGCGACGATGGGCGCGTGCAGGACACCGTCACCCGATTGCTCAGTGCCAACGAGGGCTACGTCGCCGCTCGATCGACGATCGGCTCGGCGCGGCCGGGCCGCCGGCTGGCCGTGGTGACGTGCATGGACAACCGCATCGACGTCTACGCCGCGCTCGGCCTGCACCTCGGCGACGCCCACGTCATCCGCAACGCGGGTGGGCGGGTGACCGATGACGTGCTGCGCAGCCTGGCCGTCTCGATCCACCTGCTCGGCGTCGAGACGGTCGTCGTCATGCAGCACACCAAGTGCGGCCTGGCCGGCGTCACCGAGGAGCGGCTCCGGTCCGTCACCGGCGCCGACCTCGGCTTCCTCGCCTTCGACGACCACGCCGCCGCCCTGCGTGAGGACATCGATCGGCTGACGGCCACGCCGTACCTCGGGCCGCTACGCCTCGTCGCCGGTTTCGTCTACGACGTCGACACGGGGATGATCGACGACGTCGCCCGCTGGGAGCGCGAGTAGGGGTGGCAGGCGGTGGCCCGACGGTGCTAGTGAGGAGGTGAGATGCGCACACCGATCTGCGACCGCCTCGACATCGAGTTCCCGATCTTCGCCTTCAGCCACTGCCGTGACGTCGTGGCCGCGGTCAGCAAGGCCGGCGGTATCGGGGTGCTCGGCGCGGTGGCGTTCACGCCCGATGAGCTCGAGGTCGAGCTGGACTGGATCGACGAGCACGTCGGCGATCGCCCGTACGGCGTCGACATCATCGTCCCGGCGAAGTACGTCGGCATCGAGCAGGGTGGCCTGACGCGGCGCGCCGTCGACGAGCTGATCCCGGCCGAGCACCGTGAGTTCCTCGACCAGCTGCTCGACCGCTACGGGGTCGACCCATTGCCGGACGGCGGCACCCGCGGCGGCGGCGACGAGCTGATGGGCTTCTCGCACGAGAGTGGGCGGGCGTTGCTCGACGTCATCTGGGCCCACGAGAAGGTGCGCCTCGTCGCCAACGCCCTCGGGCCGGCGCCCGACTACCTCGTCACCGAGGCCCACGATCGCGGCGTGCTCGTCGCCGGCCTGGTCGGCACCGTCGTCCATGCCGAGCGCCAGCGCGTCGCCGGTGTCGACCTGGTCATCGCCCAGGGTGCCGAGGCAGGCGGGCACACCGGCGAGATCGGCACGATGGTGCTGGTCCCACAGGTCGTCGACGCCGTCGCCCCGACGCCGGTGCTCGCCGCCGGGGGCATCGCCGACGGCCGGCAGGTGGCCGCGGCACTGGCGCTCGGTGCCGAGGGCGTGTGGTGCGGGTCGGTCTGGTTGACCACCGAGGAGGCCGAGACGCATCCGGTCGTCAAGCAGAAGTTCCTCGCCGCCACGTCGGCGGACACGTTGCGCTCGCGGGCGAAGACGGGCAAGCCGGCGCGCCAGTTGCGCTCGGCGTGGACCGACGAGTGGGAGGACCCCGCCAACCCGGACCCGCTGCCGATGCCGTTGCAGATGATCCTCGTCGGCGAGGCCGAGGCGCGCATCGCCCGCACGGCTGGATCGAGCGACGGTGCCAAGCGGCTGATCAACTACTTCGTCGGCCAGGCGGTCGGGCAGATGAACGAGCCGAAGTCGGCGACGCAAGTGGTGTTCGACCTCGTCGAGGGCTACGTCGACGCGGCCACCCGCATCGCCGGCACGGTCAGCGAGGACTGATCGCAGCCGACCGAGTCGCGGACGACCGGCGGGCAGGTCACGTCGACGCGGGACGGGATCGCGGCCGAGTCGTCGAGCAGCGCCTCGGCGGCCATCGTCCCCATCTCGTAGTACGGGATGCGAACGGTCGTGAGCGTCGGGCGGAGGAACGGCGCCACGTCCTCCTGGTCGTCGTAGCCGACGACCGACATGTCCTCGGGGATGCGCACGCCGTCCTCTTTGAGGGCGAAGTAGGCGCCGACCGCCATGAGGTCGTTGCCGCACACCAGCGCCGTCGGCCGATGCCGCCGGCGGAGCACCTCGCGAGTCAGCTCGTAGCCCGAATCGGAGCGGAAGTTGCCGGCGAGGACCGGTGCGTCGGCGGCCTTGACGCCCGCGCGACGCAGCGCGGCGCGGAACCCCTTGACGCGCTCGACGGTGGCCCAGCTCTCGCGATGACCGCCGAGGTAGGCGAGCGCGGCGGTGGCCCGCGGCGAGGACCAGCTCGGTGGCGGCGCGGCCGCCCGCGGCCTCGGCAGGCAGGATGCACGGCACTCGCACGCTCGGCGACGAAGCAGTTGACGAGCACGGTCGGCACGTGGCCGAAGCGGTCGACGTCCTCGACCGCCCTCGTCCCGGCGACGGCGTAGGCAAGGGCGTCGACGCGTCGGTCGAGGAGGTTCTCGACGGCGCTGCGCAGGTCGTCGGACTCGCCGGCGGCGTGGACGACGAGCGGCAGGCTGCCGCGCCGGCGGGCGGCATCGTGGAGGCCGGCGATCGTCTGGCCGCCTGCCGGGTGCACGGCGATCTCGTCGGTGATCAGCCCGATCGTGCGCGTCCGCTGGTTGCGCAGCGCTCGAGCGTGCAGGTCGGGCGGTAGCCGAGCCGCTCGATCGACCGCAGCACCCGTTCCTGCGTCGGCGGGCTGATGCCGGCGTCGTGCCGGTCGTTGACGACGTAGGACACCGTCGCCGTGGACACGCCGGCATCGCGGGCGACGTCGGCCATCGTCGGGCGCCGAGCCGGCGTGGCTCGCCGGTGCGGGGAGCTCACCACCGCCTGGCATCTTGACAACACGCTGACCGGCGCAGCACACTGAGCCTAGGTTAATCGAATAAGTGGCGCCGTGTCGATGGGGGCTGAGACGTCGGCGACGCCCGCGAACGGGGGCTGCGATGGCAGACGTGGTGTTCGACAAGGCGAGCCGGATCTACCCCGGTTCGGACAAGATCGCCGTCGACGCATTCGACCTGCGCATCGACGACGGAGAGTTCCTCGTCCTCGTCGGACCGTCGGGCTGCGGCAAGTCGACCTGCCTGCGGATGCTCGCCGGCCTGGAGGACGTCGACGAAGGGTCGATCAGCATCGGCGGTGTCGACGTGACCGACCTCAAGCCGAAGGAACGGGACATCGCCATGGTGTTCCAGAACTACGCCCTGTACCCGCACATGACGGTCGCCGACAACATGGCCTTCGCCCTCAAGATCAAGGGGATCGGCAAGGAGGAGCGGCGCAAGATGGTCGAGGACGCCGCCAAGCTGCTCGACCTCGAGGACGTACCTCGATCGGAAACCCAAGGCGCTGTCGGGTGGCCAGCGCCAGCGGGTGGCGATGGGCCGGGCGATCGTGCGCCAGCCGAAGGTCTTCTGCATGGACGAGCCGCTGTCCAACCTCGACGCCAAGCTGCGCGTGCAGACCCGCACGCAGATCGCCGAGCTGCAGCGTCGCCTCCACGTGACGACGGTGTACGTCACCCACGACCAGGTCGAGGCGATGACGATGGGCGACCGGGTGGCTGTGCTCAAGGACGGTCACCTCCAGCAGTGCGACACGCCGCTGCGGCTGTACGAGCGACCGACCAACGTGTTCGTCGCCGGGTTCATCGGCTCGCCGGGGATGAACCTCGACACGTTCCCGGTCGGCGACGGGGTCGTCCACCTCGACGGCACCGAGCTGCCGCTGTCGCGGACCACGATGGAGGTGCTCGGGCGCGAGGGCTCCGACCGCGTGATCCTCGGGTTCCGGCCCGAGTCCGTGGAGGTCGTCGGCGACGGTGACGGGTTCCCCTTGCACGTCACCGTCGTCGAGGAGCTGGGCTCGGACGCCTTCGCCTACGGGACGATCGCCCCGCCGAGCGCCGATCCGATGGCGGCCGTCGGCAAGCAGGTCATCGCCAAGGTCGATCCCCGCCGCCCACCGGCGAAGGGCGAGCGCATCCAGCTGCGGATCCGCCAGCGGCGAGGAACTGCTGTTCTCGACCGTCACCGGCGAGCGGCTGCCGAGCTGACGATGCGCCGGCTGCTCATCCCCGTCGTCGCCATCGGCGCGGCGATCCTCCCGGCGTGTGGCGACGACGACGAGAGTGGCCGCACGCAAGCTCGAGTTCTTCCAGTTCAAGGGCGAGGCCATCGAGCATCTTCGAGGAGCTCGTCGCCGACTTCGAGGCGGAGAACCCGGACATCGACATCGTCCAGAACAACGTCCCGAACGCCGACCCAGCGATCCGCACCCGGCTGGTGCGCGGCGACATGCCCGACGTGATGACGCTCAACGGCAGCGGGCGCTTCTCCCAACTCGCCCGCGCCGATGTCTTCTACGACTTCTCCCAGGAGCCGGTGCTCGACACCGTCAACCCGGCCATCACGCAGATCCTCGTCGACCTCGGCACCAGCGGTGAGGGCGAGATCAACGGCGTGCCGTTCGCCAACAACGCCGACGGGGTGATCTACAACAAGGACCTGTTCGCCGAGCACGGCATCGAGGTGCCGACGACGTGGGACGAGATGATCGCCGTCGCCGACGCCTTCGAGGCGGAGGGGATCCCGCCGTTCTACATCACGCTGAAGGACGCCTGGACGTCGTTGCCGGCATGGAACTCGCTGGCATCGAACCTGCCGCCCGACGACTTCTGGCAAAAGGTCGACGACGGCGAGACGAGCTTCGAAGAGGACTACGACGTCGTCGCCGGCCCGCTTGGAGCAGCTGTTCGCCTATGGCCAGGACGACAAGTTCTCCAAGGGCTACGACGACGGCAACCGGGCGTTCGCCGCCGGCGACGTGCCGATGTACCTGCAGGGGATCTGGGCGATCCAGGGCATCCGCGACAACAACCCCGAGTTCGAGATCGGCACGTTCGCCCTGCCGATGGACACCGCCGACGAGACCGAGCTGGTCTCCGGCGTCGACGTCGTCTTCACGATGCCGAAGGACTCGAAGCACCCCGAGGAGTCGATCCGCTTCATCGAGTTCATGATGCGGCCCGACATCGTCGACAGGTACGTCACCGACCAGGCCGCCATCCCGACCCTGACGGGAGTGCTCAGCGACGACCAGGCGCTCGAAGGGCTGCTGCCGTACTTCGAGGGCGAGCGGCTCGTGGGGTTCACCGACCACCAGATCCCGCCGTCGATCCCGCTCGAGCAGATCAACCAGTCGTTCCTCATCAGCGGCAACGAGGACCGCTACCTGTCGACGCTCGACAACGAGTGGGACAAGTTCGTCGCCCGTCGACCCGACCGTGAAGACCGTTGAACAAGGGGAGTCCACCGATGACCACCACTGCGTTCCCCGGCCACGCAGGCCGTCGCTGGCCGCTCCCTCGCTGGCGCTCGGTCGCTCGCATCGTCGAGAGGACGTCACCATGACCACCGCGATCGCCGGCACCACCGATCCACGGATCCTCGAGGCCCGCAAGCGGGCCAAGAAGCGCCGTCACCGCGTGCCGGCCACCTTCTACTGGATGGCGTTGCCGGCGTTCGCCATGTTCTTCCTGCTGCACACGATCCCGGTGATCCAGGGGTTCTTCTACAGCTTCACCGACTACGCGGGTACGGGTCGTGGAACTGGATCGGCTTCAAGAACTACGCGCAACCTGTTCAACGACGACCGCATCCGCGACTCGTACGTGTTCACGATCCAGTTCGCCATCGTGGCCACGATCGTGATCAACATCGTCTCGTTGGCGATCGCCACGTTCCTCAACTCGAAGATCAAGTTCCGCACCGCGTTCCGTGGCATCTTCTTCATGCCGTTCGTGATCGCCATCCTGGTCATTGGCTACATCTTCAACTTCATGTTCGCCAACTCACTGCCGTGGTTCGGCGAGAAGCTCGACATCGGTTGGCTGTCGACGAACATCCTCGCCAACGAGGACCTCGCCTGGCTCGGCATCGTCGCCGTGCAGACATGGTCGACGATGGCCTTCACGATCATCATCTACCTCGCCGGGTTGCAGACGATCGATCCGCAGCTGTACGAGGCGGCGTCGCTCGACGGTGCGTCGGGCTGGCTGCAGTTCCGGTCGATCACGTTCCCGCTGCTGGCCGCGTTCTTCACCATCAACATGGTGATCACGCTGAAGTCGATGCTGATGGTGTTCGACCTCATCATCGCCCTGACCAACGGCGGTCCGGGCACGTCGACGGAGTCGATCTCGCTCGTCATCTACCGGGGCGGGTTCGAGGGCGGCGAGTTCGCCTACCAGATGGCCAACGCCGTGATCCTGTTCATCCTCATCGTGGTCTTCTCGATCATCCAGCTCCGCTTTCTCCGCCAACGGGAGGTCCACGCGTAATGACGAGCACGTCCCTCCCACTCGAAGAGTTCACGTTCGAGGCCGCGGCGGCCGACGAGCTCGAACGGGTTCGCAAGCCGAAGCGCACCGAGCGGGTCAACTGGTGGCTCACCGCGTTGATCGCCGTGCTCGCCCTGACCGTCCTCGTCCCGCTGTACTTCGCCATCGTCACGGCACTGAAGACGCCCGACCAACTCGGCGGCACGGGGTTCAGCCTCCCGTCGGACCCGCGCTGGGCGAACTTCTCCGACGCGTGGGAGCTGACCAACTACCCGCGGGTGGCGTTGAACAGCGCCATCATCACCGTCGGCGCGGTCATCCTCACGCTGCTGACGAACTCGATGGTCGCCTACGCGATCTCCCGCAACATGGACCGGCGACTGTTCAAGTCGCTGTACTTCTACTTCATCGCCGCCCTGTTCGTCCCGTTCCCGGTGATCATGCTGCCGGTCGTCAAGCAGACGTCGCTGCTCGGCCTCGACAACAAGTGGGGCATCATCCTGCTCTACGTCGTCTACGGACTGGCGCTCAACGTGTTCATCTACACCGGCTACCTGCAGTCGATCCCGCAGGAGCTGGAGGAGGCCGCCCTGACCGACGGGGCGAGCGTCTGGACGACGTTCTGGCGGATCATCTTCCCGCTGCTGATGCCGATCAACGCGACCATCGGCATCATCACGTGCGTGTGGGCATGGAACGACTTCATGCTCCCGCTCGTGATCCTGTCCGATCCGGCCGACCGCACGCTTCCGCTCGTGCAGTTCGTGTTCCAGAGCCAGTTCAACACCAACTACACCGTCGCCTTCGCGTCGTACCTGCTCGCCCTGATGCCACTCGTCATCGTCTACCTGCTGTGCCAGCGCTGGGTGATCTCCGGCGTGATGCGGGGCTCGATCAAGTGACGGCTTGAGCGACTCGGTCGAGGAGCTCGGTTCCGTCGAACGGTGGATCGGGGCTGGCTTGGAACACACGAGATGGCGACCGTGACGTCCGGGCAGGCGGCCACGAACGTGCCCCAGAACCCGCTGTGCGACCAACACGTGCCGAGGTCCGGATGCTCGAACCGGAACAGGCCCATCGCCGCGCCGGCGTCGCCGCTCACCGCGGGCACGTCGGTCATCGTGCGCAGCGTCGCCTCGTCCTCGAACAGCTCGCCGTCGAGCAGGGCGTCGTAGAACGTCGCCAGGTCGCCGACAGTCGACACCAGCCCGCCACCGCCGTAGAGGTCGAACGACGGGTCGGCGTCGACCATGTCCTGGGTCTCGAAGAACTGGCTGGCCATCGGCGCCACGCCGTCCGGGTCTGGCTCGATGTCCTCCAACCACGTCGACGTGACGTCGAGCCCGTCGAAGCCGAGCAGGTCGCGATAGGCCTCGGCAAGCGTCGATCCGGTGGCCCGTTCGAGGATGTCGCCGAGCAGGACGTAGCCGGTGTCGGAGGAGGCGAAGGCGGTGCCCGGCTCGCCGAGCGGCTCGCCGTTCTCCATCGCCAGGCGCACCTGGTCGGCGCGCGTCCAGTGGCGATCGGGGTCGCCGAGCACCATCGTCTGGAAGTCGACGTCGGAGGCGTAGTCGTAGAGTCCGCTCGTGTGCTGCAACAGATGGGTGACGGTGATCGCCGCTGGGTCGTAGCCGTCGTCGGTGAGCAGGGCGAGCAGTGCCGGATCGACCAGCTCGGAGATCGGCTGGTCGAGCCGGATCGTGCCGTCCTCGACGAGTCGCAGGACCGCCGCCGCGGTGTACGTCTTGGTGTTGCTGGCGATGCGAAACGGGCGGTCCGGCGTGAGTGGATCGTCGCGGTCGGGACCACCCGAGCCTGCGGCGACCGCCACGTCGACATCGTCGCCGAGCACCGCCAGGGCGACGCCTGGGACGCCCGGCGAGCTCGCTGCGACGTCGTCGACGAGTTGCTGCCAGTCGCCCGGCGGCGCGTCGCTGACGATCGTGGCGACCGTGGTGTCGTCGTCATCGGCGCAGGCGGCCGCGCCGGCGATCAGCGCAGCCGCGACGAGGAACGTCGCCCGGCGCGGCACGACGGGAATGGTAGGGGTGACGACCAGTGACGCTCAGGCTGCCCGACCACTGGATGTGGGACAGCTGGTTCGTCGACGACGGCGCCGACCACCACGTCTTCTTCCTGCGCGCCTCCCGTGCCCTCGTCGACCCGCATCGGCGGCACCTGCGCGCCGCAGTCGGGCATGCCGTCTCCGGCGACCTGCGGACCTGGACGCTGCTCCCCGACGCCCTCGTCCACAGCGACTCGCCGGCGTGGGACGACCTCGCCATCTGGACCGGCTCGGTCGTGCGCGGTCGGGATGGCCAGTGGCACCTCTTCTACACGGGCATCTCTCGCGCCCACGGCGCCAAGCTCCAGCGCGTCGGCCGGGCGGTCTCCGACGATCTGCTGACCTGGCACCGTGCGCACGACGGCCCGGTGAGTGTCGCCGACCCCGAGTGGTACGAGACGCGCCAGGCGGACGGCAGCGGCATCGACACGTGGCGCGACCCGTGGGTGTTCGCTGACCCGGCCGGCGACGGCTGGCACATGCTGGTGACGGCGCGCGGCAACGACGGGGATCCCGCTGGGCGAGGCGTCATCGGCCACGCCCGCAGCGCCGACCTCGTCGAGTGGACCGCCGGTCCGCCGCTCAGCCGGCCGGCGGGCTTCGTCGACCTCGAGGTGCCGCAGGTCGCCGAGGTCGACGGCCATCTCGTGCTCGTGTTCAGTTGCCTCCCGGGCGACGTCGCCCGCCGGCACGACGCCCGCCCGCTCGGATCGGTGTGGGTCGTCGATGCACCGAGCGTCGTCGGCCCGTTCGACGTCGACCGGGCCATCCCGTTCGCCCATCCCGACCTCTACGCCGGACGGGTCGTCGCCGACGGAGACGGTGGGTGCTCGCTCCTCGGGTTCCACAACGGCGAGGACCGCGACGACCGCGAGTTCGGCGGCGAGCTGAGCGACCCGATCGCGGTCGGCTACCGCCCCGACGCCGGTCTCCTCGTCCGACCGTGACGGATGCCCACCAACCGCGCCCGTGCTCCGACCGTACGATGGCAGGGTGGAACAGATCACGTTCGTGCCGAACGAGCAGGACACCGCCAACCTGGCGATCCTGCACGCCGTCGGCCTCACCCAACACGCCGCGATCCGGGTGGCCCTCACCAAGCTGGCTGCCGACATGACTCCTGTCGCCCTGGCGCTCCGCGAGGACGAACCTGTCGCCGCGTGACTGCTGATCGCAACTGGGGGTTCCGAACGCGGGCCGTCCACGCCGGTGGTCGACCGGAGCCGGTGACGGGCGCGCGGGCGGTGCCCGTGTTCCTGACGACGAGCTTCGTGTTCGAGGACACCGCCGACGCCGCCGACCTCTTCGCCCTGCAGAAGTACGGCAACATCTACTCGCGCATCGGCAACCCGACGGTGGCCGCCTTCGAGGAGCGGATGGCCAGCCTGGAGGGTGGCATCGGAGCGGTCGGCGCGGCGAGTGGGCAGTCGGCGGAGTTCCTCGTCCTCGGCGCGCTGTGCGGTGCGGGCGACCACGTCGTGGCGTCGGCGCAGCTCTACGGCGGGACACGCACGTTGCTCGAGGGCACGCTGGCCCGCTTCGGCATCGAGACGACGTTCGTGCCGACGAACGACCCGAACGCCTACGCCGAGGCGGTGCGACCGGAGACCAAGGTCGTCTACACGGAGATCGTCGCCAACCCGTCCGGAGCCGTCGCCGACGTCGCAGCCATGGCCGACGTGGCCCACGCGGCCGGCGTCCCGTTGGTGGTCGACTCGACCGTCGCGACGCCGTATCTGTGCCGCCCGCTGTCGTTCGGCGCCGACATCGTCGTCCACTCGGCGACCAAGTTCCTCGGCGGGCACGGCACGACAATCGGCGGAGTCGTCGTCGATTCCGGCCGCTTCGACTGGGGCAACGGTCGGTATCCCGAGATGACCCAGCCGGTGCCGTCGTACGGCGGGCTGTCCTGGTGGGACAACTTCGGCGAGTACGCCTTCTGCACCCGCCTGCGCGCCGAGCAGCTGCGCGACGTCGGCCCGACGCTGTCGCCGTTCAGCGCCTTCCTGCTGCTGCAGGGCGTGGAGACGCTCCCGCAGCGGATGGACGCCCACCTCGCCAACACCCGGGTGGTGGCCGATCACCTCGCCCGCCATCCCGACGTGTCGTGGGTGCGCTGGGCCGGCCTGCCCGATCACCCCGATCACGAGCTGGCCGAGCGCTATCTGCCGCTCGGGCCGGGCGCCGTGTTCGCCTTCGGCGTGCGTGGCGGCCGTCCCGCCGGTCGCCGGTTCATCGAGTCCGTCGAGCTGTGCAGCCACCTGGCCAACATCGGCGACGTGCGCACGCTCGTGATCCATCCCGGCTCGACGACGCACCAGCAGCTGTCCGACAGTGCGCTCGCCGCGGCCGGCGTGCCGGCCGACCTGATCCGCATCTCCGTCGGGATCGAGGACGCCGACGACATCCTGTGGGACCTCGACCAGGCGCTCGCCGCGGCGACGAAGGCGTGAAGGATCCGACGGCCCAGGAGCGGCTGGAGATCCTGCGCGCCACCCGCTCGGTGGCGATCGTCGGGATGTCGACCAACTCCGCGCGGGCGAGCTACTTCGTGGCGACGTACCTGCTGTCGTCGAGCTGTTCGTTCGAGCACGTCTGGTTCGTCAACCCGAAGGGTGGCGAGACGCTCGGCCACACGGTGTACCCGTCGCTCGACGCACTTCCCGGGGTGCCCGACCTGGTCGACGTGTTCCGTCGCACCGACGACCTGCCGTCGGCCGCCGAGGAGGTCGTCGCCATCCCGGGCATCCACACGTTCTGGTGCCAGCTCGGGCTGCGCTCGGAGAAGGCGGCGGCGATCGCCGCCGACGCCGGCTTGTCGGTCGTGATGAATCGCTGCCTGAAGATCGAGCACGCCCGCTTCGCCGGCGGTCTGCACATCGCCGGCTTCGACACCGGCGTGATCAGCTCCCGTCGGCATTTCACGGTCTGATCCCTCTACGCTGCCGCCGCATGCCGCTCGATCCGAACATGAAGGCGATGTTGGACCAGATGGAGGCCATGGGGGCCCCGCCCGTCCACACGATGACGGTGGCCGAGGCGCGAGCGTCGATGGACGCGATGGTGGCGATGATGGGACCAGGCGAGGAGGTCGCCAGCGTCGAGGACCGCACGCTCGAGGCAGGCGGGCAGACCCTGCCGGTGCGCATCTACCGCCCCGAAGCCGTCGGTGACGGGCCGGCCCCGACGCTGGTCTTCTACCACGGCGGCGGGTTCGTGCTCGGCGGGCTGCCGTCGCACGACCGCGACTGCCGTGCGCTCGCCAACCGCGGGCAGTGCCAGGTCATCGCCGTCGACTACCGGCTGGCGCCGGAGCACCCGTACCCGGCCGCCGCCGACGATGCGGCCGCCGCGCTGGAGGCCATCGTCGCCGGCGCCGGCGAGCTCGGTGTCGACGTCGACCACCTCGCAGTCGGCGGCGACTCCGCGGGCGGCAACCTCGCCGCCGGCGTCGCCCTGCACGCCCGCGATGTCGGGATCCCGCTGAGGTTCCAGCTGCTCATCTACCCGGCCGTCGACGACGACGACCGCGAGGCCTATCCATCGCGGGCGGAGAACGCCACCGGGTACATGCTCGACCAGCAGTCGATGGAGTGGTTCACCAACCACTACTTCCCGGGTGGTGCCCCCAAGCACTGGCGGGCGTTGCCGATGCTCGCCGACAGCCACGAGGGCGTGGCGCCGGCGCTGGTGATCACCGCCGAGTTCGACCCGCTGCGCGACGAGGGCGAGGCCTACGCGGCCAAGCTGGAAGCGGCCGGCGTGCCGGCGAAGGCCACGCGGTACGACGGCCTGATCCACGGGTTCTTCGGCATGGGGCCGATCGTTCCGGCCGCCAACGCCGCCGTCGACGAAGCCGGCGCCGCGCTGCGCGACGCGTTCCACGACTGACCTCGGGCGGCCTCCTCCACGAACTGGGCGCGATCTGTTTCGGAATCCGAAACGGAACGCGCCCAGATACGAATCGCGCCCAGATCGGCGGGCTACTCGACGACCTCGCTGATCTGGATCTGCGGGCGGGTGTTGGTGAAGTTGGGGATGTCGGCCATCGCCTCGGCGGCGTCGGGGTTGCCCATCGCCGACTGCAGCGCCTCCGCCGAGTCGAAGTAGAGGTGGCCGACGGCCAGGAAGGGCTGCCCGTCGGTGCCCTTGTCGATCTCGACCCGTGACGGCTTCATGACGCGGCCGACGATCTCCATGTGCTTCGCCTTGTAGTACTCCATGTCGAACGTGCCCTCGTCGCCCGCCGGGTACATGACGCTCATCTTGATCATGCGCGGGAACCTACTCTGCGCTGCGGTGACCACGACCATCCGAGACGCCGTGCCCGGTGACCTCGACGACATCCTCGACATGATCCGCGGACTGGCCGAGTTCGAACGCATGGCCGACGCCGTGGTGTTCGACCCGGCGGCGATGCGCGAGCACCTGTTCGGCGACGACCGCGCGGCAACCGTCACGATCGCCGAGGTCGACGGGGTCACCGCCGGCATGGCGCTGTGGTTCCGGACGTTCTCGACGTTCCTCGGCCGGCCCGGCATCTGGTTGGAGGACCTCTTCGTCCGCCCCGAGCACCGCAGCCACGGTGTCGGCGCGGCCCTGCTCGGCCACCTGCGCGGGCTGACGGACGGCCGCGTCGAGTGGAGCGTGCTCGACTGGAACCGCTCGGCGATCGAGTTCTACGAGCGACTCGGCGCACGGCCCGACGACGGGGGTTGGATCATGTACCGCTGGGCCGCGCGATGACCGACGAGGCGGTGCCGGAACCGCCCGAGACCGACGAGTCGCCGCCAACCGGCGTGAAGGCGCTCACCGCCGGTGCCCGCCAGCGGCTCACCGAGAGCCAGCAACGCATCGAGCAGCTGCTCGAGCGCCACCGCGACCATCCCGTCATCGAGTTCGGGCTACGCGTCTACCAGCGCGACCGCGAGAGCGCCGGCACGGTCGTCGGCAGCGCCATCGCCTTCCGTCTGTTCCTGTTCTTCATCCCCCTGCTGCTGTTCTCCGTCGGTGTCCTCGGCTTCCTCCGCTCGGTGATCGGCGACGAGGAGATCGAGGATGCCGGCCTCACCGGCAGCTTGGCATCGCAGATCAGCTCCGCCCTGACCCAGCCCACCGGCACCCGCTGGATCGCCACGCTCTCCGGACTCGTCGGCATGGTCCTCGCCGGTCGCACGCTCTCCAAGGTGCTCGTCGCGGCGAGCTGCCTGGCCTGGCAGCTGCCGGTGAGGGTCAAGGCGCCGCCTCGGCTGATCGGGGCGCTCATCGGTCTGCTGTTCTCCGTCGGGCTGGTCTCGGCGATCATCAATCGGGTGCGCGCCGAGCTCGGCCTCGCTGTCGCCGGGTTCTCGTTCTTCCTCGCCGCCGGCATCTACCTCGTCGTCTGGGTGCTGCTGTCGATGCTGCTCCCGCGAGCGACCCGTGATCCGGGGGCGCTGCTCCCCGGCTCGGCGCTGGTGGCCGTCGTCGTCGCCGGGATGCAAGCGATCAGCCAGCTCTACCTGCCCGGTCGCTTCGACCGGGCGTCCGAGCTGTACGGCGCGATCGGGACGACGATCGTGACGCTCGGCTGGTTCTTCATCATCGGGCGCACGATCGTCCTGGCCATGTCGATCAACGCCGTCGTCTACGAGCGCTTCGGGAGCATCTCGCAGTTCGTGTTCTCGCTTCCGCTGCTCCGCGCCCTGCCGCGCACGGTGGGAGTGGTTCCGCCGCTTCTTCCAGCTCCCGCCAGTGACCTCGCCGGCGACCGGCGTGCGATCATCGGGTCATGAGCTACGGCATCACACCGTCCACGGTCGCCGAGTACGAGCAGCGCGCCGACGAGGCCGAGCGCTCGCCGCTGCCATGGATCCTCAAGGCCGCCAAGGTCATCGTGTGGGTCGTCTACGCGATCGTCCTGCTCACGGCCATCAACCTGCTGCTGGCGTTCTTCCTGCGGCTGTTCGGCGCCAACCCCGACAGCGGGTTCGTCCAGTGGGTCGATCAGAACGCCGAGCAGGCGATGCGCCCGTTCCGGGGCATCTTCCCGACCCACGACCTCGGCGGGGATTCGGTCCTCGACACGTCGCTGCTGTTCGCCGCGGTCGTCTACTTCGTGCTCGCCCTGCTCGTCGACTACGTGGTCCACTGGCTCACCCGCCGGCTGAGGCGCGAGGAGGCCGGCGTCGCCAACGCCCGCTACCAGGCCGACGCGGCGGCGCAGACGTACGCCGCCCAGGAGCACAACGCCCAGGTGGCCGCGCAGCAGGCAGCCGCCCGCGAGTACGCCGCCCAGCAGGCGGCGGCGCAGCAGTACGCCGTCGCCCGAGCGGCAGCGCAAGAGGTCGTCTCCCAACAGCAGCAGCAGACGCCACCGCCGCCCCCCGCTCAGGCACGCGCCCGCACCGCCGGCCGGTGACGTCACGCCACCGCCGTTCGACTGAGGGCGTGACTCAGGCGGCGGACACGACGCGGAAGCCGAGGTTGCCGGTCGAGCTGTCGGGCGAGTTGGCGCTGCGCGCCGACACCCGGTAGCGGCGGCAGTACGACGCGTGGCAGAGGTACGACCCGCCACGCATGACGCGGTGCGTCCCGCGGTCGGGTCCCGTGGGATCGCGACGAGCGCTGTGGCGGTAGGCGGCCGGGTCGAACCAGTCGGCGCACCACTCCCACACGTTGCCGGTCATGTTGTGCAGGCCGAAGCCGTTGGGCGCGAAGGCGTCGACCGGAGCCGTCCCGGCGTAGCCGTCGGCACACGAGTTGGCGACCGGGAACGTCCCCTGGAACACGTTCATCATGTGCCGGCCGTCCGGCTCGAGCTCGTCGCCCCACGGGAACGCCATGCCCCGCAGGCCGCCGCGGGCGGCGAACTCCCACTCCGCCTCGGTCGGCAGCCGCGTCCCGCTCCACGCGCAGAACGCCTGGGCGTCGTTCCACGACACGTGGACGACGGGATGATCCTCCCGGCCGTCGAGGTCGGACTGCGGGCCGTCCGGGTGGCGCCAGTCGGCGCCCTCGACCTGGCGCCACCACTCCGAGCCGACGACGCCGCGCGTGTCGGGGAAGTCGTCGGGGAGGAAGCCGGCGAACACGAACGACCACCCGAACCGCTCGGCCTCCGACACGTGTCCGGTGGCGTCGACGAACTCGGCGAACCGCGTCGTCGTGACGGCGTGGGCGTCGATCCGGAACGGCGACAGCTCGACGACGTGGATCGGTCCTTCGCCGTCGGCCGGGTACGCCCTGGCGTCGACCGAGCCCATCCGGAAGGGGCCGCCATCGAGGGCGACCATCGACTCGCTCACGGCTGGGAACGTAACGCCGGGCACACACTCGGATGGGAGTTACAGGTACCGTCGTTGGATCAGCCAGCGGTAGCAGAACCAGCCCCAGACCGGCGGCAGGTAGAAGCTGGCGATGCGGTACATGATCGCCGCCGCGAACGCTGTCTCCGAGGACAGTCCGGCAGCGGTGAGCCCGAGCGTCAGCCCGGCCTCGGACACGCCGATCCCACCGGGGATCGGCAGCAGCCCGGCGAACAGCGACACCACGGTGTTGATCAGCACCAGCTCGGTCAGCGGCACCTCCGTGCCGAACGCCCGCACGCACGCCGCGAGGGCGACACCGAAGAGCACCTGGGAGAGGACGTTGCCGCCGAACAGCTGCAGCACCTTCGTCGGCGAGCGGAGCACGCGCAGCGACACGGCCACCCGCCGGATGACGTCGACGATGCGCTGGCGTACGGGTTTCGACGAGCAACACGACGATCACCGCGACGACCGCGACGCCGAGCACGATCAGCACCACCGTCGCCAACCCGCTGACGTCCGAGGTGTCCAGCGTCACCCCGAAGTCGAGGTCCGACGTGCTGAACAGCAGCAGGAACAGCAGCGATCTGCACGATGAAGCCGGAGACCGAGTCGATCACGCCGGCGGCCATCGCCTCGGTCGGCTTGACACCGAAGCGCTGGAAGAAGCGCACGTTGATGGCCACCCTGGCTGCCGTGCTGGGGATCGCCAGGTTGACGTAGCAGATGGCGAACTGCAGGGCGAGCAGCGGGCCGAACGGGAGCGGATGGGCGATCGAACCCTTCGTGCTCATCGCCGCCGGGACGCGCGGGATCTGGGCGAGCAGCAGGGCGAAGGCCAACCACCACCAGTTGGCGTCGCGCAGGTCGTCGGCGAGCTCCTGGACGTCGAGGTCGCCGAAGACGGCGATCAACGTGTAGGTGGCGATCGCCAGCAGGGCCAGGTTGAGCAGCGAGCCGCCGGTGACCCGGCGCAGCTTGATGAGCGGCTGCTCCTCGGCACCGAGCAGGGTGCGCAGCCGGTTGCGCACGTCGTCGAGCTCGATGTCGGCGTCGCCGAAGGCGTCGCGGACATCAGGAGCCATCGCCGCCTGCTGCAGGTAGGGCAAGACCGCCAGCAGCCGGTCGTCGCCGAGCACTCGCCGTGCGATCGCTCCGGCGCGGTCCTCGCCGACCAGGAGCACGGACGCGCCGAGCAGTTGCGCCTCGTCGTGGCGGGCGTCGGCCTCGGACTCCGTCACGGAGGCGGACGCGAGGTCGCCGAACCCGAGTGAGCCGTCGGGCCGGACGACGAGACGGTCGAGATCGAGTTGCTGGTGGGCGATCCCGGCGCGATGCAGCCGTTGCAGCTCGGCCCACATCCCGGCGACGGCGTCGTCGCTGACATCTCCGTCGTGCGCCGACGCCGGCACGCCGTCGGGCCGGACGACGACGAGAGCGTCGCCCCGTCCCGCGCTCCCCGCCGTCACGAGGTGCGGCACGCGCACCCCGGCGCGGTCGGCGAGCAGCGTCATGAACCCTTCGTGCTCGACGAGCTCGAACCGGCTCAACCGCGCCGTGCGTTGCGTGCCCCGGTACCAGGCGAGTCGCCATGCGGTCGTCAGCAGTTGGGCGTCCCAGGCGTCGCGGCCGTAGACCTTGACCGCGATCGGTCCCTCGGCGTCGGCGCCGATGAACGACACGACACCCTGGGCGTGCATCACCGTCGGCGTCAGCTCGA
The DNA here is from genome assembly GCA_963749315.1 of uncultured Acidimicrobiia bacterium. Classification (GTDB taxonomy): domain Bacteria; phylum Actinomycetota; class Acidimicrobiia; order Acidimicrobiales; family Ilumatobacteraceae; genus JALZMG01. Next base: position 35,337 of record CAVVMS010000023.1, read on the forward strand.
CGACGTCGACGCCGAGCCCGCGCAGGGCGAGCTCGATCCGCGAGGTCGTCGGGCGGCCTCCTGGCGAGCCGACGATCAGGTGGACGATGGCGGCGGCGAACAGGCCGACGGTGACGGCGACGACACTGCCGCTCGGCAGGGCTGCCCCGAGGGCGACCGTGGCGAGGAACTGACCACCGACGATCCACCGTCCGAAGTGGCGGAACGGGCGGCTGAGGTGCGGCGACGCCGTGGAGAGCACGGCGGCGCAGATCGTCAGCGCGCCGGGCGGGAACGACGGCGGGCCGTCCCAATCGGCGAATCGCGTCAGGCTGTCCCATGCGCCGTCGCCGAGCAGCGCGGCGAGGACGACGGCGATCAGCAGCGAGACCACGACGCCGGCGACGAGGTCGCGGGCGAGCGCCCGCCGGCCGCGCAGCAACGACACGATGAACAGCACGACGACCCACACGACGGGCGTCCAGGCAAGGACGAGCCACAGCGGATCGAAGAAGCCCGGCAGGGCCGCCACCGCGTCGGCGATGGCGACGTCGATGTCGCCGCCGATCTCCGAGAACGCCGCCGTGAGCACGAGCAGGACGACGGCCGTGATCGCCAGGGCGACGTCGGTCGGCCGGCGCGCTCGCGGTTCGTCCTGGGCCGAGGCGAAGAGCTGCAGCCCGACCGGCGCGTCGGCGGCAGCGGCTCGCGGCATGGGCCGGATCGTACGTTCGCCGGTGCTCGGGGCCGGGATCGCGCTCGGTCAGCCGGGATGCGCCAAGATGAGGAGATGGGGGAGACGATCGAGCACCAGACCGACCCGGAGCAGGCGAGCGGGGGGCGCGGGCGGAGCATCGCCGCCGGTGTGCTCGGCGTGCTGGCGATCCTGGTCCTCATGGTCACCACCGTGGCCGTGTGGGCGAAGGCCACGGTGTTCAGCAGCGAGAAGGTGGCCGGCATCGTCGGCGACGCGCTCGAGGAGCCGGACGTGCAGGCGGCGCTCGCCGACTACATCACCACGCAGGTCTTCGCGGCAGTCGACGTCGACGCTGCGTTGACGTCGATCCTTCCCGACGCCCTGTCGCGGCTCGAGCCGGTGATCGCAGCGGGTGCACAGACGGCGGTCGACCGCGCGCTGACCACGTTGCTGGCCACCCCAGAGGTGCAGAACCTGCTCGAGGAGGTCGTCGAGCGGGCGCACGCCCGGGCGATGCAGCTGCTCGAGGGTGACGGCCTGGTCGACGGCATCTCCGTGGTCGACGGTGCGGTCACGGTGAACCTGCTGCCGCTGGTCGGCCGTGGCCTCGAGCGGCTGCAGTCGCTCGGGCTGTTCAGCGACCTCCAGATCCCCGAGCTCGACGCCAGCGGCGACCCGCAGGAGCAGATCGCCGCGCTGTCGCAGGCGACCGGCCGCGACATCCGCCCCGACTTCGGGCAGCTCGTCGTCTACGAGAGCGACGAGCTCGCCGACGCCCAGGCGACGCTGGAGACCGCCCAGCGCATCGTCGTGATTTCCAAGCGGGCGGTGTGGCTGCTCGCCGGGCTGACCATCGTGCTGATCGCGGCGACGATCTTCGTGGCCCGCCGGCGGTGGCGGGCGACCCTCCTGCTCGGCGTCGGCGGCGCGGCGGCCATGATCCTCACCCGGGCGCTCGTGCGCCGGGTCGTCGACGACGCGCCGGCGCTGGCCGCCAAACCGGGCGGCAAAGCGGCGATCGACGCCATCGTCAGCGGGGCAACGACGAGCCTCATGCGACTCGCCGCTCTGGTGCTGCTCGTCGCCATCGCTGCCATCGTGCTCGGCCTGCTGCGCCGGCACTGGCGGCGTGGCGACCTCGTGCTCGTCGCCGCCGTGGCCCTCGGCGCCGCGGTGGTCGTCGTGCTCGACATCAGCATCGTGTCGATCCTGCTCGGCATCGTCGTCGGCGTCGCCGCCGTCCTTCTCGCCCGCCGCTACCTGCCCGGAGGAGACGCCGGCCGCGACCGCCCAGCCCGCCTGACGCCCGTCCATCCGAGTGTTTGCCGCTTGAGGTGAGCGATGTGCGCAGATGCAACGCACATCGCTCACCGCGCGGTCAGCTTGCGAGCGTCGGCAGCCGCAGGGTCATCCCGATGTTCAGCATGCTGGGATCGGTGAGCTGGTCCCGGTTGTGGTCGAACACGGCGTTGACCGCGGACACGGTCGCCGGGGCATCGGAGATGCCGTACGCGGTCTGCGAGATGCCCCAGAGGGACTGCCCGCGCTCCACCGTCCACGGCATGTCCGCCGGGGCGACGGGTGCCGCGTCAGCGACGGGCTCGGCGACAACGGTCGCCGGCTCGACGACAGCCGGCACGGCCGGTGCTGTCGGCTGCTGCTCGGTGACCACGCAGTCCACGCCATCCACCGGTGGGACGTACGCGGCCGAACCCTCGGCGACGAGGTTGCCGTCGCCGCCGATCAGCCAGCGGCCGACACCGTCGATGGCGATGACCGTCACCGCATCGGCCGGGAGGGTGGTGGCATCAGCCGTGAGCGAGATCCGCGCCTCGTCCGTCTCGCACGTCTGGCGCTTCTGCGCCGCGTCGAGGCTCTGGTAGGGGTTGATCGGCGTGCCGTCGGGCTGGCGGATCTCGAAGTGCACGTGTGGCACCGAACCCTCGGCGTTGCCGCTGTCGCCCATGTAGGCGATGACCTGACCGGCGCGAACCGAACTGCCGAGCGTCACCTGCGGCGAGATCTGCCACTCGGGGCCGGCGAGGCCGTCGTCGGTGCCCGGCGTGTCGTTGTTGACGTGGAAGTAGTTGTACCGCCACCCGTCGGCGCCGGTGACGGTGATCGCGCTCCCGGCCGTTCCGCGGTTCTCGTAGCGGACGCGGGTGACCGTGCCGTCGACCGCGGCCAGCAGCGGCTGCATGCGCACGCCGACCATGTCGGTGCCGACGTGGCGCCGGCTGCAGCCGTCTCGGCAGTTGCCCCAGTGGTTGCCGTACTGGACGGGACCGAGCACGGGGAACGAGATCCGCCGCACCACGCCGTCCGGGAGCTCCGAAACGCATCGGCGTCGAGCTCGTCGTCGTCCTCATCGGCCGTCGTCTCGACCGGAGCCGCAGGTGCCGGCTCGGACGACACCTCGGGCGCCGTGGTCGTGACGGGCGTCAGCTCGGGCGCCGGCGTCGTCGTCGTCCGGTGGTGTCTCCGACGGCGCCGGTGTCGCCTCCTCGTCCTCCGTCGGCTCGGGCGCCGGCACGGTCGTGTCGGGCGTCGACGACTCGGTCGTCGGCGGCTCCGTCGCGGGGGAGTGGTCTCCTCGTCGACGGGAGGCGCCTCCTCGGCCGGTGCCGCGTCGGCCTCGTCCGCCGGCGGCGTGACCTCGTCGGACTGGGCGCGGCTCGTGGCCGGCACGGCCACGGCGCCAACAGCAGCGGCGATCATGGCAGGCCAGATGAGGTGGGGGAAACGGTGGGGACG
>CAVVMS010000024.1:0-266526 GCA_963749315.1 uncultured Acidimicrobiia bacterium
CGAGGAACTCTCGACGGTCGCCGGACCATGCCGTCTGTTGTCCGGCCAGGTCGGCGAACACGATCTGGTCGGCGTACTGCGTGCTCCACGGGTTGCGAACGAACAGTGCGTTCGTCTCGGTGTCGTGTTCGGTCACGAGGTGATCGGCGGTGTGCCCGCGGTCCTGCCCGAGGACGATCTCGGCGTACCAGGTGACGGTGAACGACGCCGGCCACGGTCCACGGTTCGTGAGCCGGAGCCGGAGATCTTGATCGGATCGTCGCGAGGGACGAACTGGACGAGGTCGAGGTCGAGTCCGAGGTCCGGGCGTTGATGAAGGTACTGGGTCACACCGAAGCCGTGGCGGGTGATGTGCCGACCCTGCGCAAACGGCCGCGCTGTGGGCGAGCAGAGCGCCCCGTCGGCGTTGTTGCGCACGTAGATCGCCTCTGAGAGCGGCGTACTCACAGGGTCGTTACGCCACGGGGTGAGCTGGTTGTCACGACTGTTGCGCCACCAGGTGTAGCCGGCGCCCTCGGCGGTGGCGTGGAAACCGAACTGTTCGTTGGCAACCACGTTCGTCCACGGTGCCGGCGTGGAGTCGGTGCCGTCGAGCACGATGACGTACTCGCGGCGTTCGACGTCGAACCCACCGATCCCGTTGAAGTACAGCAGGTCCTCGGCGCCCTCGAAGGGCTCGACGGGGACCGCCGGCAACTCCTCGACGGGTGCCGCGCGGCCAGCGACCGTGTCAAGGCTCGACGCCAGTCCGCGCCGCACTTGGTCGACGATGTCTCCTCGCCGGGCAGTGATCGTGACTCGGGCCGCCGCGCTGAGGACCCGGATCACCTCCGGCGCGGTCTGGTCGGCCCGGACGATGTGGACGGCGCCGGTCGGTCCGTCGGCGTGTGTGGCGACCTGCATGGAGCTGACGATGGCGTGCAGGCCCTCGTGCAAGCTCTCGACGTACGACGATGATCGGTCGTTGAGGACGACGAGATCGACGACGAGTCGTATCCGTTGCCAGTACTCGAACGCTTGGACGACCTGACGGACGATGTGCAGGTCGTTGGGGTCGTCGATCCGCACGAGCACGACCGGCAGGTCACCTGAGACACCGAGCGACCACAGGACAGACTGCATGCCGCGGTCGCGGGCCAGTGTCGACGAAGCTGGACGCAGGCTCGGTCCCGGGAAGTTCACCAAGCCGCCGAGGGCCTGGAACTGACTGGCCTCGTCGGCCGAGATGCCGAGGTGGCGGAGTCGGACCTGGTTCTGCGTCCAGGCCAGCATGGCGACCCGATCGTAGGCGCCGGGTCCACGATGGCGGTCGATGAGGTCGAGCAGCTCGTCTCGGGTGCTCGCCACCATGGTCCACATCAGGAGGCGGGCGGATCCTCGCCCAGGCACCCGCAAGGTTTGGCGCAGCGAGAAGATGGGGTCGAGCACGTCGCCGGTCGTGTGGCTCGGTTTCTCGCCCGGTCGCAGTTGCGCCGCGTTGCGGGCGGTGCCGTTGCGGCCGAGGAATTGGAGCCGGTCTGTCTCGTAGTGGATGGCGTCGGACTCGCCGTGCTCGACGACGAACAGGTGCGCCGCCCACATCTCCGACTGCTCGGGAGAGCGGCGTCGACGGGTGGCGACCAAGGCGCCGTACTCGTCGAGATACTCCGTGTGCACGAACATCTTGGAGAAGGCCGGGTGGGCGAGGTCATCGGCGGGCGGCCCGAGGACCAGTTCGCTGTAGCTGGTCACGGAGATCGCGCGCTCGCGGCGCGAGTCGTTGCGGACCGTCAGGCGGCGCACGACGACGTCGGATTCCGGCGAGAGGTGGTACTCCAGTTCGGTGCTGATCGTCCCGTGATGACGGCGGTACAGGACTCGATCCTCTCCGAAGCGGGCCTCACAGATGTCTTCCCGGTTGGGCAAGGGCATCGGCGTTGCGCTCCAGCACTCCTCGGCCGTCTCGTCGCTGAGATAGATGCGGTCGCCGCCGTCGTCGCACGTCGGGTCCGGTCGCCAGCGGTTGACGACCATCGAGCCCCAGCGCAGTTGGCTGCCGGCGCTCGGCGTGAACGAGAGCGTCAGCCGTCCGTTGGAGAGCTGGTGGGAGGTGGCCGAGAGCAGCTTCTCGCCGGTGAAGCGCCGTTCGACGGGCGGCGTGATCGCTCGCACATTGGGTGCGGCCTCGAGCTCGCGCTGGGCGTGGATCCTCGGGACGTCACGCGGAGCTCGTTCCTGGAGGAGCAGGGCGGCTGCGCGCACCATCGGCTCGGTGTGGAAACGGTCTCGCATCAGCCCGTCCAGGACGGCGTTGTGGATCCCGACGATTGTCATTCCTTGGTGGTGGGCCATGTAGCAGCGGACGAGGGCGTAGCGCTCGTCCCGTGAACGCCGTGAGGCGGTGAAGTCGATCGCCTCGTAGAACCCGTATCGGCCGCGAGCGCCGAGTCGTGTCAGGGCGCGGTAGTTCGCCGCCGCTGCTCCTGGGGCGACCATCGCGGCCAGCCCGGTCGCATAGGGCGCGACGACCACGTCGTCGGCCAGGCCGCGGACGATTCCAAGTCCGGGAACGCCGAACTGTGAGTACTGATACGTGAGTTCCACGTCGCGCGCGTTGTACGCAGATTCCGAGATTCCCCACGGCACGCCCAACTCGTTCCCGTAGTCGATCTGGCGAGCGACGATGAGGTCGGCCGTTCGCTCCAACAAGCTCGCGGCCGGTGAGCGCATCACGAGCAGTGGCATCAGGTACTCGAACATCGAGCCTGACCAGGAGAGGAGCGCGGCGTCGGAGCGCACGGCGGTGACCGGGCGGCCGAGGCGGAACCAGTGGCGGGTACGCACATCGCCTTTGGCGATCGCGACATAGCTCGCCACGCGCGACTCGGACGCCAGCAGGTCGTAGCAGCTCTCGTCGCGACGCTCTTCGTCGACCTGGTAGCCGACCGACAGCAGACCGCGTCGTTGGTCGAACAGGAAGCCGAAGTCCATGCCGAGGACCTCGTTCCGCATCCTGTGCTCGAGCCGGGCGAGCCGTTCGTTGTGGGCGACGATCGCGTTCGGTGGCAGGTGTGCGTCGCGCTGCTGGCTCTCCAGAGCGGCCAGCGTGGCCTCCGCCCACACGCTGCTCTCGTCGCACTCGTCATGTGGGGTCGTGGCGACGGCTCGCTCCACCACCGCCCGAATCCGAGCGGCTTGCGCCTCGTCGAGGCTCGCCGACTCCGCCGTCGGGAAGCCGTCGAGCAACTCGTCGAGCTCCTCGAGGAGCGCCACGTCCCGAGGGTTCTCGCGGCGCGACTGTCGCGAAGCAGCGTCAGCCCGTCGCGGATCCCGGCGGCTGGGGTGCCGTGCGCGTCCGGTGTGTCGATCCACTCCCGGCACGCGTTCGCGGCGATGAGGAGGTGGCTCGCCAGGTTGCCATTGTCGACGGTGGAGATGTACCGCGGCGTCAGCGGTTCCAGCGTCCTGGTGTCGTACCAGTTGAAGAGATGCCCGTTGAGGTGATCGAGCGTGTCGACGCTGTCCATCGTGCGCTCCATGCGCTCGAGGGCCTCGCTCGAGCCGATCCAACCAAAGTCCCGGGCGGCGACGACGGAGAGGAGATAGAGGCCGATGTTCGTCGGTGAGGTGCGGTGGGCGACGACGGGTGCCGGGTCCTCCTGGAAGTTGTCGGGGGGCAGATCGTTGTCCGCGGAGGTGACGTGTTCCTCGAAGTAGCGCCACGTCCGGCGAGCGACGAGGCGCAGCGCAGCGACATCATCACGGGACGCAGTCAGTTCGGCCGAGTTGTACGGCGTGCAGACCCATGCGGCCACAAGGGGTGCCACAAGCCAGATCGCGGCCACGAGCGACGCGACGGCGAGGTTCCAGCGTCCACCGGCGATCCCGGCGACCACGGCGAGCACGGCCGGGACGAAGCCACCCCACATCAGGCGGATGTAGTGGTTCATCGTGCCTTTCGTGCCAGCCGAGACCTGTGCTGCGGTCGTCCACTCGAGGCGGTGACGGTGTGACCAGGCCATGCGGAACCAGGTGCGCAGCGTGGCGTCTGCCATCAACCACGCGTGGTGCCCCAGGAACGCGAAGTTGAGGAAGCCGCGGACCACCCCGTTCACGAGGTCGTGGAAGAAGCCATTGACCTGGCTGCGGAGCGTGATCCCGGACCGCCAATGAAGGAGCTGGCTGAAGACAGGAAGGAGCGGGGGCCCGAAGAAGGTGGCGACCAGTGCCGCCGACCACGCCAGTGCCGCCCACGACGGCATGAGGGCCAAGCCCACGATGAGCGCTGCAACGAGAGAGATCGGCGAGGCAGTGCGGCGAAGGTTGTCGATCATCTTCCATCGACCGAGCCCGCTGATGCCGCGTCGTCGTCGAATGATCCACGGCAGGAGTTGCCAGTCACCGCGAGCCCACCGGTGGGCACGTGCTGCGGCCACCTCGTAGGTCATCGGGAACTGCTCGACGACCTCGACGTCCGTGACGAGCCCCGAGCCGCGTAGTTGCCTTCGAGCAGGTCGTGGCTGAGGACTCGGTTCTCCGGGATGCGGCCTGCCGTCGCCGCCATGACGGCATCGACGTCGTAGATGCCCTTTCCGGTGAAGGACCCTTCCCCGAAGAGGTCCTGATAGATGTCCGACACGGCGAAGGCGTAGGGATCGAGGCCGGGCGCGGTCGAGAACGCGCGTTGAAAGTAGGAGCTGGCTTCGTTCATCGGCAGCGACGGGGTGACTCGAGGCTGGAGGATGCCGAAGCCGCGGAGTGGGCGAGCTGCACCTGGCACCCACACGGGTCGGTTCAATGGGTGGCCGAGCTTGCCGATCAGACGGCGGGCAGCGTCCCGGGGTAGCCGAGTATCGCTGTCGAGCGTGAGCACGTACTTGACGTCATGGGGGAGGCGCCCCTCGACGGTGGTGAAACTTGTCGTTTCGTCGCCCCGCAACAAGCGGTTCAGCTCCTCCAACTTGCCACGCTTGCGTTCCCAGCCCATCCACACCCGCTCCTCAGGGTTGAACCGGCGGGCCCGGTGCAGCAGCAGGAAGTAGTCGCCATGGAGCTCATTGAGGCGCTCGATCTCGAGACGAGCACGCGCCACCAGCTCGTCGTCGCCGTCGGCGTGCTCGGTCGGGCTGTCGAGCCAGTCGGTGACCAGCGCGAAGTAGATCTCCCCCGATGCGTTCGCCAGGTAGTGGACCTCGAGCAACTCCACGAGCTCGTCGACGCCGGCGAGCGAATCGAGCAGTGTCGGGATCACAACCAGCGTCCGGTGCTCAGCTGGCACCCCGGTGCGCAATGCCAGGCCCGGTAGGACCGAGACATGGAACGTGTGCGTGAGGCGTTGGTTCACGACACCGAGAGCGAGGTCGCTGAACGGAAGCACACCGAGGACAGCCGCCACGATGAGCACCGGCGCAGGCAGCCCACCGGAAATCCAATCGATCAAGATCAACGTGGCACCGAGCGTCAGCACGATGCCGACCAGGGCCAGACAGAGATAGCCGAGCAACCCGGCGCGCCCTCCGAGAGTGGTACTGCGCCGGCGCCAGGTCGGCCGGAACCCGATCGCCCGCTCGAAGGCGGCTCGCCCATCGTCCAGGAGCCAGAAGCCAGGATCTCGAGTGACCGCATCGGGCCCCTCGCGAGTCTGGTGCAGCACCGCCCGTGCGACGTCGATCTCGGGACGACCGGCTCCCCTGGCCAGCTCTTCGATGGCGGAGCGGTACAGGTTGCGGCTCGGGAAGTCCTGGGCCATGTATGCGCCGTCGCGGCGCAGCTCGGCCTCCACGAGGCTGACGCCCTCGACCCACTCGGACCAGTCGACGTCACCGAGCAAGCGCAAGCTGGTGAAGATGTTTCGAACCGTCACCGTCCCGCTGGACTGGGAATGATGCTCCTCGTCGACGATGCGTTCCGGGTCCAAGCCATGCGTTTCGAGCCGAGTGGAGATCCACTGCGCCGGCGCGGGGTCGGGTTGATCACGCATCCGTCGAATCAGCTGCACCGCGAACGCCCGGCTGTGCAGCGATCCGTCGATCTGGTCGGCGAGCTCATGCAGCGGCCGGGCAGGCGATCCGCCGAGTCCGAGCAGCTGATCGGCAAACGCGTCGGCCCGCTCCCGATCGGCCGCCGCACGCACGATCAGGTCCGCGAGCCGCCGCAGGTTCTCCAGAAGCAGCAGCCGCAAGGTGATCGCGGCGGCCCAGAGCTCACCGAGCGAGAGCGCCTTACGTGCCTCGTACGACCGCACGTAGTCGGCGAGCAGGTCGGGATCGAAGAGGCTGTCGGTGTGGGCGACGTACCCCCACATGATCCCGAAGATCCGTGGATGCCCGGCCAGGAACCCGCTCCCGAGCTTGGGGAGTTGCTTGAAGTAGCTGGGCGGCAGGTCGAGGCGAACCTGACGGACGTTGCGTTCGACGATGTGGAAGTTGTCGACCAACCACTCGGCGGCAGGGGTGATGGGCCGTCTCGCTCGGAGCTCGGTCAGCAGCGCCCGATAGTCCTGCAGCAGGGCGGCGGCGTTGTCGTCCAAGCGGTCCACGATGGAGACCACCTTCAAGCTCCGATCGACGACCATGTGGCTGTCGGCGAGAGACACCGCGTGCTGCTCGAATCGCTCTCGGCCGAAGACCTCGGCCCGAATCGGCTCCGTGTCGTCCCATGGCGCGGCCGAGCGCCGAGCCAGCCAACCGCCGAGGCCTGTCCGCTTCATCACCTCACATGCCTCGCTGCCTGGTCGGCCTGTCGTGGTGCTCGCGGAATCGTGCCGTCGGGAAGCCGACACCGACCTCTGGCGGCCCATGACGTGGCGGCCAGCACAGGAAGCACGGAATTCGCGGAGGGCAGCCAGACGGAGTCGTCGATCGACATGGCCCTCGTCTTCCCCACGACCGCGCTCGCTGCATCGCCCTTGTCCAACTCTCGGAAACTGGATCAGGAGTGTTCTCGGAAGAACGGGATCGGAGTGTCGGCGGCGCCCGTCCCATCGTCGGTGTGCACCGGCACTCGAGTCGACCAAGGTCGCTCGCCCTGGTGTCGCCGCTGGCGCCGCCGCTCGGCGTTCGTCGATTTCGCTGATGCGCCCTCGGTTGTTTCGCTCATATCCGAAAGACGACGTGTTCCTAGACCCTTCTTGCCAAATAGATGATCGCCAGGATCACCAGGATCAGAATCAGAAGGCCCCCAATGCCGTAGCCCATATCGCCGAAACTCCTCGTCAAGCTCGCTGCCGTACCGACAGCGGGCACAGTTCCTTACCAATCTCGCTCACTCACAAACAATGTCGGCGAGCCGGCACGCTGGCCGGTGACGATCGCAGCCACTTCCGGAAGGGGACCGATCGACCGGGTGGCGAACCACGTCGGTTCCACCACCGAAGGTTCGGTTTGGCGACATGAGGGGTACCGATTCACACGGGGATAGGGCAGACCGTGGAGGAATGGGCCATGGCATTGGAGCACACCGGGTTGACGGAAGCACCGCAAGGGACCGGTGATGACCGTGGTCGGTACGCGTCGCCTGGCCCCATCAGATCGGAGGCCGCGGAATGACCAGATCGACGATTCACCCTGAACGGCCCACGGCGCTTCGCTCGGAGCCAGCCATGCCGGTCGAGTCGTCGGATCGGGGCCGCACCGCCGAGTCACCGAGGCAGCTACCGGCCGGCGGCTGGAAAGATGTACTCGTTCGGGTCAAAGAGGAATCCAAGAAGGATCACGTCATGCTGCTGTCAGCAGGTGTTGCCTTCTTCGGGCTCCTCGCTCTCGTTCCGGCGCTGGTCGCGTTGCTCTCGATGTATGGATTGGTCGCCGATCCGGACCGGATCGACGACCAGCTGCTCGACTCCCTGTCCGCCGCCCCAGCTGAGGTACGCGACCTCATCAGCCAACAGATCCGCGACATCGGCGACGCCTCGTCCGGAGCGCTGATCGCCGTCGTCGGCGGCATCCTGCTGGCGCTGTGGTCGGCATCGAGCGGCATGAAGAACCTCATCGAGGCCATCAATCAGGCATACGACGAAGAGGAGAGCCGCGGCTTCGTCAAGGTGCGCGGCCTGTCTCTGGCGTTCACGATCGCCGCCTTGCTGTTCCTCATCGTCGCGTTCACCGCCATCGCCCTGCTTCCCTCGCTGATCGCCTCCTCGAGCCTCGGCGGCGCGGGGCGCATCGTGGTGAGCGTTGCTCGCTTCGTGGTGCTGTTCTTCGGCCTACTCGCAGGACTGGCCGTGTTGTACCGGTACGCCCCTGATCGCGAAGCGGCGAAGTGGTCGTGGGTGTCACCGGGAGCGATCTTCGCCAGCGTGCTGTGGATCATCGGCTCGATGCTGTTCTCCATCTATGCCGCCAACTTCGGCACGTACAACGAGACGTACGGCGCACTCGGCGCCGTCGTCGTCGTCATGTTGTGGCTACTGCTCACCGCCCTGGCCATCATCCTCGGCGCCGAGCTCAACAGCGAGCTCGAGCGGCAGACGGCACGCGACACCACCGCCGGCGACGAACGCCCGATCGGCCAACGCGGTGCCTACGCCGCCGACACCATCGGCCCCTCCACCGACGGCGACTGACCTCCCTCACACCTCTGGCTACGAACATGCTGACGAGTACTACGTCCGCAGACCATCCGGACGCGGACGGCGCAACGTCGTGTCACGACCGGCGTTGTGACCTGGCGGTAGGCCGGCGTTGTTGTCCTCAGCTGCCGCGTTCACGAAGGGCGCTGAGCGTCGAGGCGCCTGTGCGATGACCCGTCGTCTCGGCTTCGAGCAGGCTCAGTCCTTGCTCGAGGTCGAGCGCGGTGTGGACGTCGAGGGTCATGCCGAGCTTGACCATGGTGTATGCGGCGTCGGGCTGGATGCCGACGATGACGGTTTCGGCGCCGCGGAGGCGGGCCATGCGCGCCAGGTCGAGCAACGTGGTCGAGCCGAAGGAGTCGAGCACGTCGAGGGCGGCAATGTCGATGATGATGCCTTTGGCACGTGTGACGCCGATCTGCTCGACGAGGTCGTCTTGGAAACGGATCAGCTCGGTGTCGTCGAGCGCGGCGTGGATGGAAGCGATGAGGAAGTCTCCTTGTTGGAGGATGGAGACGAACATCATCGCTGACGCCGCAGCTCAGCCCGCGTCGTGCCGGGTGACGCGGAACCCGAGCTGACGCTCGGCCTCTTCGATCCCGCCTTGCAGGTCACCGATCGTGTTCATCTTGGTGAGGTCGACACCGATCGTCACGAGGGTGCGGGCGATGTCGGAGGAGAGCCCGGTGATGATGACGCTGGCGCCCATGAGGCGGGATGCATCCACGGTCTCCACGAGGTGGTTGGCGACAGAGGTGTCGATCTCGGGTACCCCTGTGATGTCGATGACGACGACCTTGGCACGATTGGTGCGGATGCCGCGCAGGAGTTGATCGGTGAGCTGTGCGGCACGCTGGCTGTCGAGCACGCCGATGATCGGCAGGATGAGCAGTCGCTCACGCACCTGCAGTACCGGGGTCGAGAGCTCGCGGATTGCGTCCTGCTGTTGCCGGATGACCCGCTCGCGCTCCTCGACGAAGCTCACCGCCACTGTGTTGGCGATGCGGTTGGCCGCCGGTTCGTAGGCGTCGAGCACGCGGTTGAGCAGGGTGAAGTCATCGCGGTACTTCGAGAACAGCGAGCGGGCCAGCACGTCACGGAGGAGCAGCACGATGCCGACGACCTCATGCGTCTCGACGCCGCGGGGAATGATCCGCTCGGACAGGTCACGGGCGTACCGCTGGAGCGCGTCGACGCTGCCGGTCTCGAGGACCTCGACGTAGTTGTCGTAGACCGACGTTGTCTCGGACCCGATCTCCTGCGGCGTCATCGCCTGCAGCAGATGAGTCGAGTCGATGCGGCTCGCCCACTCGGCTCGCAGCTCGGATCGGTGCTCGCGCAGGTGGGCGACCAGCTCTGGGAGCATCCGATGATCGTCCTCGATCGGTTCGTTGGCAGCCGTGTTTGTCTCTTTCATCGTGGTCCGATCTCCTCCGTGTGGTGTCCTGCGATCGCCGTGTGTCTTGGTGTTCATGCTCGATGCCACTTCGTCATCGTCACGGTCGTTCCGCAACCGACCTCGGAGGTGATCTCGAACTCGTCCATCAATCGTTGCGATCCGGGTAGACCCAGACCGCGACCACCGTACGTTGTGTAACCCACCGTCATCGCCAAGGCGACGTCAGGGATCCCGGGTCCTTCGTCCTGGGCGACGACCATCACTCCGGACGCCTCGCCGTCGGAGATTTCCGCGATCGTGACCTCTCCGCCTCGGGCGAAACGCACGATGTTGCGGGCGATCTCGGACACTGCCGTGGCGATCACCGTGGCCTCCGTCGCCGAGAAGCCCGTCTGCACGGCGATCTCGCGGGCGCGCTGGCGGGCGACGACGATGTCGGCGTCGACACGCACTGCGATGGGGGTGTCCTCGACGACCGGCTTCGACCGACGCTCCAGCAACGGCTCGCTCAGGGCGGCGCAGAACGTGCAGTCGATGAGATGGTCGCCGGCTTGCAGCGCTGCCTGTCGCCGACCGTCGCCGGCGGAGAGCGCGCGCAGGACCGGCCGGCACTGCGGCGACGGAGGGTCGCCACGCGTCTCCAGGAGATACTCGACGCGGAGCTTGGCACGCGACCGGTTCAGCTGGGCCGCGATCGCACCGGGGGTGGAACCGAGATCCACCGCCAGTGACTTGGTGTCTCGGCCGTCGAGCTCGTGCTCGACGAGCACCTGGCGTTCGATCGGTTGGAGCCGCTCCAACGCCGCCCGCAGCGCGACGCACTCCTCCTGCGCAAGCAGGTCGTCCTCGGGGTGAGTCGCCGAGGGCGGCTCGAACAGTCGGTGTTCGTGACGGTTGTTCGTGTCGATGCGCCGCCAGTGGGTGGCAACCAGGTTGCGGGCGACGATGATCGCGTACGGCCCGAGCGCGGCACCGTCCAGCCGCCGTTTGGCAGCCAGCAAGCGGGCGAGGGTCTCTTGGACGATCTCGTCCACCGCATCGCGATCGGCAACTCGGCCGGCAACCGCGCGGCGAACCAGCGCGGTTACCTCCGTGATGTCGTCCGGGGACACCCCGTTGACCCCTCCGCTCACCATCATCGACCGTTACCGCTGCTCGAACGTCTCAAACAGAAACACGCGATGCGTGCGTCATCTCGATCGACCGTAGGCGTTTCTACAGCTGATGAGCCCGGACGACGCCCACGCTTGAACCGATGCTGGTCGTTCCGTCGGGCGTTCGACGCACACGCTCCGCACAGCGCGCCGAGATGCGCCCTCCAAATCTGGAGGAGTCACCGGGGTGTGATTCACACGCTGCCAGGAGGAACAACAATGGAACCTGATACGAGGACGTACGACGGTTGGATCGGGCGTGACGCCTACGACGCCGACGGCGACAAGATCGGTGAGATCACCGACATCTACTACGACGACGAGACTGGACGTCCCGAGTGGGTGGCCGTCAAGACCGGTCTGTTCGGGACGAAGCACAGCTTCGTGCCGATCCACGGATCCAGCGTCTACCGCGAGGGCGAGACGAAAGCGGGGACCTGCAGGTCGCCTTCGACAAGGACATGGTCAAAGGCGCTCCTCGCATCGATGACGACGAGCACCTGGATCCCGACCAGGAGCGTGAGTTGTGGTCCTACTACGGCTACGACTACGCCAACGACACCGCCGGGCAAGGACTTCGGCTACGGCAAGGCGTACGCCGGGCCACGGGCCGACAAGGACTACGAGTGGCGCAAGGAGCACGGCGCGATCGGTGACGTCGGCGCCCGTGAGGACGAGGCCGTGACCCGCTCCGAGGAGGAGCTTCGGGTCGACAAGGCGAGCGCCAGCAGACCGGCACGGTCCGTCTGCGCAAGTACGTCGTGACCGAGCAGCAGAACATCCAGGTTCCGGTGCAGAAGGAAGTTGCCAGGGTCGTGCGCGAGCCGGCCACCGGCCGAGGTGGCGACATCGGTGATGCCGAGGCCGAGATCACGCTGTCCGAGGAGCGGGCGGTGGTGACCAAGGAGACGGTCCCCAAGGAGCGCGTGCGCTTGGAGAAGGACGTCGTGCAGGACACCGAGACGGTGTCGGGCGAGGTCCGCAAGGAGCAGATCGAGATCGACGGCGACGTCAAGGACACCACGACCAAGCGGGGGCCGAAGTGAGGCGATTGCTGGTCATCCCAGCACTCGCCATCGCCTCGCTCAGCGTCGCCACCACGGCAGCAGCGACCACCCCACCGACCATCGAGGAGGAGACTCCGGTCGAGGACGTCGGTGAGGAGGTCGTCCCCGGTGGCGAGGACGACGACAGCGACAACACCGGTCTGTGGGGCCTGCTCGGCCTGCTCGGCTTGCTGGGCCTGGCCGGTCTGGCGCGGCGCAAGCGGGTTGACACCGTCGCCGGGACCCCGCCGGTCGGTGGGGCCGCCCCGAGGACAGCCCAAGGGGCCACCGGGACCCGCGACTACGACCACTAACCGAACTCTCCGGTGAACCATGACGTTCGCCGCAGGATCTACGCGGAAACGCCGCGCCTGGGCTTGCCGCCACCGGCCCAGGGCCTGCGATAAGCGCACAACGCGCTCTCTGCGTCTACCAGCGAGATCAGGTGTTCACGCAAGGGTGACGGCTAGGCCTGCCGCCAACAGTGCAGGGAACCTGCTCGGCAACCTTCTCTGCGCCGTCGCTGGGCTCCTCAATGGCGGCGGCTTGGGCGGCCTGCTGTCCAACCTGCTCGGTGCGATCACCGACCTGCTCAACGGTCTGCTCGGGATCTGAGGCAGCCAACGACCGCACGTCGCGGCCCGAGTCCCACGTCGGCACCGGGGGACTCGGGCCTCGACGCGTCGGTCAGGCGCCGGGCCGCGGGACGGTGGATCCCGGTTCACCAGGCTCCGTCGAGACGATCACTGGGCTGCGTCCCACCGAGTGGCGCGACACAGCGCTACCTCGTTGTTTACCGGGCGCCATGTTCGGGTTTGTTTGCGGCGTCGGTCGTTCGTATTCGATGGGGGTGAGCGTGAACGCCGGTGAGAGTGAAGCGGCTGTGGATCAACTTGTCGATGAGCTGCATGCTGCGCCTGTGGCGGCTCGGACTGCTCGTCCCGATCGTCGTCGACGACCGTGACGCCGTGAGCCGCGCCGTCCGACAGACGGCAGAGCAAACGGTGACCGAGCTCGAACGATCGGGGCCGCAGGGTGTGACTGCAGCACGAGAGGTCGCGTTCACGCTGTTTGGTGACACTGCGCACGCCCCGCCAGAGACCTGGTGGCGAACGCCGCTCGGCGCGCTGGTGTCCGCACGACTTCCGCCGGCGGCGGCGTCTCGGTCGATGGCGAGTTCCGCCATCGCACGGTCGATCGAGGTCGACGCGTCGTCTGTCGCCCCCGACTGCCACCGGCCGGCGGGCCGCGGTACGGACCATCCATCGATGAGGCCGACCATCGAGGCACGGCTGAAGACGACGCTGTGAAAGGGACCGCGACCCCCGCGACCGGCGCCCGCGACCTGCCACACAACGTCGGCAGCTGAGTACGCTTCCCCGCCGTGTCGACGCGGGCGGAGCCGGAAAACGGTGATGATGCGTCCCTGCTCCTCGGCCCACTGCTGCGTTACGCCGACGACACCTGCGCCACGATCTGGGTCGAGACCGACCGGGCCTGTGCCGTGGCGGTCGCTGTGGGCGACGACCGCTTCACCACTCGCACGTGGTCCCTCCACGGCCACCACTACGCACTCGTGCACATCGACCGCCTGGCGCCGTCGACCGCCAACGAGTACACGGTCGACCTCGACGAGCGACGAGTCTGGCCACCCGCCGATACCTCGTTCCCACCCAGCGTGATCCGGGCGATCGATCCCGACGCGCCCTTCCGCCTCGCCTTCGGGAGCTGCCGGCGGTCCGATCCGCTCGACGAGGAGCACCTCGCGACCCTCGGGGCCGATGCCCTCATCGCGCTCGCCGAGCGGATGGCGGGCGCTCCCCACGACACCTGGCCGGACACGCTGCTGTGCATCGGCGACCAGGTGTACGCCGACGAGCCCTCCGAGCGGATCATCGAGCGGCTGCGCGCCCACGGGGAGGAACGCGGCTCCGAGGTGAGGGACGAGATCCAGAACTACGAGGAGTACACCTGGCTGTACCACGAGGCGTGGACTCCGCCCGCCATCCGATGGCTGCTGTCGACCGTCCCGACCGGCATGCTGCTCGACGACCACGACCTCCGCGATGACTGGAACACGTCGCTGTCGTGGCGGCGGGAGGTGACGGCGCAGCCCTGGTGGCACGACCGCGTGATCGGCGGCTATGCGTCGTACTGGGTGTACCAGCACCTCGGCAATCTGAGCCCCGATCAGCTCGACGAGGACGAGGTGTACGTCCGGCTGCTCGCAATCGCCGATGACGACGAGCGGACCCACTACCTCGACCAGGTCGCGTGGAACGCCGACGTCGACGCCACGTCGATCCGTTGGAGCTACTACCGCGACCTCGGCGGTGCCGGACGAGGCGTCCGCCTGGTGGCGATCGACAGCCGCTGCTCCCGTCAGCTCGATCCGGAAGACCGCCGGATGGTCGACGCCCCCGAGTGGGCATGGGTGCGCGACCACGTCATCGACGTCGACCACCCTTTCGACCACCTCGTGCTGGCGTCGACGCTGCCGTGGTTGATGCTGCCGGGTGTCCACCACCTCGAGGGCTGGGACGAGGCGATCTCCGAGGGAGCCTGGAGCCGACCGGGACGCTGGATCGGCGAGCGCCTGCGACAGGCGCTCGACCTCGAGCACTGGGCGGCCTTTCGATCCTCGTTCGACGAGACCGTCGACCTCATCAGCGGGGTCGTCGAGGCGGCGGCCCCGCCGGCGACCGTGCTGCTGCTCGGAGGCGACGTGCACTGCAACTACACCGCCGCCGCGCAGCTGACGGCCGTCGAGCATCCCGACACCAGCATCCACCAGCTCACGATGTCGCCGTTCCGCAACGACATCCCGCGGGTCGGCAAGCTGGCCAACCGGTTGCTCAATCGCAAGACGTTCGCCGCGATCGTCCACCGCCTGGCCCGCTGGGCCGGGGTGGCCGACGTCGGCATCACCTGGCACGTCGAGCACGGCCCATGGTTCGACAACGGCGTGATGACCGTCGAGTTCGCCGGCCGCTCCGCCCATCTGACCCTGGAGCACGCCCGACGGTCAGGGACCACCCAGGCGCTCGAGCCAACCGTCGAGGTCGAGCTCCGCACCGAGCGTCCGACCCGCGACCCCTCCGGGCCCGCCAGCGCGACGGTCTGACAGGGACCGGCCCGCACCGCCACCCTCGCGTCGGCTGGCGTGCGATCGCCGTTGCCGACACCGTTCGTCTGGAGTCGGCCCCGGCGCCTTCTTAGCATCGCCCCGAACCGATCACGTCGGCGACGCCCGCGCTGCAAGGCCGCCGGGCGAGGACATCGCGCCGGATCTCATATTGAGCGTTCCGGACCCCCGGCACAGTGCACAGGGCGCGCAGTACAGAACTCGACCCTCGCTGCCGCCGTGGGTTGGTAGTCGGCTACGTCGGCACAGTTCAGTTCTGCGATGACTACAGCGTCGACACCGAACGGGCGTCGGCCATCGAAGCGACCGCCAGTTACCGGCCCCGGGCCTCCCCGAGCGCCTCGCCGCGGGAGCAATCGCCACTCGCTCAGGCGTCCTGCGAGCGTGCGCTGCCAGCGGATTCGTCGTCAGGTGCCGTGGGTAGACAGCGCACAGGATCGTAACGAGGAGTGGGCCCGATGGATTCCCGCATCGACGAGCAGGCCGCGACGGAGCAGCTCGTCGACGAACTGCTGGCGCACACGTGGGCCTTCCAACGAATTGCCGGTGACTCAACAGCACCAGGACGCGACCTATCCAACGACGGAGCGTCGCTGGCACCGAGCGCGCATGCCTTCCTGACCCGTCTGCGGGCCACGTACTCAGACGACGACCAGCACGTGTTGCGTGCGCTCTTGTGGCCGTGCGCGGCGCCGCCGGGCCCGGACGACCGATGGTGGGAGACACCCCTCGGTCTTGTGCTGAAATCCGCCCGAACCAGCCGGACCACGACGACGCCCCCGTACCCCAGGCGGCGACTGCAGGGTTCCGCCTAGCACCGCCGGCCGACATCGCCGGGTTAAGGACAATGCGCGGGCGATATCCCGCTCGTTCAGGCCACGGGCCTGCTGCACTTCGGCCCCACTCGGCCCGGTTGGTAATCGTGGCAATCCGAACGTCGGTGTCGGACATTCGGTCGATGCCGGTGACGCCGAGAACCCCGACCACGTCCGCGCCCGAGCCGTCGTTACGCGCACGTCTCGTTCGTACGTCGTCGGCGGCGCATCGAGTTCGGCCTGGCTGACGAGCCGGATTCTCGGACGCGTGTTATGTCGCGAAGTGAGCCCGCACTTCGCCGGTTATGCGTGCCCCGTGTCTCGGTAGAGGCCCGCGATTACCGGATGGTCGCGAGCGCGGTCGAGCCGGCGATCGAGACGCGGCGGGTCGGCGTGATCCCCGTCGATATCGGTCAGGACGTGCTGCCGGCATGCGTGCCAGCGGTCCCGTTTGCCTCGGGCGCGTGCCCGGGGGTTCCGTGACGCCCGCGCCCAGTGGACGCGCCCCTCGCTCGCGAACGCTGGCCGACCTCAGGAGTCCAGGGTGCCATCGTCGATGCTGCGGTGCGCACGGGTAGGAACCGCGCAGTCGTAGGTTGGAGACCGGTGGAGCAGGTGATCGCAGGCCGTTATCGTCTCGGCGCGCTTCTCGGCGCGGGTGGCATGGCGCGGGTGGTCGCCGCCCACGACTTGCGCCTCGACCGCCCAGTGGCGATCAAGATGGCGCCCGCGTCGGGGATCGATCGGGTCGGGCGGGAGCGGTTCGTCCGCGAGGCCCGCTCGTTGGCGGGTTTCTCCCATCCCAACGCCGTTGCAGTGTTCGACGCCGGGGAGGCCGACGGCTACCTCTACCTCGTGATGGAGCTGGTCGACGGCCCGTCGGTGGCCGCCTGGCTTGCCGAGCACGGCCCGCTCGACGTCGACGAGGCACTCACCATCACCTCGGCCGTGCTGGCCGCGCTGGGCGCGGCCCACGCCGCGGGGATCGTCCACCGCGACGTCAAGCCGGGCAACATCCTCCTCGGCCCCGGCGGGGCGGTGAAGCTGGCCGACTTCGGGATCGCCAAACGCCTCGGCGACCTCGCGGCCGACCTGACCGGCACCGGCCAGTTGGTCGGCACACCGAAGTACCTCGCCCCCGAGCAGGTCGTGGGGGAGCCGGTGACCGCGGCGACCGATCTCTACGCCGTCGGTGTCGTGCTCTACGAGATGCTCGCTGGGCGTCCGCCCTTCGAGGGCGACACGCCGATCGCCACGGCGATCGCTCATCGGGACGCGGCGATTCCCGATGTCCGCCGCGTGCGCTCGGACGTGCCGGGTGATGTCGCCGCCGCCGTGACGCGGGCGATGGCGAAGGACCCAGCCGACCGCTTCCGGTCCGCGGAGCAGATGGCGGCGTCGCTGCGGGGCCTGTCGGAGCCGATCCCAGTGGCCGCGCCGCCGTTGGCCGCGAGTTCGCCGGTCGAGCCGACGCAGGTCATGGTGGGGCCGGTGCGGCCGTCCCGTCGCTCCCGGGCGTGGTGGTGGGCGGCGGCCGCCGGGCTCGCGGTCGGTATCGGCGCGGCGATCGCTCTCGCCCAGCGCGACGAGGAGCCGAACGCGTCGGCAGGTGAGTTGACCGAGACAACGGTGGCGCCGGCAGCGAACGTCGCCGTCGCAACGACCGCGACACCGACGACGGCCGCGCCGGGCACGACGGCCACCCCGACGACACCGCCACCGACCACGCCGCCCCCGACCACCGCCCCGCCAACCGTTCCGCCCCCGCCGGCCTCGCTCGAGGAGCTCATCGCGTTCGTCGAACAGGACCCCGGACGCTTTGGCGAGAAGGGAACCGAGTTCCTCGACGAGCTACAGAAGGTCCAGCAGGAGGACGGACGCAAACAGTCCGACAAGGCCGCTGAGCTGCTC
The DNA here is from genome assembly GCA_963749315.1 of uncultured Acidimicrobiia bacterium. GTDB lineage: Bacteria > Actinomycetota > Acidimicrobiia > Acidimicrobiales > Ilumatobacteraceae > JALZMG01. Next base: position 18,019 of record CAVVMS010000024.1, read on the forward strand.
GACCACACCCAGGAGTGGGTCGACAAGGGAGAGCTGTCGCCTGAGTTGCTGTCCATCGCCGAACCCGTGCTGCAGCCGATCGCCGACGGACCGGGCAACAGCGACGGCCCCGGCGACGGAGACGGGGGAGACGAGGGCGATTAGGGCGGGCCGACAAGGTCGGCCCAGAGGCGTCGATGCGGTCGGCGCCACGAAGACGAGCACGGCCGCGCTGCTCATGGCCCACCTGCCGTGCTGCGGTGGGCGGTGCCGCCATACCGGAATCGGTCCGAGCGCCGCCCCGGTCCGTAGTCACGCCATTCGGATGTCGGCGTCGGGCATTCGGTGTCCGCCGGTCTCGCCGAATCGCCCGACGACGTCCGCGCCGGAACCGTGGCTGACACCAGCGGTCACCAGCGGACACAGAACAGGACGAGTGCCTTTACAAGAAGTAAAGGGCAGTAGCCGCCGCTCTCGCGTCAGGCAGTCAGGAGACGCGACCGGCGGAGCGCGTCGGCGTAGTCGAGCGGATCGCCGGGCAGCAGCTCGAGATGAACGACCCGCGTACCGTCACGCCTCTCGGTGATCGCATGGACCCGAGCGAACACGGGGTCGACGTCGTCAGCCGTTATCACGATCGCACCCACGGCGATGCGGCCGGGATCACGGGCTTCGCTCAGCAGCGCGAAGGGCATGTCGAGCTCACCGAGCTGCTGGGGATCGCACGGGATGTCGAGCTTGATGGAGTTGCGGGGCAAGGTCACCTCCTGCGCCGCCTGAACTCGTCGACCAGCGTAGGTTCGCCGAGGGTGTGTGCAAGTATGCTTACACGCATGCGGGTTGATGAACTCGTCACGAACGCGAAGGGATCCTCGGGACTGTCGGTCCGACGGCTGGCTGCCGACGCCCGCGTTGCCGGGTCGACCATCACTCGCATCCAGGCTGGATCCGTTGATCCCTCGGTCCGGACACTGGAGCGGATCTTGGCCGCCGCAGGCTTCGCCCTCGAGCTGTCAGCGATCCACCCAGGGGGCCCACGACCGCCACGACTGAGCGACCTGGCTGACGCTTGGAGCCGCCACGGCCGGCTTCGGCTCGATTGGCCCCGGTGGCGCGCCTTACTCGACGAGTTGGCGCTACACCCCGATCGGATACCGGAGGCGATCTACGTCGCGCCGCCGCCGGCCGGCGAGCCGGTCGTCGACACGCTGTTGGCGGCGGTGGCCGAGAAACTCGCCGACGAAGCCGGGCTACCTCGTCCCAGCTGGACCGGTCAGGTTCCACCACTCGCGGATCCCTATGAGCCGCCAACCGCTCGCACGGTCACCGGGCACCACGTCCCCGCCCAACTCGCCGCACGAGGGCTGATGATCGACACCACGAGCCTGTGGCGGGACCGCCGGACGATCGGTGCCTGAGCCTCTGCTCGGGGCCGCTGCCATCGAGCGATACCTCGGCGAGGTGGCCGACGAACTGACCGACAGAGGTCCGAGGCAAACCGTCATCGTCGTCGGTGGCGCATTGCTCGCCTGGCACGGCCTGCGAGACGCGACTCGCGACGTCGACAGTGCCACACGTGTCGACCGGGAGCTCGCCGAGGCTGTCGCCCGTGTCGCCGAGCGCCACGGTCTGGCGCCGAAGTGGTTGAACGACTCTGCGGCCGCCTTCCTCCCCGCGACCTTCGAACCTGCTGAGTGCGAGGCCCTTCTCGACAGGCAGACCTTTCGAGTGCTCGGGGCGCCGTTCGACCAGGTGTTCCTCATGAAGCTCTACGCATCGCGAGCCGTGGATACCGACGACCTCGAGGCGATCTGGCCGCATTGCTCGTTCGGATCGCCCGAGGCCGCCGCTCAGGCGTTCTACGAGGGGTATCCGCTCGAGCATCGCGACGAATTCCTTGCGGACCACATCCGAAACATCGTCGAGCCCAGATGAGTGACTCCATCGGAGGTCTCACGACCCGTCGGCGCCGATGACATCGCCGGCGATCACTCTGCCGATGACGTCCGCCGCGCCGCGGTCCGCCTGCTCGAGGAAGTGGGCATACACGTTGAGCGTCGTTGCGGCGTTGCGGTGGCCGAGTCGGCCGGCGACGGTGCGTACGTCGACCCCGGCGCTCAGCAGTTGGCTGGCCACGAAGTGGCGGAGGTCGTGGAGCCGCACGTCGGGGAGTCCCTCGGCGATGCAGAGCCGCTTGAAGCCTCTCGACACCGAGTCCGGGAACCACGACTCGGAGGAGTCGCCGGCATTGCTGAACACGAAGGCGTCATCGGTGAGCTCGACGCGACACATCGCCGCCCGCGCCGTCATCCGAGCCCGATGCGCTCCGACGATCTCGACCGTCCCATCGTCGAGGGCGACTCGTCGGGCGGCGTGGGTCTTGGTGTCCTTCTCGACGAGCCCGGCCGGACCCATGACGACGCCACGCTCGATGCGGACGGTGCCGTCCGCGAGGTCGAGGTCGCGCCAACGCAGCGCCACCAGCTCGGACCGTCGCGCGCCGGTCGCCGCCGCCAGCACGAGGTAGCACGCCAGCTCCGGCGAGGACTCCCAGGCCCGTCGAAGGACCCGAGCGAGGTCGGGACCGGAGGGTGGCGCGATCTCGGACTGCGGGACGCGCGGTGGTGTCGTGGCCGCCGCCGGGTTGACGCCGAGCCATCCCCACTTGACGCCCTGAGCGAGCGCTCGACGGAGGATGCCGTGGATGCGGCGCACTGTGGCCGGAGCGAGCCCGCCCTCTCCGACCGCTCCGGTGGCCTGCAGACGGCGGTAGAAACGGTCGAGGTCGCTGGGCTTGAGCTTCGAGAGCGGAACGTCGCCGATCGCCGGCAGCAGGTTGCGGTCGATGAAGCCGCGGGTCTCCTTCACCGTCTTGGGCGAGAAGTCTCCGGCGGCGTGCTCGAACCACGCTTCGATCAGCTCGCCTGCCGTGGCGTTGGTGCGGACCGACAGCCCTCGTTCGGCGTCGGTGACCATCTCGTTCAGCGTTCGTTGCGCTTCGCGCTTGCCGCCGCGCACCGTTCGGGTCGCGTAGCGCTGCTTCCCGGTCACCGGGTCGGTGCCGAGGTAGACCCGCAGCTCCCAGGCGTCGCCTCGTCGGCGCATGAACCCCTTCATGGCATTCTCCAATCAATACATTGGCACGCCATTGGCAACGAGGGCCGGAAAGCAGGAGAGGCACTCCGCAGAGTGCCTCTGACCTGGACTTTCTTGGCAGCCCGTACGGGATTCGAACCCGTGCCGCCACCTTGAGAGGGTGGTGTCCTAGGCCTCTAGACGAACGGGCCGAGCAGCGGCCAGCAACGCTAGCAGCAGCCCGTTCGCGACTCCCACGGACACCTCCACCCGATCTTCGGGTGTTCTCCAAGACTTGCCGGTGCCGGCCTGCGTTGACTGGCGGCATGGGGCACAGTGCAACAGCACGACCGAACGACCCGAGTACATGCTCGGTGACAGCCAGGGCGAACGGCGGCGTCTGGTCGCCCAGGCGGCGCTGATGGAGGACGAGGCCGGCTGGCTGCTCGACGACTCGACGTCCCGGCCGGTGGCGCGCCGTCGACATCGGGTGCGGTCCGGTCGGCATCCTGCCCCAGCTGTCCGACGCTCGTCGGCCCGCCCGGCGAGGTCGTCGGCGTCGACCGCCACATCGACATGCTCGACCACGCCGCCCGCACGTGCGCCGAGCTGGCCAACGTCCGCCTCGAGCTCGGCGACGCCGTCGCCACGGAGCTGCCACGCCGCTCGTTCGACCTCGCCCACATCCGGCTCGTCCTGGTCAACGTGCCCGACCCGCTCGCCGTGCTGCGCGAGGCGGCGGCGATCGTCCGCCCGGGCGGCACCGTCGCCGTCCAGGAGGTCGACTGGTTGAGCTGGCAGTGCGAGCCCGCCCACCCGGCGTGGGGCGAGCTGCGCGACGATCCTCGAGCGCCTGTGGCGCTCGCGCGACCTCGACCCGACGATCGGTCGCCGCCTGCCGGCGATGCTCGACTCGGTCGGGCTGGTCGACGTCAAGGCGATGTCGCACGCCGGCATCGACATGGTCGACGACTGGTACCAGCGGTTGATCGTCTCGTTCGCCGAGATGTTCCGCGCCGCGCATCGTCGACAGCCGGGCTGGCGACCGCCGACGAGCTCGACTCGCTCGTCGCCGAGCTCCGCCACCACCTCGCCACGCCCGGGACGGTCGTCGTGCGGGCGCTGACCGTGCAGGCGTGGGGCCGGGTGCCGTGGATGACCACGCACAGCTACCTGCTCGACAACCAGGCGGCCGAGGCCGGGGCCCGCTTCGACGCCTTGTCGGCCGTCTTCGACGAGTGGACGTTCCGCCACCTCGACCACGTCGGCCTGGACGCCGGCTGGCGTGCTGGGAGGTCGGAGCCGGCGGACCGAGGACGCCGCAATGGCTCGCCGAGCGCGTCGGACCCACCGGCAAGGTGCTGGCGACCGACATCGACGTGTCGTGGATGACCGGGACGGAGGCCTTCACCGTGCTCCGCCACGACGTCGCCGCCGACCCGGCACCCGACGTGCGGGTTCGATCTCGTCCACGCCCGCCTCGTCCTCACCCACGTCCCCCGGCGGGCGGCGGCCCTGCGGCGGATGGCGGGCGCCCTGCGGACCGGGGGGTGGCTCGTCGTCGAGGACTTCGACGTGTCGGCCCAGCCGCTCGCCTGCCCCGACGCCGCCGACGACGACGAGGAGCGGGCGAACCGCATCCGCGCCGGGTTCATCGAGCTGCTCGGCGCTCGGTCGGTCGACTTCAGCCTCGGACGCACCCTGCGCCACCGGCTGCGCTCGCTCGGGCTCGCCGACGTGCGTGCCGAGGCCTACGCGCCGCTCGCCCTGCCGGCGACGCGTGCGCTCGAGCGGGCCAACGTGGCCCAGGTCCGCGAGGGCCTCGTGGCGCTCGGCCTCGGCGACGACATCGAACCGCACCTCGCCGCCCTCGGCACCGGCGCCATCGACATCGCCACACCGCCGCTGGTGACGGCATGGGGCGCAAGGTCTGACGACCGAGCTCGGCGAGCCGAGCGCCTCGACCCGCCTGATCGCAGCGCCGAATCGCGCGGTGCTGCCAACTGCATGCTCCCCACGGAACGAGCTGGGGAGAGAGGACTCGAACCCCTAATAACAGAACCAGAATCTGCTGTGTTGCCAATTACACCACTCCCCACGGAGCGGTTCGGGAGTGTAGCGGGCGGGTGCGCGACGTCGCACCGAGGCCGCAGAGTGCGGATGGTGCGGGCGTCAGATCCGGCGAACCCGATGAGCCGGCCGATCGCCACGCCGGCGGCCTCTTCGCAGCTGGTGGACGAGCTCGGAGCCCCCCGTGACGACGCTGTCGGGCGTCGGTGACACGTGCGCCCGTAGGCCCAGCTCCTCGGCGATCAGCCGGCTGCGCAGGGCGTGGTACGGGTCGGTCACGATGAGCACGTCGTCGAGACCGCGCTGGCCGAGCAGCTCGGCGACGCCGCGCAGCGACTCGTAGCTCGTCGTCCCGGCGTCCTCGCGCAGGATCGCCTCGCCGGGAACGCCGCGCTCGGCCAGGTAGTCCGCCGACGCCTGCGGCCTCCGTGAACCGGTCGCCCGGCCGGTTGCCACCCGTGACCACGACGAGCGGGGCGAGGCCCTGCGGCCACAGCTCGGCGACGTGGTCGAGGCGCGCGGCCAGCTGCGGCGACGGGTCGCCGTCGTACTGCGCCGCGCCCATCACGACGATGGCGTCGACGGGTCGGGCCTGGTCGCTGCGTCCGGTCGACCACACCTGGAGGTAGCTGACGGCGAAGTAGCCGAGCACGGCGACGATGACCGCCGCCGGCGATCCGCAGCGGCCAGCGCCGGCGGCGCGGACGGCCGGATCGGCCTGATCAGGGCGACGGGGGTGGCGTCGGCCGTCTGTGTCGACACGACCTACAGCCCGATCCGATCCCTGGCCGCGCGCAACCGGCGCAGCGTCTCGTCGCGGCCGAGCAGCTCGAGGGACTCGAACAGCGGCGGGCCGACGGAGCGCCCGCTGACGGCGACGCGCACCGGGCCCGTCGGCCAGCCGGTACTTCACGCCGAGCTCGTCGGCGATCCGCTTCCACTCGGCGTGCAGGACCTCGTGCTCCCACTCGACGTGCTCGAACGAGGTGATGACCTCGTCGAGCAGCTTCGCTGCCCAGTCATGCCTCATCGCCTTGTCCCACGACGCCTGGTCGATCGTCGGCTCGTCGACGAACAGGAACTCGACCATCGGCGCGGCGTCGGCGAGGGTGACGACGCGTGACTGCAGGAGCGGGGCGATGGCGCGGAAGCGGTCGGCGTCCCACTCCGAGGGGATCCACGGGGAGCACGCCGCCGACGAACTCCTCAGCCGACATCGCCCGGATGTACTCCCCGTTGAAGGCGGCGAGCTTCTTCAGGTCGAAGAAGGCCGGCGAGTGGGTGACGTCCTCGAGGCGGAACTCCTCCTCGATGCCGCTCCCACGGCACGATCTCGGTGTCGCCCTTCGGTGCCCAGCCGAGGGTCATCAGGTAGTTGACCATCGCCTCGGCGACGTAGCCCTCGTCGCGGTACTGCTCGAGCGCCACCTTGTCGCGCCGCTTGGAGAGCTTCTTGCGCGCCTCGTTGACGAGCACGGGGACGTGGGCCCACACCGGCGGCTCGTTGCCGAGGGCGCGCCACAGGAGTTGCTGCTTGGGCGTGTTCGGCAGGTGCTCGTCGCCGCGCACGACATGGGTGATCCCCATCTCGATGTCGTCGACGACGTTGGCCAGCACGAAGACCGGCGTGCCGTTGCCGCGCAGCAGCACGAAGTCCTCGATGGCGTCGTGCTCGAACTCGACGTCGCCGCGCACGACGTCACGGACGACGGTCGTCCCGTCCGGCACGCGGAACCGCAGCACGTGGCCAGGCGCCGGGCCGAGGCCACGGTCACGGGAGTAGCCGTCGTAGCCCTGCCGGCCGGACGCCTTGGCCCGCTCCTGGATCTGCTCGCCCGTGAGGTCGCAGTAGTAGGCGTGGCCGGCGGCGAACAGCTGCTCGGCGGCGGCGACGTGGGCGGCGGCGTTGGCGCTCTGGAAGTACGGGCCTTCGAACACGGGATCGTCGGCCGAGATGCCCAGCCAGGCCAGCGCGTCGACGATGCCCTGCGTCCACTCGGGACGGTCGCGCGCCTCGTCGGTGTCCTCGATGCGCAGCACGAAGCGGCCACCGAGGCGACGCGCGAGCGCCCAGTTGAACAGCGCCGTGCGCGCCCCGCCGACGTGGAAGAAGCCAGTGGGCGACGGAGCGATCCGGACTCTCACAGACATGGGGGTGATCACGCTACTGGCCCGGTCATCCGAGTGTCCGGTGCGCGGACGTCGCACCAGACACTCGGATGGCGTCAAACACTCGGATGGGTCAGGACGTGATGCTGGTCAGGGCGAGGTTGCGCAGCTGGCGGAGGGCGACGGACAGGGTCGTCAGGTCGTAGCGCTCGGCGCGGCGGATCTCGGTGAACATCGCCTGGGCCCGGGCGACCGAGCGCTCGTTGGCGTCGAGCCAGGTGTCGACACTGCCGCCGGCGCTGTCGATCACCGTCGTCGTCAGCTCGGCGAGGGCGGTGAGCATGTCGTCGCGGACCGCCGAGCGGGCCTGGGTCTGCCAGCGGTCCGATCGCGGCAGCGTGCCGATGCCGTCCCACAACCAGTACAGGTCGAGCTGGTCGAACATGCCCCACTCGACGGCGGCGACGGAGATCACGTCCATGCCGTGCGACGCCGCCAACTCGACGAAGTCGAACCCGGTGTGCAGCAACGGCCACACCCCGGCCCGCTCGGCGAGGTCCTCGGGCACGCCGGCGGTCAGCCGGCGACGCCTCGATCGACTGCACCACGTCGGCCATCCGCCCGACGAGCACCGTCTCCAGCGAGCGGGCCAGCGCCGACAGCCCGGGACGGAACTGCTCGACCGCCTCGTCGATGTCGATCGGTGGCCGCCGGTGCCGCAGCAGCCACAGCGCCGCCCGCTCGGCCATCCGCCGGCAGTCGAGGAACAGGTCGAGCTGGACCTCCAACGGCACGTCACCGCTGAGGGCGTCGATCTCGGCCCACAGCTGGGCGAAGCCGAGCACGTCGCGGGCGACGACCCAGGCTCGCGTCACGTCGACGACGGACGAACCGGTGTCCTCGGTCATGCGGTGGTCGAACGAGATCCCCGACAGGTTGACCATCTGGTTGACGATCCGCGTGGAGATGATCTCCCGCCGCAGCGGGTGCTGGCGGATGGCCTCGCGCGTAGCGCTCGCGCAGCTCGCGCGGGAAGTAGGCGAGCAGGTCGGCCTCGACGAGTGAGACGTCGGGCAGGTCGGACTTCTGCACCTCGGCGTTGTTGGCGTTCTTGGTGTAGGCGATGAGGACGGCGAACTCCGGTGCCTGCAGGCCCTGCCCGGCCGTCTGGCGCTCGGCGATCTGCTTGTCGGTCGGCAGGAACTCGAGGTCGCGGTCCATCCAGCCCTCGGTCTCCAGCACCTCGATGTAGCGGGCGTGCACGTTGACCATCGGCAGCGCCTGGCGTCTGGCGATCACCAGCGCCAGCGTCTGTGCCCGGTTGTTGTCGAGCACGAGCTCGGCCACCTCGTCGGTCATCGACTCGAGCAGCAGGTTGCGCTGCTTCACCGTCAGCTCGCCGGCGTCGACGACGCCGTCGAGGAGGACCTTGATGTTCACCTCGTGGTCGCTGCAGTCGACGCCCGCCGAGTTGTCGATGGCGTCGGTGTAGACGAGCCCGCCGCCGAGGGCGTACTCGACTCGCCCGAGCTGGGTGAAGCCGAGGTTCCCGCCCTCGCCGACCATCCGGCAGCGCAGGTCGGCGCCGTTCACCCGAACGCCGTCGTTGGTCCGGTCGCCGACGTCGGCGTTGGACTCCGAGGACCCCTTGACGTAGGTGCCGATGCCACCGTTCCAGAGCAGGTCGACCGGCGCCCGCAGCACCGTCGAGACGAGCGCGTTCGGCGTCATCGGACCCTCGGGCGCGCCGAGCGCCGCCCGCGCCTGCGGGCTCAGCTCGATCGACTTCAGCGACCGCGGGTACACACCGCCGCCGGCGGAGATGCACGTCGGGTCGTAGTCGGCCCAGCTCGACCGCGGCAGCTCGAACAGCCGCTTGCGCTCGGCGAAGGCGACCTCCGGATCCGGATCGGGGTCGATGAACACGTGCCGGTGGTCGAACGCGGCGACGAGTCGCAGCTGCCGTGACCGCAGCATGCCGTTGCCGAACACGTCGCCGGACATGTCACCGATGCCGACGGCGGTGATCGGATCGGCCTCGGCGTTCTTGCCGAGCACGCTGGCGTGCCGCCTCACGCTCTCCCACGCGCCGCGAGCCGTGATGCCCATCGCCTTGTGGTCGTACCCGGCGCTGCCGCCGGAGGCGAAGGCGTCGCCGAGCCAGAACCCGTACTCGGCGGAGATCTCGTTGGCGATGTCGCTGAACGTCGCCGTGCCCTTGTCGGCGGCGACGACGAGGTAGGTGTCGTCGTCGTCGTGGACCACGGTGTCAGGCGGGTGCACGACCTGTGGCGCTCCCCCACCGGGCGGGGTGACGAGGTTGTCGGTCAGGTCGAGCAGGCCGGAGATGAACGCCCGATAGCACTGCACGACCTCGGCGCGCAGCTCGTCGGGACTCGCCGGTGGGCGCTTGACGACGAACCCGCCCTTGGCACCGGTCGGCACGATGACGGCGTTCTTCACCATCTGCGCCTTCATCAGGCCGAGCACCTCGGTGCGGAAGTCCTCGCGGCGGTCGCTCCAGCGCAGCCCGCCCCTGGCGATGTCGCCACCGCGCAGGTGCACGCCCTCGACGCGCGGCCCGCACACCCAGATCTCGTGGCGCGGACGGGGCAGCGGCAGGTCGGGGATCGCCGTCGGGTCGAGCTTGAAGGCGATCGCCCGGCGATCGCGGTAGTAGTTGGTGCGCACCGTCGCCGCGATCAGCGTCAGGAAGGCGCGGCAGATGCGATCGTCGTCGAGGGCGGGGATGGCGTCGAGCGCCGCCTCCAACCGCTCGCGCACGGTGCCGGCCATCTCGTCGCGCCGTTCGCCCGGCGTGCCGGCGAAGCGCGCCGGGTCGAAGCGGGTGTGGAACAGCTCGACGAGGTCGGCGACGAGCACGGGGTGCGCGCACAGCACGTCCTCGATGTAGGCCTGGCTGAAGGCGAACCCGATCTGACGGAGGTACTTGCCGTAGGCGCGCACCATCGCCACCTCACGGGCGCTCAACCCCGCCTGGAGGACGAGGCGGTTGTACCCGTCGGACTCGATCTCGCCGGCGACGAGCGCGGCGAAGGCGTCCTGCAGGGCGGCGCGGCGGGCGTTCGTCGAGCTCGACGGCGCCGTCGACGCGGACGCCGATGTCGTAGACGAAGACCCGCTCGTCGTCGACGCGGAACGTGTACGGCCGCTCGTCGAGCGCCTGCAGCCCGAGGTGGTCGAGCAGTGGCAGCAGTTCGGAGAGCGCGGCCGGCTGGCCCTGGCGGTAGACGCGGAAGCGCCACTCACCGGCAGGAGCGTCGACGTCGTGACCGAGCGACGTGGTCAGCTCGGCGTCACCGGCGAGCAGCGCGTTGATCCGCCGGACGTCACTGATCGCCCGGTCAGGGGACACCGCGGCGCGGTACGCGAGCGGGGCGTGCTCGCCGACCCGATCGAACAGCGCCCGACCGCGGTCCTCGCCGAGCTCGGCGAACAGCGCCGACCGCAGCCGATCGGACCACGACGTCGACAGCTCGTCGATCATCCGCTCGAGCGTCTCCAGGTCGACGGACCGCTGCCCGTCCGGGACAGCGGACGCTCACCGCGATGCGAGCGAGCGAGCTGGCGCCGACGTGTGACTCGAACGTCCGCTGTTCGGCGGAGTAGGCGGTGGCGACGGCGTCGGCGACGCGCTCGGGCAGCTCGGCGGTGAAGCGGTTCCGCGGGAGGTAGACGAGCACGGTGATCCACGGTCCAACCGGCTCGGGCACTTCGAAGACGCGGACGAGCTGGCGCTCCTGCAGCCCGACGATCGCCGCCACGAGACGGGCCAGGGCGGACGGTTCGAGCTCGAAGACGAGATCACGCGGCAGGTTCTCGAGCACCGTGCGCGTCGCTCTGCCCGTGTGCGTGTGGAGCCGCGCGCCGGTGAGGTCGAGGGCATCGGCGACGGCCGCGCCGACCCCGGGGATGTCGAGGACGCTCACGCGGTAGGCGTTGGTCGCCAGCAGGCCCACGAAGCGCGTCTGGCGTCGGCCGGCCTCGTCGGTGACGGCGACCTCCGTCTGGCGGTCGGCGCGGAACACGCGCGAGGTGTCGTCGGTGCGAGCGATGGCGACCGCGCTGTCGTCGCGCATCGGCCGCGGCGTACGCACGCGATCGTCGACGCGCGCCAGACCGAGCTCGCTGCCGGGGCGAACCGTGAGCTCCCCGTCGGTGCCGACGTCGAACTCGGCCGAGCCGAGGAGCACGAACTGGCCTGCGGCGAGCCACGGGAGGACCGGATCGGCGGCGCCGAGGGTGGCCATCCGTTCACGCATCGCGTCGAAGTCGCCGACGACGCGGCGGACGTCTTCGAGGGCATCGAGGATCTCGGCCTCGAGCCCGGTGGCGGTCGCCCCGTCGGTGCGGTCGATCTCGAACTGCGTCCACGCCTCGAGCAGGCCGCCGGCCGGGCCGGCGGTGTCGGGCGCGACGTCGACGAGCTGGTGGTCGTCGTCGCGACGAACGGCGAGCATGGGGTGGACGAGGAGGTGCACGCCGAGGCCGCGCCGTTCGAGGACCATCCGCATCGTGTCGACGAGGAACGGCATGTCATCGGTGACGACGAGGAGCACCGAGTGCGGCGACTGCCATCCGTCGCGATCACGATCGGGTGACAGCACCCGGGCGACCGGCTGTCCGGGGCGGCGGACGCGCCCGAGCGCCAGGTGGGCGACGGCGACGGCGTAGACGTCGTCGAGCTTGCGGTCGTCGACGTCGCCGGCGGGGAGCTCGGAGTAGTAGAGCGGCAGGAAGCGCACCAGCAGCGGGTCGTCGGGCTGGCGGAGGGCGGCGATGTCGCACAGTCGCCCGAGCGCCTCGGCGATCGCCCGACCACCGGCGCTGCGCCGGCCGGCGCCCGCCGTCTTGTCGTCCTCCATGTTCCGGACCTCCCGTCCCGACCTCGTTGTCGGGTTCACGTCGCCGCCTCCGACTGTAGTTCTGAGGGCGGACCGCCAGGTCGTAGCCTCGCGTCGTGGTGCAGACCGACCACCACGCGCACCATCCCGGCCATCGAGCGGTGGCGGGGGGTACGGCACGAGCGGCGGTGTTCGGCGTCAGCGACGGGCTCGTGTCCAACGTGTCGCTGATCCTCGGCTTCGCCGGCGGTGGCGCCGACTCCTCCATCGTTCGCCTGGCCGGGCTCGCCGGGGCGATCGCCGGCGGCATCAGCATGGCGGCCGGTGAGTGGATCAGCGTCTCGGCGCAGAACGAGCTGATCGAGCGGGAGGTGGAGATCGAGCGCCGCGAGCTGAAGCACCACCCGACCGCGGAGACCGAGGAGCTGGCTCGCATGTACGAGGCCGACGGGATGACGCCGGAACATGCCCGGCGGGCCGCGGCCGACGTCATGCGCCGCCCCGAGGCGGCCCTCGCCGTCCACGCCAGGGCCGAGCTCGGCGTCGATCCGGGCAGCCTCGCCTCGCCCGCCCGCGCCGCGCTGTCGTCGTTGGTGTGCTTCCTGTTCGGGGCGCTGCTCCCGGTCGTTCCGTGGCTGTCGTCGGCGTCAGGGACAGCGCCCGCCGTCGCATCCGTCGTGATCGGCGTCGTCGCCGCGGCGGCGGTCGGGGCCGTGATCGGCCGGCTCGCCGACCGGTCGATCATCCGCTCGATCGTCCGTCAGGTGCTGATCGTCCTCGGCGCCTGCGCCGTCACCTACCTCATCGGCCAAGCGGTGGGCATCAGCGTCTGAGTCGCGGCGCGCGCAGCGCGAGGGCGCGCGTCGGCGACCAGCGCTCGGGTCGTCGCCGATGATCGTGAGGTGGCCCATCTTGCGGCCCGGGCGGGCCGCCGCCTTGCCGTAGAGGTGGAGGCGGGCGTCGGGCTCGGCGAGGACGGTCGCCCACGCCGGTTCGCCGCCCTCCCACACGTCGCCGAGCAGGTTGACCATCGCCACCGCGCCCGTCGTCAGGTTCGTCCGCCCGAGCGCCAGCCCGCACACGGCGCGCACCTGCTGCTCGTACTGGCTCGTGGCCGCCGCGTCGAGCGTCCAGTGACCGCTGTTGTGCGGGCGCGGGGCGAGCTCGTTGACGAGGAGGTGGCCATCGCTGACGAACATCTCGACGGCCAGCACGCCGACGTACTCCAAGGCGTCGGCGATCGTTCCGGCGACCTCGACGGCCTCGGCGACGATGGCCGGCGAGACGCGGGCAGGCACCACCGTGAGGTCGAGGATGCCATCGACGTGGTGGTTCTCGGCGACCGGGTACGTGACCTGGCGGCCGTCGTCGGCGCGGGCGACGATCACGCTGATCTCGACGTCGAGCGGCACGCGAGCCTCGACGATGCACGGCACACCGAGCTCGGCGAGGGCGGCGTCGAGCTCGGCGCGCGTCTCGACGGCGCGCTGACCCTTGCCGTCGTAGCCGAGCCGAGCGGTCTTGACGATCGCGGGGAAGGCGACGCCGTCGTCGTCGCCGGGCACTGCGAACGGTGCCGTCGGGACGCCGAGGCCGGCCAGGAAGCGCTTCTCGCTGATGCGGTCCTGGGCGATCGCCACGGCCGACGCCGGCGGGGCGACGACCACCTCCTTGGCGAGCCGGGCCATGGCGTCGGCCGGAGGGTTCTCGAACTCCGTCGTGACGACCGCGCATCGTGCGGCGAGGTGGTCGAGCGCGACCTCGTCGTCGTACGGCGCCACGACGTGCTCGTCGGCGACCCGCCCGGCCGGCGCCGCCGGATCGGGGTCGAGCACGACCGTGCCGTAGCCCATCAGCCGCGCGGCGACGACCGTGTAGCGACCGAGCTGGCCGCCACCGAGCACGCCGATCGTGGCCGGCGGAACGATCACGTGATCTCGGGCGGCAGGGTCGACCCCGCCGCCTGGTCGCGCCGCTCGGCGCGGTCGGCGCGCAGTGCCACGTCGAGCAGGAGGTTGTCGGCGGCGAGCATGGCCACCGCGAACAGGGCGGCGTTGGTGGCTCCCGCCTCGCCGATGGCGAACGTGGCGACGGGGACACCCGCCGGCATCTGCACGATCGACAGCAGCGAGTCCTGGCCCTGGAGATGACGTGACGGCACGGGGACGCCGAGCACGGGGACGGTCGTCTTGGCGGCCAGCATGCCGGGCAGGTGAGCGGCGCCGCCGGCTCCGGCGATGATCGCCCGCAGGCCGCGCGTCGCGGCGCTGCTCGGCATAGGCGAACATCTCGTCGGGCATCCGGTGGGCGCTGACGACCCGCGCCTCGTGGGCGACGTCGAAACGCTCGAGCACGGCGACCGCCGCCTGCATCGTCGACCAGTCACTGGCCGACCCCATGACGACGCCGACGAGTGGGTCGCTCATCTACAACCCGCTCGAGCGCTGGCGGATCGGGGCGATGCGCAGCACGACCCGCTCGCTCTGGATCGGCGCCCGGTACTCGTGGCCGAGGTAGCGCTCGGACAGCGTGTCGATGTGCGTACGGGCTTCGTCGCCGCGAACCTCGCCGACCACCCGACCGCGCACCTCGGCGTAGCGGTAGGGGTTGGCGGCATCCCAGACGGTGACGGTGACCTCCGGATGCTGCTGGATCGCCCGGTACTTGGCGCGGTGGATCTCGGTGTTGACGAGCAGTTGCTCGTCATTGGCATCGACCCACATGAGGTGGCAGGCGATCTGGCCGTTGGGCAGTTGGACGGCGATCGTCGCGAAGTTCCTGCCCATGCCCGCGAGGTCACGGATGGCCTGGTCGAGCATGCGCCGAGGCTAGTGCCGAGCCCCGGCGCATGCTCGGGCTCACACCTCCTGCGGTGCCTTGCGACGGCGGACGAGCACGAGGCACCCGCCGAGCAACACGAGCAGGGCGGCGCCCCAGAGGATCGTGTCGACGTTGCTGCCCGTGGATGGCAGCGGCGTCGGCACTCGGGGTCGGCGCACGGAACCCGCTCGGCGGGTTGCCGGCGTCGACCGGCGGGATCAGCGCCGGCGTCGTCGTGCTCGGCGTGGTCACGACCGAGGACTCTGTGGCGACCGTCGTCGGCGTCGTCGTCACCGGCGGATCGACCGGCGGATCGACCGGCGGCGGAGGCGGCGCCAGGCAGTCGACGTCCTCGGCGTTGATCCGCTGACAGATGATCACCAGGTTGTCGACGTTGCCGGCATCGACGTCGCCGGTCTGGATGTTGTCGATGGCCGCATTCGTCTCGGCCGCGCCGATCGCTGCCAGCTCCGAGTTGACCTCGGCCTGACGCTCAGCGGAGACGGTCGACTGCAGTCCGACATCACCCGCCGCATTGGCAGCAGGAATCGCACCTGCCGCATCACCCTGCGCCTGCGTCGTGATCCCGGTGTTCCAGCCGGTGTTCGACTTGGCGACACCGAGGCTCAACACGATCGAGATCTGACGGATGTTGGCGCGAGCGCCGCTGGCCGTGCTTCCTGACGTGTCGAAGATGTCGAGCATCCCACCGACGGTGAGCACCAGGTCGCCGAAGGGGATCTCGATCCCCGACTCGGTGAGGCCCGCCATCGTCGACCCGGTGGCGCTGTGGACCACCGAGAGCATCGAGGCCAGGAACGCCGCCATCTTGACCACGGCCTCGGCCGTGCTCGGATCGAGGTCGGCGTAGCGCCCACCGAGCGCGTTGCCGCCCGTGTTGGCACCGGCCACGCCCATGTTGGCGACCAGCACCTCCTGGACGATCGACGCCATGCCGTCGCCGGAGGACGCGGCCATCGCCACCTGCTGGACGAACGTCTCGGAGTCGTTGCCGACCGCCGTGGCGTTGCCGGTGCCCACGCTGCCCGCCCCTGGGCCGTAGCCGTAGGACGACAGCAGGGCCGGGAGCAGCATGGCGAAGAGATCCTGGGCGATGGCGTCATCGTCCACGTCTGACGCACTCAGGAGGCCAGAAGCGACACCTGAGATGTTGTTCAGACCGCTGTTGGCGAGGGCGAAGCCGAGGTTCATCACCGTGGCCCGCTGCGTGATGTCCGTCTGCGACGTGCCCGACCCGATGATCGCCGCACGCTGGTCGATGTCGGTCAGCGAGTCGTTGCCGATCGCAGTGGCCGACCCGGCTCCGACGGAGCCACCGCTCCCGGCGACCCCGGTTCCCGTGACGGCGTTCATGCCCGAGTCGGCGTAGGCCAGGCCCAGCCACAGCGACACCGCCAACTGGTTGGCGAAGTCGTCCATCTCCTGGTTCGCCTCGGTGCGCGCAGCCTGCGTGACGTACTGCTCGATCTCCATGCCGGTGGCGCTGGCGTCGCCGGTCCCGATCTGGCCCGGGTTGGAGGATCCGCCGGGTGACGAGGCAACGCCGTTGACGCCGCTGTTCGCCAGTGCCGCTCCGATGTTGAGGATCAGCGCGATCTGGAGGATGTTCGCCACGGCCTGGTCGGTGAGCACGACGTCGGCCTGCTGGCCGATGATGTTCTCGTCCCGGCTGCCGATGGCGTCGGCGTTGTCGGTGTCGATCTCCGTACCCAGCGGGACGCTGCCCGTGGGCGGCTGGTTGCTGTCGTTGACCGTCTGGTTGCCACCCGAGTTGCCAACCGCCACCTGTGTGCCGGTGACGATGGCCTCCTGATCGTGGGTGGCCGAGGGGGCCGCCGTGGTGGTCGGCTCCTCGACGGCGACGGTCGCGGTCTCGGGCAGCGTCGGGTCGACCTGCTCGCTGCCGGAGCCTCGGTCGCGACCGGGGCCGGCGCCGTGTCCGCCGTGGTCGGCTCCGTCTGCTCGTTCACGTAGCCGGGAGCGGGTTCCTGACCCTCCGGCTCCGGTTCGATGACGACCTCCAGCGTCACCGGGGGAGGCGGTGCCTCCGTGGTTGTCGTGGTCGTGATCGGTTCCTCATCCGCCGCTTCCACCACCGTCGCCACCGCGACGATCGAGAAAGTGGCAGTGAGGGCCGCGACCGTGGCTCTCATCTGTCGTTGCACCTGTTGGCCCGCCTTTTTCTTGTTCTCCGCTACGAGGAAGGGGCGGGGCCGAAGCCCCGCCCCATCCGTACTTGGTGGGACCGTGCGGTCAGCCGCCGTCGCCCGTCGCCTCGGCCGAGTTGGTCGAGTCGTTGGTCTGCGACTGCGTGATGGTCAGCGACGCCGTGTTGCTGGACGTGGCAGCACCAGTGGTGATGCTGTTCGTCGCAGCCGACGTGTTGGAGCCGCTGTTCGTGTTGCCGCTGGTGGCCTCGCCACCGCTGCCGCCCAACGAGTCAGCCGTGCCGCTGGCCGAAGCAGCCGAGGACGTGGTCCCCGCCGCCGAAGCCTCAGGCGTGCTGGCCGAAGCCGAGGAGCCACCACCGTTGGCGTCGGCGCCCGAGCCCTGGGAGGCGCTGTTGCCCTGGATGCGTGACGTTGCCAGCGGCGTTGTTGCCGCTGTTGCTGTACGCACCCTGGCTCACGCCCACCGAAACAGCCGCCACCTGGACGACCGCCTGGTTGGCGTCAGCGTGCGCCCCGGTCGGGATGCTCGACGCAGCGGTCGCACCGCCGGCCGAAGAAGCCGACGTGGCAGCGCCACCCGTCGCCGTCGAGCTGTTGCTCGACGTGTTGGCCTGGGTCTGGCTGACACCACCGGTCAGGCTGTTGGTGGCCGAAGCCGCGCCCGCCGTGATGGTGTTGCCCGAGGTGGCGTCGTTGGTGCCGTCGTTGTCGTTGGTGGCGTCGGCCGTGCCGCCGTCCCCACCGGTCGAGATGGCATCAGCGATGGCCTCGGCCGCAGCCGCTGCACCGGACGCCGAAGCGTCCGCAGCCGTCATCGTCGTCGTGGGCCGAAGCGCTGGAGCTTCCCCCGTTGGCGTTGCTGTCGCTGCCCTGGTCCGCCTCGTTGTACTCGTCGGTCCAGTTGAAGGCGAGGTTGTCGCCGCTGTTGGACTCGCTCTCCTGATCGACGTCGACGTCAGCGAACGTGACCTGGAGAACCAAGTCGTTGGCGTCTGCCGTCGTGGGATCCGGGTCCGGAACGTCCGAGTCTTGCGCCGACGCGGCCGAGGCCCCTGCCGTGGCGAAGCCCGCCGCTGCGAGCACGGCGACGACGCGCCGTGACTTCCTGCGATGCATCTGATTTCTCCCTCTGCATTGGTTGTTGAAGTGCCAAACGCAGAGCAGAGGAAAGCGCCACCGAATCAATGATCGCCCGCCGCTTCCGTCCGATGCCGCCCGACACCGAGGGGCAACTTACTCCCCGGTAGCCACCTGAGTCAAGCTGGACGGAACGTCGTGACCAGGGGTTCGAGCGTTCTTTTCGTCGATCGCCGTGCCGTGTGGAGGTAGTGTCGTGCCCGTCGCACTGCTCGCGGAGGTGAGCCGATATGACCCAAAGTCCGTCGTCTCGGCACGGATCAATTGACGAAATCGCCGCCGCGATGTCGATGAACCAACGCAATGTACTGGGCACTGATCTCGTGCCGTGCTCGATGGATCCCGTTGACCGGGTACTACCGCAACGGGTGCTGCGAGAACCGAGGCGACGATCCGGGGATGCACGTCGTCTGCTGCCGCGTGACGACCGACTTCCTCGAGTTCTCCGCCGCCGCTGGCAACGACCTCGGCACGCCGAGGCCGGAGTACGGGTTCGCCGGGCTGCAGCCGGGGGATCAGTGGTGCGTGTGCGCGGCGCGCTGGGCCGAGGCCTTGGAAGCCGGCGCGGCGTGTCCGGTGGTGCTGGAGAGCACGCACATGTCCGCCCTCGAGTACGTCGACCTCGACGACCTCAGGGCTCACGCCGTCGCCGGGTGAATGGCGGTCGAACGGGCAGGCCGGCGAGCGCCGCTGCGAAGCGGCGGCGGCGAGCTCGGGAGGTGAGGGGAGCAGCTTTGCGCGAGCCGAGCTCGAGCGTCAGATCAGCGACCGAGCAGGTCGCGCCACTGCGCCGGGTAGGCGGAGCGGATCTCGTCGGGCGTGCCGCGCAACGTCGATTCCGGCACGGAGTCGACGAGCGCGCGGAGCTCGTCGTAGTGGTGGAGCGGGTTGGCCACGCCCTCGAACAGACGACGGCGCAGCTCGACGAGGTCGGCCGGCGGTGACGGGTCGAGGTACCCCCAGATGGTGAACGCGAGGCGCAGGTCGTGGATCACCGGTGCCCGGCCGTACATCGACGCCCGCCGCAAGGCGACGGCGGTGCCGCCGGAGACGGCGTCGTCGAGGCGCTCGCCAGGTTGCGTG
Organism: uncultured Acidimicrobiia bacterium; assembly: GCA_963749315.1. GTDB lineage: Bacteria > Actinomycetota > Acidimicrobiia > Acidimicrobiales > Ilumatobacteraceae > JALZMG01. Next base: position 37,349 of record CAVVMS010000024.1, read on the forward strand.
CGCACCTCGGGTCGCAGGCGGGCGGCGAGGGTGAGCGCGTAGCCCTGGTCCGGTCCCTGGTAACCGAGTCGGGGGCCGGCCGGCTGGCGGCCGCTGATGTCGGCCGGCCGGTCGGCCACCCACGGTCCTGGCACGTGGTCGGGCGACTCGTACCCCCGCGCGTCGTCGATCGGCGACACCGGCGCGAACTTCGGAGCAGCCATACGGCGCCCCATGTTGCCACCCCAATCTGGGCGCAGATCGTCTCTGGGCGCAGATCGTCTCGGATTCCGAGACGGAACGCGCCCAGATCGGGGTCAGGCGTGGAGGAGGCCGTAGACGAGGCTCTCCTCGAGCGCCCGCCATGACGCCTCGATGATGTTGGCGCTGACGCCGATCGTGGTCCAGTCGCGCTCGCCGTCGGTGGCGTCGAGCAGGACGCGGGTGACCGCGCCGGTGGCGCCGGCGCCGTCGAGGATGCGCACCTTGAAGTCGATGAGGTGCACTCTGTCGAGCTCGGGGTAGGCGCCGTTGAGCGCGCTCCGCAGCGCCGTGTCGATGGCGTTGACGGGCCCGTTGCCCTCGGCGGTGAACACGCGCCGATCGTCGCCGACCCACACCTTGACCGTGGCCTCGGTCGAGAACTCCCCGTTGGGCAGTTCGTCGGTGATCACGCGCATGCTCTCGACGCGGAAGAACTCCTGCTCCCAACCGGCCGCCCGGCGCATCAGCAGTTCGAGCGAGGCATCGGCCGCCTCGAAGTGGTAGCCCTCGTGCTCGAGTCGCTTCAGGTCGTCGATCACCGCGGTCACCGCCGGGCCGTCCATCGTCAGACCGAGCTCGGCCGCCTTCATCGTGATCGTCGCCCGCCCGGCCATCTCGCTGACGACGAAGCGGGTGCCGTTGCCGACGTGCTCGGGCGTGACGTGCTCGTAGGCGTCCTTGGCGCGGGCGATGGCGCTCGTGTGCAGCCCAGCCTTGTGGGCGAACGCCGACGAGCCGACGTACGGCGCCTGCGGGTTGACCGCACGGTTGAGCAACTCGGCGACGTGGTGGCTGACGGCCGTGAGGTGCTCGATGCGCCCGTCGGGCAGGCACGTGTAGCCGAGCTTGAGCTGCAGGTTGGGGATGATCGTCGACAGGTTGGCGTTCCCCGTGCGCTCGCCGAGTCCGTTCAGCGTGCCCTGGACGTGGCCGGCTCCGGCGAGCACGGCCGCCATCGAGTTGGCGACGGCGCAGCCGGTGTCGTCATGGCAGTGGATGCCGACGGTGACGTCGCGGCCGACGTGGGCATGGACGGCAGCGACGATGTCGGTGATCTCGTGGGGCAGCGACCCGCCGTTCGTGTCGCACAGCACGACGTGGCTGGCGCCCTTGACGACCGCCGCCTCGAGCGCCCGCATGGAGAACTCCGGGTTGGCCTTGTAGCCGTCGAAGAAGTGCTCCATGTCGACGAGCACGAGCCGGCCCTGGCCGCGCAGGAACTCGACGGAGTCGGCGATCATCGCCTCGCCCTCGTCGAGCGTCGTCTGCAGTGCCTGGGTCACGTGGTACTCGGAGCTCTTGGCGACGATGCAGACGGCGGGCGTCTGCGCCTCGACGAGGTTGCGCAGCGTGGCGTCGTCGTCGACCTTGCCCCGCGGTCGACGCGTCGAGCCGAAGGCGACGAGCGTGCTCGTCGCCAGGTCGAGCTCGGCTGGCGGCGCGGGCGAAGAACTCGACGTCCTTCGGGTTGGCGCCGGGCCAGCCGCCTTCGATGTAGTGCACGCCGAGGGTGTCGAGCTGCTCGGCGATGCGCAGCTTGTCCTCGACCGTGGCCGTGACGCCTTCGACCTGCAGGCCATCCCGCAGCGTCGTGTCGAAGACCTCGACGGACCGGCGGTGCTCTTCCATGTCTGCGCTCCGATGTGTCGGGCGCCCGGGACCTTCCCCGTGAACGGAAGAAGCCGCCCCGAGGGCGGCTTCAGTCGTGCACGCGGCAGGCCACGTGCACTAACGAATGATGATGATCGCCGCGGCAGCGGCAGGTCGTCGGGCGATCACGCGCGCCATTCAACCGGGTGTGGCCCCGGCACGTCAACCCAGCTGCCTCGGATGGGCAGATCGCGTCGTTCTGAGGTGAGCACCCGATTCGGCACGGCGGGCGCTCCAGCGCCTTCGCCGGCCGCATCAAGTGTGGGCAAACCTGTGCATGAACGGTGGATGAACTGACGTTTCCTGTGCGTAACGAGAAAGTTCTGGGGAGAACCCTGTGAATTCAAAAGTACCCCTTGACCTGGGGTGATGGGTTCGCGAAGGTATGCCCCGTACCGGAAAGCGCAACGCTGACCGGGGCCGGAAGCCGAGTCTGTGGGGTCCACCTCCGGGTGGGTCCGACGGAAAACCGGGCCGGTCCCACGCTTCGGCAAGGTCAGTGTCAGCGGAGCCGGTGCACGGGACGAATGCCACCGATTCCACATCGGAAGGCCGGCCGGTTCGCCGGGCGGTCGGAAGGTGTGGAGCAGGGCCGAGGCGCCGGGGAGCCACCCCAACTGGCTCGTCGGACCACGGTCTTCACGGTGCCAGATCGTTGCTTCGGACTTGTCCGGGGCAGCGTGACTGCACCGTGCGGTAACGGGCCGGGTAACCGGTACCGGGCCGGAACGCGGCATCGCCCGCCGAGCCTTCGGGCACGACGGGCGATGTGAGGTCGAGCGAGAGGCTAACGCCAGCAGGTCGACCATCGGTGGATGGTTCGTCCCAACCTGGGCTGCCCTGGGCAGCGCAGCGGCTCCGGCCGCAGCGCTCCCGGGGCAGTTCGCTTTTCGTTTCGGTGCACAACCAGAGGTTGTGCACCGAGTTCATCGAGCCGGCCTCGAAGGGCCTCGATGCCCGCAGCCGCACCCGCCCGCGCACTCGCGCGCAACCCTGGTTGCGCAGCGTCACACCGCCAGTTCGCACCATTCCTTGTACTGGGCCTCCTCGCCACGGACGGCGCGGGTGTAGACCTCGGCGATCGCCGTCGTCTTCGGGCCGGGGCACGGGATGGTCCGGTCGTCGACCGAGTTGACGGAGCTGACCTCGGCGGCGGTGCCGCAGACGAAGATCTCCTCGGCGATGTACAGGTCGCTGCGGGCGATGTTGTCGACCCGGCAGTCGATCCCGAGGTCGCGGGCGATGGTCATCACCGAGCTCTGCGTGATGCCCTCCAGCGCACCCGCCGACAGCGGCGGCGTGAGCAGCACGTCGTTGCGCGAGACGAAGATGTTCTCACCGGTGCACTCGGCGATCAGGCCGTTGGGCGCCAGCATGATCGCCTCGTCGTAGCCGGCGTTGAGCGCCTCGACCTTGGCCAGCGACGAGTTGACGTAGTTCCCGATCGTCTTCGACGCCGGCGGCATCGTGTTGTGGTCGTGGCGGGTCCACGACGAGATCTTCATCCGCACGCCCTTGGTGACCGCATCGTCGCCGAGGTAGGCGCCCCACGGCCAGCAGGCGATGGCCACGTCGACCGAGCACGGCAGCGTGTTCAACCCCATCTCGCCGTACCCGAGGTAGGCGATCGGCCGGACGTAGCACGCCGGGAGCCCGGTCGATGCGACCGTCGCCTTGCACGCCTCGACCAACTCGTCGACCGTGTACGGCAGCTCCATCCCGAGGATCTTCGCCGAGTTGTGCATCCGCACGATGTGGTCGGTCAGGCGGAAGATCGCCGGCCCCTGCGACGTCTCGTAGGCCCTGATCCCCTCGAACACGCCCGTGCCGTAGTGCAGCGTGTGGGTGAGCACGTGGATGCGGGCCTGGTCCCAGTCGACGAGCTCCCCGTTCATCCAGATCTTCGGCGTCGGTGTGATCGGCATGCCCTCAGTCTCCCACCAAGGCGGCGATCGCGTCACCCACGGTTTGCGTGCTCCCGGCGAACGGCTCGCGCGCACGCCTTGCGGATCCGCTCGGCCGCATCGACCTCGCCGAGGTGGTCGAGCATCAGCGCGGCCGACAGGATCGCCGCCCGCGGGTCGGCCGTGCCCGTCCCGGCGATGTCGGGCGCCGACCCGTGCACCGGCTCGAACATGCTCGGTCCGGTGCGCGCCGGGTTGAGGTTCGCCGACGACGCCATGCCGACCCCGCCCGACACCGCCCCGCCGAGGTCGGTGAGGATGTCGCCGAACAGGTTGTCGGTGACGATCACGTCGTAGCGCTGCGGGATCCTGGACGAAGTAGATCGTCGCCGCGTCGACGTGGTGGTAGGCGGTGGCGATGTCGGGGAACTCGGCGCCGACCTCGTCGAACGTGCGCTGCCACAGGTCGCCGGCGAACGTCAGCACGTTCGTCTTGTGGACCAGCGTGAGGTGCCGGCGGGGGCGCGTCGACGCCAGCTCGAACGCGTAGCGCACGCACCGCTCGACACCCATCCGCGTGTTCACGCTGCCCTGCGTCGCCACCTCGTTGGCCGTGCCCTTGCGCAGCACGCCGCCCTCGCCGACGTACGGGCCCTCGGTGTTCTCGCGGATGACGACGAAGTCGTGACCCGGCGCCGTGAATGGACGTTGGTTGACGTACAGGTCGAGCTCGAAGCGCATCTTCAGCAGCAGCCCCCGCTCGATGACCCCCGGCGGCACCTCGGGCGTCCCGACGGCGCCGAGCAGGATGGCGTCGAACGTGCGCAGCTCGTCGAGCGTGGCGTCGGAGAGGATCTCGCCGTCACGCAGGTAGCGGTTGCCACCGAGGTCGTACTCGACGGCGTCGATCGCCACCCCGGATGCCCGGACGACCTTGACGGCTTCGGCGGTGACCTCCGGTCCGATGCCGTCACCCCCGATGACGGCGACGCGATGTGCTGCTCCGACATGGCGCGCTCACGCTAGGAGCGAATGAGACCGGAGGCCGCACAGGGCCGCAGATAGGCTCGATCCACCATGGAAACGCACCAGCTGTCCCAGGCGGCGTACGAGCGGCTGAAGGCCGAGCTCGACGACCTCCAGACGCGGGGCCGCATCGAGGTGGCCTCGAAGATCGAGCGGGCACGCGAGCTCGGCGACCTCTCGGAGAACGGCGACTACCACGCGGCGAAGGACGAGCAGGGGCACATGGAGGGTCGCATCCGCCAGCTCGAAGCGATCCTCGACAGCGTCGAGATCATCGAGGCGCCCGAGCCGGGTGTGGTCGGGCCGGGGACGATCGTCACGATCGTCTACGAGGGTGACGCCGACGACGCCGCCGAGCGATACCTGGTCGGGCACATCGAGGAGCGCACCAACGGGCTCGACGTGATCAGCCCGACGGCCCCGCTCGGCGCCGCCCTGATCGGCGCCCACACCGGTGACACGATCTCCTACGAGGCGCCCACGGGCGCCCAGCTGCAAGTTCGCGTCATCGAGGTGGAGACAGCCTGAGCGACGCTCGCCGGCGACTCACCGCGGCGTCGGTCCGTCGACGCGGCGCCAGAGGTCGTCCCCCCGCCACTCCCGCCGGGGCGCGAGCTCGAGCTCCCGGCGGGGACGGTGTACCTGCGCGAGGTCACCGGACCTCCCGGCGCACCTGTGGTCGTGCTGCTGCACGGTTGGACGGCGACGGCCGACCTCAACTTCTTCACCACCTACGCGACGCTCGGCGAGCACTTCCGCGTGCTCGCCTTCGACCACCGCGGTCACGGGCGGGGCATCCGCAGCAGGCGCACGTTCCGCCTCGAGGACTGTGCCGACGACGTGGCGGCGATGATCGACACCGTCGGCGCAGGCCCGGTCGTCGCCCTCGGCTACTCGATGGGTGGCACCGTCGCCCAACTGCTGTGGCGACGCCATCCGCACCACGTGCGCGGGCTCGTCCTGGCCGCCACGGCCTCACACTTCAACGCCGCGCGCAACGAGCGACTCTCGTTCCTCGGGCTCACCGGGTTGGCCGTCCTCGCTCGGTTGACGCCGTCCCAGGCGCGCCGCTGGTTGACCCATCAGCTGTACCTGCAACGCAAGACCAGCTCCTGGTCGCCGTGGGCGGTGGAACAGGTCGTCGGCCACGACTGGCGGATGGTCGTCGAGGCCGGCAAGGCGATCGGGTCGTTCCGGTCCGACGACTGGCTGGCCGAGGTCGACGTGCCGACGGCCGTCGTCGTCACGATGCAGGATCCCGTCGTCCCGGTGCGCCGCCAGATGCAGCTGTTCGAGGCGATCCCGACCGCACAGGCACTGCGCATCGACGCCGGCCACGATGCCATCGTCGCCAGACCGGACCGAGCGGTACCGATGCATCGTCAAGGCGTGCGAGCTGGCGACCGGATGAGCGCACGCCGATGGACCGGCGCCGTCCTCGCGTTGGCCGCCGTGGTTGCACTTGCAACCGTATGGCGTCGCTCGTCAGGCGATGGACCGATCCGGCGGACATCCCGTACAGGCCGGAACCTCGAGCTCGCCCGCCTCGGTGTGTCGGTCGGGACCACGTACGCCGGCACCGGGGCGCGCAAGCTGTTCGCCTCGGCCGAGCGGCGGGTCGAGCTCGACGACGCAGCCCGCCTGCGCACCGCCGAGCAGGTCGCCCAGCGGCTCGGCAACATGAAGGGCGCGCTGATGAAGGTCGGCCAGATGGCCAGCTACCTCGATGACGGCCTTCCCGATCCCGTGCGCCAGGCGCTGGCGTCGCTCCAGGCGGATGCACCGCCGATGTCTGCCGACCTCGCCGCCGAGGTCGTCGAGCGCGAGCTGGGTCGCCCGCCGACCGATGTGTTCGTGGAGTGGGACCCGGAGCCGATCGCCGCGGCCTCGATCGGCCAGGTGCACCGGGCGGTCGCCATCGACCCCGACACCGGCGACGAGGTCGCCGTCGCCGTCAAGGTGCAGTACCCCGGCGTCGCCGACGCCATCGAAGCCGACCTCGCCAACACCGATCTGCTCGGCACGCTGCTGCGTCAGGGCTTCAGCGGGCTCGACCCCACGGAGCTGGTCGCCGAGGTCAAGCAGCGGATCACCGAGGAGCTCGACTACCGCCAGGAGGCCGCCAACCAGACCCGGTTCGTCGAGTTCTACCGCGACCACCCGTTCATCCACGTGCCGGCCGTGCTGCCCCACCTGTCGACGGGGCGCGTGCTGACCAGCGAGCTGGTGATCGGCGCGTCGTGGCGCGACGCGCTCGGGTGGGAGCAGGAGCAGCGCGACCTCGCCGGCGAGGGGCTGTTCCGGTTCGTGTTCCGCAGCCTCTACCGCATGCGCGCGTTCAACGGCGATCCGCACCCGGGCAACTACCTGTTCCACGGCGACGGGCGGATCTCGTTCATCGACTTCGGGCTGGTGCGCTACTTCAGTCGTGCCGAGCTCCAGGTGTTCGAGTCGATGGTGCGGGCGGCCGCCGTCGATCACGACGCCGCCGCGTTCCGCCGCATCATCGAGGAGGCCGGGCTGCTGCGGCCGGGACGCACCGGTGCCGACCGACGAGGCGGGCGAGTACTTCTCGCAGTTCTACGAGGCGGTCCGCGAGGACCGGACGATGACGTGGACGCCGGAGTACTCCAGCGCCATCGTCCGTCACACGTTCGACCGGTCGAGCCCGATCGCCCAGTACGCCACGGTGCCGCGGGCGTTCGTGATCATCCAGCGCATCAACCTCGGGCTGTACGCGCTGCTCGGCGACCTGCGGGCGACCGGCAACTATCGCCGGATGGCCGAGGAGCTGTGGCCGTTCGTCGACGGTCCACCGTCGACGCCGCATGGGCGAGGTCGAGGCGGCGTGGCTGGCCCGACGGCCAGCCAGCCGGATCGGGCCGGTAGCGTCGCCCCGATGCGTCGCACCGCCCCTCGCGCTCGCCGCCATCGTCGCCCTCACCCTCGCTGCCTGCGGTGGCGACGACGACGACGATGCGGCTTCCAGCACCTCCGCCGACACGGTCTCGTCGAGCGTCCCGGACGACAGCGTCACCGACGTGTCGCTCGTCCCGGCGACGACCGTGCCCGTCTCGGTGCCCGCCGTGTCGATCCCCGGCGACATCCCGACCGAGCTGGTGATCACGACGCTCACGCCCGGCGAGGGTGAGGAGGCGGTCGAGGGCGACACGGTGTACGTGAACTACGTCGGCGTGCGCAGCGAGGACGGGCAGGAGTTCGACAGCAACTACGGCGCGAACCCGTTCCCCGTCACCCTCGGTCAGGGCGGCGTCATCCCGGGGTGGGAGCAGGGCCTCGTCGGCACGACCGCCGGGCAGCGCCTGCAGCTCGACATCCCCAACGAGCTCGCCTACGGGGACCGGCCGCAGGGTGACGTGATCCAGGCCGGCGACGCGCTGTCGTTCGTGATCGACGTCCTCGCCGTGGTGCCGCCGATCGACCCGCTCGACGAGCCGACGGACCTGCCGACGTCGGACACGCCGGTGACGGAGCCGACCTTCGAGGACCTGCGGGTGGGCTCGGGCGCCACGCTCGAGGCCGGCCAGACCGGGCTGTTCCACCTCGTCATCGCCCGCGGCGACGACGGCAGCGTGCTGCAGAGCACGTGGACCGACGGCCAGCCGCAGCCGGTCGTCGTCCCGGAGGAGGACACCGGTGACGGGGCCAGTCAGCTGGCGGGGATGCAGGTCGGCGGTCGCCGGGCGATCACCATCCCGCCGAACCCGGACTCAGGTCTGACGCCCGAGACCAATCTCCTCGTCGTCGCCGACCTGCTGGCTGTCTTCGAGTCTGATCGGCTCGGTCGACCTCGGCGGACCGGCGACCTCGCCGTGGCAGAGTCCAGCCCGAGATCGAGGCCCAGGTCGGCCCGCGGAGTGGGTGAGCTCGCCGACGGCGACGTAGTCGACGCCGGTCTCGCCGACCTGGCGGGCGACCTCGAGGGTGAGCCCGCCGCTGGCCTCGAGCACGACCGAGCGGCCTGACGCGTTGCGGATCGCGACGGCTTCGCGCATCTCGTCGAGCTCGAAGTTGTCGAGCATCACGGCGTCGGCACCGGCGTCGATGGCGACGCGCAACGCGTCGAGCGAGTCGACCTCGATCTCCACAGGGACGCCGGCTCCGAGCGCACGCACGGCTGCGAACGCCTCGCCGACGCCGCCGGCGGCGAGCACGTGGTTGTCCTTGACCAGGGCAGCATCGGAGAGGCCCATGCGGTGGTTGGCCCCGCCGCCGCAGCGCACCGCGTACTTCTCCAGCGCCCGCAACCCAGGCGTCGTCTTGCGCGTGTCGCGCACCACGCAGCGCGTGCCGTCGAGGGCGTCCGCCCAGCGGCGGGTCAGGGTGGCCACGCCGGAGAGGTGGCAGAGCAGGTTGAGCGCCGTCCGTTCGGCAGTGAGCAGGCCACGGGTGGGTGCGGTGACGCGAACGACGTCGTCGCCGGGCGCGACACGATCGCCGTCCTCGACCAGGTAGTCGACGTCGGACGACGTCGTCGCCGCACACGGCGTCGATCACCGCGCCGGCGACGGCGAGCCCGGCGACGACGCCGTGACCGCGGCTGCCGATCGTGCCGACGCTGCGCTGGCCCGCCGGCACGGTCGCCGCGGACGTCACGTCGATCCCGCCCATCAGATCCTCGGAGACGGCCATCCGCACGAGCGCGGCCACCGCGTCGGGGTCGAGCCCGCCGTCGCGCAGGTTCCGCCGGGTGGTGTCCGACAGCGGGTGGAACGGCACGATCAGCCGACCTCCAGACCACCGTCGGCGAGCCGGACATCGAGATGCCGCAGCCACTCGTCGCGAGGCTCGGGATGGTCGGTCCGGCGATGGCACCCGCGACTCTCCCTGCGGGTCGCGGCAGCGAGCACGACGGCCGACGCCACGGTCAGCAGGTTCGTCGACTCCCACGCTGTCCGCGACGCCGGTCCGGCCGGGTCGACCTTGCCGGCGATGGTGTCGAGGACGGCGGCCGCGGCGGCGAGCGACTCGGCGTCGCGATGGACGCCGACGTGGCGGGACATCTCGGCGCGGATCTCGCTGCGGTGGGCGCCGTCGACCACGGCCGATCGGCGGCGTCGAGCTCGGGGGCGACCGGATCGGGCACCTCCCACGCCAGGTCGCGACCGAGGCGCGTGCCGGCGACCACGCTCTCGGTCAAGCTGTTCGACGCCAGCCGGTTGGCGCCGTGCACGCCGGTGCACGACACCTCACCGACGGCGTACAGGCCGGCCAGGGCAGTGGTCCCGTCGAGTCCGGCCGGCACGCCGCCGCACGCGTAGTGCGCGGCCGGCGCCACGGGGATCCGCTCACGAGCCGGGTCGACGCCGATCAGCCGGCACGCCTCGGTGATCGACGGGAAGCGGGTGTAGAAGCGCTCGCCGAGGTGGGTGGCGTCGAGGTAGACGTGATCGTCGACGCCGGCAGGTGCCTCGGCCATGCGGTCGCTGATCGCCGCGGCGACGACGTCTCGCGGGGCGAGGTCCTCCAGCGGGTGGGCGCCCACCATGACCCGCTCGCCGGCGGCGTCGAACAGGATCGCCCCCTCGCCACGGACGGCCTCGCTGACCAGCGCCTGCTGGCCCGTGGCGTCCGGTCCGGTCCACAACACGGTCGGGTGGAACTGCACGAACTCGACGTCACGGACGGCGAGTCCGGCGCGCAGGGCGATGGCGACGCCGTCTCCGGTGACGGCCGGCGGGTTCGATGTCGAGGCGAACACCTGGCCGTAGCCGCCGGTGGCGAGCACGACGGCTCGCGCCGTCACCAGGCCGACCGATTCGACGTCGCCGGCGGCGTCGAGGCAGGCGATCGTCACGCCGGCTGCCTGCCGCGCCCCGCCGCTGGCGACACCGCAGACGACGTCGAGGGCGAAGGCCCGCTCGAGCACGTCCACGCCGGCGGCCATCGCCGACTGGTCGAGCGTGCGCTGCACCTCGGCGCCGCTCCGATCGCCACCCGAGTGGACGATGCGCCGGTGGCTGTGGCCGCCCTCGCGGGTGAGCGCCGGTCCGTCCTCTCCGGCCTCGGGGTCGAACGCCGCGCCGAGGCGCATGAGGTAGCGGATCGAGGTCGGCGCCTCGGCGACGAGCTCGCGCACGACCGCCTCGTCGCACAGCCCGGCCCCGGCGGCGAGCGTGTCGCGCACGTGGTGCTCGAGGGAGTCGGTGGGATCGAGCACGGCGGCGAGACCACCCTGGGCCCATGCCGTCGACCCGGCGTTGAGGACGTCCTTGGTGACGATGAGCACGCTGCGCACCGGTCGCACGGCGAGCGCCGCAGCAAGACCGGCGGCGCCGGAGCCGAGGACGACGACGTCGACGTCGCGCTCCCAGCTCGGCGGCGGTGCGGCCAGCCGCCGCGGGGATGCTCATTCGGCCGTCGGCGACGGAGTGCCGATGGTCGATCATCCGCTCGACGGAGCGGCGGGCGCGCTCGGCGACGTCGGGCGGGACGTCGACGACATCGGTGCCGTCGCGCAGCGAGCGCAGCAGCTTCGCCGGGGTGATCATCTTCATGTACTTGCAGACGGCCGCCCGGTTCACCGGCTCGAACAGCACGAGCGGGTTGGCCTTGTTCAGCTGGTGCAGCATCCCCGTCTCGGTGGCGACGAGCACCTTCGATGCGGTCGTCTCGCGGGCGGCGGTGACCATCCCGCTCGTCGACAGGATCTTCGTGCGCGTCTCCGGGACGACCCCGGCACCGACGAGGTACAGGGCGCTCGTCGCGCAGCCGCACTCGGGGTGGATGAACAGCTCGGCATCGGGATCCTCGGCGACCCGGGCCTTGAGGTCGGCGCCGTTGATCCCGGCGTGGACGTGGCACTCGCCGAGCCAGATGTGCATGTTCTCCCGGCCCAGCTGGCGTTGCACGTGGGCACCGAGGAACTGGTCGGGGCAGAACAGCACCGCGGTGTCGTCAGGGATCGAGGCGACGACGTCGACGGCGTTCGACGACGTGCAGCAGATGTCGGTCTCCGCCTTCACCGCGGCGGTCGTGTTGACGTAGCTGACGACGACGGCGCCGGGGTGCTCGGCCTTCCACGCCCGCAGCTGGTCGGCGGTGATCGTCTCGGCGAGGCTGCAGCCGGCCCGTTCGTCGGGGATGAGGACGGTCTTGTCGTAGCTCAGGATCTTCGCCGTCTCGGCCATGAAGTGGACGCCGCAGAACACGATCGTCGACGCCTCGGCCTCGGCCGCGACGCGGGACAGCCCGAGCGAGTCGCCGACGTGGTGGGCGACCTCCTGGATCTCCGGCAGCTGGTAGTTGTGGGCGAGGATCACGGCGTCGCGCTCGTCGGCCAGCGCACGCACCTGCTCGGCCCAGTCGTCGGGAAGGGCTTCCACGACGATCCAGCGTACGAACCATCCGAGTGTTCGGGACCATCCGAGTGTTCGGCGTGCGGCGTCCGCACACCAGACACTCGGATGGCGTCAAACACTCGGATGGAGCGAGCCGAGTTCACGCAGCAGCTTGACGGTGCTGACCGAGCCCTTGGCGCCGATGGGCTGGGCGAAGATCGAGACGCGGAGCTCCTCCAGCTTCCAGCGAATGTCTCGAGCGAGGTGCGCATAGCCCGCCTCCAGCGGGGCGACCTCGGCCATGCGACGGAGGTCACGTGGGACGTCGTCGGCGAGGCGCTCGACGCGGTACTCGATGCCGCGGACGTAGCGGCGGACATCGGGCAGGCGGCGCGTGCCCGCGGCGACGACGAACCGTGGCCCGACGAGCCGGTCGAGATGCGCCCGCGCATCGGCGACCGAGCGCTGCAGCGCCGGCGCGCCGAGCCGGTCGAGCCGGTCCCGCACGCGAGCGGCGAGGTCGAGGATGTCGGTCGCCGTCGCCAGCGCATCGGCGGCGATCGACGGGCGCGTCCCGCCGCACGAGCGCCTGCAGCGCACGGAATGCGGCCTCGTCCCACGGCAGCGTGCCGTGGTCGATCGAGCACGCGATCGACCGCCACGACTCGACAGTCCTCGGCGAGCTCGCCGCGCCGCCCCGGCAGCCGCACCGTGAGCAGCAGCAGCCGGCGCACGCCGCCGTGCATCACGCGCTGCTGCAGGTCCGGGTTGGTCAGCACGCGCAGCGACACGCTGTCGTCGTCGTCGAGCAGCGCCGGATAGCCGCGGGCGACGTGACCGCCCCGCGTCGACTCGACGACCTGCGCCAACGTCCCGACGTCCCAGTCGACGATGCCCCGCCGCTCGGCGACGGGCGCGGCGTCGGCGATCGCCTCGCGGGCCGTCGCCGCCAACCGGGCACGGATGGCAGCGAGGTCGTCGTCGGCGTCGTGGACCGTCCCGTCGGCGTCGGCGACGATGAAGTTCATCCGCAGGTGCGCCGGCACGGCGGCCGGGACGGAACGCCCGCGCCGACACGGTGATCCCGGTGACCTCCTGCAACGCCGAAGCCAGGGCGTCGACGAGCCGGCCATCCGGGCGCCCCAGCCGCTGCGTCGCCGCGCGCAGGGTCTCGGCCATCGGGATCATCTGCCGCCGCGGTCTCCTTCGGCAGCGTGCGCACCAGCGCCTCGACCAGCTCGTCGCGGTAGCCCGGGATCTGCCAGTCGAACCCGCTCTCGTCGATCTGGTTGAGCGCCGTCAGCGGGACGTGGACACTGACGCCGTCGAGCGGCCCGCCGGGATCGAAGCGGTACGACAACGGCAGGACGAGGTCGCCGTGGCGCCACGTGTCGGGGTAGCCGGCGATCCGGATGCCGGCGAGCGCCTCCTCCGACAGGTCGAGCAGATCGGGCTCGGCGCCGCCGGCCTCCTTCCACCACCGGTCGAATCGTCTCGCCGACGTGACGTCGGCGCCGACGCGGCGGTCGTAGAAGTCGAACAGCTCGTCGTCGTCGAGGAGCCCGGCGCGACGGACCCGGGCCTCCATCGACCGCACGCGCTCGCGGAACGCCTCGTTGCGGGTGACGAACGCGTGGTGCGTGGTCCACTCCCCCTGCACGAGGGCGTGGCGGACGAACATCGCTCGCGCCGCCGCCCGGTCGATGCGGTCGTAGGCGACGGTCCGGCCGGCGACGACCGGCAGGCCGTAGAGGGTCACCGTCTCCGTCGTCACCGCCGCGCCGCGGCGATCGTCCCAGCGCGGCTCGCCGTACGAGCGCTTGACGAGGTGGGCGCCGATCCGCTCGACCCACGCCGGATCGATCGCCGCCACACGACGGGCCCAGATCCGGTTCGTCTCGACCAGCTCGCCCGCCATGACCCACCGCGGCGACCGCTTCGCCAGCACGGACCCGGGCGCGATCACGAACGTCGAACCGCGAGCGCCGCGGAACTCACGGCGATCGCCGTCGCGGGTCCCGATGTGCGAGAGCAGCCCGGCGAGCACCGACTGGTGGACGCGATCGGGGTGCCCGGCCTCGGCGCCGCCACGGATGCCGAGGTCACCCGCCACCTGACGCAGCTGGCTGAACAGGTCCTGCCACTCGCGCACCCGCAGGTAGTGCAGGAACTCGGCGCGGCACAGCCGGCGGAACTGGTTCCCGGACAGCGCACGCTGCTGCTCGCGGAGGTGGTCCCACAGGGCGACGATCGTCAACAGGTCGCTGCCCGGAACGTCGAAGCGGCGGTGCAGCGCGTCGGCGGCCTCGCGTTGGTCCTCGGGCCGCTCCGCGGGTCCTGGATCGAGAGCGCGGCGGCGATGACCAGCACCTCGCGGACGCAGCCGTTGCGATCCGCCTCGAGCACCATCCGCCCGAGCCGCGGGTCGATCGGCAGGCGCGCCAGCCGGCGCCCGACCTTGGTCAGCGTGCGATCCTCGCCGATCGCGCCGAGCTCCTCGAGCAGGAGGTAGCCGTCGCGGATCGACGCCGCGTCGGGCGGCTCGAGGAACGGGAACGACGCCACGTCGCCGAGCCCGAGGGCGGTCATCTGCAGGATGACCGAGGCCAGGTTGGTGCGCAGGATCTCCGGCTCGGTGAACTCCTGGCGGGCGAGGTAGTCGTCCTCGGCGTACAGGCGGATGCAGGTCCCAGGAGCGACCCGCCCGCAACGACCGGCGCGCTGATCGGCCGACGCCCGCGACACCGGCTCGATGGGAAGTCGTTGCACCTTCAACCGGCGGCTGTAGCGCGAGATGCGCGCGGTCCCGGCGTCGACGACCGATCGCACGCCGGGAACGGTGATCGACGTCTCGGCGACGTTCGTCGCCAGCACGATGCGCCGGCCGCGGTGCGGTTCGAAGATGCGGTGCTGCTCGACCGACGACAAGCGGGCGTACAACGGCAGCACGTCGGTGTCGCGCAGCTGACGGCGGCGGAGGAAGTCGGCGGTGTCGTGGATCTCCCGCTCGCCGGAGAGGAACACGAGCACGTCGCCGCCGACGCCGGCGAGGTCGTCGACGGCGTCACTGATCGCCTGGACCTGATCGCGGTCCTCGCCGACAGGTCGGTAGCGCACCTCGACCGGGAACGTGCGCCCGGTGACCTCGATGACCGGTGCATCGAAGTGCTCGGCGAAGCGCGCCGTGTCGATCGTCGCCGAGGTGACGATCAGCTTCAGGTCGGGCCGGCGCGGCAGCAACCGGTGCAGGTAGCCGAGCAGGAAGTCGACATTGAGGCTGCGCTCGTGGGCCTCGTCGATGATCAACGTGTCGTAGCGCCGCAGGTCGCGGTCGCGCTGCAGCGCGGCGAGCAGGATCCCGTCGGTCATCACCCGCACACGGGTGCGCTCGCCGATGCGGTCGTCGAAGCGGACGGAGAAGCCGACGACGTCGCCGACGGTCGTGCCGAGCTCCTCGGCGACGCGCTCGGCGATCGTCCGCGCCGCCACCCGACGGGGTTGGGTGTGGCCGATCAGGCCGTCGACGCCACGGCCCAGCTCGAGGCACAGCTTCGGCAGCTGCGTGCTCTTCCCCGATCCGGTCTCCCCCGCCACCACGACGACCTGGTTGCCGCGGATCGCCGCGCGGAGGTCGTCGAGGCGCGCCGTGATCGGCAGCTCGGGCGGGTAGGAGATCGTTCCGATGGCCCCATTCTGGGCGAGCAGATCACGACACGTCGTTGGCATCCAGCGCCGACAGATCGAGGGCGCGAGCCGATCCGGATCGGCGAGCACGTCGATCGACGCCACCTTGCCGTCGACCACCGTGAAGCCCATGACGGAGAACGGCCTACCGCGAACGAGAACGACGACACCGGCAGCGCCGTTGACGAGCACCGGTTGCAGCGTGGCGCCGGGCAAGGAGAACGTGATGGCGCGCCCGGCGACCTCGGCGGCGCCGCGGACGAACACGGTGTTGCGCGGCCGCGCCGTGCCGCCGTCGGACCGCAGCACGACCTCGGGATCGAGCAACGCCACCAGCCCCTCGAAGTCACCGCCACGCGCGGCGGCGAAGAAGGCGTCGACCACCTTGCGCTGCCTGCCGACGTCGGTGTCGGTGACGGCGGCGCCCTGCACCCGCCGGCGGGCGCGGCTGGCGAGCTGGCGGGTCGCCTCGGCCGAGCGGTCGACCATCTCGGCGATCTCCTCGAACGGCACGGCGAACATGTCATGGAGGACGAAGGCCAGCCGCTCGGCTGGCGTCAGCGTGTCGAGCACCACGAGCAGCGCCAGCCCGACGGAGTCGGCCAGCTCGGCCTCGTGCTCGGGGTCGCCCGTGTCGCGCTCGACGACGGGATCCGGAACATGGGCCTGAAGCGGCTCCTCGCGCCTCGATCGCCGCGAGCGGAGCATGTTGAGGCAGACCCGCGCCGTGACGGTCGTCAGCCAGCCGCCGAGGTTCTCGATCGCGGTCGCATCGGAACGGTCGAGGCGCAGCCACGTCTCCTGCACGGCGTCGTCGGCGTCGCTCGTCGACCCGAGCATCCGGTAGGCGACCGCACGCAGGCGCGCCCGGTGCTCGTCGAACTCGGTCGTCAAGAAATCTCTGTCCATCGGTCACATCTCCACGGCTCGGCGGGTCATGACCAATGACCCGCCAGACACGGCGGTTGTGACCAACGAGGAGATGACCCCCATGCAAGCACGGATGCCCCACCCGGCGATGATCGTTCCCGAGGCGATGCAGGCGTTGCAGGCCGTCGGCAAGGCGGTGCACAAGACCGGCCTGACGGAGCAGCTGATCGAGCTGGTCCACCTGCGGGCGAGCCAGATCAACGGCTGCAGCGTGTGCGCCGAGATGCACTCGCGCAGCCTGAAGAAGTTCGGTGAGACCGACGACCGACTGTTCACCGTCGCCGCGTGGCGGGAGACCCCCTACTTCACCGACGCCGAGCGGGCGGCGCTCGCCCTCACCGAGGCGCTCACCCGGCTCAGCGACCGCCCGGACGCGGTGCCCGACCCGATCTGGCAGGACGTCACCGCCCACTTCGACGAGACCGAGTTGGCCGGGCTGCTGCTGGCGATCGCCAACATCAACGTCTGGAACCGGCTCAACGCGGCGACCCGTCAGATGGCCGGGACGGCGTGGTGACGAGCTGAGATCGCCGCCGCCGACCGCGCGACCTGGGCGCCGAACCGCTGCCCGGGCCGCCGGCTGAGACGTTCGAGGGGACCGCTGAGGCTGACGGCCGCGACCACGTGGCCGTCAGCGTCGGTCACCGGAGCGCTGACCGAGGCGACGCCCGGCTCGCGCTCCTCGACGCTCTCGGCCCAACCCGCCCGGCTGGCTGCGCCGGTCAGCGCCTTGCCGGCCGACCCGCGGTCCAGCGGCAGCAGCGCGCCTTCCGGCACGATCCAGCGCAGCCCGTGGGCCGACTGCAGCGAGACGACGCAGCGCCGCCGGTCGCCGTCGCGGACGAACAGCTGCACGCTCTCGCCGGTCTCGTCGCGCAGCGCGTCGAGGGAAGGTCGGGCCAGGTCGGCGAGCGGAAACGTGTCAGCGGCGGCCCGGCCGAGGGCCACCAACCCGAGGCCGAGACAGAACCGCCCGTCCGGGTCGCGGCGGACGAGCCCGTGCTGCTCGAGCGCCGTCGCCAATCGATGGGCGGTCGCCCGCGGGAGCCCTGCGGCGGCCTGCAGCTCGGCGAGTCCGGCCGGGCCAGTGGCCTCGAGCGCACGCAGGACGGCAACGGCCTTGTCGACCACTCCGACGTTCGATACGCTGTCCATTGGTCAAGAATGCTATCTCAGAATGTGAGACGCCTGTGTCAAGCCCGATGACCCTCCCGGAGAAGGTGTGGCAACGCCACGTCGTGCGCTCGGCGCCAGGCGAGCCGGATCTCCTCTACATCGATCTGCACCTCGTCCACGAGGTCACCAGCCCGCAGGCGTTCGACGGCCTGCGTCTCGCCGGGCGCGGGGTCCGGCGGCCCGAGCTCACGGTCGCCACCGAGGACCACAACGTGCCGACCGCCGACATCGACCAGCCGATCGCCGACCCGGTGTCGGCCAGGCAGGTCGAGGTGCTGCGCCAGAACGTCGCCGAGTTCGGCATCACCCACTACCCGATGGGCTCGCCGGGTCAGGGCATCGTGCACATCATCGGACCCGAGCAGGGTCGCACGCTCCCGGGCATGACGATCGTGTGCGGCGACAGCCACACGGCGACGCACGGCGCGTTCGGGGCGCTCGCCTTCGGCATCGGCACGAGCGAGGTCGAGCACGTGCTGGCGACCCAGACGTTGCCCCAGGCGCGCCCGAAGTGGATGTCCGTCGACGTCGATGGAGAGCTGCCGCCGGGCGTCACGGCGAAGGACGTGATCCTGGCGATCATCGGCCAGATCGGCACCGGCGGAGGCATCGGCCACGTCATCGAGTACCGCGGCTCGACGATCCGCGGACTGTCGATGGAGGGGCGGATGACGGTGTGCAACATGTCGATCGAGGCGGGCGCCAAGGCCGGGCTCGTCGCACCCGACGACACGACGTTCGCCTACCTCGAGGGTCGCGACCACGCGCCGACGCGGGGCGGCGTGGGAGGCGGCGCTCGACGACTGGCGCACGCTGCACAGCGACGAGCGACGCGGCGTGGGACCATCAGGTCAGCGTGGACGCCGGCACGCTGCGCCCGCAGGTCACGTGGGGCACGAACCCCGGGCAGGTGACGTCGATCGACGGCACGGTGCCCTCGCCGGACGACGCCGCCGATCCGTCGGCACGCGAGTCGACCGTGCGGGCGCTCGAGTACATGGGACTGACCGCCGGCACGGCGATGCGCGACATCCCCGTCGACACCGTGTTCATCGGGTCGTGCACGAACAGCCGCATCGAGGACCTGCGGGCCGCGGCGGCCGTGCTCGACGGCCGGCACGTCACGGCCAAGCGGGTGATGGTCGTGCCCGGCAGTCACGCCGTCCGGGCCCAGGCCGAAGCCGAGGGCCTCGACCGGGTGTTCACCGCCGCCGGCGCCGACTGGCGGCAGCCGGGATGCTCGATGTGCCTGGCCATGAACCCCGACAAGCTGGCTCCCGGCGAGCGGGCGGCGAGCACGAGCAACCGCAACTTCGAGGGCCGCCAGGGCCGCGGCGGCCGCACCCACCTCGTCTCCCCCGCCGTCGCCGCCGCCACCGCCGTCGCCGGCCACTTCGCCACCCCGGAGGAGCTGTGACGAGCGCAGCGAGGAAGCAGCTCGTGCCGATCGAGCGAGCGCCAGCGAGCCGAGCGGCGATGGGGTGTGGGGGCGCAGCCCCCACAGCAGGACGGGAACTGCATGAAGGCGGTGCACGTGGTGTCCGGCACCGGGCTGCCGCTGAAGCGGTCCGACGTCGACACCGACCAGATCATCCCCGCCGAGTGGCTCAAGCGGGTCGAGCGGACCGGGTTCGAGCAGGGCCTGTTCGCCACCTGGCGCGACGATCGCAACTTCGTGCTCAACGACGAGCGCTACGTCGGCGCCCGCGTCATCGTCGCCGGCCCCGCGTTCGGCGTCGGGTCGTCGCGCGAGCACGCGGTCTGGGCGATCCAGCAGTACGGGTTCGACGCCGTCGTCGCCCCGAGCTTCTCCGACATCTTCCGCAACAACTGCGCCAAGAACGGGCTCGTCGCGGTCGTCGTCCCCGAGACGGTCGTCGAGCGGATCTGGGCGGCCATCGACGACGACCCGGCGACGGAGATCACGATCGACGTCGAGCGCCTCGTCGTCGAGGTCC
The DNA here is from genome assembly GCA_963749315.1 of uncultured Acidimicrobiia bacterium. Taxonomy (GTDB): domain Bacteria; phylum Actinomycetota; class Acidimicrobiia; order Acidimicrobiales; family Ilumatobacteraceae; genus JALZMG01. Next base: position 57,221 of record CAVVMS010000024.1, read on the forward strand.
CGGCGATCGGGCTCGACCGAGCCGTTCCCGATGGACCCGTCGACGCAAGACCGCTTCCTCCGCGGCCTCGACGACGTCGGCATCACCCTCACCCACGCCGGCGAGATCGACGCCTACGAGGCCACCCGCGCCGGCTGGCTGACGACGACCTGAACGCTCAGGTCGTCACGCCGTGGTGTCGGGGACCTCTTCGCCGCTGCCGGTGGCTTGGGTGGTGGTGGTCTCGACGGGCTCGGTGGCACAGGTGAAGCTGCCGGTGGCCGTGTTGCCGCTGCCGTCGACGGCATCGAAGGTCCCTGACCACCCGCCCTCCTCGAGCACCGCCGTGCCGGTGAACGTCGTCGTCACCTGATCGGCTCCGCTGACGCTCCAACGTCGCATCGTGCTCGCCGGCGGTCATCCCACCGGCGACGTCGAGTGCGGCCGAGATCAGCCGGCTGCCGTCACCGAGACGTCGCAGGTCGACCACCGAGGCGGACATCTCGGTGCCGCCGTCGAGCGGCGTGCAGTAGGCGTCGAGGCTCACCGGATCGAGGCGTCGGCGCTCACCGTCGCACGGTCGAGCGACAGCGTCTCGTCGACCCCCAGCGCGGGCAGGCGCACCTGGATGCTGACGAAACCGGCTCCGGCGGCTCCGGCGGCGATCGTCGTGGCCGGGCCGTCGGCCGGACCGCCCGTGCCGCTGGCCGGTCCGGCGGTCGTCACGCCGGTGGCGTCGAGTGGCCCGAGCGTCACGTCCGAGGCGTCGTCGTCACTGCACGCGCCGAGCGCGACCGCGGCGAGCAGCAACCCCACGATCCGCACACGCCCGCGCACCCTCGGACTGTACCCAGAGAGCGTCATCCAGTGAGATCGGCCTCGAACGACGACAGGTCGCGCAGGCGCACGTCGTTGCTGAACACCTCGATCGGCGCGGTGAGCGGCAGGCGCAGGGTGCGCTGGAGGATGCGCATCTGGGTGTGCTGGTTGTACTCGACCATCGTGACCGCCCAGCCGTCGCGACCGGCACGCGCGGTGCGACCGGACCGGTGCAGGTAGTCCTTGGCGTCCTTCGGCGGGTCGTAGTGGATCACCGCCCCGATGTCGTCGATGTCGAGGCCGCGGGCGGCGACGTCGGTGGCGACGAGCACCGCCAGGCGACCCTCGGCGAACTTGCGCAGCGCCCGCTCGCGCGACACCTGCGGCAGGTCGCCGTGGATGGCGGCGGCGTCGACGCCGAGCTCGACCAGCGACCTGGCGACCTTGTCGCACAGTCGCTTCGTCTGACAGAACACGGCGACCTTGGGGACGCCCTGGCTGATCGCCCCGACCACCCGGTCCTTGTCCATGTGGTGCACGGCGAGGAAGAGGTGCTGCATCGTGCCGACCGTGTCGGTGGCCGCGTCGACGGCCACCTCGACCGGATCGCGCAGGTAGTGGCGGACGAGGTGGCCGACGTCGCCGTCGAGCGTCGCCGAGAACAGCATCGTCTGGGTGCGCCCGGTGCAGTGGCGCAGGATCCACTCGACCTGCGGGGTGAACCCGTCGTCGGCCATCCGATCGGCCTCGTCGAGCACGACGACGTCGACGTCGGCGAGCGAGACCTCGTTCGACTTGAGCAGGTCGATCAGCCGCAACGGCGTGGCGACGACGATCTCCACGCCCTCCTGCAGGACCTCGACCTGGTGGTGCCGGCTGGCCCCGCCGTAGACGGCGAGGATGCGCTGGCCGGCGTACTCGGCGACCGGTTCGAGGACCTCGGCGACCTGCACGGCGAGCTCGCGGGTCGGCACCAGCACGAGGCCGCGGGGGCAGGCGGGTTCGGCGGGATCGAGGATGCGGGCGAGCATCGGGACGCCGAACGCCAGCGTCTTGCCCGAGCCCGTGCGGGCACGGCCGCAGACGTCGCGGCCCTCCATCGCCACGGGGATGGCGGCGGTCTGGATCTTGAACGGCTGGGCGAATCCGGCGGCGGCCAGCCCGTCGTCGATGCGCGGCGGGACGCCGAGGTCGGCGAAGCCGGTCGGCGCCTCGACGGGCGGCAGGGTGGTGACGGTGGTGAGGGTCGTGGTCAGCGGGGCATCCGGTCGGGTGGAGGGGCGGCGCGGTCGGCGCCGACGGCGGGGCGCGCCCCGCCGTGGAGAGGCATCAGTCATGATCCGACCAGGGTAGCTGGACATCCGTTCGGTCCGTCGTGACACTCGGCGTGTCGAATTCCGCCGCCGCTGGGCATGCTGGCGGAACATGTCAACAGACCTGGCGGATCCGGACGACGAGCTCGTCTCCCGGGTGCGTGGCGGCGGCTCCGAGGCCTACGACCTCCTGTTCGAGCGACACGCCGCGCGTGCCCGTCGTGTCGCCCGCGCCGCGCTCGACGATCCGGCGGAGGTCGACGACGTCGTGTCGGAGACGTTCGCCGCCGTGTTCGGCGCCTTGCAGCGAGGCAACGGCCCGACCGAGGGGTTCGAGGGCTACCTGGTCAGCGCCGTCCGCCACGAGGCCTACCGCGCCAACCGGCGGCGGAGCCGGCAGCGACCGCTCGGCGACCGGCGAGACGAGCCTGCCGCCGACCCGTTCGCCGGCCGTGAGGACGAGGCCATCCTGCGCGCCGCCTTCGACTCGCTGCCTCCCGTCTCCCGCGACGTGCTGTGGCGGACCGAGGTGGAGGGACGGTCGCACGCCGACATCGCCCGCACCGTCGGCTCGACGCGACAGGCGATCGCGGCCCGGGCGGCGCGTGCCCGCGACGCCCTCGGCAGCGCGTACCTCGCCGGCCACCTCGACCTGGCCCTCGACGAGCCACCCGTCACGGCGAAGTGCGAGGAGGTGCAACGGCAGCTCGTCGACCTCGTGCGTGGTCACGCCAGCCGGCGCCGGCGTCGGGTGCTGGAGGGTCACCTCGCCGAATGCGCCAGGTGCCGGGCCGGCCGTGATCGCCTCGCCAGTTTCAACGAGCGTCTGCGCACGGCGCCCTTCATGGCCGCCGCCGCGGGTGTGTCGAAGCTGGTCACGGTTGCCGGTCCTGCCTCGCTGCTGGCCCGGCTGGGCGTCGCACCACTCCTCGCCGGCGCCGTCGCCGCCACCACGCTCGGGGCGACGGTGGCGTTCCTGGCCCCGGCGCTCGGCGACGCCGCCGGCCCGGCGGAGCAGATCGCCCCAGCGTCGACCGGTTCGACGAGCTCGACGCAGGAGCACCGCGCCCGGCGGCGGCGCCGGCAGGGCTCGCCGCGCCGGGGACCGCGGCCGACGTCATCGGCGGGGCGGGTACGACGGCCGGCCCGGAGCACGTCACCGGGACATCGACGACGGCTGCCGGCTCGGCGCTCCCGGCGACGACTCCCGCCAGTGCGCCGACGACCACAGCGGCGATCACGCTGCCGGGGTCGCCGTGCCGGCAGTGACCGTCCCGCCGCTGGCGGTGCCACCGCTGGCCGTCCCTCCCGTGACCGTGCTCCCGTCCGTCACCGTCCCCGCCGCCACCGTTCCGGCGCTGACGGTGCCCTCGTTGACCGTGCCGTCGATCAGCACGCCGATCATCACGACACCGGCGATCACCACACCGGCGATCACGACGCCCGCCGATCACCGCATCACCACGCCGATCACGACGCCGCCGATCACGACGCCCGTCATCACGACACCGCCGATCACGACGCCGCCGATCACGGTGCCGCCGATCACGCTGCCGCCGCTGATCCGACATCGCGATTTCTTTCGGAAGTCGCGTCAACATCGGCCGCCTCGGGACTCTTCATCACTGAGGCGGGAACCTTGCGGAGTGGGTCGGGGCGGCGGCCCACTCCGCAGTTCCGGTTGGCGCCGGCGCCGGCCTGGTGTAAGGTCGTCCCGATGACCCGCACCGACCTCCTCCTGCTTATGTAGGGCGAGCGTCGGAACATCGCGTTCGCCCACCCCCCGCCCTCCCGGCCGGGGGGTTCTTCATTTTTCGACCCGAGGAGCACGACATGCCACCGTCCCCCACCACCGTGAGACCGATGCCGTTCGGCAAGTACCGCCCACAGGTGCCGCTCGTCCTCACCGACCGCACCTGGCCGAACGTGATCATCGACAAGGCGCCGCTGTGGTGCTCGGTCGACCTCCGCGACGGCAACCAGGCGCTGATCGACCCGATGGACCCGACGCGCAAGCGGCGCATGTTCGACGCCCTCGTCGCCATGGGCTTCAAGGAGATCGAGGTCGGGTTCCCGGCGGCGAGCCAGCCCGACTTCGACTTCATCCGCCAACTCGTCACCGAGGACCTGATCCCCGACGACGTGACGATCCAGGTGCTCGCCCAGTGCCGCCAGGAGCTGCTGGAGCGCACGTACGAGTCGCTGCAGGACGCACCCCGGGCGATCGTCCACTTCTACAACTCGACCAACCCGCTGCAGCGCCGTGTCGTGTTCGGCCTCGACAAGCAGGGCATCGTCGACATCGCCGTCAACGCCGCCCGCCTGTGCCGCAAGCTCGAGGAGACCGTGCCCGGCACCGACGTGCGCTACGAGTACTCCCCCGAGAGCTTCACGCTGACCGAGCCGGACTTCGCCGTGGAGGTCTGCGAGGCGGTGATGGACGTCATCGAGCCGACGCCGGAGCGGCCGATCATCCTCAACCTGCCGGCCACCGTGGAGTGCTATTCGCCGAACGTCTACGGCGACGTGATCGAGTGGTTCGGCAGGACGATCAAGCACCGGTCGTCGATCGTGCTCAGCCTGCACCCGCACAACGACCGCGGCTGCGCCGTCGCCGCCGCCGAGTTCGGCATCATGGCGGGCGCCGATCGCGTCGAGGGCACGCTGTTCGGCAACGGCGAGCGCACCGGCAACCTCGACGTCGTCAACGTGGCGATGAACCTGTTCGCCAACGGTGTCGACCCCGAGCTCGACATCTCCGACATCGACGCCATGCGGCGGGTCGCCGAGTACTGCAACCGGCTGCCCGTGCACCCCCGGCACCCCTACGCCGGCGACCTCGTCTACACCTCGTTCAGCGGCAGCCACCAGGACGCGATCAAGAAGGGGTTCGACGCCCTCCCCGCCGACTACGACGAGTGGGGCGTGCCGTACCTGCCGATCGACCCCAAGCACGTCGGGCGCTCGTACGAGGCGGTGATCCGCGTCAACAGCCAGTCCGGCAAGGGCGGCGTCGCCTACGTGATGAAGGCGGAGCACGGCTTCGACCTGCCGCGGCGGATGCAGATCGAGTTCTCCAAGACGATCCAGCACATCACCGAGGACTCCGGCACGGAGATCAGCCCGATCGTGATGTGGGAGGCGTTCCAGGGCGAGTACCTCCCCGCGTCGCCGCGCTACGCGCTCGTCGGCCACGAGCTGCACACGCGCGAGGGCAAGGCGACCGTCACCGCCCAGGTCGTCGTCGACGGCGAGCACCACACCGTCGTCGGCGAGGGCAGCGGGCCGATCTCGGCGTTCGTGCGCGGGCTGCGGTCGAGCTTCGGCGTCGAGCTCGACGTCGTCGACTACGCCGAGCACGCCATCGGGCGCGGCGCCGAGGCCACCGCCGCGGCATACGTCGAGTCGATCGTCGCATCAGCCGACGACGGCGGGTCGAGCGAGACCCGCTGGGGCATCGGCCTCGACCCGGACATCACCACCGCCGGCCTCAAGGCGGTGCTCGGTGCCCTCGAGCGTCACCAGCGCTGACCTACCATCGGCGGCCATGGCCGACGCGCTCGCCGTCGAGTGAAGCGACTGCGTCTACCTCGGCGTGGTCGCCGGGGGCGGCTACGCGATCTGGCGCGCCACGCAGCGGCGGCGCCACGCCGCACGTCGGTCCGCCGGCGACGTGGCCGCCGTTGGAGGTGGGCGAGCCGCCCGTCGCCGCCGTGGGCGACCTCGTCACCGACGCAGCCCACGCCGGCGTGGGTCGCGCCGGTGGACGGGGCGTGCCCGGCCGGCCATCCGGTGAAGGTCGGCAGCTCGGGCATCTACCACGTGCCGGGCGGACGGTTCTACGAGCGCACCCGGCCGGAGCGCTGCTACGTCGACGCGGCCGCGGCGGAGGCGGACGGCTACCGTGCGGCGAAGGGCTCGTGACGAGGAGGACCGTGCGGTGAAGGTGACCGTCGACTACGACGTCTGCGCATCCACCGGGAGCTGCATGCAGGTGTGCCCGGAGGTCTTCGAGGTGCGCAGCGACGGCTACCTCTACGTCCTCCAGGACGAACCGCCCGAGGAGCTGCGCACCAAGGTCGAGGAGGCCGCCGACCTCTGCCCGACGGGTGCGATCACCGTCGAGGGCTGACGGTGGGCTTCCACGCTCGCCTGGCCAAGGCCTGGGCGACGTCGGGGTCGATGCTCTGCGTCGGGCTCGACCCCGATCCGTCGGCCTTCCCGGCGCCGCTCGACGGGATGCCCGACGCCATCGAGCGCTTCTGCACGGCGATCGTCGACGCCACCGCCGACCTGGTGTGCGCGTTCAAGCCGCAGTTCGCCCACTTCGCCGCCCAGCGCGCCGAGCCGGCGCTGGAGGCGGTGTGCCGGTACATCCGCGAGCGCTACCCGGACGTCGTGCTCGTGCTCGACGCCAAGCGGGGCGACGTCGGCTCGACCGCCGAGCACTACGCCAGGGAGGCGTTCGGCCGCTACGCCGCCGACGCCGTGACGGTCAACCCGTACCTCGGCACCGACGCGGCCGCGCCGTTCCTCGCCGCCGGCGGCGTGCTGGCGCTGTGCCACACCAGCAACACCGGCAGCACCGAGCTGCAGGACCTCGACGTCGGCGGCGCGCCGCTGTACGAGCGGGTGGCGCGGATGGTCGCCGAGCGCTGGAGCGAGCTCGGCGAGTGCGGTCTGGTCGTCGGGGCGACGTACCCCGAGCAGCTCGGCGCGGTGCGCGGCATCGTCGGCGAGCTGCCGATCCTCGTGCCCGGCATCGGCGCCCAGGGCGGCGAGCTCGACGCATCGGTTCGACTCGGGTCGACCGGTCCCGGCACGGGGCTCATCGTCAGCTCCAGCCGGTCGATCCTCTCGGCGTCGGCCGGCGACGACTTCGCCGAGGCGGCGCGCGCCGTGGCCATCGCCACACGTGACGCGATCCGCGCCGCTGGTTAGGTCGACAGCACGGCCACTCGGATGATCCCCGGGGCGGCGCGGAGCGCCTCGACGGTGGCCGGCTCGACGGTCGACGTGGGGGCGATGAGCATGACCGCCGTACCGGCTTCCTCGGCCCGGCCGACGTCCATGTCGGCGATGTTCACGCCGGCGTCGCCGAGCAGCGTGCCGACGATGCCGATGACGCCCGGCCGGTCGTCGTTGGTGACCATCAGCATGTGCTCGGCCGGTGGGATGTCGAACGTGTGCCCGTCGATGAGCACGATGCGGTGCTCGCTGCGCCGACCGGCGAGCGTGCCCGACACCGAGTGCCCGCCACCGGTGATCGAGATCAGGTTGACCCAGTCGGCCGACGTCGTCGAGCTGACCTCGCGCACGTCGATGCCGGCGTCACGTGCCCGCTGCGGGGCGTTGACGTACGTGACCGGCTCCTCGCTCACGCCACCGAACATGCCCTTGAGCACCGAGAGGCCGACGATGCGCGTGTCGTAGGCCGCCGATCTCGCCCTCGACGGTGATCTCCACCTGTGCCGGCAGCTCGTGCACGAGCGAGGCGAACAGGCGACCGAGGCGTTCGGCGAGCGGAAGGAACGGGCGCAGGTCGTCGTGGGCCTCGGCGGCGGCGAGGTTGACGGCGAACGGGACGAACTCGCCGGCGAGCGCCAGCTGGACCATGTCGGCGATCGTGTCGCCCGCCTTGTCCTGCGCCTCGCGCGTGCTCGCCCCGAGGTGCGGCGTGACGACGATCGACTCGAGGCCGAACAGCGGCGAGTCGGTGGTCGGCTCGCTGTCGAACACGTCGAGCGCGGCGCCGGCGATGACGCCGTCGCGGACGGCGTCGGCGAGCGCGGCCTCGTCGACGATGCCGCCGCGGGCGGCGTTGACGATGCGCAGCGTCGGCTTGGCCTTGAGCAGCAGCTCACGACCGATGATGCCGGTCGTCTCGGACGTCTTCGGCAGGTGGATGGTGAGGAAGTCCGCCTCGGCGACGACCTGGTCGAGCGGCAACAGCTCGACGCCGAGGTGGCGCCCGCGCTCGACGGACACGAACGGGTCGTAGGCGATGAGGTGCATCCCGAAGCCACGGGCACGGTCGGCGACGAGCTTGCCGATGCGGCCGAGCCCGACGATGCCGAGCGTCTTGTCGGCGAGCTCGACGCCCTCCCAGCGGCTGCGCTCCCAGCGCCCGGCGACGAGCGCCGAGTGGGCCTGCGGGACGTTGCGCGCCTGGGAGAGGAGCAGCGCCATCGTGTGCTCGGCGGCCGACACGATGTTGCTCTGCGGGGCGTTGACGACCATCACGCCGCGCCGGGTGGCGGCGTCGACGTCGACGTTGTCGAGGCCGATGCCGGCCCGGCCGACGACGAGGAGGTCGGATCCGGCGGCGAGCACGTCGTCGGTGACGGTCGTCGCCGACCTGATGATCAGGGCATGGGCGCCGGCGACTGCGTCGAGCAGCTCGTCGGGCGACAGCTCGGACCGCACGTCGACGTCGTGGCCCGCCGCCCGCAGACGGTCGAGCCCGCCCTCGGCGATCTCTTCGGTGACAAGTATCCGCGCCACGTCGGACGACGGTACCGCCGCCTCGTCCCATCCGAGTGTTGGAGTCATCCGAGTGCGTGCCGGGCAGGCCGGCAGCCACGACTCGGATGGCCGCACTACTCGACGGGGGCGAACGGTACGGTCGGCGGTGTGGTGGCGGAGAACGAGCTGGCGCGGATCGAGGGATGGTTCGTCGAGCGGGGACTGCCCCACTTCGTCGAGCACCACGACTCGGCGCGAGTGATCTGGGCCCGGGCCCTGCCGCTGCTGGTCGTCGCCTACCTGCTCCTCGGCCTCAACGCACTCGACCTGCGCGAGTGGAGCGCGCTCAAGAACGCCGTCGTCGCCGCCTTCGTCCTCCTCGGCGCGGTCATCACCTGGCTCGCCGCCAACCGTCTTCGCGGCCGCCGGTGGTTCGAGCGACCGCGCCACATCGGCGCCGCTGAGCTCGCCGTGTTCATCGTCGTCCCGGCCATCCCCTCGATCGTCCTCGGGCAGTGGGGCGACGCCGTGCAGACGGTCGCCACAGCGGTCGCCATCCTCGCCGCGCTCTGGGCGATCACGAGCTACGGCGTGTTCGCCCTGCTCCGCTGGGCGTGGCAACGGACGCTGGCCCAGCTCCCGTTGCTGTTCAACGTCGTTGTTCGCGCCCTCCCGCTGCTCTTGCTGTTCACCACGTTCTTGTTCATCAACGCCGAGGTGTGGCAGGTCGCCGGCACGCTGACCGGCCTCGTCTTCGTCGCCGTGCTGGGCCTCTTCTTCCTGCTCGGCGCGGTGTTCACGATCTCGCGCATCCCGACGCTGATGCGCGACCTCAACCGCTTCGCCTCGTGGCGCGAGGTCGCCGACCTCACCGGCGGCACGCCGGCCGCCCCGCTGCTCGACGACCTCCACCCTGCGCTCGACGCCACGCCGCCGGCCGACCGCCCGACGATGCGTCAGCGCCTCAACATCGGCCTCGTGACGATCTTCTCGCAGGCGATCCAGATCACGTTCGTCGGCCTGGCCCTGACCGGCTTCTTCGTGCTGTTCGGCTTTCTGTCCATCCCCGAGCGCACGGCGATGGCGTGGACCGCGCTCGACAGCATCGACGTGCTCGCCAGCTGGCACGTCGGCGACCGCACGTTGGTCATCACCGGCCCGCTGATCCGCGTCGCCGCCTTCCTCGGTGCCTTCTCGGCGATGTACTTCACCGTCCTGCTGTCGACGGACGCGACCTATCGCGAGGAGTTCGCTGACGACGTGGCTCCCGAGTTGAGGCAAGCTCTCGCCGTGCGCTGCGTCTACCGCACAGGTCGATCGATGGCGGCGACGACGTGACGGAGTCCGAGGTCGACATCCGGGTGGTCGAGGATCCGGCCGAGCTGCGGCGCGTGGTCACGCTGTTCAACCAGGTCTGGGGCACGGTCACGCCGCTCGTCGGCGGCGAGCTGCTGCGGGCGATCCAGCACGCCGGGGGCTACGTCGCCGCCGCCTACCTCGGCGAGCAGGTCGTCGGCGGCTCGCTCGGCTTCCTCGGCCGCCACCTCGACCAGCCCTCGCTGCACAGCCACATCACCGGCGTGCTCCCCGGTGTCCGGCGCACCGGGCTCGGTCGGGCGATGAAGCTGCACCAGCGGTCGTGGGCGGCCGACCACGACCTGGCGTGGGTCACGTGGACGTTCGACCCGCTCGTGCGGCGCAACGCCTGGTTCAACATCCACGTCCTCGGCGCCGAGGTCCACGAGTACCTCGTCGACTTCTACGGCCCGATCGACGACGCCATCAACGCCGGCGGCGAGAGCGACCGCCTGCTCGTCGCCTGGGCCGTGCACGACGGCGAGCGGCGGGCGGACGGCGAGCCGCCTCCCGCCGACGGTGGCCGTGCCGACGCCCGAGGACATCGTCGTGCTCCGGCGCACGGATCCCGCTGCTGCCGACGCCTGGCGCGCCCGGCTGCGCGCCGAGCTCGGCGGACCGCTCGCCGCCGGCGGGCGCGTCCACGACGTCACCGAGGGCGGCGACTACCTCCTGGTCCTTCCATGATTGCGTTCCCCGGCCACGCAGGCCGTTGCTGGTCGTTCGCTCGCTGGCGCTCGCTCACTCGCATCGGTGCGAGGGCGCACCAGTGAGGGCCCGCGTCTGCGAGCTGCGCGAGATCCGGCTGCCCCTCGTCACGCCGTTCCGCACCAGCTTCGGCGTGCAGACGAGCCGGCGCATCCTCCTCGTCCGCGCCGAGGCGGAGGTCGACGGCACCGTCAGCGAAGGCTGGGGCGAGTGCGTCGCCGGTGACGAGCCGACGTACTCGTCGGAGTACGTCGACGGCGCCGGCGCTGGTGATCAGGGAAGTGCTCGCGCCACGACTCGCCGCCGTCGACGACCTCGACGCGGCGTCCGTCGCCGGCGTGCTGGACGCGGTCCGTGGCCACCCGATGGCCAAGGCGGCGCTGGAGATGGCCGTGCTCGACGCCGAGCTGCGCGCCACCGGGCGCTCGTTCGCCGACCTGCTCGGCGCCGAGCGGACGCGGATCCCGAGCGGCGTCAGCGTCGGCATCCACGCCACCATCGACGAGCTGCTCGCCGCCGTCAGCGGCTACGTCGAGGACGGCTACGTGCGCATCAAGCTGAAGATCGAGCCGGGCTGCGACCTCGAGCCGGTCGCCGCCGTGCGCCGGCTGATCGGCCCGGACACGCCACTCCAGGTCGACGCCAACGCCGCCTACTCGCGCGACGACACCGCCCACCTCGCCCGCCTCGACGAGTTCGACCTGCTGCTGATCGAGCAGCCGCTCCCCGAGGACGACCTGCTCGGCCACGCCCGGCTGGCGGCGGCGATGTCCACGCCGGTGTGCCTCGACGAGTCGATCACGTCGGCGACCGTGGCCGCCGACGCCATCGAGCTCGGGGCCGCCGAGATCGTCAACATCAAGCCGGGACGCGTCGGCGGCTACCTGGCGGCGCGGCAGATCCACGACCTGTGCCGCGATCGGGGCATCCCGGTGTGGTGCGGGGGGATGTTGGAGACCGGGCATCGGCCGGGCCGCCAACGCCGCCCTGGCCGCGCTCGACGGATTCACCCTCCCCGGCGACGTGTCGGCGTCGCGGCGGTTCTGGGCGCGCGACATCGTCACCGAGCCGATCGACGTCGTCGACGGCCACGTCGCCGTCCCGTCGGGTCCCGGCTTCGGTGTCGAGCTCGACCGGGAGTGGCTCGACGAAGTCACGTCCAGCTCGGTGCAGCTCCCAGCGCCCTGACTACATTGCCGGTCCATGCCACATCCCTTCATGTCCGATGAGTGGATGGCCGAAGCCAAGGCCATCCGTGCGCGCTACGCCGGCCAGACCGGCAAGGTCGCCACGTCACTGAAGATCAACCAGGTCATCACCGGCGCGCCGTTCGGCGAGGGGACCGTCGAGAGCTACATCGACACGTCGTCGGGCGATGTCGTCACCGACCTCGGCTCGCCTCGAGGACGCCGACGTCACGATGACGACCGACTACGAGACGGCGAAGAAGATCTTCGTCGAGCAGGATCCGGCGGCCGGCATGCAGGCCTTCATGGCCGGCAAGATCACGGTGCAGGGCGACATGATGAAGCTGATGGCGATGCAGACGGCGATGCCCAACGACGAGGCGTCGCAGAAGATCGCCGAGGAGATCAAGGCGATCACGGAGTAGCGAGCTGATCGCGCCGGCGGGCGAGCTGCCGGCGCTGCTCGTCGGTCGTGGCCAGCTCGATCGCCCGATCGAGCTCGATCCGCGCATCGGCCGTCAGTCCGGCACGAGCGAGCAGCTCACCGCGCGCTGCCGGCACGAGCGGGTAGTCGGGGAGCTGTGGAGCGACGGCGTCGACCGCGTGCAGCCCTGCCAGCGGTCCGTCACTCATGCCGACCGCAACAGCCCGGTTGAGGGCGACGACGGGAGTCGGGTGGACGGCGAGCAGCTCGTCGTACAGGGCGACGATCAGCAACCAGTCGGTCGACGCGGCGTCGAGCGCGGTGGCGTGGACGGTCGCCAGCTCGGCCTGGATGCGGTACGGCGCCGCGCTCGGCACGGAGTCGCGGACGAGCGCCAACGCCTCGGTGATCGCGTCGGTGTCCCAGCGCGATCGGTCCTGGTCCTCGAGCGTCACCAGCTCGCCGCCGACGACGCGGGCGGCGCGTCGCGAGTGCTGCAGCAGCATCAGGGCGAGCAGCCCCCGCGGCTCGTCGGCGTCCGGCATCAACTCGACGAGCAACCGGCCGAGGCGGATCGCCTCTTCTGCCACGTCGTCGTCGGTGGCCGTGTCGTAGCCAGCGGTGAAGACGAGGTAGATCACGGCGAGCACGCCGTCGAGCCGTTCGGGCAGCGTGTCGGCCGGTGGCACGCGGTACGGAATCCCGCTGTTGGCGATCTTCTGCTTCGCCCGCAGCAGTCGCTGGCCAATCGTGTTCTCCGACGTGAGGAACAGGCGACCGATCGACGCCGTCGACAGGTTCGCCACCACCTTGAGCGTGAGCGCGACGCGCGCCTCCATCGACAGCGCCGGGTGGCAGCACGTAAAGATCAGCCGGAGGCGATCATCGCCGAACGCTTCGAGTCGCTGGGTGGATCGTCGTCCAAGGCGACCTCCGTGAGCTTCTTGCGTTCGTTGTCGCGCCGGCGCAGGACGTCGATGGCTCGGCGGCGAGCCGTTGTCGTCAACCACGCCGCCGGGCGCTGCGGGATGCCGTCGATCGGCCACCGTCGGAGTGCCCGCTCGGCAGCGTCGGCGACGGCATCCTCGGCGAGGTCCCAGTCCCGCGTCGTGCGGATCAGCGAGGCGACGATGCGCAGGCGCTCCGCGGCCATCGCCTCGGCGACGGCGCGGCGGACGTCATCCGCTTCGGCCACCGTCGTCGTCCCAGAACGGGCGCAATTCCAGGCGGCCGAAGCGGGCCATCGGGTGCTCCGAGGCGATCGCAATGGCCTCGTCGAGGTCACCGCACTCGAGGATGTCGAAGCCGGCGATCCACTCCCGCGTCTCGGCGAACGGACCGTCGGTCACGAGAACCTTGCCGCCGCGCACGCGCACGGTCGTGGCGTCCGACGTCGGGCGCAGTGCCTCGCCAGTGACCCGGGCCCCGCTCGCGTCGTGGCGCGCCACCCAGTCCTCGACGTCGTCGAGCTTCGGATCACCCGTCGGCGGGTCGGGCTCGGCATCGGTGCAGACGAACATCATGTACTTCATGGCACCACGACGATCGCGACGGCCGGGATCCGACGGATCTACGACGGCGACAGCGAGGCGGTCAGCGCCTCGCCGAGCGCGGCCACCGTCCACATCTCCGAGCGCTCGACGGTCTCGCCCATCTCCCACGAGCGGACCCGCTTGACGACGCCACCCTGGACGAAGAACGTCTCGCCGGTGAACGGGCAGTCGGCGGTCGACAGGTAGGCGACGAGCGGCGACACGTTGGCCGGGTCCCAGTCGTCGAACGTCGCCTTGCTTGGCCGCCATGATCTCGTCGAGGCCAGGTGTCGCCATCGTCAGCCTGGTGCGCGCGGCGGGCGCGATGCAGTTGCTCTTGACGCCGTAGCGCACGAGCTCCTTGGCGAGGATCTGGCTGAACGTGGCGATGCCCGACTTGGCCGCGCCGTAGTTGCTCTGCCCGGGGTTGGCGAACAGCCCGGACGTGCTCGACGTGTGGACGATGTTGCGCGGCTTCTCGCGGCCCGACTTGGCCTCCTCGCGCCAGTAGGCGGCGGCCCAACGGCTCGGCGCGAAGTGGCCCTTGAGGTGGACGCGGATGACGGCGTCCCACTCCTCCTCGCTCATGTTGACGAGCACGCGGTCGCGCAGGATGCCGGCGTTGTTGACGAGGATGTCGAGGCCGCCGAACGCGTCGATCGCCGTGTTGACGAGGTTCTGGGCGCCGAGCCAGTCGGCGATGTCGTCGGTGTTGGCGACCGCCTCGCCGCCGGCGGCCTGGATCTCGGCGACGACGTCGTTGGCCGGGCTCTCGTCCTCGCCGGTGCCCTCGTTCGTGCCGCCCCGGTCGTTGACCACGACCTTGGCGCCCTCGGCGGCGAACAGCAGGGCGTGCTCACGCCCGAGCCCTCGCCCGGCACCAGTGATGATCGCCACGCGGCCGTCCAAGGATCCCATGGGCGGGAACCTAACCGGCGGGCCGCGCCGCCTGCACTCAGAAGAAGATCATGTCGACCGCCGTGCCGCGGCGGAACTGCTCGCCGGGATCGGCGGGGTCGCCGGCGACGGTGGCCGAGACGAACAGTCCCAGGCTGTTGCCGAGCAGCGTGCCGACCTGCAGCCCAGCGGCGTTGAGCGCCTCCTGTGCCTGGGGCAGGGTCAGCCCGGCGAGGTTGGGCATCGTCACCAGGTCGACGCCCTTGGACGGGACCATCGTGACGGTGGCGCCTCGGGCGACCTGGGTGCCGGCGACCGGGTCGATGGACACGACGCTGCCCGCCGGAACGGTGTCGCTGAACACGGCCTCGGCGACTGCAGGGACGAGTTGGATGCCTTCGATCGCCGCGGTCGCCGCTTCGACGGTCTGGCCGGCGAGCTCGGGCACCGTCCGCGGGGCAGGTCCGGACGACACGACGATCGCGACCTGCGTCTCGGGCAGGACGTCGCCGCCGACGCCCAGTGACGGGTCGGCCGGCACCGACCACGACACAACCGTTCCCGGTGGGACGACCTCGTCGTGCTGCTCGGTGGCGGGGAGGGCGACGAGTTGCAGCTCGGCGAGCGCCGTCTCTGCGTCGGCGACGAGTCAGGTTGGCGAGCTCTGGCAGCTGACGGAACTCCGGCCCCTCGCTCACGACGACGAGGAACGGCTCGCCCTCGGCGAGCTCCTCGCCGGCGGCGGGCGCCGTGCGGATGATCGCCCCGGCGGTCGGCTGTTCGTCGCTGCGCTCGCTCTGCACATCGAGGTCCCAGTCGAAGTCGGCGGTCTGGGCGCGGGCGGCCGCCTCGTCGAGGCCGACCAGCGCCGGCACCGGGTGCGTGGGCACCTCGAACAGTCGCAGCGCGAGCAGGGCGAGCCCGGCCAGCGCGGCGAGCACCGCCAGGGCGATCAGCCACGGCACCCAGCGCCGGCGCCGTCGTCGCGGCTGCCTCGGCGCGGCGCCGGTTCGGCGGGCGGAGGCGTGGCCGGCTCCGCCGCGGCGACGGCGTGACCGGGCGAGCCGAGCTCGGCCAGCTCGTCGATCGTGCGGTCGGTGTCGCCGTCGTACAGCACGGCGGTCGGCGGTCCGGCCGGGCGGCGGCAGGGAGTCGCCACCACTCGACAGGGCTGCGCCGGCGGCGATCAACGAGGCGTCGGCGGCCTGCTCCTCGGGCGTGGAGGCCGGCACCGGCACGACGACGGCGTGGCGCCGGGGCGTCCGGTCGGGTGATCCCGCCGGTCGGGTCGTTGGGCCGGCGCATCCGGCTGGGGTCGTCGGCGAACGCCGAGACCACGACGATCGGGATCGGCTTCGGACGAGGCAGCGTCTCGGCGGCGCGGACCAGGCTGCGTCCGAGCTCGGCCGCCGTCGAGCGATCGCCCGGGTCGGGACGGCCAGCCTTCTCGAGCACGGCGGCCATCTGGCCGAGGTCGGCCGACACGGGCATCAGGCGACCGACGCGCGCCGACAATGTGGCCACGGTCGAGCGTTCGGCGAAGGGGACCTTGCCGGTGATGGCCTCGACGAGGATCAGCGCCAGCGAGTACACGTCCGTCTTGCCGTCGAGCGGCTGGCTGAGCGCCTGCTCGGGTGAGCTGTAGCGAGCGACGTGGGTGGCGACGGTTGCCGGCTCGCGCCAGTCGTCGGCGCCGAGCAGGCGGGCGAGGCCGAAGTCGACGATGCGCAGCCGCCGGTCGTCGCCGAAGACGAGCTTGGACGGCGTCAGCTCGGTGTGCACGAGCCCGTGGCGATGGGCGAAGTCGAGACCGCGGCAGGCCTCCAACCCGATGACGAGCGCCTGCGACGGGTCGAGGTAGCGGCCACGGTCGAACAGGTCGCGCAGGCTGCCGCCGGAGAGGTGCTCGACGACCGCGTACACGGTCGTGCGCTTGCCGATCTCCTCCTCGCCCCAGTCGTAGACGCCTGCGATGTGCTGGTGCGACAGCTTGGACATCGTGCGCATGGCGGCGGCGAAGTGGTGCCGGAACTGCTCCGACTCGGCCCACTCGGGGCGCACGAGTTTGACGGTGACCGGCCGCTCGATCTCGAGGTCCTCGGCGTCGGCGATCAGCGTGTTGGCCCCCGCCGACACCATCCGCGTCGACGCGGTAGCGCCCGCCGAGCACTCGACCGGCCAGCCCGCGACGGACCGGCGTGGGGTCCTGGCCTGCGCTCACGGATCGCCGGCAGTCGGGGGTTGGCTGGACGGGAACATCATGCGGCGCCGCGCGAGGCTACCGTCGCCTTCGTCTCGGGTCCCGGCATGCTGGCGGGCGTGAGACGCCAGTCGCCGCCCGTGGTACCGCCGGCTCGACCTCAAGTTGCTGGCGGCCAGCCTGGCCATCGCCTTCGGTCTCGTGCTGATCGGGTTCGCCGTCTCCCGCTCGGTGACGGGCGACGAGGCCACCGATCTGCCCGACGCCATCGAGTCGGTGTCCCCGGTTCCCGACGCCGTGCAGGTGCTGCAGCAGACCCAGGTGGTCGTCGACCTCGCCGAGGGCTACGAGGGCCGGCTGATCATCGACGACCTCGCGCTGCCGACGATCCGCCTCGACGAGCTGGCGTCGGTCGACGTGGCGCCGGGCGAGCAGGTCGAGGTCCCTCCTGGCGTCGTGTTCGAACCGGGCAACGGCACGCTGACGTTCACACCAGGCGACCCCTCCACGATCGAGCGCTTCGACCCCGGTTCGCACACCGTCGCCGGTCATCTACTGGAAGTCGATCGAGGGCGAAGGCGCCGCCCGCTCCTACACCTGGTCGTTCGTCGCGATCTGACTCGTCCAGTCGAGTACGTGGTGCCGTCCGAGTACGTGACTGCGGCCTAGCCGGCACCACGTACTCGGAAGCAGCACGTACTCGACTGGTCAGCGGTCGCCGGTCTCGAGGAGCTTGGTGAAGGCGGCTTCGTCGAGGATGGGGACGCCGGCGGACTCGGCCTTGGTCAGCTTGCTGGCGCCGGGGTTGTCGCCGACGACGAGGGCATAGGTCTTGGCGCTGACGCTGCCCGGACTCTTGCCGCCGCGGGCGATGATCGCCGCCTCGGCCTCCTCACGCGTGTACCCCTCGAGCGTCCCGCTGACGACGACCGCCTTGCCGGCGAGCACCTGCGGCACGTCCTCGGTCACCGCCGGCGCCACGCCGAAGTCGACGCCCGCGCGCGCGCAGCTTCTCGACGAAGCCGCGATTGGACTCGATGGCGAACCACGTGGCGATCGACTGGGCGATGATCGGTCCCAGTCCCTCGACGGCGGCGAGCTCGTCCGCCGACGCCGCCACCACCGCGTCGAGCGTGCCGAAGTGGGCGGCCAGCGCCTGCGCCGCGGCCGGGCCGAGGTGCTTGATGCCGAGCGCCGTCAGCAGGCGCGGCAGCGGCCGCTGGCGGGATCCGTCGATCGCCGCCAGCAGCTTGTCGGCGCTGATCGTGGCGAACCCTTCGAGCCCGAGCAGCTGCTCCTGGGTGAGCGTGTACAGGTCGGCGGCGTCGGCGACCAGACCGTTGGCGGTCAGCTGGCCGACCGTTCGCTCGCCGAGCCCCTCGATGTCCATCGCCCCACGCGACGCGAAGTAGATGACCCGTTGGTCGCGCTGGTACGGGCACGCCGGCTCGACGCAGCGGGTGTCGGCCTCGCCCTCGAGGCGCACGAGCGTGCTGCCGAGCGGGCACGGGCACGTCGTCGGGAACGTCCACGGGCTCGACCGTGCCGGGCGCATCGACGTCACGGCCCGACCACCTCGGGAATCACGTCACCGGCCTTGCGCACGATGACCGTGTCGCCCGGCCGGACGTCCTTGACGCGCACCTGGTCCTCGTTGTGCAGCGTCGCCACGCCGACGGTCGACCCGCCGACGAAGACCGGCTCGAGCATGGCGAACGGCGTCGCCCGCCCGGTGCGCCCGATCGACACCTGGATGTCGCGCAGCACCGTCGTGCGCTCCTCGGGCGGGAACTTGTAGGCGATCGCCCACCGCGGCGCACGCGACGTCGAGCCGAGCCGGGCGCGCTGCTCGACGTCGTCGACCTTGACCACGACGCCGTCGATCTCGTAGCCGAGGTCGTGTCGGTGCTCCTCCCAGTGCTGGCAGTGGGCGGCGACCTCGTCGAGCGTGTCGAAGACACGCACCTCCGGGTTGACCGGGAACCCGCCGGCCTGCAGGAAGTCGAGGCTCTCGGTGTGCCGTGCGAACGCCGGCCCGCCCGCCACCTCGCCGAGCTGGTACACCCAGAACGACAGGTCGCGCCGCGCCGTGATCGAGGCGTCCTTCTGGCGCAGGCTTCCCGCCGCGGCGTTGCGCGGGTTGACGAACAAGCGGGTGCCGGCGGCCTCCGCTTGCTCGTTCATCCGCTCGAAGCTGGCGACGGGCAGGTAGACCTCGCCGCGCACCTCGAGCACGTCGGGCACCGGCGTGCCCTTTCGCGTCTTCAGCGTCCGGGGCACCGCGGCGATCGTCGCCACGTTCGCCGTGACGTCCTCGCCCACTCGACCGTCGCCCCTGGTCGCGGCCTGCACGTACCGACCGCCCTCGTAGCGGACGCTCATCGCCACACCGTCGATCTTCAGCTCGCACACGAAGCGCACCGGCTCGTCGGGCAGCCCGCGGGCGACGCGCTGGCCCCACGCCCGCAACTCGTCACCCGTCATCGCGTTGTCGAGGCTCTGCATCGGCACCGAGTGCACGACCGGCGCGAACAGCATGCTCGGCGCGCCGCCCACCGCCTGGCCGGCGGAGTCGTCGGTGACCAGCTCCGGGTGCTCGGCCTCGAGCTGGCGCAGCTCGCGGACGAGCAGGTCGAAGTCGCCGTCGGAGATCTCCGGGTCGTCGAGCTCGTGGTACCGGCGGTTGTGGTAGGCGACGAGCTCGCTCAGCGCGGCGATGCGCGCGGCGGCGTCCTGGCTGGCGTCGGACACGCCCTACGCCCCGAGGGCGAAGCGGCTGGCGACGGCCTGCTCGTTGACGCGGCGGCCGACCTCGCGGGTGAGCTGCAAGACCCGGTCGGCGACCGCCGGCGTGTGCATGCCGAGCCCGCAGTGCGGCGTCACCAGGCTGTGCTGGCGCAGGGCGACGGGATCGCAGCCACGTCGCACCAACTCGCACCACAGGTCGCTGAGCTGGCGCCACGAGCGCTCGCTCGTGGTGAGGATCGGCCCATCCGTCGGCACGACGCCCCACGCGATCCGCCCGCCGCGCTCGAGGAACCGCGTCAGGTAGCCGGCGACGTCGGCCAGCCGCTCGTCGACAGGCACCGACAGCACCGCCGGACCGGCGTCGAGCAGCGAGGCGATGTCGGCGTCGGCGCAGCAGTGCACGCCGACCGCCGCCACCGGCTCGAGCACGGCCATCGCCCCGGACAGCAGATCGATCGCCGGCTCCGGGGCGATCGGGAAGCCGGGGAGCATCAGCTCGCCGAACCATGGTTCGTCGAGCCACACGAGCTGCGGCGACTCCGGCAGCGCCTCGACGACCGCGGCGGCGAGCGCCGTGAGGTGGGCACGGACGGCGCGGACGGCGACGGCGAACGCCCGGTCGGCGGGCACACCGACGCGGTTCAGCGCGGCGCCGAGCGTCACGGGCCCGACGAACTGCCACTTGACCGGCCCGCGCAGGCCGCGCCCGGAGGCGGTGGCGAGGAACGTGCGCATCGAGACGAAGGCGTCGTTGGCGAGATCGGTCTGCACCGGCGCGTCCGGGTCGAGGGCGTCGACGTCGACGGCGATGCTGCCGTACTGCCCGAGCGTCACGCCGGCGATGCCGACGACGGCCTGGGCGATCATCCCCTCCGCCGGCGAGCGGCGGGGCAGCGTGGGGATCGCCGGGAGCTCGTACTCGCGCAGGGCGAACGCGGCGGCGTCGTGGGCCGAACGGTGCGGCAGGCTGCCGACGCCGGTGACGGCGCCGGGTCGCACGTGGCCCAGGCCTGTGCCGATCCCCGCCGCTTCGACCGTCGTCATCGTCACTCCTCTCCCGATGCACACGTTCGCCTGCCGGCCGTCGTGTCGGCAAATCTTCTCGCCGTGACGGGGAGTCTTCCAGCCCGCCGAGCTCGCGGTCGTGTCGAATGGGCGGCGATCACGTTGTGGGGTGCACGCGCCGCGTGGCTCGCCGTCGCTGTCGTCGGCGGCGGCGCCGTCGGCGAGGCGCTCGCCGGGCGCAGCCGCGCCGTGCAGCTCACCGGGACGATCGGGGCGTGGACGGGTTGGGCGTGCGGCGCGCTCGCCCTCGCCGTCCTCGGGGCCGTCGACGCTGACCGTGGTGCGGGCAGTCGTGCCCGCCGCGGCGGTCGTCGCCGGCGCCGCAGCGGTCGCCGGAGCCACCGGCGGTGCGGTCCTCGCCCTCGCCGCCCCCGCCGTCGTCGCCGCCGTGCTGGTCGGTTCGGCCGAGACCGGTCGGCGGTACGTCGAGGCCGACGCCTACGGCGACGAGCGGCGCTTCCCGCTGCGTCCGCCGTTGGGCTACCTGGCGGCGACGATCGTCTCGTGGGCGCTGTGGGTCGCCGCCGTGCTCACGGCGCCGCTCGCCCTCGCCGGGCAGGCGTTCATCCTCGGGGCGTGCGCAGCGGTCGTGGCCGGCGCGGCGACGTGGCTGTTCCCGCCACGGTGGCACCAGCTCAGCCGGCGCTGGCTCGTCGTCGTGCCGGCGGGACTGGTGGTCCACGACCCCGTCGTGCTCGCCGAGACGCTGATGCTGCCGCGCCGCGTCGTGGCCTCGGTCCGCGCCTTCTCCAGGACGGGGTGCGGCGCTCGACCTCACCGGACCCACGCCCGGCCTCGCCGTGGAGATCGCGTTGGCGGAAGCGGCGACCGCCGTGCTCGCCCCGCGCCCGCGCGAACCCCGCGGCCGTGCCGTGCACATGACCGCACTGCTCGTCGCGCCGTCGCGCCCCGGCGCCGCGCTGCGGCGCTCAGCCGGCGATGCCGCCGCCGAGCACGAAGCGGTCCGATCGGTCGTAGAACACGACGCTCTGGCCCGGCGCCACCCGGCGCTGCGGCGTCGCCCAGTGGACGTCGACGCCGCTCGTCCGCCGTCACCAACGTCGCCGGGCGCGCCTCTCCGTGGGCGCTGCACTGGACGACGACATCGCCGTCGACCGCGCCGTCGACCCACGTCACGGCGGAGACCGCGGTGACGTCGTCGAGCAGGTCGCGCTCGTCGCCGACGACGACGGTGCCCGATGCCCGGTCGACATCGACCACGAACCGCTTCGGCCCTCCGCCCGCCACGCCGAGCCCCCGGCGCTGGCCGATCGTGACCAGCTCGATCGCCGGCACCTCGCCGATGCGGCGACCGGCGGTGTCGACGACGTGCGCCGGGTGCAGCGCCAGCCGACGCCGCAGGAACTCATGGCGCCCGCCGGTGGACGTGATGAAGCAGACGTCCTGGCTGTCGGGCTTGGCGGCCGTGCGCAGGCCGAGCCCGGCCGCCATCTCCCGCAGCTCGGCCTTGTGAGCGAAGCGTCCGACAGGGAACAGCGTGCGACCCAACGCGGCCTGGTCGAGCATGTGCACGACGTAGCTCTGGTCCTTCGCCCGGTCGGCCCCGCGCCGCAGCCTGGCCCGGCCGTCGCCACGACGCTCGATCCGCGCGTGGTGACCGGTCGCCACGGCGTCGAAGCCGAGGACGTC
This sequence comes from uncultured Acidimicrobiia bacterium, assembly GCA_963749315.1. GTDB lineage: Bacteria > Actinomycetota > Acidimicrobiia > Acidimicrobiales > Ilumatobacteraceae > JALZMG01. Next base: position 79,564 of record CAVVMS010000024.1, read on the forward strand.
GGCGCGTTCGGCGAGGCGGGCGAACTTGACCCGCCGGTTGCACTCGATGCACGGGTTCGGCGTCGACCCGTTGGCGTGGGCGTCGACGTACGGGGACACGACGGCAGCGTCGAAGTCCTCGGTGAAGTTGAACACGAGGTGGTCGATGTCGAGCTGCTGGGCGACGCGCCGGGCGTCGTCGACGTCGGACACGCTGCAGCACCCGGTGTCGCTCTCCCCGCCCCACAGCCGCATCGTGACACCGACGACCTCGTGGCCTCCTCGACGCAGCAGGGCGGCGGCGACCGACGAGTCGACGCCGCCGGACATGGCGACCATGACCTTCATGGCGACGTCCGGGCAGCCATTCGCTCGCGCAACGTGGCCACGGCCTCGCCGATCGCGGCGACGGCGGCGTCGATGTCACCGTCGGTCGTCGTGCGGCCGAGGCTCATCCGCAACGCGCCGGCCGCCCACGACCGCTCGACGCCCATCGCGGCGAGGACGTGCGACGGGTCCATCGCCCCGCTGGCGCACGCCGACGCCGCCGACGCGCAGATGCCGGCCTGGTCGAGCAGGTACAGCAGCGACTCGCTCTCGATGCCCTCGACGAGCACGTGGGCCGAGCCGGCGACCTTGTCCGCCGGGGCGACGGTCTCGCGCAGGCCGGGGACGGCGGCGACGAGGCCGGCGACGAGGCGGTCGCGCATGGCGGCGACCCGGACGATCTCCGTCGCCCGCTCCGCGTCGGTGGCGGCGAGCGCCTCGGCCGTCGCCACGATGCCGGCGACGTTGTGCGTGCCGCTGCGCCGCTCGCGCTCCTGCCCGCCGCCGACGATGATCGGCTCGACCGCGACGCCGTCGCGCACTGCCAGCACGCCGACGCCCTTGGGGCCGCCGAACTTGTGGGCGCTGAGCGACAGCAGGTCGACGTGCGGCCACAGGTCGCGGACGTCGAGCCAGCAGGCGGCCTGGATGGCGTCGGTGTGCACGAGCGCGCCGGGCGCGTGCTCGCGCACGACGGCCGACGCGGCGGCGACATCGGTGACCGAGCCGACCTCGTTGTTGACGGCCATCACGCTGACGATCGCCACGTCGGCGCCGAGCGACGTCGGCGAGGGCGTCGAGGCGGACGCGACCGGCCGTGTCGACGGGCACGACGGTCCCGCCGTGGCGCTCGACGGTGTGCAGCACGGCGTGGTGCTCGGCGGCCGGGCAGACCGGCCGGCCACCCGAGCGCTGCACGGCGCCGGTGACGGCGGCGTTGTCGGCCTCCGTGCCACAGCCGGTGAAGACGACCTCGCCCGGTCGGCAGCCGATGACGTCGGCGACACGGTCGCGGGCCTCGTCGACGGCGCGACGGGCGTCGCGGGCGAAGCGGTGCGAGCCGCTCGGGTTGGCGAAGCGCTCGGTGAGGAACGGGAGCATCGCCTCGACCGCCTCGGGGCGCATCGGCGTCGTCGCCGCATGGTCGAGATACACCAGGCGTTCCACTGCCAACGACGCTACGGGAGTAGAACGTCGGCGTGGAGGGCCACACCCGCTCGTCGTACGGCGACGCCTTCGCCGACGTCTACGACGACTGGTACACCGGGCTCGACGACACCGCGATCGCCGTCGACACCGTGGCCGACCTCGCCGTCGCGGCCGCCGGCGAGGGCCGGCACGCCGCGCGTGCTCGAGCTCGCCGTCGGCACCGGACGTCTCGCCGTGCCGCTCGCCGATCGCGGCCTCGACGTCCACGGCGTCGACACCAGCGACGCCATGCTCGCCCGCCTCCGAGCACGAGACCCCGACGGCCGGGTGACGCTGGTGCTCGGCGACATGGTCGACGACATGCCCGACGGCTCGTTCGATCTGGTCCTCGTCGCCTACAACTCGCTGTTCAGCCTGGAGGATGCCGAGCGCCAGCGGTCGTGCTTCGCCGCCGTCGCCTCCCGGCTCGCGCCGGCCGGGGCGTTCGTCGTCGAGGCGTTCGTGCCGGACGATCCGCCGCGCAGCGGTTCGGTGGTCGCCGTGCGGTCGATGTCCAACCGCGAGGTGGTGCTGTCGATCTCCGAGCACGACCCCGTCGAGCAGCGGGCCCACGGTCACCTCGTGCAGTTCGCCGACGGCGAGCGGGTGCGCCTGCGCCCCTGGGCGATCCGCTACGCCGGACCGGACGAGCTCGATGCCATGGCGGCGGCAGCACGGCTGCGACTGGCCGCACGCTGGGAGGATTTCGCCCGTCACCCGTTCGGGGACGCCAGCTCACGTCACGTCAGCGTGTACGTCCTGGACAATGACAATGAAAACGCTTACACATGACCCCGACGCCCTATCCTGGAGGCACTGTGAGTCAGATGCGTCTCAACCCACTCACCGGACGGTGGGTGACGATCGTGGCCGAGCGGGCGCGCCGACCGTCGGACTTCGCGCCCCGAGATCGCCAGGTCGAGTCCGAGCCAGGCCGGCGCTGCCCGTTCTGCCCGGGCAACGAGGACGCCTCACTCCCCGCGCTGGAGACCGTCGACGACGGCAGCGGCTGGAGCATCCGCGTCGTCCCCAACCTGTACCCGGCGTTCGACGGCGAGACCGGTTTCGTCGTCCACCACGTCGGCCCGGTCCACGTCACCGCCGAGGCCAGCGGGATCCACGAGGTGTTCGTCTACACCCCGCACCACGACGGCGGATTCGACCAGCTCAGCGACCACGAGGCGATCGACGTCATGCACAGCCTGCAGCGTCGGCTGGCGGCCCACGCCGCGGCGCCCGAGGTCCGTTACAGCCAGGTGATCATCAACCACGGCCGCGAGGCCGGGGCGTCGATCTCCCATCCCCACGCCCAGATCCTCGGCCTCCCGTTCGTGCCCGGCGAGATCCTCGACGAGGAGCGGGCGTTCGCCCGCTTCGCCGGTGGCTGCGTGATCTGCACCACCGTCGAAGCCGAGCTCGCCGCCGGCGAGCGGATCGTGTTCGCCGACGACGACGTCGTGTGCATCGCCCCGTTCTGGAGCGGTGCGCCGTTCGAGCTGCTGCTGATGCCGCGGCGTCACGAGCCGCACCTCCAGGACGCCGACCTGCTCAGCCTGGAAGCGATGGGGCCGGCGATCCGCGACGCTGTCGGCCACTTGAACGCGGCCATCGGCGACATCGCCTACAACATCGGCTTCCACACCGCGCCACACGAACACGCCGGCCAGTACCACTGGCACGTCCACCTGTGGCCGAACCTCGTGACGGCCGCCGGGTTCGAGCGCGGCACGGGCGTGATGATCAACGTCACCCCGCCCGAGCTGGCCGCCGAGACGCTGCGGGGCGTGCGCGCCCCGGCGTGACTCGGCGTGACCGGGTCTCGGTCAGCGCCGAGTACGACGTCTCACCCGAACAGCTCTGGCTGGCCATCGAGCCGATCGAGTCACACGTCGAGTGGATGGCCGACGCCGAGATCATCCGCTTCGTGACCGAGCAGACCCGTGGCGTGGGCACCCGGTTCGAGTGCGTGACGGTGGTCGGGCCGATCCGCCTGACCGACCGCATGGAGGTCACCGCGTGGGAGCCGGGGCGGTCGATGGGCGTGCGCCACGACGGGCTGGTGACCGGCACCGGCACGTTCACGATCACGCCCCTCGACGGTGGCCGACGCAGCCGGCTGGCGTGGGACGAGGAGCTGACGTTCCCGTGGTGGCTCGGCGGCCGGCTCGGCGCGCGCGTCGGCGGGCAGCCGGTGATGGGGCGGATCTGGGCGGGCAACCTGCGACGGCTCAGGCGACTTGTCGAACCAGCGCCGTGACGGCAGCGCCGAGCACGATCACGACGACGAGCGGCGCCCGCCGCCACGCGGCGATGGCCGCCGCGCCGACGCCGACGGCGCGGGCGTCGAGGACGAGCTCGTTGCCGGTCGAGAATGTGTTCTGCACGATCAGCGCGCAGATCAACGCGGCGGGGACCAGGGCGAGACAGCGCTCGACCACCGGCGGGAGGTGGCGCGAGCCGAGGACGACGAGGCCGGTCGCCTTGCAGGCGTAGGCGCCGACGCCGAGCAGCAGCACGAGCGTCCAGGTCATGGAACCCCCGCCGTGCCGGGCAGGCGCATCGTGTCGGCGTCGCGTGCCGGGATGCCGACGAGGATCGCCGCCGACGAGCACAGGATCGGGAGACCGACGGGCAGTGAAGGGGATGAGGACGAGGCAGATCGTGGCGCCGAGCAGCGCCGGCGAGCAGGCCGATGCGGTAGCGCAGGTGCGGGGCGACCATCGCCACGAACCCGGCCGGGAACGCCGCGTCGAGGCCCCACGTCTGGGGGTCGATCGCCTCGCCGGCGAGGGCGCCGAGCAGCGTCGCCACGTTCCAGCAGATGAAGACCGTGAGGCCCGTGATCCAGAAGGCGACTCGCTGCTCGTGCTCGGTGCGCTGCGCCGTGGCCATCGCCGTCGACTCGTCGATCACCAGGTGTGCCGCGGCCAGCCGGCGGGCGAGCGAGCCGCCGATGAGACGGGACATGGCCAGCCCGTAGACGCCGTTGCGGGCGGCGAGGATCATCGCCCCGCCCAGCGCCGCTGTCGTCGTGCCACCGGCGGCGATGACGCTGACGGCGCTGAACTGCGAGGCCCCGGTGAACACGAGCAGCGACATCGCGCACGCCTGGGCCACCGACCCACCGGCCCCGACGGCCCCGACGCCGAAGGCGAGGGCGAACACGCCGACCGCCGCGCCGAGCGTCAGCGACGCCGTCACCACCTGCCGAACCGGGGGGTCCACGCCGGCCAGATTGGCACCGCACCAACTTCTCAAGCGTTTTCAGGCGTCACGGATGGCCGGGAATCTTCCGAAGAACGCGCCGAATAGGGTGCGGCCGATGCGGGTCCTGATGCTGACCTGGGAGTTCCCGCCGCGCTCCGTCGGCGGCGTCGCCGCCCACGTCGACGGGCTCAGCCAGGCCCTCGCCGCGGCGGGCCACGACGTCGTGCTGCTCACCCTGGCGCACCCCGGCGCGGCCGCCGACAGCACGGCTGGGGCCGTCCGCGTGCTGCGGGCGCGGACCGACCTGCCGTGGCTTCCCGACGACCAGCTCGTGGCCAGGGTCGCCTCGGCCAACCACCACCTCGTGCAACTCACCGCCAGGCTCGGCGCCTGGCGGCCCGACGTCGTCCACGCCCACGACTGGCAGGTCGCCTGGGCGGCCGACACGCTGGCGGCGCTCCACGCGGCCAAGCTCGTCGCCACCTTCCACACCACCGAGCGCGGCCAGCACGGCGGCCGGGTGCCACCCGGTGAGCCAGGCACGATCCACGCCGTCGAGTCGTGGCTCGCCCACGACGCCGCCGAGGTGCTCGCCAGCTCGAAGTTCCTCGTGCGCGAGGTGATCGACGGCTTCGAGCTCGCCGCCGAGTGCACCCACCTGATCCCCAACGGCATCGACCCGACGTGGTGGTCGACGGGCGAGTCACCGGGCGGGCGGACGCCCCTGGTGTTCACCTGGGGCCGTGTCCAGTACGAGAAGGGCTTCCAGGTGCTCGCCCGGGCGATGCGCCTGCTGCGGTCGAGGGTGCCGGGGATCGAGTGCGTCATCGGCGGGCGCGGCAGCTACCTCCCGGAGCTGCAGTCGCAGATCGATCTCGAGGGTGTCAGCGACCTCGTCCACCTCCCCGGGTTCATCCCCGACGACCGGTTACGCGACACCGTCCACCGAGCCGGATGCGTCGTCATCCCGTCGCTCTACGAGCCGTTCGGGATCGTCGCCCTCGAGGCGCTCGCCGGTGGGGCACCGCTCGTGGTCGCCCGCACCGGCGGGTTGGCCGAGCTGATCGAGGACACGGGCGCCGGCCTGATGTTCGAACCGGGCAACCACGCCGAGCTGGCGGGCTGCGTCGAGACGGTGCTCCGCGACCCCGACCTCGCCGACGAGATGCGCCGGCACGGCGCCGCCCTGCTCGCCGAGCGCTACTCGTGGTGGGCGATCGCCGGCGCCACCGCCAGCGTCTACGCCGGACACCCGTCCGCACCCTGACGTCAGCGTCCCGGCCACGAGCCGCTGCACCCTGTGGCGCTGTCGCTCGCAGTCCCGGCACATTCGTTACCATCCGCCGCCCATGCGTCCGGTCCGCCGTTTCGAGGTCACGCCAGCGATCCCCCCTGCGCTCGCCGCGCTTCCCGACATCGCCTCCAACCTCCACTGGAGCTGGGACCCCGAGGCGACCCGGCTGTTCGCCAGGCTGTGGCCTGGATGGCGTCCCGGCCAGGCCCACCCGGCGGAGATGGTGCGCACGACGCCAGCCGAACGCCTGGCCGAGCTGGCCGCCGACCCCGGCATCGTCAACGACGTCGGCGCAGTGTCGCGCCGCCTGCAGACGGCGCTCAAGGGCACCACGTGGTTCGGCTCACGCGAGGACTCACCACTGCACCTCGTCGCCTACTTCTCCCCCGAGTTCGGCATCAGCGAGGCGCTCCCCCAGTACTCCGGCGGCCTCGGTGTGCTCGCCGGCGACCACCTCAAGGCGTCGTCGGACCTCGGCGTCCCGCTCGTCGGGATCGGTCTGCTGTACACCGAGGGCTACTTCCGCCAGCGCCTCGACGCCGACGGCTGGCAGCAGCAGTCCGTCGCCGACTTCACCCCGCAGTCGCTCGGCCTCCTCGACACGGGTGTCGAGGTCACCGTCGATCTCGCCGGCGACCCGGTGCGCTGCCACGTGTGGCGCGCCGATGTCGGACGCATCCCTCTCTACCTGCTCGACACCGACGTCGAGGGCAACTCCCCCGACGGCGTCGCCGTCACCGACCGGCTGTACGGCGGCGACGAGCACCACCGGTTGCGCCAAGAGATCGTGCTCGGCATCGGGGGCGTGCGGGCGATCCGCGCCCTCGGCCTGGAGCCGGACGTGTTCCACACCAACGAGGGCCACGCCGGCTTCCTCGGCCTCGAGCGCATCCGTGAGCTGGTCGTGTCGGGACTGCCGTTCGCCGCGGCCATCGAGGCGACGCGCGGGGGCGGCGTGTTCACCACGCACACGCCAGTGCCTGCCGGCATCGACCGCTTCCCGCGCGCGTTGCTCGCTGACTACTTCACCGACTTCGCCAAGGAGTGCGGCGTCACGTTCGACGAGCTGTTCGACATCGGACGGCGCGCCGACGAACCCGACGACAAGTTCAACATGGCGGTGATGGGCCTGCGCCTCGCTGCGCGATCGAACGGCGTGGCCCGCCTGCACGGTTCGGTCAGCCGCCGGATGTTCAACGGGATGTGGCCCGACCTCGCCGTCGACGACGTGCCGATCGGCTCGATCACCAACGGCGTGCATGGTCGCACGTGGGCGTCGGCGCGCGTCGACGCCCTCCTCACCCGCGTCGTCGGCGAGGACTGGCCCGGTGCAGATGCAACGAGATGGGCGCGGGTGCGCGACGTCGACGCGCTCGAAGCATGGACGGCACTGAACGACGGGCGCGACGAGCTCGTCCGCCTGGCCCGCCAGCGCCTCGGCGAGGACGTCCTCGACCCGACGGTGCTGACGGTCGGTTTCGCCCGCCGCTTCGCCACCTACAAACGGGCGACGCTGCTGCTGTCGGATCGGGAGCGCCTCTGCGAGCTGTTGCTCGATCGGGACCGCCCGGTGCAGTTCGTGTTCGCCGGCAAGGCCCATCCCGCCGACACACCGGGCAAGGAGCTGATCCAGCAGATCGAGCAGTTCGCACGCTCCGCCGAGGTGCGCCACCGCTTCGTGTTCCTCGCCGACTACGACATCTCGATCGCCCGCACGATGTACCACGGGTGCGACGTCTGGCTGAACACGCCGCGCCGACCGCTCGAGGCCTGCGGGACGTCGGGCATGAAGGCCGCCCTCAACGGCGCGCTCAACTGCAGCATCCTCGACGGCTGGTGGGACGAGTGCTACGACGGCACCAACGGCTGGGCCATCGAGTCCGCCGACGACGACCCCGACCTCGACCGGCGCGACCTGCGCGAGGTCGGCAGCCTGTTCGCCATCCTCGAGACGCCAGGTGGTCCCGAAGTTCTACGACCGGGGCCGCGATGGCGTGCCCGCGGCAGTGGGTGCAGATGGTGCTGCAGGCGTGGGCGTCGCTCGGCCCGCAGGTCACCGCGTCGCGGATGGTGCGCGACTACACGACGGCGCTGTACGAGCCGGCGGCGGCGTCCGCACGGCACCTCGCCGCCGACGGCGCCACCGCGGCGATCGCCCTGGCGGACTGGCGGCGGCGGGTGGACGAGGGTTGGAAGGCGGTCGCCGTCACGTCCGTCGAGCTCGACGACAGCGAGACACAGGCCGGCACGACCCGCACCGTCACGGTCACCGTCGAGCTCGGCGAGCTCACCGTCGACGACGTGCGGGTGGAAGCCGTGCACGGACTACTCGGCCACGACGGTGAGTTCCGCGAGCCCGTCGAGATCGCCCGGCTGCAACCGACAGGCGGCGGCGTGTTCACGGGCGAGATCGCCATCGGCGTGGCCGGGCTCCTACGGCGTGTCGGCGTGCGCCTTCCCGGTGCACCGGGATCTCGCCAGCCCGTTCGACGTCGGCCGCGTCGCCTGGGCCGAGTAGGCCCGCTGCTGGTTCAGCACGGGTAGAAACCCCTGACCCGGGCGCACCCGTCGACGACGGGGAGCTCGACGGGTGCCGCCACGACGACGGCGGCGGCCGGCGTCGGCGGGATCAGCTCCGTCTCAGCCGGCGCGGATGCCAGCGCGATCACGGCGATCACGAAGGCGCCGACGGCGACGAGCATGTTGACGAGTGGCATCCATGGTCGCCGGTGGGCGACGAGCGGTGCAGTCATGGTGGTTCCCTCCTGTTGGGTGGTTGATCCGCACTCTCCGCCGCGGTGTTGCGGGGCGGTTGCGCTGACGGTCCGATGCGGGCGCTGCAACACGGCTGCAACACGTGGTGCCACGGTCGAAGGAGCCCCGACGTGGCCGTTTGCGTCGTGGGCGTACGATGGTGACGGCGATCGAGGGAGTGCCGATGGACGAGTTCCTCAGGGCGACGACCGAGGTTGCTGCCCGTGACGGAGGCGGTTTCGTTCCGTGTCCTCGGTCCCGCTGACCGTGCTCCAAGGTGGCGCGGCCGTGGCCGTCGGCGGGCCCAAGGAACGGCTGGTTCTCGCCCACCTGGTGGCCCGCGCCAACCAGGTGGTGCCGATCGACGCGCTCGTCGAGGCGGTGTGGGCCGACCGTCCGCCGCGAAGCGCGGAGCGCACGCTGCAGGCCTACGTTGCCCGACTCCGCGGGATCCTCGAGCCGGATCGGCCATCCGGCGTCGAGAGCACGATGCTGCTCAGGACCGGTGCCGGCTATCGGCTCCACGTCGAGTCCTGGCAGGTCGATGCGCTGCGGTTCGAGGAGCTCGCCGCACGCGGGTCGCATCAGCTCCACGACGGTGATCGCGCCGCGCTGGTGACGCTGCGAGAGGCGCTGGCGTTGTGGCGCGGCGAGGCGCTCGGGGAGTTCCGCGCCATCGAGGCGTGCGACTCCGAGGCGCGCCGGTTGGAGGAGATGCGCCTCGTGGCCGTCGAGGACCGGCTCGACGCCGAGCTGGCGGCCGGCGCCGCGTCCGAGGTGGTCGCCGAGCTGGAGTCGCTCGTGGCCCAGCACGAGTTCCGTGAACGCCTGTGGGGGCAGCTGATGCTCGCCCTCTACCGCTCGGGGCGTCAACGCGACGCGCTCGGGGCGTATCGGCGGGCCCGGACGGTGCTCGTCGAGCAGATGGGGATCGAGCCGGGCCGCGAGCTGCGGTCGCTCGAGGCGGCGATCCTCGAGCAGGACCCAGCCCTCGATCTGGCCGGCGCGGTGGCGGCCCCGTTCGGGCTTCCGTCGCCGCTGGAGTCGGTCGGACCGGCGTTCGTCGGGAGAGACGCCGAACTGGCCTGGCTGCGCACGGCGTGGCTCGACGCCGCCGACGGGCGCGGCGGCTTCGTGTCGGTGCTCGGGCCGGAGGGCATGGGCAAGACGCGCCTGCTGGCCGAGCTGGCCCGGGAGGTCCAGCGCTCCGGGGGCGTCGTGCTGTACGCCCGCTGCGGCGTCGCCGGCACCGACATCCGGGCGCTGCTGGACGCAGGCGCTCGGCGACGCCGGGTCGTCGCTGGACGGGCTCGATCGGCGCGCCGTCGGCCGAGCTGGGCCGGGCGGTGATGCAGGTGCTGGCCACCGAGTCGCGCGGCCGGCCGGTGCTGCTGGCGCTCGACGACGTCCATCTCGCCGACGCCGAGACGATCGAGGTGCTCGCCGACCTGGCGGCGTGGTCCGGTGCCGGGTCGCTGCTCGTCGTGGCGACGTTCCGGACCGACACCGACGCACCTGATCCGCCGGAGCCCGCCGGCGGTGACGTGGGCGCGCACCTCGTCCTGCGCGGCCTCGATCGTGGCGCACTCCAGCGTGTCTGCGAGATGTACTCGGTGGAGGGCTGGTGGCCCGACGACATCGATCGGCTCCAGGAGCTGACGGGTGGCGTCCCGCTGCTCGTCCACGAGCTGGCCAGCGAGTGGGCGAGGGAGCGAGCGGTCCAGCGACGTCGAGGCGGCGGCCGACCGCTCGGCGACCGCCCAGTCACGGCTGGCCGGGCTACGGGCCGAGATCGCCCAGAGCGTCGAGGGCATCCAGCAGGTGCTCGAGCAACGGCGCGCCAACATGGCGCCGCGCCACGCCGAGCGCGAGCGGACCGGGCCTGACTCGGGCGCCGAACGGCACCGCCCGTACAAGGGGCTCGCTGCCTTCCAGGCCGAGCGACGCCGCCGACTTCTTCGGGCGCGAACGGTTGGTGGCCGAGCTCGTCGCCCGCCTGGCCGGCGCTCGACTGCTGGCCGTCGTCGGACCGTCGGGCAGTGGCAAGTCGTCACTCGTCCGCGCCGGTCTGCTCCCGTCGCTGGCCGCCGGCGTCCTCCCCGTTGCCGGCGGCTGGCGATCGGTGATCGAGACGCCATGGTCGCGGCCAGGCCGCCGAGCATCAGGAGGCGGTCGGTGCCTCGTGTTCTTCGACCAGTTCGAGGAGATCTTCACGACCGGCCTCGACTCTGACGAGCAGGCCGAGCTCGTCGACCGCGTCGTCGCCGACGCACGCCGGCCGGATCACGTCGTCGTCATCGCCATCCGCGCCGACCACCTCGACCGATGCGCCTCCTTCCCCGAGCTGGCCGAGCTGATCACGGGGAACGACGTGCTGGTCGGACCGATGCGCGAGGTCGAGCTGCGGCGGGCGATCGAACGGCCGGCGCAACGATCGGGGTGCACGTTCGAGCCCGGCCTCGTCGACCTGATGGTGGCCGACGTCGCCGGCCGGCCGGGCGCGCTGCCGCTGCTGTCGACGGCACTGGCCGAGACGTGGGATCGGCGCAGCGACCGCGTGCTCACCTCCGTGCGTACAACGAGGCGGGAGGCGTCGATGGCGCCCTTGCCGGCCTCGCCGAGGACACGTTCACCGGCCTCGGGCCGCAGCAGCAACTGGCGATCCGCCGGTTGCTCGTCCGGCTGTGCGAGACAGGCGACGTCGGAGCGCAGGATGTTCGGCGACGCTTGCCGCTCGACGAGCTCGAGGCCGACGACGACACGCGGCTCGCGCTCGCCGCGTTCGTCGACCGACGGTTGCTGGTGGTCGACCGCGACACCGTCGAGGTGGCCCACGAGGCGCTGTTGCGTGAGTGGCCGCGGCTGCGGGGATGGCTCGACGAGGACGTGCAGGGCCGCCGGCTGCACGGCCGCATCAGCGAGGCGGCGCGGGCGTGGAAGGCGAGCGAGGAGGACGCGTCGGAGCTGTACCGCGGCACGAAGCTCGACTCGGCGCTCGACTGGGCGTCCGCCCATCCGGACGGCGTCAACGCGTCGGAACAGGCGTTCCTCGACGCCAGCGCCGACGAGGCGGCCCGCGAGCTGAGCGACGCGCGTCGTCGGGCCCGGCGCCTGCGGTGGTCGCTCGTCGGGGTGGCCGCACTGCTCGTCGTCGCCGTCGTCGCCGGGTTGCTGTTCGTCAGGCAGCGCGACCGTGCCGAACAGGTCGCCCGCGACGCGACCGCGCGCAGGCTGGCCAGTGATGCCAGTGGTGCGATCGACGAGGATCCGGAGCTGGCCATGCTGCTCGCCCTCGAAGCGGTGGACACCACCGAGCGCGCCGGCGCCGACCCACTGCCCGAGGCGGTCGCGTCGCTGCAGCAGGCGACGCAGGCGTCGCGGCTCCTCTACCGGCGCGAGGAGGCCGGAGAGTTCGTCGACGTGAGCAGCGACGGAGCACGCATCGCCACCGCCTCGCTCGAGGATGACGGTGGCGCCATCATCTGGGACGCGGTCACCGGCGACCAGCTGCGAACGCTGCCCGGTCCAGATCCGCCGGCGGACGTGTCGGATCTGCGGTTCAGCCCGGACGGCCGGCTCCTCGCTGTCGCTGTACGCCAACGAGACCGACGGCGAGGCGCTCGCCGCCATCGCTGTGGGACACGGCGACCGGCGAGGAGGTCGCCCGCTTGCATGGGGTCATGACGACCGGTACTTCCAGCCCGCCTTCAGCCCTGATGGCCAGCGACTGGTGGCCATCAGCGATGGGCGGTGGCGACAACGACGACCGCATCACGATGTGGGACGTGGCGGCCGCCACCGAGCTGTTCGCGTTCGAGTTGGACGGGTTCGGGGGCCAGCCGGCGTTCCTGCCGGACGGGACGTCGTTCCTCGTTCCCGGAGAGCGGCTTCGTCGGGATCTACTCGACGGCCGACGGCGGTCGCCTGGACGAGATCCCGACGACGCCCGGCTTCGCTCCCGAGCAACTCGCGCTCAATGCACCGAGCGGGTTGCTGGCGCTCGGATCGCAGAAGGCTCGTGAGGTGCAGATCCGGAACATCGACACGGGGGCGCTCGAGCGGCGGATCGCGCTGGCCGACGTCGGAGCCCTCGACTGGAGTCCCGACGGTGCCAGACTCGCCATCGCCGGCGCCAACCAGAACCCGATCCGGATCATCGACGTGTCGTCGGGACAGGAGCCGCTCGTCCTGCGCGGGCACGAGAGCGGCTCCTGGGACGTCGGGTTCATCGCGACGGGCGAGCGGCTGGCGAGCGTGGGCCAGAACGGAGAGCTCCGGGTGTGGGACGTCACGCCCGGACGGTCCGCCTGCCCTCGGTGCGGTCACCCCGCGCTCCGGAACGCCGTGGGACGTGAACATCTCACCGGACGGCTCCGAGCTGTTGGTCGCCACCAGCGGGCGGGCGATCGAGCGCCTCTCGGCCGACACCAGCGAGCTGCTCGCTGAGCGAGCCGGACAGATGGTCGGCCAGTGGCCGTACGTCGCTCCGGTCAGCTCCGACGGGCGCCTGGCGGCATCGGTGGACAGCTCCGACGGGAGCGGCGCTGTCCTCGACGTGACGACGCTGACGCCGCACGCCAGCGCTTCCTGCGCTCCCTGACTGCACGAGTCCGCTGACGTTCAGCCCCGACGGCGCACTGCTCGCCCTGGACGGTACGATCGCTCTGTGCCGTCGGCAAGTTCATCGGGCCGTTCGAGCCACCCGCCGGCGCCGATCTGCGCAACCGGGTCATCGAGGTCGACTCGGGTCGCGAGGTCCTCGACCTCGGTGTCGAGGAGGTCGCCGGCGCGTTGTTCAACCCGGGCGGCGAGTTCGCCGCCGGCCGGTACCTCGCCGTGAACGTGGGGTTCCAGCGCATCGACCTCTACGACGTCGCCGAGCGCCGGCTCATCGTCAGCATCCCGGTGCCCGACGTCGTCATCGGCCTGGCGTTCGATCCGACCGGGACACGGCTCGTCGGAGGGACGGTCGGCGGCCGGGTGTGCGGCGCTCGACCTGGCGGCCGTCGTCGACGGGACGCCGGCCGAGGAGGCGATCGTGCTCGACCAGATCGTCGACGACGGGTCGATCACCGATCTCGAGATCAGCTCCGACGGCACCCTGGCGATCGCCGGCCTCGGCGACCGGATCAAGCTGTTGGACCTGTCGACCGGCGAGCTGCTCCTCGAGCTGCGGGTGCAGCAGACGCCAGGAGGGACGAACGTCGACTTCGGACCGGATGGCAGCTACCTGCATGTACACCGACGGCGCGGTGATCCGGCGCCTGGAACGCGACCCCGACGAGCTCGTCCGGCTCGCCCGCAGTCTGCTCACCCGTGAGCTCACCGCCGACGAGTGCAGCCAGTACCTCGGCGGCGACTGCCCCAGCGATTGAGCGTCACTCGTCTTGTCGAACTGGACGATGGCGAACGGCGAGCAGGCCGAGGCCCGACGGCGAGGACGACGCCGAGCTGGACGACGATCGGGACCTCCCAGCCGAACCACTCGATCGGCGGGTTGAGCTGCGTCGAGCGCCGCCGGCGGCGCGTCGAGGTGGCGCGAAGACCGCGGTGCGCATGGCGTGCACGGCGTAGGTCACCGGGTTGAGCAGCGTGAGCGACCTCCAGCCACGTGCGGCAGGTTGCTGAGCGGGTACAGCGCGCCGGACAGGAACGACAGCGGCAGGAGCAGCATCTGCATCACGCCCATCATCGACTGGATCTGCTGCACCCGGGCGGCGATCACCAGCCCGACGGCGCACGAGGGCGAACGACAGCAGGAACAGCTCGCCGACGAGGATCGACGCATCATCATCGAGGTCGTAGGGCACGCCGACGGTGCCGGCGAGGGCGAGGATGATCGAGGCTCTGCGCCGGTGGCCACGGTCGCCCCGCCGAGCGCCTTGCCGACGAGGATCGAGCCGCGCCGGATCGGGCGCGACGAGCATCTCGCGCAGGAAGCCGAACTCGCGGTCCCACACGATCGAGGCCGCGGAGAACGTCGCCGTGAACAGCACCGACGTCGCCAGCACGCCCGGGAACATGAACGTCTTGCAGGTCGACGCCGCCGGTCGAGCTCGTCGGTGAGCGACGACAGCCCGGTGCCGAGCACGAACAGGAACAGCACCGGCTGGACGAGCGCGGCGACGACCCGCAGCCGGTCCTGCCCGAAGCGGATCAGCTCGCGCTGCCAGACGACCTTGACGCCGCGCAGGTCCTGGCGCAGCCCGCTGTCGATCGACGCGCACCGACGCCACCGGTCGGTCGCGGCGGTCGTGGTCGCGGCTCGCCGTCATCTGCCGTCATCGCCTGCGTTGACGAAGTCGCGCATGTTGTCGGCGCTCGTCGCCTCGGCGTCGCGGATCGTGCGGCCGGTGTAGGCCATGAACACGTCGTCGAGCGACGGCCGGGCGACGGCTGACCGACTGGATCGGCACGCCGAGCTCGGCGAACAGCCGCGGCACGAAGTGCTCACCGTCGGGCACGCCGAACGTCACGAGCCCGTCGTGCACCTCGGCGTCGATGCCGAAGCGCTCGCCGCAGCGCGCGCGATCGCCGCCTCGTCGTCGTCGGTCGAGATCTGCACCCGGTCGTTGCCGACGCTCGCCTTGAGCGCGTCCGGCGTGTCGAGCACGACGATCTTGCCGTCGTCGATGATCGCGATGCGGTCGCAGTTCTCGGCCTCGTCCATGTAGTGCGTCGTGAGGAAGATCGTGATGTCCTCGCGCTGGCGCAGCTCGTCGATGTAGCTCCCAGATGCTCGACCGCGGTCTGCGGGTCGAGCCCGACGGTCGGCTCGTCGAGGAACAGCACGCGCGGCGAGTGCATCAGGCCGCGGGCGATCTCGAGCCGCCGCCTCATGCCGCCCGAGAACGGTCTGCACCCTGCTCGTCGCGGCGCTCCCACAGCCCGACCATCTCGAGCACCTCGCGCATCCGCGTCGGCGACGCCGTCCTTGGGCATGCCGTACAGCTCGGCGTGGAAGCGCAGGTTCTGCTCGGCCGCAGGTAGACGTCGAGCGTCGTGTCCTGGAAGACGAGCCCGATGTGGCGGCGCACGTCGATCGCGCTCGCGCGACGACGTCGAACCCGGCGACCGTCGCCGAGCCGGCGGTCGGGTCGGCGAGCGTGCAGAGCATCTTGATCGTCGTCGACTTGCCGGCGCCGTTGGGCCCGAGGAAGCCGAAGATCTCGCCGGGCGCGACGTCGAAGGAGATCGCCGTCGACGGCGGTGAGCGCGCCGTAGCGCTTGACGAGCCCGTCGACGTCGATCGCCGGCGGCGGTCGCCGACCGTTGCCGTCGATCGCGCTGGAGTTGACACTTGCAACGTTGAATCGTTGATACTTGACCACGATATGCTCGTCGGATCGTGCAGCCGTCAACCGCCGATCGCCCCGACGACGTCGTCGGCCTCGGCGTTCGGTCTCGCTGGCCGCAGTGCGCCAGGAGTTCCACGCTCAGATGGCGGCGAGACGTGGGCCGTCGACGCCCAACCTGCGCCGCGGATGCTTCGGCGTGCTGCGCGCCGTCGGCGGCGCCGACGAGCCGATGTCCCAGCGCGACGTGGGCAGCGCGAACGGGCATCGATGCGAGCGACGTCGTCGACCTCGTCGACCGGCTGGAACGGGCCGGTTTCCTGCGCCGCCGCGCGTCACGACCGGGACCGCCGCCGCAACGTACTCGAGTCCTCACGCCGCCGGGCACGCGGCGATGGAGCGCTTCGAGGCCGGTGTCGCGGCGGGTCGACGCAGCGCTGATCCTCGAGCCGCTGACGCCGACGACCAGCGGACGGTGCTGCGCCAGTTGCTCCGGCGCCTCGTCGATCACGTGGGAATCCCCCGGCGCGCCTCGTCGACACACCCTCGATAGGGTCGACGCATGACCCCACCCCCATGGTCGAACCGGCCGTGCTCGCCGAGGGCCTGTGAAGCGGTTCGGCGAGACCCAGGCACTCGACGGTGTCGACCTCAGCGTCGAACGGGCCAAGGTGCTCGGCGTGCTCGGACCCAACGGCGCCGGCAAGACGACGGCCGTGCGCATCTTCACGACGCTGATCAGGCCTGACGCCGGGCGTGCCTTCATCGACGGCATCGACGTGCTCGCCGAGCCGATGCGGGCCAAGGCGCGCATCGGGCTCACCGGCCAGTACGCCGCCGTCGACGAGCGCCTCACCGGCGCCGAGAACCTCGAGCACGTCGGGCGCCTGTACCACATGCCGATCGCCGCAGCACGCCAGCGTGGGCGCGAGCTGCTCGAACGCTTCGACCTCGTCGACGCCGGCGACCGAGTGGTCAAGGGCTACTCCGGCGGCATGCGCCGGCGCCTCGACATCGCCATGAGCCTGATCGCCCGGCCGTCGGTGCTGTTCCTCGACGAGCCGACGACGGGTCTCGACCCGCGCAGCCGGCAGGGCGTGTGGGAGCTGATCGAGGAGCTCGTCGCCGGTGGCACCACCACCCTGCTGACCACGCAGTACCTCGACGAGGCCGACCGCCTCGCCGACGAGATCGTCGTCATCGACCACGGCCGGGTGATCGCCGGCGGCACGAGCGCCGAGCTCAAGCAGCAGGTCGGCGCCGACCGCGTCGAGGTCACCGTGCGCCGACGCTGCCGAGCCGGCCGGGCCGCCGAGACGCTCGCCGCGCTGGGCGTGCGGCGACGATCATCATCGACAGGCGCGCATCGTCGAGGTCCCGGTCTTCGACCTCGAGGGCAAGGTGCCCGAAGCGGTGCGCCAGCTCGACGCCGCCGGCATCGACGTCGTCGACGTCGCCGCCCGACAGCTCGACGCTCGACGACGTCTTCTTCGCCCTCACCGGCCACGGCGCCGAGGACGACCGGACGAACTCGCGAGGACCGGTCGACGCATGACGCACGCGATGACCGCCACGACACCGCGTCGACGCTCGACCTCGCCCCGGCGCCGTTCGAGGACATCCCGCGCGGGCCGGTCTGGCTGGTCAAGGACAGCTGGACCGAGGCGACGCGCCACCTGCGGGCGCTGCCGCGCAACCCCGAGCTGCTGATGTTCGCCACGATCCAGCCGCTGATGTTCGTCGTCCTGTTCGTGTACGTGTTCGGCGGCTCGGTCGAACACACCGATCGACTACACGCAGTACGTCATCCCCGGCATCTTCGCCCAGACCGTGCTGTTCAACTCGGCGTTCACCTGCGTCGGCGTGGCCGACGACCTCAGCAAGGGCATCATCGACCGGCTGCGCTCGCTGCCGATGTACCCGGGCGGCCGTGCTCATCGGGCGGACGATGTCGGACATCGTGCGCAACGTGCTCACGTTCGTCGTCATGTTCGTCGTCGCCTACGTCGTCGGGTTCCGCATCGAGGGCACGATCCTCGAGGCGCTGGCGGCGACGGCGCTGATGTTCGCCTTCAGCTACGCCTTCAGCTGGATCGCCGGCCTGGATCGGCCTGTCGGTCGGGTCGGTCGAGGCGGCCAACTCGGCCGGCATCATCTGGATGTTCCCGCTGACGTTCATCTCCTCGGCGTTCGTCGACCCGGCGCATGATGACGAGCTGGCTGCAGCCGATCGCCGAGCACAACCCGTTCTCGATCCTGACCGACGCCTGCCGGGCGCTGTACAACGGCCAGGACCCGGGCAACGACGCGTGGATCGCACTCGCCTGGGCGATCGGCATCACCGTCGTGTTCTCCGTCATCGCCACCCGCAAGTTCGCCCGCTCGACCAGCGCCTGATCAGTTCTGTCCGGCTCGATGCGCAGCGCCTGACCGAGCGACCGGGTCTTCGATCCGAACGACGGGCCGAGCGCGGCCGACCGCGCGCTACGCAGAGGCGGCTGACCGCGGACGACGAGCTCGGGGCGGAACAGGTACTCGCGGTTGATCGGCTTGGCGCCGCCGAGCTGGTCGAGCAGGAGGCGGGTGGCGTGCTCGCACATGGCCGTGATCGGCTGGCGAACCGTCGTCAGCGGCGGGTCGGTGTAGGCCATCAGTGCGGTGTCGTCGAAGCCGACGGCCGACCAGTCGGCGGGCACGGCGAGGCCGTGCTCGCGGGCGCCGAGGATGGTGCCCAGCGCCATCAGGTCGCTGGCCGCGACGACCGCCGTCGCGCCGCGTTCGATCAGCGCGCCGGCCGCGGCCCGCCCGCCCTCGACCGAGAAGACCGTGTCGACGACGAGGTCGTCGTCGAGCTCGACGCCGGCGGCGGCCAGCGCCTTGCGGTACCCCTCGAGCTTGCGCTCGACGACGACGTAGCGCGCCGGGCCGCTGACGAAGGCGATGCGGCGATGCCCGAGGCTGGCGAGGTGGCGCACGGCGAGCGCGGCGGCGTGGCGGTCGTCGCAGGAGACGAACGGGGCGGGGATCTCCGGCGACGTAGCCGTTGACGAACACCATCGGGATGCCCTGGGCGATCAGCTCGTGGTAGGCGCGTCTGGTCGCCGTCGGTGTCGGCATGGCGCCCGGACACCATGATGATCCCGGCCACTCCGCGCTCGACGAGCGTCCCGAGGTACTCGAGCTCGTCGACGACCTGGGTGGCGCATCCGAGCACGCACGTGTAGCCGGCGCCGGCGAGGCGGGCCTCGAGCGCCTGGGCGAGCGCCGGGAAGATCGGGTTGTCGAGCTCGGGCACGACGACGCCGACCAGCCCGGCCTCGAGCTGGCGCGGGCGCACGAGGCGTGCGGCGCCGAGCTGGTCGACGGCGTGCATGACGATCGACCTGGTTCGCTCGCTCACGCCCGGGTCGGCCGTTCATGACCCGGCTGACGGTCGCTTCGCTGACCCCCGCGAGGTGGGCGACATCACGCCACCGCACGCGCACGGCGGCGATCATACATTCTGCACGACTTGCAAGAAATGGAAGTTTCTTGCTACGTTTGCAGTCATCACCAGGGGTCTGCCCGGGCGAATACGATGCGCCCGGGGGCGGTGAACAACCCACAAAGGGGGATCATGCGTACTCGCACGTTCCGGGCGACCGCCCTGTCGGTGCTCGCTGCCTTCTCGCTCGTCGCTGCCGCATGCGGCGGAGACGACGACGATGACGACGCCGGCGGTGCAGCGACGTCCGGCGACGGGACCGCCGCGACGGCGACCAGCCGGCAGGCGACGACCGCCGGCGAGACCACCGCGGTCGAGGGCAGCGCGCCGGCGACCACGACCGGCGGCACCGCGCCCGAGGGCACCGCGGCACCGACGGCACCGCCGCGCGGCGACGCCGATCTCGTGATCTGGTCCGACGACACCCGCCAGGCCGTCGTCAAGGAATCGCCGACGTGTTCGGCGAGGAGAACGGGATCACGGTCGAGGTGCAGGAGGTGCCGAGCGAGGGTCCGCGCGCAGTTCAACCTCACCGCGCCGACCGGCGAAGGCCCCGACATCGTCGTCGGCGCCAACGACTGGATCGGCGAGCTGTCGACCAACGGCGTGCTCGAGCCGATCACGATCCCCAACCCCGACGACTTCGCACGAGGTCGGCGATCGAGGCGTTCACCTACGACGGCACGCTCTACGGGGTCCCGTACGCGATCGAGAACATCGCCCTGATCCGCAACACCGAGCTCGTGCCCGAGGCGCCGGCGACGTGGGAGGAGATGGTGCAGATCGCCACCGACTACAAGGCGCAGTACCCCGACGACCCGACCCAGCTCGGCATCGCCGTGCAGGTCGGCGCCGAGGGCGACCCGTACCACTTCCAGCCGACGCTGTCGGCGTTCGGCGGGTACATGCTCGGGCAGAACGAGGACGGCACGTTCAACATCGAGGACGTCGGCATCGACTCGCCGGGTGGGCTCGAGGCCGCGGCGTTCCTCGCCGAGGCCGGCGGCGTCCGGCCTGCTCAGCGCCGACGTCGAGTACGACGTGATGATCACGAGCTTCGGCGAAGGCAAGGCGCCGTTCGCGATCACCGGCCCGTGGGCCATCGCCGAGGCCGACCACGGCTTCGCCGCCACCGGCGTGCCCTACGAGGTCACCCCGATCCCCGCCCGCGAGGGCGGCGAGCCGCCGGCTGTGTTCGTCGGCGTGCAGGGATTCATGGTGTCGTCGTTCTCCGAGCAGAAGGACCTCGCCCTGAGCTTCGTCCAGGACTACATGACCCAGCAGCCGACCCAGCTGGCCATGTTCGAGGCCGGCGGACGGGCGCCGGCGCTGACACCGCCGCCTTCGAGGAGGTGAGCAGCGACCCCGACGTGGCCGGGTTCGGTGAGTCCGGTGCGGCGGGCATCCCGCTGCCGGTCAACCCGGAGATCGCCACCGTCTTCACCGAGGTCGGGCTGGCCGAGGCCAACGTGCTCAGGGGCGCCGACCCGACGACGGAGTTCACCAACGCCGCCAACGCCATCCGCGATCAGATCGGCGGGTAGCCATGGCCACGCCGACGGCCGAGGTGCTGGACGAGCGGTCCAGCACCGACGCCCGGTGATGCGTCGACGGAGCGAGCGCGCGCGTTCGACGCGCCCGGGTCGACGTCAGGCTGGATCGTCAAGATCGTCCTGCTCGGGCTCGCCGACGCCCTCGCCCTCATCGGCCTGCTGATCGCCTTCAACGAGGAGGCGTGGGGCTACTTCGCCGTGCTCCTGCGTCACGCTCGTCGCGCTGAACGTCGTCTACCTGCCGCGGCGATACGTGCCGATGAAGTACCTCCTGCCTGGGGTGTTCTTCCTGCTCGTGTTCGGCGTGTACCCCGTCCTCTACACGGCGTACACGTCGACGACGAACTACGGCACGGGGTTCGTGCTGACCAAGGACCAGGCGATCGCCCAGATCCAGAGCCAGTCGATCAGCCAGGCCGAGGGCGTCGACGGCGTTCGACGTCACCCCGCTGAGCGGTGACCTGACGACACGTTCGCCGGCTACGGCCTCTACGACCCGGAGACCGAGCGAGATCTTCCTCGGCACGGAGGAGGGTCTGGAGCAACTCGACGAGCCGGCCGAGCTGCAGGTGCTGACCACGACCGGGCGAACGTTCATCGTCAGCGTCGGCGACCTCGAGGGCGTGCGCCCCGGCGACGTCGACGCGCTGCGCGGCTATCCGGCCGATCCGGAGAACTACATCATCCCCGGCGAGACGCCGGACTCGACGATCCGCGTCTCCGGCGGCCAGGCGTTCGAGAGCCAGTCGACGCGGATCTACGACCCCGAGACCGGCACGATCACCGACACCGGGACCGACCCGCCGTCGTCTACAGAGCAATCGAGGGCCAGTTCACGGCCGACGATGGCTCGACACTCACGCCCGGCTTCACGGCGCAGGTCGGCCTCGACAACTACCGGGAGATCTTCACAGGCACCGAGTTCAGCGGGTCGTTCGGTCGCGTGCTGCGTGTGGAACCTGGCGTTCGCCTTCCTCAGCGTCGTCGTGTGCTTCGGTCTCGGCCTGCTCCTGGCGTTGGTGTTCAACGACGAGCGCCTGCGTGGCCGCAAGATCTACCGCTCGCTGATCATCATCCCGTACGCCCTGCCGGTGTTCATGACCGCGCTCGTCTGGCGTGGCATGTTCAACACGACGTTCGGCATCAACCGGTGGCTGGGCACCGACATCGGCTGGCTGGAGAGCACGGGACTGGCGATGTTCTCGCTGATCCTCGTCAACATGTGGCTCGGCTACCCGTACATGTTCCTGGTCTGCACCGGAGCGCTGCAGAGCATCCCGTCGGACCTCAAGGAAGCGGCCTTCGTCGACGGGGCGACCGGCTTGACGACGTTCCGCAAGGTGACGTTCCCGCTGCTGTTGACGTCGGTCAGCCCGCTGCTCGTCGCCAGCTTCGCCTTCAACTTCAACAACTTCACCCTGGTGTACCTCCTGACGGGAGGCGGGCCGCGCGAGAGCGGCGAGTCGGCCGGCTCGACGGACATCCTGCTGACGTGGGTCTACCGGATCGCCCTCGACAACGACCCGAAGCGCCAGGGCCTCGCAGCCGCGCTGTCGGTGCTGATCTTCATCATCGTGGCCGTCCTCGCCGCGGCCGGGTTCAAGGCCACGAAGACGTTCGAGGAGGTGCGCTGATGAGTGTTGGCGAGGTCGGGATGGTGCGCGAGATCCTCGACGAGCAACCCGCGCAGCGACCGACGAAGATCCCGGGCCGTGGACGCCGTTGGTTCGCCGCCACCGGATGGCGCCACGTGGTCGCCATCCTGGCGCTGCTGTTCGCGTTGTTCCCGGTGTGGATCGTCGTCATCGGGGCGTTCTCCGAGAGCGGCACGCTCGGCGGCCAGACCCTGATCCCGGAGTCCATCACCACGAAGCAGTACGACACGCTCGTCGACGACTGGCCGTACTGGAACTGGTTCGTCAACTCGCTGGTGATCAGCACGATCGCCGCGGCGGGAACCGTGCTCCTCGCCTCGTTGGCCGCCTACGGCTTCTCGCGGTTGCGGTTCAAGGGTCGCCGGGCCGGGCTGTTCTCGCTGCTGTTGATCCAGATGTTCCCGGCCGCGCTGGCGTTCGTGGCCATCTTCATCATGGTCGACAACCTCGACGACGTGTACCCGGCGATCGGCGCCGGCTCGATCGTCGCCATCATCCTCTTCTACCTCGGAGGCGCGCTGGGTGCGAACGCGTGGCTGATCAAAGGCTTCTTCGACACGATCCCGCGCGACCTCGACGAGAGCGCGGAGATGGACGGGGCGACGCACAACCAGACGTTCTGGAAGATCATCTTCCCGCTCGCCGCACCGGTGCTGGCGATCATCTTCCTGCTCGCCTTCATGGCCGCCCAGGCGCGAGTTCCTGATCGCCTCGGTGATCATGTTCGGCGAGGAGTCGGAGTCGTCGAACCTCACACTGGCCGTCGGCTTGCGCGGCCTGCTCGCCGGCGACCGCTACGACCTGCGTTGGGGTCCCTTCGCCATGGGCGCCCTGATCGCGGCGATCCCGGTCCTGCTCCTGTTCCAGTTCCTGCAGCGGTTCATCGTCGGCGGGATCACCGCCGGTGCCGTCAAGGGCTGATCGTGTCCACTCACCGTGGGCTTCGCCGCCACTCGCATCGAGGAGGAAGTCCGTGGCTGATGTCGTGCTCGACAAGATCGACAAGCAGTACGAGAACGGCTTCGTCGCCGTCTAGGACCTGAGCCTGGACATCGCCGACGGCGAGTTCCTCGTGCTCGTCGGCCCGTCGGGGTGCGGCAAGTCGACGGCCTTGCGGATGGTGGCCGGACTGGAGCAGATCACCGAGGGAGAGCTGCGCATCGGCGGCCGCCGCGTCAACGAGGTGCCGAGCCGCGGACCGCGACATCGCCATGGTCTTCCAGAGCTACGCCCTGTACCCGCACATGAGCGTCGCCGACAACATCTGCTTCGGGCTCAAGCTGCGCAAGATGCCGAAGGACGAGATGAAGGACGCGGATCGACAAGGCCGCCAAGATGCTCGGGCTGAGCAGCTGATGGACCGCCGGCCGAAGCTGCTCTCCGGCGGCCAGCGCCAGCGCGTGGCGATGGGCCGGGCGATCGTCCGCAACCCACAGGCGTTCCTGATGGACGAGCCGCTGTCGAACCTCGACGCCAAGCTGCGCGTGCAGATGCGGGCGGACATCTCCGAGGTCGTGCGAGGCTGGAGACGACGACGCTCTACGTCACCCACGACCAGACCGAGGCGATGACGATGGGCGACCGGATGGCCGTGATGGAAGGGGGCCTGCTCCAGCAGCTCGACGAGCCCGGTGACTGCTACGACACGCCGGACAACATGTTCGTCGCCCGGTTCGTCGGCTCTCCGCCGATGAACATGGTCGAGGCGCGCAACGTCGCCGACGGCGACGGGTCGCAGCGCGAGGTCGGGGACGGGCGACTGGCGCTCGATCCCGGAGGTGGTCAGATCGAGCGCCCAGCGCTGCGCGAGTCTACGCCGGCAAGGCGGTCGCCGTCGGCGTGCGCAGCGAGGACATGGAGCGACGCCCGCTCGCCACGCAACGACGGCCCGAGAACCAGCGGATCAACGTGCAAGGTGACGCTCACCGAGGCGCTGGGGTCGCAGATCATCGTCCACTTCACGTTCCCCGGCGCGCCGTCGAGACCGAGGAGGCCAAGCTGCTGGCCAAGGAGCCACTCCGAGACGGGAGCTGCACGTCGTCGAGGACGCCGGACGTCAAGTGGGTGGCCAGCCTTCGCCCCGCGGTCCCGGGTGAAGATGGGCGACGAGATCGAGATCGCGGTCGACGTGGAGCCGGGCGTACTTCTTCGACCCGGAGACCTCGCTAGCCATCCGATCCTGAGCCACTCCGCCGAGCCATGGAGTGGGCCGATCAACCGGTCGTGGCGCTGAACGCCGCCGGGGTGACGTTGCTGGTCGACGTGGCTGGCGGCCGGCTGCCGGCGATCGTCCACTGGGGTCCGGCGATCCCTGACCTCGGCGAGGAGGAGGCCACGACCCTCGTCGCCGCCTCGCAGCCGCTCACCGGGCACAACGACGTCGACGTGCCGGTCCGCCTGTCCGTGCTGCCCGAGCTGGCGGTCGGTTGGACCGGTCGACCTGGGCTGCAGGGTTCACGAGCCGGCGCCAACTGGTCGACCCGCTTCACGTCCACGTCGGTGACGCTGGACGGATCGCCGGTGACCGGCTTCGTCTCCGGCGGCGCCGGCTCGCTGCAGGTCACGGCGGTCGACGAGGAAGCCGAGCTCGAGCTCGACCTGCAGCATCGAGCTGCTGCCGAGTGGTCTCGTCCGCGCCCGCGGCGCGGTGACGAACACCGGCGCCGAGCCGTACACGGTCGACGGGCTCGTCCTCGCCTACCCGGTGCCGGCGGACGCCGGCGAGCTCCTCGACTTCGCCGGCCGCTGGGGGCGCGAGCGCGTCCCGCAGCGCCTGCCGTTCAATGTCGGCACCCACCTGCGGGAGAACCGCAAGGGCCGCACCGGCGCGGACAGCGCGTACGTGCTTGCACGCCGGAACGCCGGGGTTCGGCTTCGCACGGGGCAACGTGTACGCCGTCCACACCGCGTTCAGCGGCAACCACGTCCACGCCGCCGAGCGGGTCTTCTCCGGTCAGCGCGTGCTCCGCGGCGGCGAGCTGCTGCTGTCCGGCGAGGTTCGGCTCGACCGCGGCGAGCGCTACACCGGCCCGTGGATCTACGGCTCGTTCGGCGTCGGCCTCGACGAGGTCGCGCGGCGCTTCCACGAACACCTGAGAGCCCGTCCCCGCCCGGTCTCGGCCGACCGGCCGATCACGCTCAACGTCTGGGAGGCGGTGTACTTCGACCACGACGAAGCGCAGCTCGTCGACCTCGCCGACCGGGCCGCCGAGCTCGGGGTCGAGCGGTTCGTGCTCGACGACGGCTGGTTCGGCTCGCGGCGCCACGATCGAGCCGGGCTCGGCGACTGGGTCGTCTCGTCGGAGGTGTGGCCGAACGGCCTCCACCCGCTCGTCGACCACGTGCGCCAGCTGGGCATGGAGTTCGGTCTGTGGTTCGAGCCGGAGATGGTCAACCCCGACTCCGACCTCGCCCGCGCCCACCCGGAGTGGATCATGTCGGCACGGCGCGAGTGGCCGGTCGAGGCGCGCCACCAGCAGGTGCTCAACATCGGCATCCCCGAGGCGTACGAGCACGTCAAGCAGCACATCCTGGCGCTCGTCGACGAATACGACATCGACTTCATCAAGTGGGACCACAACCGCGACCTCATCGAGGCCGGCACGCAGGTCGACGGTCACCGGCCCGGGGTGCATGACCAGACGCTCGCCTTCTACCGCCTGCTCGACGAGATCCGCGCCGCCCACCCACGCCTGGAGATCGAGTCGTGCTCGTCGGGCGGAGGCGCGGGTCGACCTCGGCGTGCTCGAGCGCACCGACCGGGTGTGGGTCTCCGACTGCATCGACCCGTTCGAGCGCCAGCACATGACCCGCTGGACCGCCCAGCTGATCCCGCCCGAGTTGATGGGCGCGCACATCGCCTCGGGCCGGTCGCACACGACCGGACGGGTCCACGACCTCGGCTTCCGAGCCGCCACCGCCGTGTTCGGCCACCTCGGCATCGAGTGGGACCTGGCCAAGGCCTCCGAGTCGGAGCTGCGGCGAGCTGGGCGACTGGTTGGCGTTCTTCAAGGCCAACCGCACGCTGCTCCTCAGCGGCCGCCTCGTGCGCATGGACACCCACGACGACAACCTGTTCGTGCACGGCGTGGTGTCGCCGACGGGGAGCGAGGCGATCTTCGCCATGGTCGTGCTCGGCAGCCTCGATGCATCTCCTGGCGACCGCATCCGGTTCCGACGGTCTCGATCCGCGACGCCACTATCGCCTGCGGCCGCTCCTCGTCGGCTCCCCACCCGCCGGTCTGCGCGCCCCGGGTTGGTGGGGTCCCGGGCCGGACCATCCGGGCGTCGTGCTGTCCGGTGCAGCGATCGAGCACGTCGGCGTGGCGGCGCCGATCGTCCACCCGGACCAGGTCGTGCTGTTCCACGCCGAGCGCGTGTGATCAGCGCCCGGTGAAGGCGGCCTTGCCAGGGCCGTGCTCGAGGAAGCTGCGCACGCCGATCTGGCTGTCCTCGGTGGCGAAGGCCTCGACGAACGCCTCCTGCTCGAGGGCCAGGCCGTCGGCGAGCGACGTCGACAAGCCCTCGTCGATCACCCGCTTGGCCAGCGCTTGGGCGACCAGCGGGCCGCGGGCGACCTCGGCGGCGAGCTCCAGCGCCCTCGCCATCGGGTCGTCGTCGACGACCTCGTCGGCGAGGCCGATGCGCAACGCCTCCTCGGCCTTGACCTGCCGGCCGGTGATGCACAGCTCCTTGGCCCGGCTCGGGCCGACGAGACGGGCCAGTCGCTGCGTACCGCCACCGCCGGGGATGATGCCGAGGAGGATCTCCGGCTGGCCGAACACGGCACGCGGCCCGGCGATGCGGTAGTCGCAGGCGATGGCCAGCTCGCAGCCGCCGCCGAGGGCGTAGCCACTGACGACGGCGATCACGAAGCGGGGGATGGCGGCGACGGCGTCGAGCGCGCGGTGCACGCCGGCGGTGATCCCGCCGGCCTCGTCGGCACCCTTGAACTCGGCGATGTCGGCGCCGGCGGCGAAGATGCGGTCGCCACCCGTGATCACGACGGCGCCCGGCGGATCGTCCGTCAGTGCCCCGGCCGCCTCCTCCAGCTCGGCGAGCAGGGCGCTCGACAGGGCATTGACCTTGCCGTTGGCGAGGGTGACGACGGCGACGCCGTCGTCACGGCGATCGAGGCTGAGCAGGGATGGCATCGGCACATTCTGTTCGCCTCCGTGAACTGGGCGCGCATCGTCTCGGATTCCGAGACGATGCGCGCCCAGATACGAATCGCGCCCAGATCAGAGGACGGGGGCGAGCATCTCGTCGGCGGCGGACCACGGGTCGATGGCGCCGGCGAGGACGTCGTCGGTGAGCGCGTCCCAGCGTTCGCCGGTGCACACCTCGCGGGCGCGCTGCTCGAGCCGGCGGGCGACGATGTCGCGCAGCTCCTCGCCGAGGCGGAAGCGCCGTCGCCGCTCGAGCTCGCCGGACTCGACGACGTGGTCGCGGTGGGCCGTGACGATCTCCCACAACTCGGGGACACCGTCGCCGGATGGGGCGATGGTCGTCGTGATCGGCACCTTCCAACCCGAGCCCTGGCCTGTCTCGGCGGAGAGCTCGAGCATCTGCTGGAGGTCGCGCCTCGTCTCGTGCACGCCGGCCCGGTCGGCCTTGTTGATGACGAAGATGTCGGCGACCTCCATCAGTCCGGCCTTGTTCGCCTGCACGCTGTCGCCCCACCCCGGGTTGACGACGACGACCGTCGAGTCGGCGCGGCCGGCGACCTCGACCTCCACCTGGCCCACCCCGACGGTCTCCAGCAGGATCCAGCGATAGCCGACGGCGTCGAGCAGGCGGATCGCTTCCGGCGTCGCCAGCGACAGCCCGCCGAGGTGGCCGCGGGTGGCCATCGAGCGGATGAACACGCCGAGGTCGGTGGCGTGCTCCTGCATGCGCACGCGGTCGCCGAGGATCGCGCCCCCGGTGAACGGCGACGACGGATCGACGGCGAGCACGGCGACCTCCTCGCCGAGCGAGCGCAGATGGCCGACGATCGCGCTGGTCAGGGTGCTCTTCCCCGATCCGGGCGCGCCGGTCAGGCCGATGGTGTAGGCGTGACCCGTGCGTGGCGCGACGAGCCGGGCGACGTCGCGCGCGCCGTCGCCGCCGCGCTCGACGAGCGAGAGCAGTCGGGCGGTCGCGGAGCGGTCGCCGTCGACCGCGGCGTCGAACAGCTCGATGGGCTCGCGGGTCACGCCACTTCGACGACGTCGTCGACGTTGACGACCTCGGTGACGCCGTCGACCCGGTCGCGCATGATCCGCTCGATGCCGGCCTTCAACGTCTGCGTCGACGCCGGGCAGCCGACGCACGCACCGGTGAGCGTGACGGTGACGATGCCCTTCTCCTCGTCGACGTCGCGGAGCACGATGTCGCCGCCGTCGGCCTGGAGGGCCGGGCGGATCACGTCGATGGTCTTGAGGACTTGGTCACGCATCATGTCGATCTCGGGCCATTCAAGCAGGAGCCGTCCCTACCATGGCGCGTGATGGTCAACGTCGCGCTGGGAGGTGGCATTCCGCTGCTCGCCCACCAGGGCGGCTGGGACGAGATCCTGCTCGTCGTCGTCCCGATCGCCGTCGTCGGCGCCCTGCTCTGGGTCGCCCGCCGCCGTGTCGACCAGGGCGTCACTCGACGCGGACGATGTCGGCACCGACGGCGCGTAGGCGGCCGACGAGGTCGTCGTAGCCGCGGTCGATGTGGGCGACGCCGCTGATCACGGTCTCGCCCTCGGCGGCCAGGCCGGCGACGACCATCGCCGCACCGGCGCGGATGTCGTGGGCGCGCACCGGCGCGCCGGACAGCCGCGGCACGCCGCGCACCACCGCGTGGTGGCCGTTCGTGCGCACGTCGGCGCCGAGCCGGGTCAGCTCCTCGACGTAGCGGAAGCGGCCCGGGTAGAGGTTCTCGGTGACGATGCCGACCCCGTCGGCGACGACAGCATGGTGATGAACAGCGGCTTGTAGTCGGTGGCGATGCCCGGGTACGGCAGCGTCTGCACGTCGATCGAACGCAGCCGGTCCGGCGCCGCGACCCGCACCTCGTCGCCGACCGCGATGTCGAGGCCCATCTCGGCGAACCTCGACAGCACGTTCTGCATGTGGTCGGGACGGGCATGGCGGATGTGCAGCTCACCGCCGGCGACGGCGACCGCGGCGACGTAGGTCGCCGCCTGGATGCGATCGGGCACGGTGCGATGGTCGGCCGGGCGCAAGGAACCGGGCTCGACGCCGCGCACGACGAGCGTCGCCGTGCCGATGCCCGAGATGTCGGCTCCCATCGCCACCAACATCTCGCAGAGGTCGACGACCTCGGGTTCCCTGGCCGCGTTGTCGATCGTCGTCACGCCGTCGGCGAACACCGCCGCGGTGACGATGTTCTCCGTCGCCCCGACGCTCGGGAACCCGAGCGTGACCTCGGCGCCGTGCAGCCGATCGGCCCTCGCCTCCAGCTCGCCGTGGCTGAACTTGAACTCGGCACCCATCGCCTCCAGCCCGGCGACGTGCATGTCGATCGGTCGGGCGCCGAAGTCGTCGCCGCCGGGCATCGACAGGCGCACCTGGCCGCAGCGCGTGAGCAGCGGG
Organism: uncultured Acidimicrobiia bacterium; assembly: GCA_963749315.1. GTDB lineage: Bacteria > Actinomycetota > Acidimicrobiia > Acidimicrobiales > Ilumatobacteraceae > JALZMG01. The sequence goes on from CAVVMS010000024.1 coordinate 109,886, forward strand.
CCGAGCACGTTGACCGACGCACGGATGCGCTCGACCAGCTCGTACGGGGCGACGGGGGTGAGCTCGCCGGAGTTGGTCATCCGCAGTCGGCCCGGCGCGGGGACCTCCGTGCGGATGCCGATCGCCGCCAGCAGCTCGGCCATGATCGTCACGTCGGCGATCATCGGCACGTTGCTCAGCTCGTAGGTGCCGTCGGCGAGGATCGTCGCCGCCATCAGCTTGAGCACGGCGTTCTTGGCGCCGGGGACGTCGATCGTGCCGCGCAGCTCGCCGACGCGGCGCACGACGATCTGCCCGGAGTCGCTCACAGTGCCCCAGTATGCTCCCGCCGTGCTGGGAGGCGGTCACGATCGGCGACCGCCGGCAGGTGGTGCGCGACTGGCCGGACGAACCCGCCGTCGCCGCCGTCCTCGAGCGACCCCGCGACGACCTGGTGCTCGAACGAGCTGGTGTCGACGGAGAGTTCGTCCAGGCCACCGGGCCGTTCACCAGCTACCGCCGCACGCTGACGCGAGTCGACGGCGGCCGGTTGCGCGAGACCACGCAGTTCAGCTACTCGATCCCCTGGTTCGCCTGGCTGTTCGCCGTTCCGGTGCGCTGGGCGATCGCCCGTCGCGGTGCGGCACCGACACACACCCATCACGACATCCACGCCCTCGCCGCCCCGACGCCGTGGTGGGCGCCGCCCGATCGCCTCGACCCGCGTGCGCTGACCGTGCTCGGGCTGCTCGCCGCGGCGTCGATGTCGTCGGCATTCGTCAACACGCTGTTCACCCAGACCGTGAACTTCGCCGCCGACGACTTCGGCGTCAGCGACACCGGGGTCGGGATCGCCGGCTCGTTGGTGCGGGCCGGCATCATCCTCGTGCTGCCCGTCGCCGTGCTCGCCGATCGGGTCGGCCGCCGGCGCGTGGTCACGGCGATGGCCGTGGCCGCGCCCGTCGTCACGGCGATGGGCGCCTTCGCCCCGTCGTTCCCGTTCCTGGTCGCCACACAGGCGATCGGCCGGCCGCTCGGGCTGGCGCTCGACTTCCTCGTCGCCGTCGTCGCCGCAGAGGAGATGCCACGCAACAGCCGGGCGTACGCGGTGAGCGTGCTGGCGATGGCCAGCGGGCTCGGCGCGGGCGTGGCCGTGATGGCGCTGCCGCTCGCCGACATCTCCGCCAGCTCGTGGCGACTGGTGTACCTGGTGTCGCTCGTGTGGCTGGTCGTCGCCGTCGACATCGCCCGCCGGCTGCCGGAGACGCGTCGATTCCAGCGCCCACACGTGATCGCCCCGCACCTCGACCGGCGGCGGTTCGCCGTGCTCGCCTCCGTCGCCCTGCTGGCCAACCTGTTCGTGGCCCCGGCGAGCCTGTTCCAGAACGGCTACCTCGAGGACGTCCGGGGGTTCTCGGCGACGACCATCGCCATCTTCACGATCGCCACGGCGACCCCGGCCGGGATCGGCCTGATCCTCGGCGGGCGCATCGCCGACGTCAGCGGACGCAAGCGACTGATCGCCGCCGGGCTGCCGGTGGCGACCGCATTGATCGTGCTGTCCTACAGCGTCGGCGGGCCGGTGATGTGGCTGTCGGTGTTCCTCGCCGGGACGCTCGGGGGGATGACCTACCCGGCGCTCGCCGTGTACCGGACCGAGCTGTTCCCGACCGGCAACCGCGGGCGGGCGGCGGGGATGATCACCGCCACCGCCCTGCTCGGCGGCATCGGCGGGCTGCTCGTGATGGGGACGCTGCTCGACCGGGACTGGTCGCACGGCAGCGTGATGGCCCTGCTCGCCAGCGCCCAGGTGCTCGTCATGATCATCGTCCTGCGCTGGTACCCCGAGACCGCCCACCGCGAGCTGGAGGACCTCAACCCCGAGGACGCCGTGGTCAGCCCCTGATCCAGTCGAGTACGTGATGCCGTCGGAGTACGTGGTGCCGGGCAGGCAGGCACCACGTACTCGTCCGGCCGCACATACTCGACTGGGTTGTCGGGTGGACGGCTGCGGCCGGTATTGTCTGCGCCGCCCTTGTGGGCTCTTTGTGCGTGGCAACGAGGCTGCGTCCGGAACCTGGAGAGAACGTGGATCTTTCGCTGCTCGGAACCGAAGGCGGCTGGCAGGACTTCGTACTCAAGGGCGGCGAGTGGGCCGTCCTGTGGCTGTCGGTCGCGGCGGCGCTGCTGGCCATCGGTGTCGGCTTCTATCTGATGCGACTTGGTGCTCGCCGCGCCCGAAGGCACACCGAAGATGAAGGAGATCGCCGTCGCCATCCAGGAGGGCGCCTGGGCGTACCTGAAGCGGCAGTTCAAGACGATCGCCGTGATCCTCGTGCCGCTGGCGCTCGTCGTGTTCTTCACGTCCACCGAGATCATCAAGCCCGACGAGTCGACAGCGCTGACCTACTGGCAGTCCGGGACATGGCGAACCGTCGCCTTCATCATGGGGTGCGTGGCGTCGGGACTCACCGGCTACATCGGCATGACGCTCGCCACCCGCGGCAACGTGCGAACGGCTGCCGCGGCGCTGACCAACAGCATGCCCGATGCGCTCACCGTCGCCTTCCGCACCGGCGGCGTCGCCGGCATGTTCACCGTCGGTCTCGGCCTGCTCGGGGCGACCGTCATCATCATCGCCTTCCAGAACACCAGCACGGCGATCCTCATCGGGTTCGGCTTCGGCGGCTCGCTGCTGGCCTTGTTCCTGCGCGTCGGCGGCGGCATCTTCACCAAGGCGGCCGATGTCGGCGCCGACCTCGTCGGCAAAGTGGAAGCCGGCATCCCCGAGGACGACCCGCGCAACCCGGCGACGATCGCCGACAACGTCGGCGACAACGTCGGCGACTGCGCCGGCATGGCCGCCGACCTCTTCGAGAGCTACGAGGTGACGCTCGTGGCGTCGATCATCCTCGGCGTCGCCGCCTTCAACTCGATCGGTGCCAACCCGGCGCTCGGTCTGATCTTCCCGCTCGCCGCACGGGCCATCGGGGTCGTCGCCTCGATCGCCGGCGTCTTCGCCGTCAAGGCCCGGCCCGGCGAGACCAACGCGCTGCGCCCGATCAACAAGGGCTTCCTCGTCGCCGGCTCGCTGACGCTCATCGGCACGTTGCTCGTCGCCCTCTTCTACGTCGGCAACGACTTCGACAACGAGGGGTGGCGGTGCTTCGGTGCCGTCGCCATCGGCCTCGTGCTCGCCCAACTGATCAGCCGGCTGACGGAGTACTACACGGGCACCGAACACGAGCCGGTGAGGGAGATCGCCGAGGCATCCGAGACCGGGCCGGCGACCGTCATGCTCGCCGGGACGGCCGAGCGGCTTGGAGAGCTCGGTCTACGCCGTCATCGCCATCGCCATCGCCATCGCCGTCTCGCTCGCCCTCGGCGGCGGGAACCTCACGTTCTCGCTGTACCTCGTCGCCCTCGCCGGCATGGGGATGCTGGCCACGACCGGCGTGATCGTCTCCGAGGACACGTTCGGCCCAGTGTCCGACAACGCCGCCGGCATCGCCGAGATGTCCGGCGAGTTCCACGGCGAGCCGGAGCGGATCATGGTCAGCCTCGACGCCGTCGGCAACACGACCAAGGCCGTCACCAAGGGGTTCGCCATCGGCTCGGCCGTGATCGCCGCCGTCGCCCTCTTCGCCAGCTTCATCGAGACCGCCGGCGCCGAGCTCGGCCTCGTCGCCGAGAACCTCAGCGACGGCGTCCTCCGACTGCCCGAGGTCGCCATCAACGTCGCCGAGCCGAAGGTGTTCATCGGCGTGCTGTTCGGCGGCGCCGTGCCGTTCCTCTTCTCGGCACTGGCGATCCGCGCCGTCGGGCGAACGGCCGGCACCGTCGTGCAGGAGGTGCGCAGCCAGTTCGCCGACGGCAAGATCATGGCCGGCACCAAGCGCCCCGACTACGGCCCGGTCATCGACATCTGCACCGCCGCCTCGCTGCGCGAACTGGCCACTCCTGCGCTGCTCGCCGTGCTCACGCCGGTGATCATCGGCTTCGGCATCGGCTGGCAGGCGCTCGGCGGGTTCCTCGCCGCCGTCATCCTCGTCGGCCAGCTGATGGCCAACTACCTCAGCAACGCCGGCGGGGCGTGGGACAACGCCAAGAAGTACATCGAGGACGGCAACCACGGCGGCAAGGGCTCCGAAGCGCACAAGGCGGCGGTCATCGGCGACACCGTCGGCGACCCGTTCAAGGACACCGCCGGGCCGGCGCTGAACCCGCTGATCAAGGTGATGAACCTGGTGTCGCTGCTCGTGCTGCCGGCGATCATCGGCCTCGAGGTCGACGACGAGGCCGCCCGCTTCGTCGTCGCCGGGATCGCCTTGATCGTGCTCGCCGGCGCGGTCGTCTGGTCGTCGCGCAAGTCGGCCGGGATGCTGGCGGCGAACCCGGCGCACATCCACGCGCCGGTCAGCTCTCCCTGATGCTGTCCAGCCTGTCGGAGTGGGTCACCGACGTCATCGACAGGCTCGGATACGTCGGCGTCGCCCTGCTCATCGCCCTGGAGAACCTGTTCCCGCCGATCCCGTCGGAGATCGTGCTGCCGTTCGCCGGCTTCGTCGCCTCGGACGGTGACGCCAACCTGTTCGGGATGATCGTCGCCGCGACGATCGGCTCGCTCGTCGGGGCGTGGATCCTCTACGGCATCGCCCGCTGGATCGGGCCGGAGCGGCTGGCCCGCTTCCTCGTGCGCTACGGCAAGTTCGCTCCGCATCACCAACGACGACGTCGACCGGGCGTCGCGCTGGTTCGATCGGCGGGCGGTCGTCGCCGTGCTCGTCGGGCGGTGCATCCCGCTGATCCGCTCGCTGGTGTCGATCCCGGCCGGCTTCCGGCGGATGCCGTTCGCCACGTTCACGCTGTACACGGTGATCGGGTCGGCGATCTGGAACACGGCGCTGATCGGCGCCGGCTACATCGCTCCGCGAGAACTGGGAGGACGTCGAGCCGGTGCTCGACATCGTGCAGATCGTCGTCATCGTGCTCATCGTCGTCGGCATCGTCTGGTTCGTGTGGACGCGGAGGCGGAGCGCACCGGCGTGACCGCGTCGAAGGTCGTTGCACGCGCACCGGGACGCGTCAACATCATCGGTGACCACACGGACTACACGGGCGGGCTGTGCCTGCCGATGGCGATCGACATGGGCGTGACGATCGAGGGGCGACGCGTCGCCGGCGGTGCGGTGCGGCTGGCGAGCGACTCCGAGCCCGAGCCTGCCGTCGTGCCCCTCGACGTCGCCGAGCCGTCGGGCGTCGAGCCGGCGTGGGCACGCTACGTCGCAGGTGTCGTCGCCCAGGTCCGTCCGGCGAATGGCTTCGAGGGCACGGTTCGCTCGACGCTGCCCACGGGCGTCGGGCTGTCGTCGAGCGCAGCATTGGAGGTCGCCGTTGCTCTGGCCATCGGTGCCGACGACTCGGATCCTGTCGCCCTCGCTCGGCTGTGCCAGGCCGCCGAGCACGCCGCGCGGGGCGTGCCGACCGGGATCCTCGACCAGGTCTCGTCGATCTGCGGCGTCGCCGGCCACGCCCTGCTGCTCGACTGCCACACGGTCACGGTGACACCGGTGCGGCTGCCGCCGGCTGATCTCGCCGAGTGGGTGGTGCTCGTGCCGACCGGCAGCCGAGACCTCGCGACGTCGGGCTATGGCGAGCGCGTCGCCGAACTCGCCCGTGCCGAGGCCGAGATCGGACCGCTTCGACTCGCCGCCCTCGATGACGTCGATCACATCGTCGATCCCGTGGTGCGGCGGCGTGCACGGCACGTCGTCACGGAGAACGACCGGGTGCGGGCGTTCGCCGACGTCGTCGGCACCGGCGACCTCACCGCTGCTGGTGCGCTGATGAACGAGAGCCACCGAAGCTTGAGCGCCGACTTCGAGTCGTCGACGCCGGCGATCGATCGGCTGTGCGCCGATCTCGCCGCGACCGACGGCGTGTTCGGCGTGCGCATCACCGGCGGCGGCTGGGGCGGCAGCGTCATCGCCCTCACCCGACCGGGCGTGCTCGCCGGCCGCGACGGCGCCTGGGTCGTCCGCCCGAGCGACGGCGCCTCCCGGTCGGTCCGCTGACCCGCGATCTGGGCGCAGATCGTCCCGGATTCCGAGACGGATCGCGCCCAGATACAGAACGCGCCCAGATTGGGGGTCAGCGGCGGGTCAGGCGGTCGAGTTGCTGGCGGATCCGGTCGGCCGTCGCTGGGGATGACCACAGGTCGGTGACGGCGACGTCCGCGACGGGTGCGTCGCGCTCGATGCGCTCGATGGTCGGGGCGCGTAGGCGTTGCTTGGCCATCGCGTAGGCGTCGGCCGGGCAGCGCGGCCAGCTCCGCCGCCAAGGTGATCGCCTGGTCGAGCAGTGCGTCCGGCGGCACCACTCGGTCGACCAGGCCGGCCGCGACGGCCTCGCCGGCCGACACCGGCTGGGCGCGCAACACGAAGTCCCCGGTCCGGTGACCACACGCGTGCTGCATGATCTCGATGGGCGCAACCGGGAACGGCACACCGACGACGAGCTCGGTCGTGCCGATCATCGCCGGGCCGTCCGCCATCAGCCGCTGGTCGCACGCCGCGGCGATGATGCATCCGCCGGCGATCGCTGCCCCGTCGATCGCCGCCACGACCGGCCGCCGGCACGTGAACACGGCCATGAACGCCCGGTGCAACGCCGGGATCAGCTCGGCGACGTACGGAGCGCCACCGTCGACGACCCGGCGGAGGTCGACGCCCGCCGAGAACACCCGGCCGTTGCCCGTGATCACCGCGGCCGACGTCGACGCAGCGATGGCGTCCATCGCGTCGGCCAGCGCCGCCAGCAGCTCGGTGTCGAGGGCGTTGACCTTGCCGTGCTCGAGCCGGACGACGTCGACGTCGCCAACCCGCTCGATCCTGATCATGGCCGCCATTCTCGTCGCCAGGGCACGTTCCCTACACTCCCGGACGTGCCGGTCGATCACCCGATCAGCGTCGGTGCAGTCGTGCGCAACCCGGAGGAGGCGTTCCGCACGTCGACCCCGCTCGAGCTGTTCTTCGACCTGTGCTTCGTCGTCGCCGTCGCCCAAGCGTCGGCCTCGCTGCACCACGAGCTCGTCGAGGGCCACGTCGCCGACGGCGTCGTCGGCTTCCTGATGGGCTTCTTCGGCGTGTGGTGGGCGTGGATGAACTTCACCTGGTTCGCCTCCGCCCACGACGCCGACGACGTGCCCTACCGGCTGCTGACGCTGCTGCAGATGGCCGGCGTCCTCGTCTACGCGGCCGGCGTACCGGCCGCCGTCGAGGACCACGTCTTCACGCTCGCCGTCGTCGGCTACCTGATCATGCGTGCCGGGCTGATCACGCAGTGGGTCCGTGTCGCCCGCCACCACCCCGACCTGCGCACCCGATCGCTTCGCTATGCCGGCGGCATCGCCGTCGTCCAGTTGCTGTGGCTGGTCATCCTCGTCACACCGCCGGAGTGGACGGCCCCGCTGTTCCTCGTCCTCGCCATCGGCGAGCTGCTCGTGCCGGTGTGGGCTGAGCGTGCAGCGACCGGCCGCTACTTCCGCTTGTTCCACCCCGAGCACATCGAGGAGCGCTACGGCCTGTTCACGATCATCGTGCTCGGCGAGTCGATCCTCGCGGCGAGCATCGGCATCCGCCAGATCGGAAGCGAGGGGGTCACCGCCGGCCTGATCGTGATCGCCATCGGTGGCCTCCTCCTCGCCTTCGGTGCATGGTGGCTGTACTTCGATCACCCCGGCCACCTGACTCCGTCTCGTGACGTCTCCTTCCGCTGGGGCTACACCCACGTCGTCGTGTTCGCCTCGCTCGCCGCCCTCGGCGCCGGTGTCTACACCGCCGCCGAAGCCGAGGCCGGGCACGCGACCGAGCGCACCGGGTCGCTCGCCGTCACCGTCCCCGTCGCCGCGTTCCTGCTCGGGGTCGTGCTGCTCATGCTCGCCACCCACAACGCCGTGAGCCCGGCGTCGATCGGCACCAAGCTCGCCGGGGCCACCGTGATCGTGGTGCTCGGAGCGCTCACGCCGCCCGCGTTCGCCGTCGCCGGCAGCGCCGCCGTCGTGGTCGTCCTCGTGACGTTGATGATCCGCGATCAGTTCCGCCGACAACTGGAGTCAACACAGCCATGACCACAGACACGATGGTCCTCGTCGGGACCACCAAGGGCCTGTTCATCCTCCGCTCCGACGACGGGCGCGAGCACTTCGACGTCTCCGAGCCGGTGTTCCCCGGCGAGGAGATCTACTCGACGTGCATCGACACGCGCACCGGCTCGCCGCGGCTGTTCACCGGCTCGGTGAGCAACCACTGGGGGCCCGTGCTCCGGCGGTCCGACGACCTCGGGGCGACGTGGACGGAGGACGAGCAGGCAGCGCTGCACTTCCCGGACGGCACCGAGGCGTCGTTGGAGCGGATCTGGCAGCTGGCGCCCGGCCCGGCCGACGAGCCCGACGTGCTGTACGCCGGTGTCGAGCCGGCCGCGCTGTTCCGCAGCGACGACGGCGGGCGCACGTTCGCCCTGGTCCGTGGGCTGTGGGACCACCCGCACCGCACCGCAATGGGAACCGGGCGGAGGCGGGCTGTGCCTGCACACCGTGCTCGTGCACCCTGACGACCCGGCCCGCATCCTCATCGCCATCTCGGCTGCCGGCGTGTACCGCAGCGAGGACGGCGGCGAGACGTGGGAGGCGAGCAACGCCGGAATCACGGTGCCGTTCCTGCCGGACGCGCCGGCGCCGGAGTTCGGCCAGTGCGTGCACAAGGTCGCCCGCGACGCCGCCAACCCGGAGCGGCTCTACCTCCAGCACCACGGTGGCATCTACCGCAGCGACGACGGCGGCAAGCAGTGGACGGCGATGACGAGCATCGCCGGGATGGACTTCGGCTTCCCCGTCGTGGCCCATCCGTCCGACCCCGACACGGCCTACCTCCTGCCGCTCGAGAGCGACATGTACCGCTGCACGCCGGACGGCAAGTTCACGGTCTGGCGGACGACCGACGCCGGCGCCTCGTGGGAGCCGCTGACCGACGGTCTGCCGCAGCAGCAAGCCCACCTCACGGTCCTGCGCGACGGGTTCACGACCGACGGCGCCGACCCGGCTGGCCTCTACGCCGGCACTCGCACGGGGCAGGTGTTCGCATCCCACGACGACGGGGAGTCGTGGCAGCTGATCGTCGACAACCTGCCGCCGGTGATGTCGGTGCGGGCGAGGCCGATCGGCTGAACCATGGAGGTCCGCGTGCGCGTCCCGACGCAGCTCCGCGAGCTCGTCGACGGTCAGTCGACGGTCGCCGTCGACGCCGACGGAGCGGTGACCGTCGGCGCCGTGCTCGACCTGCTGGCGAAGGCGCACCCGGCGCTGGAGCGGCGGGTGCGCGACGAGCGTGGCCGGACGCGCGTGCACGTCAACCTGTTCGTCGGTGACGACAACATCCGCGACCTCGACGGGACGGAGACGGAGATCCCGGCCGGCACCGACCTGTCGATCATCCCCGCTGTTTCTGGCGGCTGAGGTCGCCAGCTCGCACGAGGTCCTCGACGAGCGCGGCACGCACCTCTGCCGCCCGTTCGTCGGCGCGCAGCACGGCTGACGGGTGGTACGTGACGATCACGTCGACGCCGAGTGCCTCGTGCACCGCGTCGCGGCTGGCGGCGATGCCGACCGTTGCGTCCGAGCACCGCACGCGCGGCCGTCGCGCCGAGGGCGACGATCACCCGTGGGCGGACCGCGGCCACCTCGGCCTCGAGCCACGGGTGGCACGCTTCCACCTCCGCCGTGCCCGGCTTCTTGTGGATCCGCCGCTTGCCGCGGACCTCGTGCTTGAAGTGCTTCACGGCGTTGGTGGCGAACAGGTCGCCGCGGTCGATGCCGGCCTCCTCGACGCAGCTCCACAGCACGGCGCCCGCCGGCCCGACGAACGGCAGCCCGCGCCGGTCCTCGACGTCGCCCGGCTGCTCGCCGACGAGCATCAGCCGGGCCTTCGGCGCGCCCGTGCCGAAGACCGTCTGCGTCGCATCCCGGTACAGGTCGCACATCGTGCACGAGGACGCTTCAGCGGCGAGCTCGTCGAGGTCAGCGCTCACGTGCGCTCGGCCTCCGTCGCTGCGGTGGTGGCGACGCAGGGTGAGCGGCAGGACGACCCACACGGCGAGCACCATCACGACCACCGGCCCGACGATCCACCACGCCGTCCCGTCACCGAACACGAAGCGGGCGACCCCCCACATCGCCGAGACGAGCGCCACGCAGAGCAGCAGGATGCCGGCGACGGTCAGCCGGATGCTCCACCACAGGCGCGCCGAGCGAGCCGTCCGCTCACCGAGCCGGTGCAGGATCACCGGGCCGATGAGGCAGAGCACGGAGAACATCGAGCTGGTCAGGGCGATGCCGAACGCCCACCGGCCGGCCGAGTCGAGGTCGACGAAGCGCTGGGCGAACGGCGCGGTCAGCAGGAAGGCGAGCAGGACCTGCACGCCGGGGAGGATGACCCGCAGCTCCTGCAGGAGGCCGTAGTGGCGTTGCCGCAACTCGTCGCGGTCACGGACGTCGTCGAGCTCGGCAGTGTCACGGTCGGAGTCGTCGGCGCCCCCGTCCTCGTCGGTCATCGAGCGCTGGGCAGGTTTACGGACCCGCACATCAGGCGCAGAATAGGTCACGGTGCTTTCGCTACCCCTCGTCGACGTTCGTCACACGCGCCCATGATCGAGCGGTCCGCCTCCGGCAACGGCACCGTCGCCGTGACGTTCCGGCTTCCCGCCGATCATCCGGCGGCGCCGATCGGGGTCGCCGGCGAGTTCAACGACTGGGTGTGGGAAGCGACGCCGCTCACACGGTGGACGAGCATCTCGAGGCGACCGTGGTTCTCCGTCCGGGCACGTACCAGTTCCGGTACCGCACGGCCGACGACCGCTGGTTCAACGACGAGTGCGCCGACGACTACGTCCCCAACGAGTTCGGCGGCGTCAACTGCATCGTCGAGGTCTGACGCGCTGGCGAGCGCAGCAATCCGAGTGTCAGGCGCGGGGGGTGCGCATGACTCGGATGGATCAGCGGCGGGCGAACTTGCGCGTGGCGAGGGGCAGGAAGATCGCCACGATCACGACGCACCACGCCAGGGCGCGCACGGCGAACCAGCCGGCGGTGTGACCGAGGGCGGCTTCGGCCTGGTCACCGAGGGCCAGCGCCCGGACCGAGCCGACCATCGGGGTGATCGGCTGGTGCTCGGCGATCGGCTGCATCCAGCCGGGCATCGACTCGACCGGCACGTAGGCGCTGGACACGAACACGAACGGGAACGCCAGCATCGACATGCCCTGCGCCGCCTGCGCCGACCCCGACACCAGGCCCATCCAGATGAACGGCCACGTGAACGCCGCGCCGTAGACCACGCAGAGGGCGAAGGCGACGAGCGCGTCGAGCGCCGAGCCGTGGAACCGGAAGCCGGTGAGCACGCCGACACCGACGGTGATGAACACGCCCCACGCCACGAGCGCGGTGTCGGCCAGCGAACGGCCCATCAGCACCGCCGACCGCGGGATCGGCAGCGACCTGAGACGGTCGAACAGGCCGCTGTCGACGTCGTCGGCGACACCGACCGCGGCGCCGGTGCCGGAGAACATGGCGCCGGCGGCGGCGAGGCCGGGGATCAGGAAGTCGACGTAGGCGACGTCGCCGGTGCCGATCGCCCCGCCGAAGACGTAGCGGAAGATCAGCAGGAACATCGTCGAGGTCAGCGCCCCGACGACGAGCAGTTGCGGCGTGCGCACGAACTGACGCAGCGTCCGTCCGGCGACGGTCGCCGTGTCACGAGCCGGTGCGGTCGGCGGACGACGCCGGTCATGCGCCGGCGGTGAGCGCGGCGCGGCGGCGGATGGAGATGGGCGATGGTCATGGTGTGCTCCTGCCTTCAAGCGGCGACGAGGTCGCGGTCATCGGTGTCGTCGGACGTGTCGTCGGTCGCCGGGCGACCGGTGATGGTGAGGAAGACCTCGTCGAGCGTCGGCCGGCGCAGGCCGACGTCGTCGAGCTCGATCCGGTCGTCGGCGAGCAGGCGCACGGCGTCGGCGAGCCGGGCGGTGCCGTCGTCGACGGGCACGGCGACACGGCGGGCGGAGTCGTCGACGCGCGCCGCCTCGCTGCCGAGCGGGGTCAGCAGCTCGACGGCTCGACCGAGATCGTCGTGGCGGCGGACGCGGATCTCCACGACGTCGCGCCCGGCCAGCGCCTTCAGCTCGTCGGGCGTGCCGGTGGCGATCGACCGGCCGTGGTCGATGATGACGACGTGGTCGGCGAGCTGATCGGCCTCCTCGAGGTACTGCGTGGTCAGCAACACATCGGTGCCGCCGCGGACGAGGGCGCGGATGGCCTCCCACAGCTCGATCCGGCTGCGCGGGTCGAGGCCGGTGGTCGGCTCGTCGAGGAGCAACAGCCGCGGGGTGCCGACGAGGCTGGCCCCGAGGTCGAGGCGCCGGCGCATCCCGCCGGAGTAGTGGCGGACGAGCCGGTCGCCGTCGTCGGCCAACCCGAGCTGGCCGAGCACCGCGTCGGCCGCGGCACGGGCCTCGGCCCGCCGGTGCCCGAACAGGCGAGCGACCATCACCAGGTTCTCCCGCCCGGTCAGCGCCGGCTCGACGGCGGCGTGCTGGCCGGCCAGCCCGATGACCCTGCGCACCTCGTCCGGGTGAGCGACGGCGTCGATGCCGGCGACGGTGAGCGAGCCTTCGTCGGCCGACGCCAAGCGTGGCGACCGTGCGCACGAACGTCGTCTTGCCGGCGCCGTTGGGGCCGAGCACGGCGGTGACCGCGCCAGCGGGGGCGACGAGGTCGAGGCCGTCGAGGGCCGTCGACGTCGCCGAAGCGCTTGCGCAGGCCGCTCGCGGCGATGGCCGCGGAGCGGGTGTGGGTCAGGTGTTGCATGCGGCCATGGTGCGCCAGGAAAGTGGTCATCCGATGTCCACTTCTGGCGCGAAACTGTGGCCATGCGTGCCGATCGTCTCGTGGCCACCCTCCTCGTGCTCCAGGCCAAGGGCCGCGTCACCGCCGCCGAGTTGGCCGACGAGCTGGAGATCTCGATCAAGACCGCCCGCCGCGACCTCGAGGCGCTGGCGATCGCCGGCATCCCCGTGTACTCGCAGGCCGGCCGCGGCGGCGGCTGGTCGTTGATCGGCGGTGCCCGCACCGATCTCAGCGGGCTCACCGCGGCCGAGGCGCGGACGCTGTTCATGGTCGCCGGGCCGTCGTCGACGGCGACGCCCGAGGCCAAGGCGGCGCTGCGCAAGCTCGTGCAGGCGCTGCCGGAGACGTTCCGCGCCGAAGCCGAGGCGGCGGCGTCGGCGATCGTGCTCGATCCCGCCGCCTGGGGCGGGACGACCAGGCCGCGTCCCGCTCACCTCGACGAGCTCCAGCGGGCCGTCGTCGACGGCGTCCAGGTGCGCCTCGGCTACGCCGACCGCACGCGCAACGAGACCGTGCGCACGGTTCACCCGCTCGGGCTCGTCGACAAGGGGACGGTGTGGTACCTCGTCGCCGGCACCGATGCCGGGATGCGGACGTTCCGGGTCGAGCCGCGTCCGGTCGGTCGAGCGGACCAGCGACCCGGTCGTGCGACCACCCGACTTCGACCTGGCGGAGACGTGGCAGGCCGTCGTGACGACGATGGAGGAGCGCCGCTCCAGTGTCCGGGCGATCGTGCGCGTCGGCCGCTTGGCGTCGTACGGACTGCGTGGCCAGTTCGGGACCAGCGTCCGCGAGCTCGGCGAGACCGACGACGGCCGGGTCGAGGTGGAGATCGGCGCGCCCAGCGCGACGATGATCGCCGAGCGTCTCGCCGGCTGGGGTGCCGCCGCCGAGGTCGTCGAGCCCGACGAGGTGCGCACCGAGCTGGCGCAGATCGGCGCGGCGTTGGTCTCGCGCTACGCCTGACGGGCCGCGAAGAACGACCGCTCGGCGTCGGTGCGTGCGCTGCGACCGGCGGCGGCCCACGACTCGGCGGCCTCGGCGGGGCGGCCGAGGCGATCGAGCATCTGCGCCCGCGCGGCGTGGGCGTAGGGGTAGCTGTCGAGCTCGCCGAGGGCGAGCACCTCGTCGAGATCGGCGAGCCCGGCCTGCGGACCCGCGGCGTAGGAGATCGCGACGCAGCGCCCGATGGCGATCGTCGGGCTCGGCTCGATCGTCAGCAGGGCGTCGTACAGCCCGACGATGCGCGACCACTCGGTGACCTCGAACGACCGCGCCCTGCTGTGCTCGGCGGCGATCATCGCCTGCAGGCCGAGCGGCCCGGGGCTGCGCAGCGAGGCGACGAGCTCGAGCCCCTCGGCGATCAGCGCCCGGTCCCACAGCGTGCGATCGGCGTCGGGGAGCAGCACCTGGGCGCCGTCCGCCTCGATGCGCGTCCCGGCGCGAGCCTCGGTGAGCAGGAGCAGCGCCAGCAGGCCGGTCGCCTCGCCGTCGTCGGGACGCAAGGCGTGCAGGGTCCTGGCCAGCCGCGACGGCGTGGTCGACGACGTCGTCGTGGCGGAGTGCCTCGCCCGATCCGGCGGTGTGGCCCATCGCGTAGGCGAGGTGGATCGTGCGGCGCACCGCCGGCATGCGCTCCTCGACGGCGAGATCGTCGGGCAGGCCGATCCCGGTGCCCGAGCCGGCGATGCGCTTCTTCGCCCGGGTGCAGCCGCGCCGCCATCGTCGCCTCGGGGACGAGGAAGGCGGCCGCGACCGACGCCGTCGGCACGCCACATCCGAGGCGCATGGTCAGGGCGACCTGGACCTCCTGGGCCAGCGCCGGGTGGCAGCACAGCACGACGAGCCGCAGCTCGTCGTCGAGCACCGGCGGGGCGTCGAGCCCGGCATCGGCCGGCTGTGCGGCCAGGTCGCCCGTCGCGGCGATGGCGGCGAGCCGCTCCCGGAAGCGGGCCAGCCGGCGGATGCGGTCGAGCGCTCGGCGCCGAGCGGCGGTCAGCAGCCAGGCCTCGACCGAGTCGGGCACGCCTCGGTCGGGCCAGGTCTGCAGGGCGAGGGCGAAGGCGTCGGCCGTCGCCTCCTCGGCGATGTCGAGGTCGCGCGCCATCCGCAGCGTGGCGGCGAGCACGCGACCCCAGTACAACCGCTGGGCGTCGGCCGCGGCTGCGGCGACGGCGTCGTCAGCCACCCATGCCGGAGGTGTCCCAGATCGGGCGCACCTCGATGTAGCCGAACGGCGCCGGGCAGCGCTCGGCGATCCGGCGGGCGTGGTCGTCGTCGTCGGCCTCGACGAGGTAGTAGCCGCCGAGGACCTCCTTCAGGTCGGGCGCCGGGTTGTCGACGACGGTGACGTCGCCGCGGGTGCCGCGGAGGTAGGTCGCCGTCGGCGTCGGCTGGAGGGCCTCGCCGCCGAGGATCTTGCCGCCGGCCTCCTCGACCTCGGCGGAGAACGCTCGATGCTGCTCCATGACGTCGCTGAAGACGGCCTCGTCACCGCTCGCGTACTCCGCCTCGGACTCGACGATCAACATCAGGTACTTGGGCATGTCCTCATCCTCTCTCAGTTGGTTGGACGCCTACCAGACGAACGACGCGACCCGAAATCGACACCGTCGAGTATTTCCTGCCGGTCGAGTACGTGATGCGGGCTGGCCGGCACCACGTACTCGAACGGCAGCACGTACTCGACTGGATCCGTCAGCGGAAGTCGCGGCTGGCGTGGATGGTCGAGCCGGGCAGGGTCAGCGGTTCGAGGTGCTCGGCGACGAGGTTGATCACGCCCTCTGCCCGCTCGAGGCGGCCACGGATCGTCATCGCCGGCGCCTCCCTGGCCACCCGCCGGAAGCGGGCCCAGCAGCCCTTGGAGACGACGACGTTGATCAAGCCGGTCTCGTCCTCGAGGTTGAGGAACGTCGTGCCCTGGGCGGTCATCGGCCGCTGACGGTGGGTGACGACGCCGGCGACGGTGACCCGCGACCCCGGCGTGACGTCCCACAGACCCCGTGACGTCACGACGCCGAGCTCGTCGAGGCGCCGACGGAGGAACTGCGTCGGGTGGCCGTCCGGCGCCATGCCGGTGGCCCACAGATCGGCGACTGCCTCCTCCACCGGCGACATCCCGGGCAGCTGCGGCGCCGTCACCCCGGTGGCCACACCGGCCAACCGGTCCGGCCGCGACTGGGCGACCGCCCCGACCGCCCACAGCGCCTCGCGCCGTTCGAGCCCGAAGCACTCGCCGAACAGCCCGCCGGTGGCCATCGCCTCCAACTGGGCGAGGTTCAGCGCGGGGATTCGGCGGACAGGTCCTCCGGCGACGTGTACGGCCTCCCCGCCTCGATCTCCTTCGCCAGCTCGTCACCGACGCCGCGCACCGACCCGCTCCCGAGACGTACGGCGACGCCACCGACGGAATCAGGGCACGGCTCCAAGGTGGCGACAGCGAGCGACCCGTTGAGGTCGGGGGTGCGCACGACGACGCCGTGGCGGCGGGCGTCGCGGACCAGGGTGTGCGGGCTCCAGAACCCCATCGGTTGGGCGTTGAGCAGCGCCGCGCAGAACGCCGCCGGCTCGTGGTACTTGATCCACGACGAGGCGTACACGAGGTAGGCGAACGACACCGAGTGCGACTCGGGGAAGCCGTAGTTGGCGAACGCCTTCATCTTCACGTACAGCTCGTCGGCGACGTCGCCGGTGATCCCGCGCTCGGCCATCCCGGCGTACAGCCGCTCACGCAGCCGCTCCATCCGCGCCGCCGAACGCTTCGACCCCATCGCCTGGCGCAGCTCGTCGGACTCCGCCGGCGTGAACCCGGCGACGTCGATGGCCATCTGCATCAACTGCTCCTGGAACAGCGGCACGCCGAGCGTCTTGCCGAGCGCCCCCTCGAGCAGCGGGTGGAGGTACGTGACCGGCTCCTGGCCGTTGCGCCGGCGGATGTACGGGTGCACCGACCCGCCCTGGATCGGCCCCGGCCGGATCAGCGCCACCTCGACGACGAGGTCGTAGAACCGCCGCGGCTTGAGCCGCGGCAGCGTGGCCATCTGCGCCCGCGACTCGATCTGGAACACGCCGACGGTGTCGGCGCGGCAGAGCATCTCGTAGACCTCGTCCTCCTGGGGGATCGTCGCCAGGTCGACCTCGTAGCCGCGGTGCTCGCGGATCAGGTCGACGGCGTAGTGCAGCGCCGACAGCATCCCCAGCCCGAGCAGGTCGAACTTCACCAGCCCCGCCGCAGCGCAGTCGTCCTTGTCCCACTGCAGCACCGAGCGGTCCTCCATCCGCCCCCACTCGACGGGACACACCTCGATCACCGGCCGGTCGCAGATGACCATCCCCCCGGAGTGGATGCCGAGGTGCCGCGGCGCGTCCTCGACCTGCAGCGCGAGGTCGATCACATCCTGCGGAATCCCGTGCTCGGGTTGTTTCGCCGTACTTGATGCGGCCGGCGAAGCGCCTGGAGGCGCCGCCGTGCCGGACCGGGTCTTCGCCTCTGAACGACGCGACTCAGCTCCTGCTCTCGCTTCGTGGAAGCCACAGTCCCCCACCCGTCGATGCGCTTGGACCAGGCGTCCTGCTGGCCCGGCGCGTGGCCCAACGCCTTGGCCATGTCGCGCACCGCCGACTTGGCGCGGTAGGTGATCACGTTGGCGACCTGCGCCGTGTGGTGGCGGCCGTGCTTGGCGTAGACGTACTGGATGACCTCCTCGCGCCGGTCGCTCTCGATGTCGATGTCGATGTCCGGCGGGCCGTCGCGCTCGGGCGACAGGAAGCGCTCGAACAGCAGACCGAGCGACACGGCGTCGGCGGCGGTGACGCCGAGGGCGTAGCACACCGCCGAGTTGGCTGCGCTCCCCCGCCCCTGGCAGAAGATGTCAGCCTCCTTGCAGAAGCGCACGAGGTCCCACACGACGAGGAAGTAGCCGGCGAAACCGAGCTGCTCGATGATCGCCAGCTCGCGGTCGATGGTCTGTCCAGGCGAGCGAGCCGTCGGTGCGTTCGCCGTAGCGATGGCGGGCGCCATCCTCGACGAGCCGGCGGAGGTACTCCATCTCGCTCAGCCCGTCGGGGCACGGGAACGGTGGCAGCGACGGGGCGACGAGCGACAGGTCGAATGCCGCCGCCCTGCCGATCTCGCCGGCCAGCTCGACGACGCCGGGGTAGCGGGCGAAGCGGCGGCGTTGCTCGGCACCCGAGCGGAGGTGGGCGCCCGCCGCGGCCGGCAGCCACGGGTCGAGCTCGGCGAGGCTGCGGCGCGCCCGCACCGCGGCGAGGGCCGTGGCCAGGCGGCGTTGGGCCGGCGTGGCGTAGTGGGCGTTGGTGGTGGCGACGCAGCCGACGTCGTTGCGGGCGGCGAGCTCGGCGAGGGCGTCGTTGCGCGCCGAGTCGAGCGGGTCGCCGTGGTCCCACAGCTCGACGAGCACGCGGTCGCGCCCGAACGCCTCGGCCAGCCGGTGCAGCTCGCGCCGGGCGGCGGCCGGGCCGTCGTCGACCAGCGCACGCGGCACGGCGCCCTTGCGGCAACCGGTGAGCACCCACACGTGACCGGCCGTGGTGCGGGCGACGTCGCCGAGCGTGAACTGCGGCGCCCCCTTCTCCCCCGCCAGGTGCCCGAGGCTGAGCGTGCGGGCGAGGCGGGCGTAGCCGTCGGGACCGTCGGCGAGCAGCAGGAGGTGATCGCCGTGAGGATCGGGAGCGTGGCTGTCGGGCACCCGCCCGGTGGCGACCTGGGTCAGCGTGTCGGCCTCCTTCTTGGCCACCAGCTGCTCCGGCGACAGGCCAGGCGTGAGCGTGATCTCGGTGCCGAACACCGTCGGCATCCCGACGGCGCGGGCTGCCTCGGCGAAGCGGACGATGCCGTAGAAGCCGTCGTGGTCGGTCAGGGCGAGGGCCTCGAGGCCGAGGCGGGCGGCCTCGGTGGCCAGCTCCTCGGGGTGCGACGCCCCGTCGAGGAAGGAGAAGTTGGAGTGGCAGTGCAGCTCGGCGTAGGGCACCGTGCCCGTGCGTCGTTCGACACCGTCGGCGTCGAACGGCTGGCGCCGCCTGCCCCACGCCGGCCCGTCACCGCCGGCGTTCCACGACAGGCTGCCAGGGGATCGCCCATCGCGACCCTTCGTTCCGGAGAGCGCCGCCTCCAGCTCGCTCCACGTCCACGACGGGTTGTTGAACCCCACCGCGCGAGTATCGAACGTCTGTCCGCCGAACGCAAGTTCGCTTCGGGTCGGCGGGATCAGCCGACTTGGCCGAAGCGCACCGGGGCGTTGCGGACGGCCTGCAGCTCGGCCGTCGTCCGTGACTCCCACAGTGTCGCTCCCCGGCGACGCTCCTGGCTGGCCGCCGACGCCAGCAGCTCCACCGCCCGCTGGCGGTCGCCGACGGTGGCTGCCAGCAACCCGAGGCAGCGATCCGCCGTGCCGAAGTACCCGGCACCCGGGAGCGCCAGGCCGGTGCCGCTGTACGGCGCGAGCGAACGCCACAGCGACTCGGCGAGCGCGGTGTCCTCGGCGGCGAAGGCGACGGCCGACGCACCGACGGCGACCTGACCCCACGTCATCGCCGCTCGCGTGAGCAGTCGCGGATCGTCGAGCATGCGGGCGGCGACGTCGACCACCGCGTCGATCCGGCCGGCCTCGGCACACGCCAGCCCGAAGGCGGCGAGCAGCGAGGGCGAGGCATCCTCGGCCGCGGCCAGCCCTTGCAGCGAGTCGGCCGCGGCCGCCCACTCGCCGTTGATGAACAGCAGCAGCAGTTGCTGCGCCAGCGCCGTGCTCGACGCCACCTCGACTCCGAGCTGCCGGCCGATGCGCGCCGCATGCTCGATGGCGACCGCCGCGGTGTCACCGTGCCCGATCGCCAGCTCGATCGCCGCATCGATCGCCAGCGGCCACCACTGGAAGTCGGGTCGCGGCATGCGCGTGGCGACCTTGGCGATCGCGTCGCGGACGTCGGCCACGTCGGCCACGGTCCCCTCCACCCACGCCTGGCGCGAGCTGAGCAGCAACGACGCCGCCTCGGCCGACAGGTCGCCGGTCGATCGGACGAACTCCAGCAGCTCGTCGAGCGATCGCCTGATCGCACCCGGGTCGCTGCCGATGAGCGTCGCCGCCTGTGTCCGGACGGCGAGGATCAGCCCGTTGAGGTCGGGCGTCGCCACCGACGCCTCCTCGGCCCGTTGCAGGAGGTATGCCGCGGCGACCGCCTCACCTCGGTTGACGCGGTGGTGGGCCGCCCAGCAGGCGAGCTGCACCCGGCGCCGGCTCTCCGTCGCCGGGAGCGTGTCCGTCAACTGCTCGGCGTCACGGATCACACCGTCCTGCTCGCGCTTGCCCAGCTTGAGCGGCCCGGACGCCAGGATGGCGTCGGCGAGGACGAGCTGGTCGTCGCGGCGCGGGCCCGGTCGATGAGCTGGACGAGCGTCGCCCTGCCGTTGGCGGCATCACCGGTGGCGATGAGCGCGGTGGCGGCGCGCGAGCGTGACCTCGTGCACGTGCGGGCCGACGCGGCCGCCACGGGATCGCCAGGTACCGGTCGGCGAGCCCGCGCGCTGCGGCGTACTCCGCCTCGCGCATCAGCTGATCGATGGCGTCGGCGACCGCCCGGTCGCGGCGGTCCACGAGCTCGTCCTCGAGCAGGTCGCCACACTGCAGCAACTGATCCGCGGCGGCGATCACGAAGCGCTCGTCGTGCGCCAGCTGGCGCACGAGTCGACGTCGCAGGCAGAGTTGGGCGGCGGGTGACAGGCGGCGCACGACGGCGCGCCGGATCAGGTCGTGGCGAAGATCGAGCGTCGTGACGGTGACCGGTGCGAGCAGTCCGTCGCCCTCCAACCGTTCGGCGAGCTTCGAGCAGTGCGGCCGGCGTCGAGGCCGCACGCCGCGGCCAGGACGACGACAGGGCACGGCCCGCCGGCGACGGCGAGCAACTCGACGAGCTCTCGCCCTGCCGTCGGCAAGCGCGCGCACCGAGTCGCGGACGATGGCGTCGAGTCGGGGCGGATCGCCGTCGGTCATCCGCTGGCGATGGCTGATCAGCTCGACGACGGAGAGGGCATGACCGCCGGTCGACGACATCACCTCCTCCACCAGCACGTCCCGACGCTGCGCGTCCAGCCCCGGAGCGAGCAGGGCGACGAGGTCGTGGACGTCGTCGATGGTGAGCGCGCCGAGCGAGACGGAACAGACGGCACCACCACGTTCGAGCTCGTCGCGCAGGCGGGCTGCCGCCGGGTGGCGGTCGATCGCCCGGCTGGCGATCATCCACCGGACGATCTCGCGGGTCCCGCCGATCACGTCGAGCAGCACGGCGATGGTGTCGTCGTCGAGCCAGTGGGCGTCGTCGATGACGGCGATGATCGGCCGCTGCGACGCGGCGGTCTGGAGCCACGAGACGAGACCACCGACGAGCGTGGCGCGGCGGACGACCGGCTCGGTCGATTCGTGGTCGCGCCACCTCAGCAGCTCGTCGGGCGGTGAACCGACCTCGGCCGCCACGTCGATCGCCGCGGCGACGAACGACGACACGCACGCGCGCGCCGGTGCCGAGGAGGTGCGGGCAGGCGGCATAGAGCAGCACCTCGCGACCACCGAGCAGCCGGTCTGCGAGCTCGGCGAGCAACCGGGTCTTCCCCGCGCCGGGTTCACCGTCGATCCAGACGATCGGCTCGGGCAGCAGCAGCGTCGCCAGCTCGAGCTCACGGCCGACCATCGGATCGCGGCGGACCGGGATCCGGGCGACGGCGACGGGCTCGTCGGGGGCGCCGACGAGGCTCGCGCTCGAGGTCGAGGAGGTCGGCGCCAGGCAGCAGGCCGAACTCGGCGAGCGCCCGCCGTGCCTCGCCCACCGCGCGCAGGCCCTCGGTACGGCGTCCGGCGTCGGCCAGTGCCGTCACCAACTGCAGCCAGCGCACCTCGCGATGGGGTTGGGCCGCCGCCGCGCTGCGCAGCCGGGCGACGTCGTCACCGGCGCGACCCGATGCGAGGACCGCGTGCGCCCACCGCTCCTCGGCCGCGGCGACCAGCTCGGCCGCGGCGGCCGCAGCCGGCATGGCCCACAGCTCGTCGGCGACGTCGTCGAACGGGCGCCCGCGGACGCGAGCGAGGGCGCGATCGATCTGCTCGGCGGCCTGCTCCGGTTCGAGCGTTCGGGCTGCGTTGACCGTGTCGGCGAAGCAGTCGATGTCGACCCGGCAGGCGTCGGGGTTGAGGCGATAGCCACGACTGGTCCGCTCGACGACCGCGGCCCCGAGCATGCGGCGCAGTCGGGCGACCTGGTTGCGGACCGAGGCGATGGCCTGGTTGGGCGGACCGGACGGCCACAGACGCTCGAGCAGGTCGTGGTCGGGGACCGGCGTTCCACGATCGACGGCGAGGGCCAGGAGCAGACGGGCGCCGAGCCCGCGGACCGACAGTGTCCCGCCTGTGGCCTTCGCCACCTCGAGCGTTCCGAGCACGCGTAGTTCGATGTCCACCGTCCGCCCCGTCTCCGCGGCAGCGAACAGTATGGCAGCTCGGACGCGCGCCGTCGGCGCCGCCCGGCGCGACCAGGCCGAACGAGCGTTGTCGTCCCCGACCCGGATCGATCGGGGACGGGAGGACAAACGCACGTTCGGTGGCGCGCCGAGGCGGCGCCGGGTCGGAGGCCGACACGACGATCCGCACGCCACGGACGGCACCACGCCGACGATCGCTCGCCGTTGTGGTGTCCGCCTCCGCCCGTCGCGTTGGGCCGCCCTGTCGGACTCTCTCCCTCGCACCGACATCATGCGCAGGCACCGATAACGGTGCCGTAACGGCCGCCGGCCGGCGGACCGTCAAGCCCCAGCGCGGATCGCGACCGAATGCGGCAATGAGGCGATCGGACGGGTCGTCGGACCCCGATTCGACCCGTTCGCCGATCACGCCGGCGCCGCGATAGAGCTGCTCACGGTCGGCGAACCACGTGGCCACGGCGGCGACCAGCTCCGGGTCGAGGGCCGTGTCGCCACCGGTCGCGGCCGCCACGTCCCATGCGTGGATCAGGTGGTCGGCCGCGAGCTGGTGGACGTACTCGGCGATGTCCTCGTCGCCGTAGGACAGGTGGACGATCCCTCCACCGGGCACGTGGTACCCGACCGCGGCGACCGCCTCGGCGGCTGCGTCGTTCGCCGACCCGCGCGGATCGGCGCCGAGCAGGTCGCCGTCGAAGCGGTCGCCGACCTCGGCGATCGTGCTCCCGCCGAGCAGCGGGGCCGTCCAGCGGTCCTCGCCGACGACGTGGTTGACGAGGGCGCGCACGTCCCAGTCCGGGCACGGCGTCGGATCGGCCCATCGATCGTCGCCGATCGCCTCGACCCGCTCGAGGAACACCTCGACGGTGCGACGGTGCAACGAGATCACGTCCACGACGCCCTCCCCCTCGGTGTGGCGGTCAGCCGCGACCGTACCCGACCAGCGTCGGGAGCAGGCCGGAGAGGCCGGGATCGGCGATCGCCAGCGCATCGGGCCAGTCGAACCAGGCGACCTGCTGGCTCTCCTCGGGCGGTGGCGTCGGGTCGGCGTCGCCTGCCTCGACGACGTACCGCAGGTCGAGGTGGGTGTGCCCGCGTGGACCCGGGATGCACGTCGACGTGGGCCAGCTGCGGCGGATCGTCGAGCAGGCGGACCGGCAACCCGGTCTCCTCGATCGCCTCGCGCACGGCGGCCTCCCACGGCAGCTCACCGTCGTCGATGTGGCCACCCGGCTGGACCCAGATGCCGAGCGACTTGTGGTGCAGCAGCACGATGCCCCGCCTCCCGACGATCAGCGCCGACCCGGTGACGTGCACGGGATCGGCGTGCCGGTCGAACGGGCGCTCCAGCCGCGGGACCTCGGCGAGGACCCGTTCGATGCTCGCTCGCTCACGCTCGTCGACGGGGACCCGGGCGGCAACCGCGGCGAGCACGTCCTGCACCGGGTCCCCCACCGGGGAGAACCTAGTTGCCTGCCGGTGGCGGATGGCCGGCGCCTGACGCATGGGCGCCGTGCCGACGCTGCCGCTCATCGACGTCGCTCCCCTCCTCGACCCTGACGCCGATCACCGTCCCGTCGCCCGGGAGATCGATGCCGCCTGCCGCGATGTCGGGTTCTTCCGCATCGCCGGCCACGGCGTCCCCGACGGCGACCTCGCCGAGCTCGATCGCCTCGCCCGCGCCTTCTTCGCCCAGCCCGACGACGTCAAGGCGCGCATCGCCATGGTCCACGGCGGCGCGGCGTGGCGGGGCTGGTTCCCCCTCGACGGTGAGCTGACGTCCGGCCGAGCCGGACCACAAGGAAGGCATCTACTTCGGCACCGAGCGCGCTCCCGGGCGCCCGCTGCACGGGGCCAACCTGTTCCCCGCCGAGCCCGACGGCCTGCGGGCCGCCGTGCTCGGCTGGATCGAGCGCATGACGGCGCTCGGCACCGCGCTGCTGCGGGCGATCGCCATCGGGCTCGGACTCGAAGCGGACTGGTTCGCCCACCACGTGACGGCAGATCCGACCGTGCTGTTCCGCATCTTCCGCTACCCGCCGGCGGTCGACGACGGCTGGGGCGTCGGCGAGCACACCGACTACGGGTTGCTGACGATCCTCGCCACCGACGCCAACGGCGGGCTGCAGGTGCACGCGCCCGGGGGCTGGATCGACGTGCCGTCGGATCCCGGGGTCTTCGTCGTCAACCTCGGCGACATGCTCGACCGGATGACCGAGGGCCGGTACCGCTCGACGCCGCACCGCGTCCTCAACACGAGCGGCGCCGAGCGCTTGTCGTTCCCGTGCTTCATCGACCCGTCGTGGGATGCGGTGTGCCCGGTGTTGCCCCTCGCCGGCACTCCCCCGGCCGACGACGCCGCTCGCCGGTGGGACGGCAGCAGCGTGCGGGCCTGGGAGGGCACCTACGGGGAGTACCTCACGGCCAAGGTGGCCAAGGTGTTCCCCGACCTCGTCCGCGCGACGTCGGCTACTTCGTGAGTTCTCGCTGACTGATCACCGTCGTCACGGGGAGGCCGAAGCGCTGCTCGACGCGGTGGGGCAGGTCCTTGTTCAGCCACCGCGAGATCCCCGGCGGCAGCGTGGACAGGATGATCTCGTCGTGGGCGTGCTCGAGCAGCACGTCGTCGATGGCGCGCACCGGGTTGGCGTCGCCGACGACGCCCTCGACGGCGGCACCCTCGGCGAGGAACCGCTCGACGGCGGCGGCCATGCGGCTGCGGGCGATGGCCCTGGCGTCGCCCTCCGTCCAGGTCGCGTGCTCGTGCGGCGGCGTTGCCGGCACGAGCAACGTGAAGCGGCACGGGCCGGCGTCCTTGCGCGCCTTGACGGTGTCCAGGAGCTCGGTCCCACATGCCGTCTGGTTGGCGACGACGAGGATCCTGCGTGGTTCCATCACGACCACCTCCTCACCCCCGTTGTACTCCGCCCTGCAACCCGCCGATCCCCGATCTGGGTGCAGATCGTCTCGGAATCCGAGACGAATCGCGCCCAGAGACGGATCGCGCCCAGATTGGGGTGCTCAGCCATAGCTGGCAGCCACCCACCAGCGGCGGCGTTCGGCGAGGACGAGGTGGGCGGCGCCGCCGGCGGTGACGACCTGGAAGCGGGCCAGCCGGCGGTGCCGGCCGGCCTCCCACCAGCGCTCGTCGAGCGGCCACGGGCCGGCCCAGCCGGTGATCGCCTCGGGTGCCCTCCCCGCCACCGCCAGCGTGGCCGGCGGCGCGCTCGACCTCGCCCCGGCCGCTGACCTCGACCACCCGACCGGCGGCGTCGAGCACCTCGGCGGGTTGCACCTCGGGGAGGACGACGGCCGGTGAGGGAGCGGGCAGCGATCCAGGCCACGGGCCCGTCACGCGCGGCCGCAACCGCTCGGCGGTGTCGTCGGCGTCGGTGAGATCGGTGGTCGACGCCGGCACCCAGCCGTAGCGGTCGCCGGGAAGCCGTCCGCCACGCCACGCCGGCACCTGGACCGCCCGGTCGCCGATCAGCCCGGCCAGCCGGGCAACGGTGCGCGTCGCCCGCTCGTCGGCGGCCGACGGGCCGCCCCACAGCCGCAGCTGGTCGCCGTCGTCGCCGCGCACCTCGTCGGGCGCCAGCCGCAGCAGCACGACCCCTGCCGACAGCTCGCCCGACGACGTCCAGCCGTCGAGCTGCCAGCGCACCCGCTCGACCATCGCCGCCGCCGACATCCCCGCAGCCCGGTACCACGCCCGCTCGCTGCGCTCGCCGTGCTCGGTCTCGGCGGTGACGACGAGGCGGGTGCACACCCGGCCCTCGGCGGCGAGCGCGGCGACCAGCTCGTCGGCGAGGTGCTTGCCGGTGAACACGAGCGGCTCGAGCTGGATGACAGGGTCGTCGAAGGTCTGCTCGACGTGGCGCTCGGGTGGCGGCTCGGCGCCGCCGGCAGGGCGGTCGTCGAGACCGCCGGCCATGCGATGGGCGTGACGCCCCGGTGGGCCGAACCGTGCCAGGACGTCGCCCGCCGGCAGCGCGGCAAGGTCGCCGAGACGGGCAAGGCCGAGCCGGGCGAACAGGCCGACCAGCTCGGCGTCGGCCTCGCCGACGTGGTGCAGCCAGGCGACCGGGAGCGGGGCGAGGAAGGCTGCCGACGCGTCGGGTGGGACGACGACCGGGCGCCGCCCGGCGCGACGGGCAGCGACGGCGGCGGCGAAGCGACCGTCGGCGACCCCGACCCCCACGTCGGTGGCCGCCTCGCCACGGACGGCGGCGACGACCTGCTCGGCCAGGCGCTCGTCGCCGCCGAAGTAGCGCGACGGACCGCGCGCACCGAGGCTCAACCACCCCGGCTCGACCACCTCGAGACGGGGGGCGAACCGGCCGACGGCGCGCACGACCGGCTCGAACGCCCTGGCGTCACGGTCGGTGTCGTGGTCGAGCAGCACGACATCAGGACAACGCTGCTGGGCCTGGCGCCGGCGCTGGCCGATCACCACGCCGTCGGCCGCGGCAGCCGGCGAGCGGGCGACGACCCGGTTGGCGTGGAGCACGACGGCCGGCACCCCGGCAGCCACCCCGGCGGCGACGACGGGCCAGTCGGGGCACCACACCGCGACCATCCGGCTCACCGGCTCACCCCACCGGGCGGAGCACGGCAACAGTTGGCTCGACAACGGCCACCCTGCCATCGGGGCCAGGCAGCCACAGCTCGGCCCGGCGCGGGCGGGGGACGCGCCGGCCGGTCGACGACACGGTGACCCGCCTGCCGCGGAGGTGACCCCAGCCGTGCTCGACGCCCTCCCACACCGGGGACGACGCTTCCATGGTGACGTCGGCGGACAGCGGGCCGGGGTCGCCGACGACGATCAGCACCGCCTCCCTGGCCTGCACCCTTGCCTGGACACGGCGCAGCGTGCCGGCGTTCAGCCGTCGTGGGACCCGGGTGACGACGAGCTCGAAGCCGTCGAGGACGGCAGCCACGAGGTCGGCCCAGACTCACGTTGCTGGCTCGCCCGCTGCGATCTCCAAGGTCCACGCGGACCAGTCGTTCGAGCGGCACGCCGAGCTCGGCCGCCGCCTCGACCCCCAGCCACGGCACGTCGACGACGGCGAGCCAGGCACCGGCAGCCGTGGCCTCGGCAGTCAGGGCGATGGCGAGCGAGGTGGCGGCGATGCCCCCGCACGACACCGCCCTGCCCCTGGCCAGGGCGCCGTCGGGCAGCAGCGGGGTGAGCGGATCGACGACGGGCAGGGTGCGCTGGCGGGCGAGGGTCGTGGGAGCGACGGCTGCAGCCAGATCCATGGATGGAGTCTACGAACGGACGTTCGACGTAGCAAGCCGATCAGCCCTGCTTGGCCTTCCAGCGCTCGCGGGCCGGCGCGGCCGCGCTCGAGGAGGTGCATCGGCACCCGCTTGGCCGCTTCGGCGAGTGCCGTGTCGCCGCCGGCGTCACCGTCAGCGGCTCGATGCCGCGGCGGCCGACGCGTCCTCCTCGGGCTGGAGGTCCTCGAACACCGGGGGCGCCATCCCCGGCTTCCAGTACTGGTAGAGGTAGCGGACGACGTCGGCCATCCCGTCCGACGACGCCCCCTTGGCGAGGTCGACGGTGACGATGTTGGAGTAGACGTGCACGGCGTCGGCCTTGCCGGTGGCGAACAGCCGGCGGGCCAGCTCGGCGGCAGGGCGCGGGCCGGACGGCGTCGTCCGCCGAGCGGAAGTGCTCGTGACCCATCCCCGTCAACGCCCGGTTGAGCTCGAAGCGCACCACACCGGGCGACGAGCTCGGCTTCTCCGTGACGGCGACCAGCTGGCCCACCGCCGGAGCGTACATCCGAGTGTGCAGACCGATCCGAGTGTGGGGTGTGCGGACGCCGCCCACCACACACTCGGATGGCGTCAAACACTCGGATGCGGCGGGTCGGGCAGGCCATCCGACCAGGCCGATCGCGGTCGTCAGTAGGCTCGCGGGTGCTGCATGCGCCTACCCCGCACTCCCTTGCTCGGCCGGCTCGCCGGCCCCGACGGGCCACCGGTCGTCCTGTTGGAGGCACCGCCCGGGTACGGCAAGTCGTGGCTCGCCCGACGCGCCGCCGGCGCCCGACGTGCTGCGGTTGCGCGGTGCGCTCGGATCACTCGGGGACACCGACTGGGTCGACCAGACGGTGCTCCTCGACGACGCCCACCTGCTCTGCCCGCTCGACCTCGCCCGGGTCGCCGAGCGCATCGAGGACGCCTCGGGCGGCGCCCGCCTGATCATCGCCGGCCGCGTCCTCGCCGACATCCTCCACGAGGCCACGCACCTGGTCGACGGCCTCATCATCGACGCCGGCGCCCTCGCCATCGACGCCGACGAGGTCGCCGCCGAGCTCCCCGCCGGGCTGATGACGCTCGCCCGGCGGATCGTCGAGGCCGCCGACGGCTGCGTCCGCGTCATCGCCACGTCGCTCGACCAGAGCCGCCGCGA
Source organism: uncultured Acidimicrobiia bacterium (assembly GCA_963749315.1). Lineage (GTDB taxonomy): Bacteria > Actinomycetota > Acidimicrobiia > Acidimicrobiales > Ilumatobacteraceae > JALZMG01. The sequence goes on from CAVVMS010000024.1 coordinate 138,725, forward strand.
TCCGAGCACCGACCCGGTCGCCCTGGCGTCGCGCATGGTCCGGGTGGCCAGCGAGGCGGCGCTGCAGCACCTCACGCCCCGCGAGCACGCCGTCGTCGCGCTGTTGGCGCGGACGCCCGGCATCGACTCGCACCTGCTCGACAAGCTGGCAGGTGACGGGTTCGTCGACCGGGCGGTCGCCGCCGGTGTTCCGCTCCGCCGCCAGCTCACGGGTGCCCTGGACATCGCCTCGGCGTCGGCGTTCCGCGCCGCCCCGATCGATCCGGAGACCGCCGGTGCGCTGGCCGCCGAGCTGCTCGAACGGGGCAGGGCGCTGGAGGCCGTCGGCCTGCTCCTCGACGCCGGCGACGTCGAGCGGGCGACGGCCATGGTGCTGACGCTGAGCGAGTCGATCACCGACACCGTCGAGCCGCGCCAGATGCTCAGCCTGCTGGCGCGCCTCGGGCCGGTCGCCGACCGTGAGCCGGCGCTGCTGCTGCTGCGCGCCTCGGCCACCCGCTCGCTCGGCCGCGTCGACGAGGCGGTCGTCGACATCGACCGAGCGGTGACGATGGCGACGTCGTCGCCGCCACCGCTGCGACGACGGGTGAGCATCGAGTCGGCCCGCGCCCGCCTCGCCGAGGGCCGCCGGGACGAGGCCGAGCGGATCGCCGAGCGCACCTTGCTCGAGCTCGGCGACGGGCGAGGACCGCACGTACGCCCGCGCGCACGAGGTGCTCGCCGAGTGCGCGGCCACCTCCGACGCCCGGGAGGACCTGCAGCGGGCGGCCGAGCACTACCGCGTCGCTGCCGGGGCGTGGGAGGGCAGCGGCGAGTTCGCCCGGGCCAGGGCCTGCCGGCGCGACCTCGCCCTGTCCGTGCTGTCGCCCCTCGGTCGCTACGACGAGGCGCTGGCCCAGGTCGGCCAGTTGCTCGGCACCGCCGACCTGTCCGACACCGAGCGCTCCTGGACGCTGATGGTCGAGGGCTTCGTGCTGTTCAACGCCAACCGGCTGGAGAGCGCTGAGTCACGGTTCATGCGCCTCGCCGACCTCGGCTACGTGCACGACAACCCGCGCCTGATCGCCGTTGCCGCCTGGGGCCGGGCGCTGGTGGCGTCACGGCGCGGCGACCTGCCGGCGACGCTGCGCTGGATCGGCAGCGCCGAGAACACCGCCCTCGGTGTCGCCGACGACGTGCTCGGCATCCCGTTCCTCTGCGACATGGCGACGGTGCTCGGCGGCCTCGGCGAGCTCGACCTGGCCACGTCATACCTGGACCGGGCGGCCGAGCGCCACCCGGTGTTCCCTGGCCAGGTCGCCTCGACGGCGTTCGTGCTGGAAGCGAGAAAGGGCCGTGTCGAGAACCTCGACGAGGGCTTGGCGCACACGCTGCCGGCGTCGTGGTGGCGGGTCAAGCTCGTCGCCGCCGCGGCGATGGCCCGCCAGGGCGACCTGGACGGGGCCCGCCGGCTCGCAGACGAAGCCGGCCGTGAGCTGATGGCGCTCGGCTTCAGCGACGCCGCGTCGCTCGGCGAGGCGAAGGCGCAGCTCGAGCTGCAGTCGGCGCTGCAGCGGGCGGGCGACCTCGCCGACGCCGACCAGCACGACGCCGTCGGCGAGGCACGAGGGTCGCCGGCTGGTCGTCATCGGCGAGCCGATCTCGATCCACGACGGGCCGGCGGTGACGGTGATCCCGCCGGGCAACCCGCAACGCCTCGTCGGTGTGCTCGTCGCCAACGGTGGCTCGGTGACGATCGACCAGGTCAGCGACGCCCTCTGGCCCGGGGACGAGGTCGATGTGAGCCGGACGAGGCTGCGCAACGTGCTGCTCCGCCTGCGCCGCGCCGTCGGCGACATCGTCGTGCGCACCGGCGCCGGGCTGCGCCTCGGCCCCGGCCTGTCCTGCGACCTCCACGACTTCGAGCGACTGGCCACCGACGCCCTGGCGACAGCGAGAGCCGACCCCGAGCTGGCCGGAGAGCTCGCCCAGCAGGCGGTGGCGGCCGGTGACGGACCGCTGTTCGTCGACTTCGAGTACGAGGAGTGGGCGATCACCGCTCGCCGCAGCGCCGACCAGCAGATGATCACCCTGCTCGACCTGCTGTCGGTTCAGGCGGAGGACGCCGGCGACCTGCCCGTGGCGCAATCGCTCGCCGAGCGCGCCCTGCGCCTCGACCGCTACGCCGATTCGAGGTACGTCCGCCTCGCCGAGCTGCTCACGATGCAGAACCGGGTCGCTGCGGCGATGGCCGTGCTCGACGACGCGGCGGTGGTGGCGCGGGAGATCGGTGACGAGTCCGCGGGCGCGACGAAGCAACGTCGCGACGAACTGCTCCGCCGGACGGCAACGGGTCTGTAGCGGTCGACGCCCGCCGACGCGTACGCGTCAGAGCAAGCGAGGACCCTCCATCAGCACGAAACCGACCGCGGCAACGATCGGGGTGAAGCGGAACAGAGCCATGACGGCTCGACGGGCGCGTGTCCTCATGACTCGACATGATGCTGGCGCGAGCGTCCAATGCGCGTCCCACGACGGTCGACGGACGCCATCTCACGGCGCTGCGACTGCCGACTTGTTGCATCGGCGGGCGATGAGCCTGAGCTACGCATCCCCCGCTGTCGTGCCCTCGTCGCTCGATCTCCGCCCGCCGCCGCAGCGCCGGGTCGTCGCGCCCGGCTCACTCGTCGACCGACGCCCGCTCGATGGCGCGGTCCTGGTCAAGGCCCGTGACCTGCACCGTCAGGAGTGGGCGATCCCGGCCAGAGCCGTCTGGTCCGACGTCGACGTCGACGGCCGCCGGGAGCACCCGTGGAGGATCGGCTTGGCGCACGGCGACAGCAGCCACATGGCGATGCTGGCCGGGCTCAGTGACCGCCTCGGTTGGGAGGCCTCGGTGGCTCGGCGCCACGGCAGCCAGTTGCCGGTCGTCGAGGGCATCGGGACGGGTCACACCGACGACACCGTCGTGTACGACGGGCGCCTGGGGCACGACGTCCCGACCGTGCTCGTCGTCTCCGACCGGGCGACGTTCTGGGGTGCGGGAGCGACGATGGCCGGGGCGTACCACCGTGCGCTGTACAGCGACCGCGGTGAGCTCGGCTGCCGTGGCGAGCTCGACGAGCTCGGCGAGATCCTGGCCGCCGCCGGTGTCGAGGTCGTCGCCGTCGACCTGGCGACGGCGGTGATGTCCGAGCGGGGCCTGCACCGGGTCTCGGTGCAGCTCCTCCTCCCGTCACACGATCCGGGACGGCCGTGGGACGCCGACCCGATGAACTGAGCGTCGTGGCGGCGGTGGTGCGTGGTCAGTCTGCACCGTCCGTCGACCGAGTGGAGTAGTCCGCCCGCCCTTCACCCGAACGAGGGATGGTCCCCGGGCCGCAACCCTCCGCCGCCACCGCAGCGTGTCAGGGATCGAGCGGAAAGGCATCGCCTTTCCGCTCGGTTCTCGCTGCCGGCGCGGCTTCTCACAGCGCAGCTGCGAACAGGTCGGGGAACTCGTCGGGGGTGCAGGCAGTGACGGTGGCGCCGAGCGCGGCCAGCGCCTCGGCCTCGTGGTGGTCGTGGGCGGGCACCCCGTCGTCGGACAGGGCCAGCAGGACGAGCACGGCGACCCCGTCGCTGACCAGCTCGGCGACTCGCGCCCGGAGCACGGCCGGGTTGCCGCCCTCGAACAGGTCGCTGACCAGCACCAGCACGGTCTCGCGTGGCCGGGTGATCAGCCGACGGCAGGAGCCGAGGGCGCCACCGATGTCGGTGCCGCCGCCGAGCTGCACGCCGAACAGCACGTCGACGGGGTCGGTGAGCAGCGGCGTGAGGTCGGCCACGGCGGTGTCGAAGGCGATCATCGACGTGCGCAGGGTCGGCAGGCGGGCGAGCACACAGGCGAACAGCGAGGCGTGGACGACGCTGCCAGCCATCGAGCCGCTCTGGTCGACGGCGATGACGACATCGCGGGCGAGGCTGCGTTGGTGCCGTCCGAACCCGACGAGCCGCTCGGGAACGACCGTGCGGTGCTCGGGGAGCCAGTGCCGCAGGTTGGCGCGGATCGTCCGCGGCCAGTCGATGTCTGCCGGGCGCGGCCGGCCGGTGCGGCTCGACCTGGCGAGGGCGCCACGAACGGCCTGCCGCGTGCGGTCGGCGAGGCGCGCCTCGAGCTGGGCGAGCACGGTGGCGATCACCTGGCGGGCCGTCGCTCTCGTCTCGTCGGGAAGTGCCCGGTTGAGCTCGACGAGCAGGCGTGACGAGGTGCAGGTCGGGCTGCAGCTCGCCGAGCAGCTCGGGCTCGAGGAGGAGCTGGTGCAGCTCGAGCCGGTCGACGGCGTCGCGTTGGAGCACCTGCACGACGGGTGTCGGGAAGTACCGGCGGATGTCGCCGAGCCAGCGGGCGACCGACGGCGCGGAGCGAGCGAGGCCGCCTGCCCGGCCGCTGCCGCGACCACGCGGCGTCGTCCGGTCGTACAGCGCGCCGAGGGCGACGTCGATGCGCCGGTCGTCTCCACGGAGGTCGGTGTCCGTACCGTCGGCATCGCCGCCGCCGAGCACGAGGCGCCAGCGCCGCAGCCGCTCCTGCTCCGATACTGCGTTCCCCGGCCACGCAGGCCGTTGCTGGCCGCTCACTCGCTTGCGCTCGATCGCTCGCAATGGCGAGATGGTGCACCCGCGCCGGGAGCGTTCACGCGTCCCCCAGCCCGAGCATGGCGCGGACGGTCGCCAGCCCGGCGAGCGGCGCGGTCGGTGTCGACGTCGTCGCTCATCGCTGTCAGCCGAACGACCCGTCCGGTCGACAGCAGGGCGCCGAGCTGGCGGCGCTCGGCCGGCTCGAAGGCGCCGAACGTGCGCCGGAGGAGGGCCACGACGGACTCGAACATGTCGGCGTGCAGCGAGGCGATCCACCCGTCGACGACGTCGAGCAGCTGGTCGTCGTGGAGCAGCACGGTGCCGCTGCCGGCGAGGAAGCCCTCGACGAACGCCGCGCCGTCGGCGGCCGGCGTGCCAGGTGTGAGGGCCCGACCGAGCCGTGCCTGCACGTCGGCCGGCGTCCACTGCCCGCCGTCGTGGAGCAGCCGCACCGCCCGACCGTGCACCAGCCCGTGCACCCGCCTGGCGTCGGCGAGCGCTGCCAGGGCGGTTGGCAGGTCCGTGTGGCGCGCCGGGTGGTCGATCACCGCCAGCGCCGCCTGGACGGCGCTCATCCGCTCGATCATCGCCCGTGCCGCGTCGTCGCCGAGACCTTCGGCCGCATGACCCAGTCCGGCCACGACGCGCACGACGATCTCGTCGAACACGACGCGCAGGGCGGCGGCGTCGGTGCGCCGCACGTCGCCGTAGCGCAGCGCCGACGCCAGCGGTCCCAGCGTGTCCATCAGCTCGGCGACATCGGGCGCGCTGGCGGCGAGGCGGGCGATGGTGCGCACTGCCGGCGCGACGGCGTCGGTGAGGTCGCCGAGCAAGGCCAGCTCGACGGCGGCGGTTGCGTCGGGCAGCCTCGCGGCCGCGGCGGCCTGTTCGACGAGGCAGGCGGTGGCGGCGGCGGCGACCGTCGTGCCGTGTGCTGCCTGCTCGACCAGCCGCACCGACAGCTCGGGCTCCCAAGCCACGTGCCACGTCTCACGGAACGTGCCGCTCGATCCCCTGCCTTCCAGCAGCTGGCCCCACCGCACGCCGAGCGCGGTGAGACGGTGCAGGAGGTGCGAGCGACGCAGCCCGTTCGTCGTCCGCAGGTCGAGCTCGATCGTGCGCGGCGCCGACTCCGGCTTCAGGCGGGCCGTCCGCTGGCAGGCCGCGAGGTCGCGGGCCAGTGGGACCTGCGGCGCGTCGGGCGGCACCTCTCCGACGGCGTCGCCGACCACGAGCTCGTCGACGACGAGTGGCAGCCCGCCGATCACGGCGTCGGAGGCGTCGAGGACTTCGGCCAGGCCCGGCCGCGGCCGCTCACGCAGCGCGGCGAGCGAGCCCGCCAACCGGGATGCGGCGATCAGATGGTCCGGGGAGGCCGCCATCCCCTGCCGGCGGAGCATGTGGGCAGCGTCGACGAAGAACCGCGACACACCGTCGGGGCCGGGGTGACGGAACACGTGGGCGTACCAGCCGGGGCTCGCCACCCCCGCGCCATACCCAGTCGACCGTCGCAGCCGGCGGTGGGTCCACGGCACCCAGGTGACGCCGACCTTCTCCTTGCGCCGCCCGCGCAGTGCCGCCGCGTCGGCGGCCGCGGTGGCGGCGTCGGGGTGCAGCGCCGGGACGTGCCACGCGCCGCAGACGACGGCGACCGTCGAACCGGCGCTGAGCGCGGTGCGGATGCGCCGGCGCATGTGCGATTCGCGCAGGGCGTCGTGCGGTGACGTCCAGGTTCCGGCGCGGGTGGCGGCCATCGCGTCGGCCACCGCGTCGAAGACCGGCTCGCCGTCGCCGCGGTGCTCGACGAGGTCCTCCCACCACCGCTCGGCGTCGGGCTCGCCGGCGGCGGCCGCCAGGTCGCCGAGCGGATCAGGCGGCGCGTGGCCGGCGGGCAGATCGGGATCCGGCGGCTCCCCGAGCGTGAGCGCCAGCGGCAGATCGATCGGCTCGACGGCGACGCCGTGGGCGGCCGCCCACAGCACGGCCTGCCATTCCGGGCTGAACGAGGCGAGTGGGGCGAACACCGCTCGGTCGGGCCGGGCGACCGCGTAGCCGAGCAGGGCGACCGGCGGGACGAGCCCGGCGTGGCCGATCCACTCCAGCGCCGCGGCGGCATCGGCCGGCGCCTCGACGAGCACGACGTCAGGTCGCAGCGCGTCGAGCGCCCGCCGCACCGACCGCGCCGACCCCGGCCCGTGGTGGCGGATCCCGAGCAGGTGGAGCCGTTCAGCGGCGGTGCGGGGGCAGAGGCCCTTGGGCCGGAGCCCGCCGGTTCAGCGCCGCTGTCGTAGAAGTCACCCCAGCCTTCGCGGTCGCGGACGACGGTCTCGAGGTACTCGCGCCAGGCGACCTCGTCGTGGAGCGGATCGCGTACCACGGCCCCGACGATGCCGCCGGCGACATCGGTGGCCTGCAGCGTGCCGTCGCCGAAGTGCGCGGCGAGCGCCAGCCCGTTGGTGACGACGGAGATCGCCTCGGCCGTCGACAGCGTGCCGGTCGGCGTCTTCAGGCTCGTCCGCCCGTCCTCGGTCACGCCATCGCGGAGCTCGCGAAAGATGGTGACGACGCGGCGGATCTCGTCCGCCGCCGCCGGGACCTCGGGCAGGGCGAGCGCGGCGCCGAGCTCGGCGACGCGGCGGGCGACGATCGTCATCTCCTCCTCGGCGGTGGCCGGCAACGGCAGGACGACGGTGTTGAACCGGCGGCGCAGGGCGCTCGACAGCTCGTTGACGCCGCGGTCGCGGTCGTTGGCCGTGGCGATCAGGTTGAACCCGCGCACCGCCGACACCTCGGTGTCCAGCTCGGGTACCGGCAGGACCTTCTCGGAGAGGATCGTGACGAGGGCGTCCTGCACCTCCGAGGGCATCCTCGTCAGCTCCTCGATGCGCACCAGCTTGCCGGTGCGCATCGCCCGGTACACCGGGCTCGGCACGAGCGCCCCCTCGGTCGGGCCCTCCGCCAGCAACCGGGCGTAGTTCCACCCGTATCGCAGCGACTCTTCCGTCGTGCCCGCGGTGCCCTGGACGAGCAGCGTCGAGTCGCCGCTCACCGCCGCCGCGAGGTGTTCGCTGACCCACGTCTTGGCCGTGCCCGGCACGCCGAGCAACAGCAACGCCCGGTCGGTGGCGAGCGTGGCGACGGCGATCTCGACGAGCCGGCGCTGGCCGACGTACTTGGGCGTGATCACCGTCCCGTCGGCGAGCACGCCACCGAGCAGGTAGGTGACGACGGCCCATGGCGAGAGGTTCCAGTTCGGCGGTCGCGGCCGGTCGTCGGCGGCACCGAGCGCGGCCAGCTCGGCGGCGTGCTCGTCCTCGGCGTGCGGCCGCAGGATGTCGGGGATCACGTCTGGAGCTCCTCGAGCATGCGCTGTCGGGTGCCGGCGAGATCGGCCAGCGACTGGGCGAGACCGGCGACGCCGGGTGGGACATCGGCGGCGGCGAGGGCTGCCGCGAGCGTTTCGAGGGTGTCGGCCCTGGCGCGGGCGACGAAGTTGATCAGCACCGCGCGATGGGTGAACCCGAACGTGCCGTCGGTGAGGCCGCCGAGCACGGCCTGGACGGTGGCTTCCGGTCCGGCGTCGAGGACACCGACGAGTTGCGGCGCCACGGCGAGCGCCGGGAGGTCACTCGTGTCCGGCACGGCCCGCCGCGTCGGCGAGCCGCGCAGGGCCGGCTCGTGGGCGAGCAGCCACGGCACGACCGGCCCGCCCACGCGGACGACGCGGGCCCACCGAGTGGCATCGCTGCGGTGCCGCCGCAGCAGGCCGACCAGGACGTCGGCCGGCAGGCGCCAGCCGGCTCGTCCCACGATGTGCAGCCACTCGTCCTCGAGCACCGGCCACGTCGCCGTCATCGACCACCACCGACGCGAGGCAGCCGGTGGCACGAGCGGGCGTTCGTCGACGTCGGGTGGTGCGAGTGGCGCCGCGGGCGGGCGTGGGAGCAGACCGGCACGGCGGGCGACGACACACGCGGCGACCGTGGTGAGCATCCGCGACGACGGTGTCGGCTCGAGTGCATCGTCGACGACATCGGCCAGCGGGCCGCTCGGCGGTGCCGGCGGGTCACGCCGGTCGGTCCCGAGCAGCGACGTCGTGACCAGCTCGTGCCAGAGCTCGGTCGTCGTCACGCCGCGCTCACGAACGAGAGGTCGGCGCGTGGGCCGATGTCGAGCGCGCGGTCGGCGAGGTGCACCGTGAGCGGCACAGCCCCGTCGACGGTCCACTCGACGGTGACGGCGATCCGGTCGCCGAGCGAGGCGGCGAGCAGCGTGGCCAGGCCGGACACCTCCGGCGCCACGGCGACGGACCCGGTGGCGTCGGTGAGCACCCATCGGCCGTCGGCGAACGTCGGCGCCGCGGCGAGGGTGACCGGGACGCGGTCGAGCCACGGTTCGGCGGCCAGCGCCACGCCAACGGCCGCACATGCCTCGGCGACGGTGGCCGCGGGTGGGGCCATCGGGCCGGCCGGCGCGTCGTCGTGGCGGGCGCCGACGAGGGCGCGCCACGGAGATCCGGGGTAGCGGTGGAGGTCGGCCGTGAACGCCTCGCCGACGACGAACGTGGTGTCGAGGGATTGCCGGTAGGCGGCGAACGAGAGCAGCATCGCCCACCGGCCCGTGCTCGCGCCGCGGAGCCAGATGCGGCGGACCTCGATGCGGTCCTCGCGCGTGTCGCTGCGGCCGGCGACCACCCAGGTGTCGGTGTCGGGCACGCCGGCCAGCACGTCGGCCTGTCGGACCTGCCAACCGCAGGCCGTGGCGACGACATCGGCGAGCGAGCCGGGCAGATCGGGCACGCGGCGCCCGGACCTGGCCAGCAGGTGCAGGATGCCGAGCTCGGCGAGCACGATCTCGTGCCAGTCGGGGCGGGCGCCGACCACGCCGGCGAGCCGCCGCACGCGATTGGCAAGCGCTCCGGCGCGGGCATCGACGAGCCGGGCGGCGAGCTCGTCCCACGTGGTGTAGCGAGCGAGGGCCGGGTCGGCGAGGCCGGTGCGGACGCGATCGTCGAGCCAGCGCTCGAGCTCGACGAGACCGGCGACGAGGCGCTCGACGCGCTCGTCGCGTTGGCGGTCGAGATCGACGGGCTGCGCCGCTGGTGGCTGCTCGTCGGGTGCCGGCTCGCTGGGCGTCGACGGCGCGGCGGGAGTGGTCTCGGGCTGGGCGTGGCGACCCGCCCACGCCCGCACGCCGTCCGGTGCACGCCCGTCGGGAACCTGTCCCTTGACCCACATCACGAGCAGGGCGAGGGCGTGCTTGCACGGCTGCGAGCGGCTCGGGCAGGAGCAGCGCCACGCCGCGTTGACGTGGTCGACCATCGTGTCGTACGGCTCGCGCCCGGACCCTCGGCACCGGCCCCAGAGCGCCTGCTCGTCGGCGCCGAGCACGACCCAGTGCGACGGCACGGCAAGGGCGTCGGCTGCGGCGAAGCGCGCCGGCGTGGGTGCGATCGCCACCACCTGCTCGATCGACCACGTCACGCGCCCGACACTACCGAGGGGGTGCGCGCCCGACTCTGCGGATCGCGCCAGACGATCGCCGCTGCGGATCCGACGCGATCGCGCCCAGTTCTGGGAGAGCGTGTTGACTGAGTCGGTCGTGCACCCGGCGACGATCGTCACGGCGTTCGCCACGGTGTTCGTCGCCGAGCTGCCGGACAAGACGATGCTGGCGACGGTCGTGCTGTCGGCGCGCTTCAAGCGACCGCTCGCCGTGTGGATCGGGGCGGCGTCGGCGCTCACCGTGCAGATGGCCATCGCCGTCGTCGCCGGACGGCTGCTCGGCCTGCTCCCCGATCGCGCCGTCAGCGCGGCGGTCGCCGTGCTGTTCGGTGCCGGCGCAGTGCTGCTGTGGCGATCTGCCGGCGAGGCCGATGAGGAGGCGGCCGCCGCCGACGCCGAGGCCGGCGCGGCCGAGGCCGCCGCGGTCGCCGATCCGACACCGTGGTGGCGGATCTCGGCGACCGTGTTCGGCGTCGTGTTCCTCGCCGAGTGGGGCGACCTCACCCAGCTGGCGACGGCGAGCCTGGCGTCGCGCGGCGAGCCGCTGTCGGTGTTCATCGGCGCCACCACGGCGATGATCACCGTCGCCGCGATCGGCGTCGTCGCCGGGCGGGCGCTGCTGCGCGTGTTGCCCGAGCACACGCTGCGCCGGGTCGCGGCGGGGATCTTCGCCGTCCTCGCGATCGTCGCCACCGTCGGTTTGATCCGCGGATAGGGCGGGAATGCCACGCCGAGTGCCGCTGTTTGACAAAACGTACACCGCACGAACGGAACGATGACGTTGACCACCGTCGACATGCCCTACACCCCACCGACCACAGACGAGCCGCGAGGCAGCCTGGCCCCCAAGGTCTTCCGATACCCATCGCCTCGACCTGACCATGCACCGGCCGGCCGCTCGATGGTTCCCGTGCTCGACACGTCGGACGACCCGACCGGCGCGGCGTTCGTCTGGCCCGTGCTGATGCTCGCCTTCTGGGCCGTCGCCGGACTCGGCAGCTTCCTCCTCCTGCGCTGACCAGCGGTACAGTCCGGGGATGGCCGATCCCCGCTTGGAGGGCACGGCGATCGCCGATTCGGTCGTCGACCTCATCGGCAACACCCCGCTCGTCCGCCTGAAGCGGATCAGTGAGGCCGAGCGCATCCCCAGCGTGCTGGCCATGAAGATGGAGACGACCAACCCCGGCGGGTCGTCGAAGGACCGGCCGGCGTTGGAGATGATCGTCGCCGCCGAGCGCGACGGCCTGCTCCGCCCGGGCGGCACGATCGTCGAGCCGACGAGCGGCAACACCGGCGTCGGGTTGGCGATCGTCGCTGCCCAGCGCGGCTACCGCTGCGTGTTCGTGATGACCGACAAGGTCGCCCCGGAGAAGATCTCGCTGCTGCGCGCCTACGGCGCCGAGGTGGTCGTCTGCCCGGTCGCCGTGGCGCCCGACGACCCGCAGAGCTACTACTCCGTCGCCGAACGACTGACCCGCGAGCTCGACGCGTTCCGGCCCAACCAGTACGCCAACCCGGCCAACCCGCTGGCTCACGAGAAGACGACAGGTCCCGAGCTGTGGGCGCAGACGGCCGGGCGGATCACCCACTTCGTCGCCGGCGCCGGGACGTGCGGTTCGATCACCGGAACCGCCCGTTACCTGAAGGCCCAGAACCCCGACGTGCGGATCGTCGCCGCCGACCCCGAGGGCTCGGTCTTCTCGGGCGGCTCGGGACGTCCCTACCTCGTCGAAGGCGTCGGTGAGGACTTCTTCCCGGCGGCCTGGGAACCCGATCTCTACGACGACGTCATCGCCATCAGCGACGAGGAGAGCTTCCGCACGGCGCGGCGGGTGTCGGAGATCGAGGGCATCCTCATCGGCGGTTCCGGCGGGATGGCCGTCGCCGCGGCGATCAAGGTGGCCAAGCGAGCCGGACCCGACGACATCGTGGTCGTGTTCAACCCGGACTCGGGCCGCGGCTACCTCTCGCGCGTGTTCGACGACGAGTGGATGGCCAACTACGGATTCACCCAGGAGTGCGAGGAGTGCGTCGGCGCCGTGCTCGACGCCCGCGGCAGCATGGCCGAGCTGCTCTACGTCAACCCCGACCAGACCGTCCGCGAGGCGATCGAGGTGATGCGCTCCAACGGCGTCTCCCAGCTGCCGGTCTGCAAGAACACGCCGCCGTTCGCCGCCGCCGAGGTGTCCGGCTCGGTCGACGAGCTCGAGCTGATGGAGGCGATCGCCCGCGATCCGTCGGTGATGACGACGCCAGTGGAGAAGGCGATGGGGCAGAAGCTGCCGACCATCGGCGTCGGCCAGAAGGTCGAGCGGGCAGTCAAGATGCTCGAGGCGGCGCCGGCGTTGCTCGTGCTGTCCGGCGGCCGTCCACTCGCCGTCGTCACCCGCACGGACATCCTCAGCTACTTCGAGGCCGTGGCGACCATGTCAGAGGGCAGCGCCGTTGGGGGATGAGCACGAGACCACCTCGCTCGGGTTCGACACCCGGGCCGTCCACGCCGGTCAAGCGCCCGACCCGACGACCGGTGCGGTGGTGACCCCGATCTCGCTGGCGACCACCTTCGCCCAGGACGGCGTCGGCGGACATCGCGGCTACGAGTACTCGCGGTCCGGGAACCCGACGCGGACCGCGCTCGAGGAGTGCATGGCGTCGCTGGAGTCGGCGCGCCACGGGCTGGCGTTCGCCAGCGGCCTGGCTGCCGAGGACAACGTGCTGCGGCTCGTCCCGCCCGGCGGGCGCGTCGTGCTCGGCAACGACGCCTACGGCGGGACGTTCCGGCTGATCGCCCGGGTCTGGGGACCGCTCGGGCTGTCGTCGACCGCCGCCGACCTCACCGACGTCGCGGCGATCGACCTCCCCGACGACACGGCGATGGTGTGGGTGGAGACCCCGACGAACCCACTGCTCAGCTGCATCGACATCGAGGCCGTGTGTTCGCTCGCCCACGACCGCGGCGCGCTCGTCGTGGTCGACAACACGTTCGCCACGCCGTACCTGCAGCAGCCGCTCACGCTCGGCGCCGACATCGTCGTGCACTCCGCCACCAAGTACCTCGGCGGCCACAGCGACGTCGTCGGCGGGATCGTGGCCGTCGACGACGACGAGCTCGCCGATCGCCTGCGCTTCACCCAGAACGCGGCCGGCGCCGTTCCGGCTCCGTTCGACTGCTACCTCGTGCTGCGCGGGATCAAGACGCTCGGCGTGCGCATGGACCGCCACTGCGAGAACGCCAGGGCGATCGTCGACCTGCTGGTGCGTCACCCTGCCGTCGAGCAGGTGCTGTACCCGCAGCTGCCCGACCATCCGGGCCACGCGGCGGCCGCACGCCAGATGCGCGACTTCGGCGGGATGGTCAGCTTCCGGCTCCGCGGCGGCGGCGACGCCGCCAAGCGCGTGGCCGCGGCCACCGAGCTGTTCACGCTCGCCGAGTCGCTCGGCGCCGTCGAGAGCCTGATCGAGCACCCGGGCGAGATGACCCATGCCTCGGTGGCCGGTTCGCCGTTGGAGGTGCCCGACGATCTGATCCGCCTGTCGGTCGGCATCGAGTCGGCGGGCGACCTCGTGGCCGACCTCGAGCAGGCGCTGGGACAGGCATGACATCAGGGATGACGGGATGACGAGGGATGACGGGATGACGGCATGAGCGAGCGAACCAACTGGCCGCAGGACACTGCCGAGCTGCCCGTGCTTCCAGCACGAGTGCCCGCCGAACACGTGCTCCCGACCCGGCCGGTCGTCGTCGCCGCCAACCGGTTGCCGGTGACGAGGGCCCCCGGCGGCTGGACGGCGAGCCCCGGCGGGCTCGTGCGGGCGCTGCTCCCGCTGCTGCGGGCGACGGGTGGCATCTGGGTCGGCTGGACCGGCGAGGCCGACGACGCCCCCGAGCCGTTCACCCAGGACGACGTGCGCCTGCACCCCGTGCTGATCACGAGCGACGAGGTGCAGGACTACTACGAGGGGTTCTCCAACGACACGTTGTGGCCGCTCTACCACGACGCGCTGCGCGACTCGACGTACAACGCCCGCCACTGGGAGGCCTACCAGGTCGTCAACCAACGCTTCGCCGACACGCTCGCCGAGATCGCTCCCGACGGGGCGATCGTGTGGATCCACGACTATCACCTCCAGCTCGTGCCCGAGCTGCTGCGCGCCAAGCGGCCCGACCTCGTCATCGGCTTCTTCTTCCACATCCCGTTCCCGCCGAACGAGCTGTTCATGCGCCTGCCGTGGCGCACGGAGATCGCCGCCGGGCTCACCGGTTGCGACCTCGTCGGGTTCCAGCGCTCGATCAACGCGGCGAACTTCACCGTCATCTGCGACGAGCTGCTCGGGCACAGCGCTCGTGTCGGCTCGTACCCGATCTCGATCGACGTCGACGAGCTGGAGGCCGTCGCCGCCGGCCGGGCGACACGACAACGTTCGAACCGCTACCGCACCCGGCTCGGCGAGCCAGAGGTCGTGCTGCTCGGCGTCGACCGCCTCGACTACACCAAGGGCATCAGCCAGCGACTCCGGGCGTACCAGACACTGCTCGACGACGGCGCGCTGGACACCGAGCGCTGTGTGATGGTGCAGGTGGCGACGCCGACCCGGGAGGGCGTCGAGCACTACCAGAACGAGCGGCGGGAGATCGAGCAGCTCGTCAGCGAGATCAACGGCGTGCACGGCCGGCTCGGGTACCCGGCGATCCACTACCTCTACCAGTCGCTGCCGCTCGACGAGCTCGTCGCCCTCTACCGCACCGGCGACGCGATGCTGGTGACGCCGCTGCGCGACGGGATGAACCTCGTCGCCAAGGAGTACGTCACGACCCGCCTCGACGGTGACGGCGTGCTCGTGCTGTCGGAGTTCGCCGGCGCCGCCGACGAGCTGACCGACGCCGTGCTCGTCAATCCGCACGACGAGCTGGCGCTGCAGGAGGCGATCGTCACGGCGGTCGAGATGCACCGCCACGAGCGCCGGGCGCGGATGGCCCGCCTGCGCGAGGTCGTCCGGGCGAGCGACGTGCAGACGTGGGCCGAGCGCTTCCTCGCCGACCTGATCTCCACCGTGGAGTGACCGGTCTCGTGAACGACGACCCGGTCGCCCTCGCCGCGCACTGTGCGGATCTGGCGCGACCGTTGTTGGTCGGACTCGACGTCGACGGTGTGCTGGCGCCGATCGTCGCCCACGCCGACGACGCCGAGCTGTTGCCCGGGATGCTCGACGCCGTCGCCGAGCTGGCCGGTGTCGCCGACGTCGCGGTCGTGTCGGGCCGCACCGTCGAGGACCTCGGCCGCTTCGGGTTCCCCGACGACGTCGAGATCTTCGGGCTGCACGGGATGGAGCGGCGTGCCGAGCGCGAGGTCGAGCTCGGCGAGCACGAGGCCGAGCGGCTGGAGCGCCTCGTCGAGCTGGCCGCCGCCGCCGCCGACCGCGCCGGAGACGGGGCGTGGGTGGAGGTCAAGCCGGCGAGCGTGGTGCTGCACGTGCGCGAGGCGCATCCCGAGCACGGGCCGCGATCGGCCGAGGAGCTGCGCGAGCACGCCGAGGACGTGACCGGCGCCCACGTGATGCCCGGGCACGGTGTCGTCGAGCTGCTGACGCGGGCGACGAGCAAGGCGCTGGCCATCGACGAGCTGCGCGACGAGCTCGACGCGCGCAGCATCGTGTTCGTCGGCGACGATCGCACGGACGAGGAGGTGTTCGAGGCGATGGGCGACGACGGTTGTTCGATCCGTGTCGGCCCCGGCGCGACCGCCGCCCACCACCGCCTCGCCGGCCCGCCCGAGGTCCTCACCTTCACTCCAGGAGCTGACCGGTCGACGTACGTGCCTAGAAGAGCGTCTCCTGCTCGGGGCGGTAGACGCGCGAGATGCCGGACCACGGGACGTAGTGGTCCATGAACACCCAGGTGCGGCGGTGGATCACCGACGGGCCGTAGGCCTGCAGCGCCGCCTTGTGCACCGGGCACGGGTAGCCCTTGTTGGTGTCGAACGACCACGGCGGGTAGTCCTCGGCGTGGACCCGCATCTCCCGGTCGCGCACGACCTTGGCGAGGATGCTCGCCGCGGCCACGCTGAGACAACGGGAATCGGCGCGCACCCGCCGGTCGACGTGACCGACGTGCGGCGACACGAAGTCCCACTTGCCGTCGACGACCGCGGCGTCGGGCGCCACGGCGAGCTGGGCGATGGCCCGCTGCGCCGCCAGACGCTGCGCCGCCGACATGCCGAGCTCGTCGCACTCCACCTGCGAGGCGCTGCCGACGCCCCACGCCACGCACCACGACGTGATCCGCTCGAACAACCGCTCGCGCTCGACCTCGGTGAGCAGCTTGGAGTCGCGGATGCCGTTGACCCGGCGGTCCCGCGGCAGGATCGCCGCGCCGACGGTCAGCGGCCCGGCCCATGCGCCGCGGCCGACCTCGTCGATCCCGACGACGACCTCGTGGCCGAGGTCCCACAGCTCGCGCTCGGCCGACCTCGTCGGCGCCCGCTTCTTGGACACGAGGGGTCGGACCGTGGCCGTCATGAGCGCTCAGCGCGTTCTCGGAAGATTCCGGCCATCCGTGACGCCTGAAAACGCTTGAGAAGCTGTTTTCATCGCACGATCACCGCCGCCGGGCCGGGTTCGATGGTGCCGACCCGCCAGAAGCCGTCGAGGTCGGACACGGCCGATGGGTCCACCGCGGCGAGCAGGCCGCCGGACGTCTGCGGGTCGAACACGAGCGCCTCGACCGACGCCGCAGCAGTCGAGTCGAGGTGCCCGGCGACGTACTCGCGGTTGCGGGCGTCGCCGCCCGTGCGCACGCCCCGCTCGGCCGCTTCGAGCGCACCGGCGTAGGCGACGAGACCGTCGGCGTCGACCACCAGGCGCACGCCGCTGCGTTCGGCGACCTCCCAGCCGTGGCCGGCGAGGCCGTAGCCGGTCACGTCGGTGACGGCGTGGACCGCCGGCCCTGCCGCACGCAGCACCTCCGACGCCGACCGGTTGAGCCGCCGCATCCCTTCCGTCGCCGCCGCCTTGTCCTCGTCGGATCCGCCGGCGAGCACGAGCCCGGTGCCGAGCGGCTTGGACAGCAGCACGACGTCGCCGGGGCGCGCGCCACCCTTGCGGAACACCTCGTCGGGGTGCACGAGCCCCTGCACCGCCAGGCCGAACACCGGCTCGGGGTTGCGGATCGTGTGCCCGCCGGCGACCGTGCCGCCCGCCTCGGCGACGACTGCCGCCGCGGCGTCGAAGATCGCCGCCATCGCCCACCGCGGGAAGTGCTCGGGGAAGGCGGCGACGTTGATCGCCAGCACGACACGGCCACCCATGGCGAACACGTCGCTGCACGCGTTGGCCGCGGCGATCGCCCCGTAGTCGGCGGGGTCGTCGACGAGCGGCGGGAAGAAGTCGGTCGTCGACACCAGCGCCGTCGTCGCGTCGAGGCGGTAGATCGCCGCGTCGTCGAACGGCGCCAGGCCGACCAGCAGCGCCGGGTCGACACCGGCCGGCAGGTCGCCGACCATCTCGGCGAGCACGGAGGCACCCCACTTGGCGGCACAGCCACCGCACGACGTCCACTCCGTCAACCGCAGCGTGCTCTCGGTCGCCGGCGACGTCACGGCGGCCAGATTAGGAGCGACGGACGTCACACGCGGCGACGGGCTGCAGCGCATTACGATACCGGACGGTTCAGTATCGAAAGACGTGAAGGGGCAGTGATGACGGAGGCCGAGGCCAAGGTGCACGAGAGGCGGTGGTGGACGCTCGGCGTGCTGTGTCTCTCGCTGCTCGTCATCGTCATGGACAACACGATCCTGAACGTCGCGATCCCCTCGTTGATCAGCGATCTCGGCGCCTCCAACAGCGAGATCCAGTGGATCATCGACGCCTACACGCTGGTGTTCGCCGGCCTGCTGCTGACCACCGGCAGCCTCAGCGACCGCTTCGGCCGCAAGGGTGCGCTGCAGATCGGCCTCGTCCTGTTCGCCATCGGCTCGGCGTCGGCGGCGCTGTCGACGACCACCGTGCAACTCATCGCCAGCCGTGCCTTCATGGGCATCGGCGGCGCGCTGATCATGCCGGCGACGCTGTCGATCCTCACCAACGTCTTCCGCGACCCCCGCGAACGGGGCCGGGCCATCGCCGTCTGGGCCGGGTTCTCCGGCCTCGCCGTCGCCATCGGTCCGGTCACCGGCGGTCTGCTGCTGCGCCACTTCGAGTGGAGCTCGGTGTTCTGGGTGAACCTGCCGCTCGTCGCCCTCGCGCTCGGCGCCGGCTGGTACCTCGTGCCCACGTCGAAGGACCCCAGCCACAGCTCGCTCGACCCGTTCGGCGCGCTGCTGTCGATCGTCGGCCTCGGCACGCTGCTGTTCGGCATCATCGAGGGCCCGGCCAAGGGCTGGACCGACCCGCTCGTGCTCGCCTCGTTCGCCGTCGGCGTCGTCGCCATGGCGTCGTTCATCGCCTGGGAGCTGCACACGCCGACGCCCATGCTCGACATGCACTTCTTCCAGAACCCGCGCTTCACCGCCGCCAACAGCGCGATCACGCTGACGTTCTTCGCCATGTTCGGGTCGATGTTCCTGATGACCCAGTACTGGCAGTTCGTCCACGGCTACAGCCCGCTCGGCGCCGGCCTGCGGATGATCCCCTACGCCATGACGATGATGGTCGTCGCCCCGCTCTCGGCGCGGTTCGTCGAGCGCCTCGGCACCAAGCGCGTCGTGACCACCGGGCTGCTGATCGTCTCGCACCGCCCTCTTCGCCCTCTCGTTCCTCCAGACCCGACACGCCCTACCCGCTGGCGATCAGCGGGTTCTGCCTGATGGCCGTCGGCATGGGCATGACGATGGCCCCGGCCACCGAGTCCGTGATGGGCTCGCTGCCGCGGGAGAAGGCAGGCGTCGGATCAGCCGTCAACGACACCACCCGGCAGGTCGGCGGCGCCCTCGGCGTCGCCGTCATCGGCAGCGTCGTGTCGAGCATCTACGCCAGCAACGTCGCCAGCCTCGCTCCCAGCTTCGGCGTCACCGGCAGCGCACTCGCCGAGGCGCGGGCGTCGCTCGGTGGGGCGCTCCAGCTCGGCAGCACGCTCGGACCCGACGCACCCGGCGTTCGTCGACGGTGTCAAGGAGGGCTTCGTCGACGCCCTGAGCGTCGGCTTGCGCCTCAGCTCGCTGATCATCCTCGGCGCGGCCTTCGTCGCATGGCGGTACCTCCCCGCCCGCGCCCGTGACCCGCTGGCAGTCGACGTCGAGCCGGCGACCGCGCTGCCCGTCCCCGCCGGTGGCAGCTGATGGCCGTCGCCGCCACCGTCGAGCCCGCCGCTCGACGCGGACGCCCGCGGCGTGCCGATGCCGACGAGGTGATCCTCGAAGCGACGCTCGAGCAACTCGCCGATGCCGGTGTCGCCGGCCTCAGCATGGACCTCGTCGCCCAGCGGGCAGGCGTCGGCAAGGCGACGATCTACCGCCGCTGGCCGTCCAAGGAAGCGCTCGTCCTCGACGCCCTGCGGACGGCGACGGTCCCCATCCCCGTCCCGGACGAGGGCAGCCTGCGGCGCCGACCTCACCGCCTACACCGACGAGCTCGTCGACCGCTTCCGCGCCGGCCGGGGATCCGACGTCCTGCCGCACCTCGTGGCCGCCAGCTGTCACGACGCGTGTACTGCGGGCGTCGCTCGACGACTACACGCGGGCGCGGCAGGCGACGCTGCGCGTGCTGTTCCGCCGCGGCATCGAACGCGGCGAGCTGCCTCCCGACACCGACGTCGATCTCGCCGTCGAGGCCATCCTCGGGCCGATCTTCTACCGCCACCTGCTCTCCGGCGAGGCGGTCGACCGAGCGCTCGCCCGCCGCCTCGTCGACCAGGTGCTGCGGGCAGCACGTTGAACCGGTAGGTTGTTCGCCGACATGGTGGGTGCCCCACAGGGGCCGGGCTCGTGAGAGGTACGACATGACGACAATCCGGGTCGCGGCACCGTCGGTGCGTGCGTACGGCAGCCAGGCGACGGAGATCTTCGGCGCCATGCACTCCTCGTTGAAGTCGTTGGTCGACGACGTCGTCCACGTGCACTACATCGGCCCCAACGCCGACATGTTCAAGGCCAAGTGCGGCCAGATCGCGGCCGACTTCGCCAACCAGATGCACAGGGACATGGCGGCGATGGCCGAGGCCGTGCGCGTGTCGACGTCGAACATCGCCAACTCGCTGGGCGGCGCACCGATCTCGATCTCCGTCGAGGCCCGCCCGTTCATCGTCTCGCCCGGCGGTGAAGAGTGAGGCCGAGGTGACCGATGTCGAGACGTCCGGGTTGGAGGCGCTGACGCCGCGGGTGACCCATCACTTCGGCGCCCTGCGCGAGGGCCTGTCGAGCCACCTGTCGGCGCTGCAGGCGACCGACTGGGCCGGCGCCGCCAAGGAGGGTGCGGTCGGCGCGGTGTCCAGCTACACCACGACGGCCACGACCAACTGCGATGCCGCCGAGAAGTCGATCACCGCGTACATCTCGAACCAGCTCGAGAGCGTCCTCAGCGCCGACAAGCCCGTCGCCTGACCTGACTCGCTCGCTCCGCGCAAGGCGGGCACCCGGACGGCCAGACTGTTGGTCGCATGGAGCTGATCGTCAGGGCGTACTCGAGCGAGGGCAGTGCCGCCGACGTCGTCGTCGACGTCGAGGCATCGCACCGCGTCGGTGAGCTCGCCACCGCGCTCGGCCGCCAGGTCGGCGACGGCCACGCCGGTTCGACGATCACCCTGCTGCGCACCGGGACGGTGCTCGACCCCGACGGCATCGTCGGCGCCTCGGGGATCGTCTCGGGCGACGATCTCGTCGTCGGCCCGCCCTACCCGGTGCAGCGCGTGCCGGCGATCCCGGTCCGCGCCGTCACCCTCGACGTGCTGGCCGGACGTGACACCGGCACCAGCCTGATCCTGCTGCAGGGCAACTTCTCGATCGGCCGCGACCCGTCGGCGCAGGTCACCCTCACCGATCCCACCGTCTCCCGCCACCACCTCGACGTCACCGTCGCCGCCGACTGGAGCGTGACGGTCACCCCGCGCGAGGACGTCGAGAACGCGGTGACGCGCAACGGCGAGCCGATCGACGAGCCGACTCGCGGTCGGCCGCGACGACGTCATCGGCCTCGGCGCCACCCAGCTCGCCTTCCGCCCGTTCGTGCGGGCGCCGGGCGAGCGTCACGACCAGCTCGGTCAGATCGAGTTCCAGCGCACGCCGTACCGCCCGCCCGTCATCACCGAACGGAGCGCCAAGGAGCTCGGCCGGGTCCCCACGCGGCCGGACCCGCGCCGCTTCCAGGTGCTCAGCGTGCTGGCCCCGCTCGGCGCCGGGGTCACCCTGTTCGCCTTCACCCAGCAGCTGCAGTTCCTCGCCCTCACGCTGATGTCGCCGCTGGTGCTCGTCGCCAACTGGATCGAGGACCGCCGTTCCGGGCGGCATCGCTTCCGGCGCGACCTCGAGACGTTCAGGGCGTCCCTCGACGCCCGCCGGTCCGAGCTGGCGACGCTCGTCGACGAGGAGCGCATCGAGCGCCTGCGCGCCGCGCCCGACCTGGCCGATCTCGCTCGCCGGGCCGAGCTGCGCACCACCGACCTGTGGGCCCGCGGTCGCGACGCGCCGGACTTCCTGCGTCTGCGCGTCGGGCTGGGGACGGCTCCGACCCTCATCAAGGCGCCGCTCGAGCGTGGCGGCGACGAGGATCTCCGCGAGGAGGCCGAGGCGGCCGCCGAGGGCAGCGCCGAGGTCGCCGGCGTGCCGATCACCGTCGACCTCGCCGAGATCGGCGTCTTCGGCGTGCACGGCTCGGCCGAGCTCGTCGACGGTGTCGCCTCGGCGCTGGTCGTCCAGTCGGCATGCCTGCACAGCCCC
The DNA here is from genome assembly GCA_963749315.1 of uncultured Acidimicrobiia bacterium. Lineage (GTDB taxonomy): Bacteria > Actinomycetota > Acidimicrobiia > Acidimicrobiales > Ilumatobacteraceae > JALZMG01. The sequence goes on from CAVVMS010000024.1 coordinate 160,692, forward strand.
GAGGACCTCACGATCGCCGCGGCAGTGTCCGCCGAGTCGCCGATGGCGGCGTGGATGAAGTGGCTCCCTCACCTGCGCTCCGTGACGTCACCGCTCCCGGGCGACCACGTCGCGGCGACCACGGCCAGCGCCGACGAGCTCGTCGCCAGACTGCTCGAGGTCGCCGAGTTCCGCCTGTCCGTTCCCGATCGCGAGCGCGCCGCCCGACGGTGGCCATGGATCCTCGTCGTGCTCGACGGCCGGCTCGAGCCCGACCCCGCCGCCCTCGCCGATCTCCTCGAGCAGTGTCCCGAGGCCGGCATCAGTGTCGTGTGGTTGGCGGAGACGGAGGCCGAGGTCCCTCGCCAGGCCGCGATGGTGCTGGCGGCTCGGCAGTCGGGCACCGCCCTCACCGGCGTGCTGTGGTCGACCGATCCGTCGGTGCCGGCCCGCTCCATCGAGGTCGAACAGCTGCGCTCCGACGTCGCCGATCGCGTCGCCCGGTCGCTCGCTCCCGTCCGCGACGCCTCGACGGCATCGCTTGCCACGTCGATCCCGCGCACCGTCGCGCTGCTCGACGTGCTCGGCGTCGGAATGCCGACCGCGGAGTGGGTCAGCGAGCAGTGGCACCGCCCCGCCGAGGGGCTCGACTTCCCGATCGGCGTCGCCGCCGACGGCGTGCTCAGCCTCGACCTCGTCGCCGACGGACCGCACGCCCTGATCGGCGGGACGTCCGGCGCCGGCAAGAGCGAGTTGCTGCAGTCGATCGTCGCCTCGCTGGCCGTGCGCCACGCGCCGACCCGGTTGACGTTCCTCTTCGTCGACTACAAGGGCGGCGCGGCGAGCGCGGTGTTCTCCGAGCTGCCGCACACCGTCGGCTACGTCACCAACCTCAGCGCCGAGCTGTCGCGGCGCGCGCTCGACATCGCTGCGCGCCGAGCTGAACCGGCGCATGCGCCTGCTCGAGGGAAAGGCCAAGGACCTTGCCGAGATGCGCGAGCTGTACCCCGCTGACGCTCCGCCGTCTCTGGTCATCGTCGTCGACGAGTTCGCCACGCTGGTCAAGGAGGTTCCCGAGTTCGTCGACGGCATCGTCGACATCGCCCAGCGCGGGCGCAGCCTCGGCATCCACCTGATCCTCGCCACGCAGCGCCCGTCGGGCGCCGTGAACGACAACATCCTCGCCAACACCAACCTGCGCATGTGCCTGCGCATGCTCGACAAGAACGAGTCGGTCGCGGTCATCAACAGCGGCGAGGCGGCCGACATCCCGGTGCCGCTCAAGGGCCGCGGCTGGGTCCGCCTCGGACCTCGAGCACTGGTCGCCTTCCAGGCCGCCTACTGCGGTTCGCCGCTCGTCAGCGACGACGTCCAGGCGCCCGTGCTGGTCGCTCCGTTCGTGCGCACCGACGACTCGCCGAAGGTCCTCGCCGGACCGGCGACCGCAGCCGGCACCCACCTCGACGCGGTGCTCAGGGCCGTCCGTGAGGCCAACCGCCGACTGGGCCTGCCCGCCGCGCCCACGCCATGGCGTGAGGTGCTGCCGGAACGGGTGACGCTCGCCGACGTGCTCATCGATCCACGGGCGGCGCCGGCCAGCGACGAGCCGGGCAAGACCGTCGCCGTCGGCCTCGTCGACGCGCCTGAGCAGCAGGATCAGTTTCCGGCCATCATCGACCTCGAGGCCGGGTCGGGCTGGCTCGTGTTCGGCTCGGGCGGCTCGGGGAAGACGACACTGCTGCGGACGCTGGCCGTGTCGGCGATCATCACCGGCGGCCCCGACGAGGTCGTCGTCGTCGGCCTCGACTTCGGCTCGCGTGCCCTTGTCTCGCTCGCCCCGCTCCCGCAGGTCGTCGACGTCGCCACGGGCGACGATCTCGAGGCTGTCACGCGTCACCTGGCCGTCCTCGACGCCGAGCTCGAACGACGGCGGCACCTGCTGTCGGCGGCACGGGCGGAGAACCTCGGCTCGTACAACCAGCGCCACGATCCGCTCCCGCGGATCCTCGTCCTCGTCGACGGCTTCGCCGGGTTCGCCTCGACGTTCACGGGGGGCAGCTCGATGACCTCGCTCGTGCCGCTCGACAGCTGGCTCGAACGGTTCGTCAACCTCGTCATCGACGGCCGCCAGGTCGGCATCCACGTGGCCATGACCGCCGACCGGCGTGGCGCCATCCCGTCCCGCCTGCACTCGGCGGTCGCCAACCGACTGATCCTGCGCGCCGCCGACGAGATGGGCTACACGGAGCACGGCATCGCCCTGGCTCGGGCGAAGGGGCTCGTGCTGTCGCCGGGCCGTGGGCTGTGGCAGGGCGACACCGAAGCGCAGATCGCCACCGTCTCGGACGACCCGTCGAGCGAGGCCCAGGCTGCGGCGATCGTCGAGCTCGCCGGCCGTGTCGAGCCGCCGACGACGACCACGCTGCGCAGCGCCGCGCTCCCCGAGAAGCTGACCCTGGCCGAGTTGAGACCGGTGCCGGCGGCCCGTCTGGCCGCACCGCTCGGCGTCGCCGACGTCAGCGGGGCGACCGTCGTGGTCGACCTGGAGTGGTCGCACATGGTCGTCGCCGGTCCGGCCCGCTCGGGGCGCACGACGACGCTCGTCACGTGCTCGGCCGGCCTCCACGCCGACCACGACGTGTGGGCGGTCGGGCCGGCGTCGAGCGCCCTCGACCCGGCGTGGTTGCACCACCACGCCACCGGACGGCCCGAGCTGCTCGTGCCCGTGCTCGAGCAGCTCGCCAACCTCCTCGACCTCGGCTCGCCGCGCCGGCCGCAGGTGCTGCTCGTCGACGATCTCGACACGCTCGACGACATGTCCTTGACGGCGTGCTGGGACCGCTTGGCTCGCCACGACAACCTGCGGATCATCGCCACGATGGAGACCCGATCGATGTCCGGCTACTCCACCAACCCGCTGCTCAACACGCTGCGCCGCTCGCGCCGGTTGCTGTTGCTGCAACCCGACGACGCCAACGATGTGTTCCAGACGGCCGGCGTCAAGGCACCGATCCGCCCGGGCCAGCGCATGGTGCCCGGCCGCGGCGTCTACGTCGCCGACCGCGTCCCACAGGTCATCCAGGTCGCGCTGCCCTGAGTTTCGGGCAGCCTTCGGCCGCGCCCCGCACCCCGCCCCTGCCAGGGCGCTCACCGGTAGCTTTAGAGGAATGTCTGAGGCGGGGACGATTGCTTCATGACGCCCCTGGCCGCATGCCGACGGGTGATGACACGAGCGCGCCTCTGGGCGGCGCTGTGGACCGTCGTCGCCCTCGTCGCCGGCGTGCTCGTCGTCTCGTGGCTCGCCGATCCGCCCGACCGCGTCGTCGCCCAGGAGATCGACGGACGCACCTGGCTGTCGGTCCCGCGCCGTGCCGACACCGCGCTCGTGCTCGCCAACGGCGTCTCCGGCCTGGTCGAGGCCGAGGCCGATCTCACCGACAGCGTGCCCGCCGACCTCCGTTTCGGGGGTTCTGACGGTCGGTTCACCGTGCTCTCCGGCGATGGTGAGGCCGTCGTCGTCGCCGACGCGACGCACGCCGGCAGCGTCGTCGATCTCGACGAGGGGGCGACGAGCGTGCTCGGCGGCGGTGGCCTGCTCACGGCCGGCACCGAGGTCAGCGTGCGCGACATCGCGACGGACGGGACGGTCGGCGATCCGGCCACGCTCGTCGACGCCGGCACGCCGGTCGCCGGGGTGGCGCCGGTGGTCGACGGCGACGGCAACACGTGGGTGCTCACCGACGACGATCGCGCCGCCCGCATCACCCGAGACGGCGACGTCGGCGATCAGTGTCGACGTCGACCCGGACGCCAGCAACCTGCTGATCGTCGACGGTCGGGCGTACGCACAGGACGACGAGGCACTGGTCGAGCTCGGTGGTGACGGCCGGCGGCCGGCGGCCGGCGCGCGGCGTGGTGCCGACGGTCGCCCAGCAGACCGACGGTCGCTGGGCGGTGGCCGCCGGACGCCAGATCACGCTCGACGACGATCCCGACCACGTGGTGTCGGCGCCGGACGACGTGCGCTCGCTGGCCGTCTGGTTCGGGCACGTCTGGTCGGCGACCGACGATGTCGTCTTCGCCGTCGAGGACGACACGGTCGAGGCGGTCGACGGCGTCGACGGGGCCGTTCCAACCGTTCGCCGACGGCGGGCGGTTGTGGTTCGTCGGTGCCGATGGTGCGATCGCCATCAATCGCGACCAGCAGGCGACCGTGTTCCGCCTGGCCGGCGTCGACCTGTCGCTGTGCGCCGGCGACTGCTCGCCCGAGGCGGCCGTCGACTTCCTCGACGAGATCACCACGACCACCGCGCCACGCTACCGACGACGTGACGACGACGACGGCGCCGCGGCCGGCCATCACGCTGCCACCGGTCGTCCCGACCACGTCGACCACCACGACCGCACCGCCGGTGACCACCGCGCCACCGGAGACCGCCGCAGCTCCGCCCACGACGCAAGTTCCGGCCCCTAGCCCGACGACAGTGCCCGCCACGACGACGGCGACGACGACGTTCCGCCGCGCCGCCGGCGCCGCCCACCGTGCCGGCAACGCTCCCTCCACCGCCGCCCGAGACCCTTCCGCCGCCGACTCCCGAACCCCCGAACCCGCCGGCGACCAGGCCTCCCCCACGTCCGACCGTTCCGCCCCCGCCCGCGGGCGGTGGCGGCGTCATCCTCGCCTTCGCCGACGGCGGCGGGCCGATGGTCGGCTCGTCGACCACCGTGCAGCTCGGCTTCGACGGCACCACGGAACAGTGCATCGGCAACGGCGGTCTCGTCGCCGGCGGGACGACCATCGGCGTCCTGACGTGGTCCGGTGCCGGCGACGGATCGCGCACGGTCACCGTGTCACCCGGCGGCGCCGGCGCGGAGACGATCGACGTCCGGCCCGGCGAGCTGTCGGTGTCGTTCTCGGTGTGCAACCTCAGCGCGTCGATCGGACGCACGGTGCAGCCGGAGGTCGGCCCGGATCCCGTGGTCAGCGACATCTCGCTCAGCGGCGCTCCGGTGATCGGTCAGCAGTTCACCGCATCGGTCGGCTACTCGTACGGCGCCGGGTGGTCCGTCGGCAACGCCTCGTGGAACGCGGCACGCTCGTGCTCGCTCGGCGGATCGGCGTCGACCGGACCCGATGCGTCGTCGATCACCGTGAACGCCAACGCGGCCGGACGCTGCGACATCTCCGTCGTCGTCAGCTTCGTCGCCCGCGACGGCACCCCCCGTGACGAAGGCAGCTCGACCCGCGTCGACATCGCTGACGACGACGACTGCCAGCCGACGCGACCACCACGACCACCGGCGACCACCCAACCACCGACGACCACCGCGCCACCTACGACGGCGCCACCGACCACCGTTGCGCCGACGACCACCCGGCCGCCGACGACGACGACCCCGCCGACGACAGCGCCTCCGACGACCGCGGCGCCGACGACCACCACCACCACGCCCTAGCAACGAGGCACCCGTGTCCGACCAACCACCTCCGACCAGCCCGCGCGTGATCTCCGGGGCGACAACCGCCCCGGTGCCGCGGCCCGCGGCGACGGCCGGGGCGACGACGCTCTCGGACGCCGAGGTCACCTGGTTCGCCGAGATGTTCGCCCGCCTCGCCACCAACGTCGGCCGGCGCATCCAGGGCAAGGACGACCAGATCGGCTACGCCCTCATCGCCCTCGTGTCCGAGGGCCACCTGCTGCTCGAGGACGTGCCCGGCGTCGGCAAGACGAGCATGGCGCGGGCGCTCGCCGAGTCGGTGTCCGGCACGTGGAGCCGGGTGCAGTTCACCCCCGACCTGTTGCCGTCGGACATCACCGGCATCTCGATCTACAACCAGGCGTCACGCCAGTTCGAGTTCCACCCCGGTCCGGTCTTCGCCAACATCGTCATCGGCGACGAGATCAACCGGGCGTCGCCGAAGACGCAGTCGGCGATGCTCGAGGTGATGGAGGAGCGGCGGGTCACCGTCGACGGTGTCCCCCACTCCGTCCCCCGACCGTTCGTCGTGGTCGCCACCCAGAACCCGATCGAGATGGACGCCGGCACGTACGCCCTGCCGGAGGCCCAGCTCGACCGCTTCCTGCTGAAGATGGCGATGGGCTATCCCGACGCCGCTGCCGAGGCCGGCATCGTGACCGCTCGCCACGGTGGCGCGCCCGGCCCGCTCGAGCCGGTGCTCGAGCTGGAGGAGATCGAGCGGATGATCACCGTCTGCGCCAACGTGCGCACCGATCCGCAGATCGTCCAGTACGTGGTCGGGCTCGTGCACGCCACCCGCCACACCGCCGACGTGCGCCTCGGCGCCAGCCCGCGCGGCTCGATCGGCCTGCTGCGCGCCGCCCAGACGCTCGCCGCCGCCGAGGGCCGGGCGTTCGTCATCGCCGACGACATCAAGCGCCTCGCCGTCCCGGTGCTCGCCCACCGCCTCATCGTCGCCCCCGACGCCCAACTGCGCGGGATCACCGCCGACCGCGTCATCGTCGACCTCCTCGGCCGCCAGACCGTGCCCGGCGGAATCGTGCGCCTAGTGCGTGCTCACCGACCTGGGCTGGGGGATCCTCGCCGGGGGGATCCTGATGATCGTCGGCGGCGGGCTGCTCGGGCTCGCCGCGGTGCTCGCGGTCGGCGTCGTGCTCGTCCTCTTCGTCGTGCTGGCGGCGTCGATCGTCGCCGAGGTGCCGCAGGTCTCCGTCGAGCGCGAGGCGGTGCCCGGCGAGGTCGAGCGGGGCGGGCCGGCCGAGGTGCGGTTGCGCTTCTCGTCGACGTCGGCGCGGCGACCGCGTCCGTTGACGGTCATCGAGTCGGTGAACGGTGAGCCGCGGATCGCCACCATCGGTCCGATCCCGACGCATGGCGCCGACTCCCTCTCCTACGCCGTGCCGACCTCCCGCCGCGGGATGATGACGTCGGGTCCGCTGGTCGTCCGCCGCTTCGACCTGTTCGGTCTGGTCACCGCCGATCGCCGCTTCGGTGGCACGTGCACCGTGCGGGTCCGCCCCGCCGCTATCCGTTGCGGATGCTGCCGTCCGGCCGTCGCCGCGACCTCGAGGGCCCGACCCGTGAACGGTCGGAGGGCTCCGCCTCGTTCCACCAGCTCCGCGAGTACGTGCGCGGCGACGACATGCGGCGGATCCACTGGCGCAGCACGGCGCGCACCGGCGACCTGATGGTCAAGCAGATGGTCGACACGACCAGACCGGAGCTCGTCGTCATCCTCGACAACCGTGCGGCGACGATCGGCGAGGACGACTTCGAGCACGCGGTGGAGATCGCCGCGTCGATCCTGCAGGCCGCCGAGGCCGAGGACTTCCCGACCGAGCTGCTGTTCTCCGACGGCTCCGACGATCTCGACATCGAAGGCCAGCCGATCCCCCACCTCGACCGCCTCACCGGCGTCGAGCTCGGCGAGCTCGACTCGCTGACCCGGCTCGCCGACGTGCTGGTGTCGCGGGGACGCAGCCTCGTGTTCGTCACCGGCGAGCCGTCGGGGCCGGACCTGCTGACGATCACCAAGCTGGCCCACGGCTTCTCGCCGGCGTACCTCGTCTCGGTCGTCGAGGAGCGCCACGTCCCGCTGGTCGCCCCGCGAGGGATGCGGGCGATCGCCTGCTCGAGCGGCCCGGACTTCGTCGCCCACTGGACCGGCCTGCGGTGAACCGGCCGCTGTCGTCGATCGTCGCCCCGCTCGTCCTTGCCGCGGTGGCCGGCCTGGCGTTGTGGCGGGCGATGGACGACTCGCCGCTGGCGGCCGGGATCGTCGGCGGCGTCGTCGCCGGGTTCGTCGGTGGCCTCGTGCTGGCCTGGCCGAACAGGAGCAGCGACGCCATGCGCCGGTTCTGGGCGCGAGTCCTGAAGGTCGCCCTGGCCGTCGTCGTCGCCCTCGCCGGGCTGGTGGTGATCACCGCCGATGTGGGCATCCTGTCCCGCCTCGGTACGGCGGTCGTGACGTTCCTGTCGATCGACCTGCCGGCGGCCGGCCTCGACGATCTCGCCGTGGTCCCCTACGTCGTGGTCGTTCCGGCTGCAACGATCGCCACATGGGCCGGTCGACGAGGCCGCACGCTGGTCTCGGTTGCCGCGCCCTCGGCGGCGCTGGTCGTCGCCGCCCTCTTCGCCGCGCCGGTCGGCGTGCCGTGGTGGGTGCCGGCGCTGTTCGCCGTCGTCGTCGGCGTGCTGTTGGTGCTCGTCTCCCGCGAGCACTACACGGACATGGAGCCCCTCGTCGGGACGTCGACGGCCATCCGCCGGCAGCTGCCGTGGTGGCGCCCTGCGGTGACCGGCGTGCTGGCCGTGGTCGTCGGGCTCGCCGCGCTGGCGATCCCCCTGCCCGGCGCCTTCGACATCCGCCAGTTCGTCGAACCAGAGGTCGTGCGCGTCGAGGACGAGAACCCCTTGGCGACCGCGGCCCGGCTGCTCCGCGATCCTCCGCCGGCGGCGGAGGGTGTCGACGTGGCGGTCGACGTCGTCGGCGAGAGCCCCGGCCGTCTCCGCCTCGCCGTGCTCGACGAGTACGAGCCGGAAGGATGGCGGCAGCGTGCCGAGTTCGCCGTCACCGGCGAGGTCATCACGCCGTCCGTGTTCGACGACGTCGCTGCCGCGTCGCCGTCGATGGTCACCGTCGCCCAGGGACCGGCGGCGACCGGCCTGCGAGCGACACCCACCGCGGGCAGCCCGGTTGGTGTCGTCGATCCCAACGGCGTGCGCTTCTCGTCGTCGGCCGGAATGTTCGTGGCGACCGATCCCTCGGCGAGCGTGCGCTACCGCAGCCTGCCGCGGGCGGAGACGGCGCCGCCTGGCGCGGTGAGCGCACCCGTCGGCGTCCCCGCTGAGCTGTACCGCTGCCCCGACTCCTCGGTCATCGACGACATCGCCGGCGTGCTCGCCCAGGGCACCACCGAGCCGCTCGAGCGCCTCAGCCGCATCGAGGCCTGGCTCAAGCTGACCAAGATCTACGATCCCGAGGCTCCGGGTGGGCAGACGGTGCGCAGCGTCGAGCGCTTCTTGTCGCAGGACTTCGCCCGCGGCAACCTCGAGGTCCTGGTGACCTCCTATGCGCTGCTCGCCCGTTGTGCCGACGTGCCGGTGCGCGTCGTCGTCGGATACCCGGCCCCGGGCGCTGACGACCGGCGGGAGTACACGGCGGCCGACGTCGCGGCATGGGTGGAGACCCCGATCGCCGGTGTCGGGTGGGTTCCGCTGGACCCCGTCCCGACCCCCGAGGAGCAGCAACGTCAGGCGGAGCTGGCCAGCCAGCCGCCGCCGGCACCGACCGAGCCCCCCGAGCCGGAGCCGGAGCCGACGACGGTCGAGCCCACCGGTGTCGACGAAGGGCGCTCCGTGCTGAGCATCGTCCTCATCGTCCTCGCCGTGCTCGCCGCCATCGCCGCGGCGTGCTGGATGTGGGCCGACGGGCTGCGCCGGCGGACCCTGTCGCGGCGGCGACGTCTGGCCGACCCCGCCGCTGCCGTGCGGTTCGCCTGGCGGACGGTGGTCGAGGCCCTCCTCGACGGCGGCGTCGCCCTCGGACCGCACCTCACGGCGAGCGAGACGGCCCGGGCGACGACGGGGCGAGTGCACCCGGCGGTGACGAGGTTGATGTCCGAGCTCGCCGGACCCGTCGACCGTGCCCGCTTCGACGCGCCGAGCACGACCGAGGAGCACGCCGGGCTGGCGTGGGCGCTCGCCGACGCCGCCCTCGAGCGTCAGCCGATGACATGGCGGCGGCGCATGGCGCCGCTGCTCCACCCGCGCCGTGCGGTGCGCCGGTTGCGGGCAACGAGAGGGCTGCCCCGCGGCCGGCAGGCGTGGTCGGCCGAGCTGCCGGCCTCGTCGCTGGTCACGTCGCCGAGCGACATCGTCGACATCCCCGGCTACGAGGTCGAGGCGCGCATCGGCAGCGGCTCGACGTCGGTCGTGTACCGCGGGCGGGAGCCGTCGACGGGTCGGACGGTGGCGATCAAGGTGTTCAGCATCGACGTCGGCGGGCGCAGCTTCGACCACCAGCGCTTCGCCTGGGAGGCCCGGGTCGCCGAGCTGGTGTCCGGGCTGCCCAACCTGCCCGACGTGCTCAGCTCGGGCGTGACCGAGGGCGGCCAGCCGTACCTCGTCACCAAGCTGTACGAGCGGGGCACGCTGCACCGCCGGGTGCAGCGCGGTGGACCGCTGTCGCCCGGCGAGGTCGCCTCGGCGGGGCGGCAGCTGGCGATGGCGCTGGAGACGCTGCACCAGCACAGCATCCTGCACGGCGACGTCAAGCCGGAGAACGTGTTCATCGACGACGACGGTTCGTTGGTGCTCGGCGACCTCGGGTCGGCGTGGCTGCGCGCGGACGGCGGGCCGGCGGCGATGATGACGCCGCCGTACGCCGCGCCGGAGGTGTGGCTCGGCCACGCGCCGACCGTGGCCTCGGACATCTACTCGCTCGGGCTGACGTTGATGTTCGCCGCCTCGGGACGGGCGCCGATGGCCGGCTCGCCGCCACGCGAGGACGAGATCGTCGAGGCGTTCGGTTCGGACATCGCCCTGCCGCTGCTGGAGATCGACCCGCGCCGCCGGCCGCGCACCGCACTGGCCGCGGCCCATCGGCTCGGCCTCGACGTCGAGGAGCACGTCCGCCGCGGCCCGCCGGTGCTCGCCCTGCCGACGCCGACGTTCACCCACCGGCCGGGCGGCTGACGCGGCGCCAGAGCGCCTCACCGCTCGGGTCGCGCGGTCCGCCACGACGGGTCGACGGCCGGGCGCGGTGAGCTCGACGGGATCGCCGTCGACCTGCCACAGCACGGCCGGGTGCTCGCCGTGCCAGCGCACGGCGAACGACAGCGTCGACGACGGCCCGGCAACGAGCCGTGGGCCTCGAAGTCGGCACCCACCCACGCCGCCGGGATCCCCTCCGGCAACAAGACGGAACCCCGCGCCAGCCGTCGCTCGACCGCGGCCACCGCCCGCCCCCAATCTGGGCGCGATCCGTCTCTGGGCGCGGATCGTCTCGGATTCCGAGACGGATCGCGCCCAGATCAAGGAGCGCACGGTGTTCGCCGGCGCGGTGGAGGATCATGGCGGCGGCGTCGAGGGCGGCGGCGACGTCCCGGCCGTCGGAGCGGGCAATGGCCTCGACGGCGGCGGCGACATCGGGCACCAGCGCCGTGGGGTCATCGACCTCGCCCATGCGGACGAGCTCGCCAACGCCGAGCAGGTAGCCGGCAGGATCGACAGCCGCGTCGGGCGGCCCGGCGAGCAGCAGCTCGCAGCGCGCCGCGACGACCCGCTCGACGTCACCCTCGTCGGGCAACACCAGCCGGCTCGCCCGCTCCGCGAGGGCGACCCACCCACGTGCCGTCGCCTCGGCCGACGGCAACCGCGGCGGCAGCGCGCCGGCGCCCCTGCCGTCGTGCGCCAGCCCGACGGTCACCGACGTGCGGTGGGCGATCGGCACGACGACGGTGGTCGCCGCGGGCAGATCGATCCCCTGGATCGGCACGTCGGCCGGCGGGCGATTGGTGAGCACGTCGCGACGCGTGAAGGCACAGGCGATCGGCAACGGCGAGTCGTTGGCGACCTCGACGAGCGTGCACCCACCGCCGTCGGCGACGGTCCACACGCGGTGGATCGCGTCGCCGCCGGGGATGCGCAGACGCGTCTCGGCGACGGGCGCGCCGTGCAGGTGACGCTGGCGAACGGCGACCTCGGTGGCCGGTGTGTGCCAGCGGTCGTCGGCGGCGACGTGCCAGTCGAGCGCCGCCGAGCCGTCCCACGGCACCACCGCTCCCCACGTCGTGACGTCGGCGCGCCAGGGCCGGCCGAGCGCACCCGTGATCACCGCCCTTAGTGTGTCGGCGTGGAGGCTGCCGTCCTCGTTCCCGTCAAGCGCTTCACGTCGGCCAAGGGCCGGCTCGCCGACGTGCTCGACGCCGGTCAGCGCGCCGAGCTCGCCCGCTGGCTCGCCGATCGGGTGATCGCCGCCGCGAGGCCGCTGCCGACGTTCGTCGCCTGCGACGACGACGCCGTGGCGACGTGGGCCGACGAGCACGGCGCCGAGGTGCTGTGGAGCCCGGGCCTCGGCCTCAACGGTGCCGTCGACGTCGGGCGAGCGACCATCGCCGGGAAGGGCTTCGACCACCTCGTCATCGCCCACAGCGACCTGCCCCTGGCGAGCGAGCTCGCGGCGCTGGCCGTCGCCGGCACCGTGACCCTCGTTCCGGATCGCCGGCGCGACGGCACCAACGTCGTCGCCGTTCCGGTCGCCGCCGACCTCGCAGCTGCCTACGGGCGCGGCTCGTTCGCCCGCCACCTCGACGCCGCGTTGGCGACCGGGCTGCCGGTCGAGGTGCGTCGCGACGCTCGGCTGGCGATCGACGTCGACAACCCCGACGACCTGGCGCACCCTGCGCTCTCGACCGTCCTTCCGGCGTGGCTGCGAACGATCCTGGCCAGCCGGCGGTGACCTCGCCGGCGGGGGCGGCGACGGTCGACCGTCCGGTCCCGGCGTCGGCGCTGGCCATCGGCGCCCACCCCGACGACGTCGAGTTCGGCGCCGGCGGCACGCTCGCCAAGTGGGCGGCGGCGGGCTGCGTCGTCCACCACCTCGTGTGCACCGACGGGTCCAAGGGCACGTGGGACGCCGCTGCCGACCTCGCCGCGCTCGTCGCCAGGCGCCAGGACGAGCAGCGCGAGGCGGCCAAGCGGCTCGCCGGCGACCGCGCCGGCGAGGTGCGCTTCCTCGGCCGGGTCGACGGCGACCTGACGAGCGACCGGGCCACGGTGAGCGAGGTGGCGCGGGTGATCCGCGAGCTGCGCCCCGCGGTCGTGTTCGGCCACGACCCGTGGAAGCGCTACCGGCTGCACCCGGACCACCGCCACGCCGGCTGGCTGGTGTGCGACGCCATCGTCGCCGCCCGCGACCCGCACTTCTTCCCCGAGCACGGCGTCGCGCCGCACCGCCCGGACGGCGCTGCTGCTGTGGGAGGCCGACGAGCCCAACCACGTCGAGGACGTGAGCGCCTTCGTCGACCACAAGCTCGCCGCGCTGGAGGCCCACGAGAGCCAGTTCGAGTCGACGATGCACGCCGCCGACGCCACCGAGCTCGACGCCTTCCGCCAGCGCATCCGCACCCGCCTCGCCGACCTCGGCGCCCCCCACGGCCTCCCCGCCGCCGAGCTGTTCACCCAACTGACCGACCTCTGACCATCGAGTGTTGGTGCCATCGGAGTACGTGGACGCCGGCCTGCCCGGCACCACGTACTCGACGGGATGGTCAGGTGAGCTCGTGGCCGGCGTGCTCGCCGCGCTCCCAGGCTTCGCGGAGGGCGAACTTCTGGATCTTGCCGGAGCCGGTGAGCGGGTAGGCGTCGACGGCGTACCACTGCGTCGGTGTCTTCTGCGGTGACAGCTCGGCCCGCAGGTGCGCCCGCAGCTCGGCGACCGTCGGCAGCGCGGCCGGATCGCTCGGGCGGACGAACGCGGCGACGACCTCGCCCCACCGCTCGTCGGGCAGGCCGACGACCGCCACCTCGGCGACAGCCGGGTGCCGGTACAGCACCTCCTCGATCTCGGCGGGGAAGAGGTTCTCGCCGCCGCGGATGATCATGTCCTTCAGCCGGCCGACGATCCGGCAGTACCCGCGCTCGTCCATCGTCGCCAGGTCGCCGGTGCGCACCCAGCCGTCGGCGAGCAGCGTCTCGGCCGTCTCCTCGGGCTTGTCGAAGTAGCCGAGCATCGTGAAGTAGCCGCGGGCCCACAGCTCGCCCGACGTGCCCAGCGGCACGGTCTCCAGCGACACCGGATCGACGATGCGCACCTCGGTGTGCGGGAGCGGCGGGCCGACCGTCAGGCCCTTGTCCTCGGCGCTGTCGGACGGAAAGGTGTTGGTGATCACCGGCGAGCACTCGGTCTGGCCGTAGACGATCGTGAAGTCGACGCCGAGCGCCTCCTCGATCCGCCGCACCAACGCCTCGGGCACCTGCGAGCCGCCGGACACGGTCGAGCTCCACGACGACAGGTCGCGGCGCTGCGCGTCCGGGTGGTCCATGACGGCGATCAGCATCGTCGGGACGGCGGCGGCGAACCACGGCCGCTCGAGCTCGATCAGCTCGAGGAACAGGCTCGGGTCGAACATCGGCATCAGCACGAGCGTCGCCCGCCGGTCGAGCGCGCCGAGCACGCCCATCACGCACCCACCGGTGTGGAACAGCGGCATCGGCATCAGCCACCCCGCACCGTCGGGGATCTCGACCCGGTCGGCCCACAGCCGGGCGTTGTTGACGACGCCACCGTGGCGCAACATCGCTCCCTTCGGGAACCCGGTCGTGCCGCTCGTGTACTGGATCTGCACCGGGTCGTCGGCGCCGACCTCCGGCAGGGCGACGTCGGGCGCCTCGGCCATCAGCTCGGCGAGCAGGTCGAGGCGCAGCACGTGGCGCAGCTCGGGCAGGTCGCCGCGGATCGCCTCGGCGTGGGCGACCAGCGGGTTGCCACGCACCTCCGGCACGAGGAACAACCCCGACGCACGCGACTGCCCGAGGACGTAGGCGCGCCTCGGCCGGCTGCAGGCTCGGGTTGACCGTGACGAGGGTCAGCCCGGCGAGCGCCGCGCCGTACTCGAGCAGCACCCACTCGGGCAGGTTGTGCGCCCACACGCCGACCCGCTCGCCCGGCTCGAAGTGCGCCAGCAACGCCCGGGCGCAGCGCTCGGCGTCGGCGAGCAGCTCGGCGTACGTCCAGCGCCGGCGATCCGGCGCCGCCAGCCCCTCGACGAGAGCGACCCGATCGGGCACCTCGGCGGCCACCTCGCGCAACCGGCTGCCGATGGTCGCCTCGGCGAGCAGCGACGGCCCACTGCCGTCGGGGATCCAGTGCGACGTGGTCAGCGCGCTCAGCGCCGCCGCTCGGTGTGGGCGGCGAGCTCGACGCGCAGCCGATCGGGCGACCAGCCCTCGCCGAGCGCCTGGCGGACGATGTCGGCCTGCGACGGCGGCGACAAGCCCTCGACGGGCTGGTCCCGATCGAGGTCGGTCGGGAAGGCGTACCCCTCGGCGCACGCGGCGACGACGTTGGCGACACCGGCGTCGTCGAGCCCGGCGGCCCGGCGCTCGACGAGCACGGGGTAGACGGCGTTGACCATCGCCTCGCGATCCATCGCCTCCATGGCCCGCCCGAACGCCGAGGAGATCTGCAGCAGGTTGGCCATGCGGCGCACGTCGGCGGTGCGGTTGGACCCGGCAGCGTGGAACAGCGCCGGGCTGAAGAACACCGCGTCGCCGGCGGCGAGCGGGAGCTGCACGCGGTGCTCGTCGAAGTAGTCGATGAACTCCGGCCGGCGCCAGGCCATGAACCCGGCGAGGTACTTCTGCGAGTGCGGCAGGTACATCGTCGGCCCGGTCTCGACCGGCATGTCGCAGTGGGCGACGGCGCCCTGCAGCGTCAGCGCCGGCGAGAGGCGGTGGACGTGCGGCGGGTACTCGGCGGCGCGCTCGTCGGTCGTGAACCCGAGGTGGTAGTCGCGGTGCGGCCGCTGGGCGTCACCGCCGGGGTTGACGACGTTCACCTGCGACGTGACCTGGTACGCCGGCCCGAGCCAGGAGACGCCGCCAGGGCGACGATGTCGTTGGCGTAGTAGTCGACGAAGCCGCCCGGGTCGCGGAGGGCGAGCTTCTCGAGGGCGTTCCAGACGCGGTCGTTGGCGCCCGGCTTGGCGTAGTGGTCGCCGCGCGCGGTGCCGGCCTCGCGCTCGTCGGCGATGATCCGCTCGAACGTCGCGCTGACGGCATCGAGCACGTCGCGCTCGAAGGCGCCGGCGAACTTGACGATGCCCGGGCCGTCGAGGATCGCCGCCGCCAGCTCGGCGCGCACGGCCTCGGCGCCGTCCGGCGTCGCGTCGCCGATCGCAACGCGCTCGCCGTCGTAGACGAGCACGCCCTGCTCGACCGCTGCCGCGTGCGGGTACTCGTCGAGCACGGTCGGCGCCTCGACGATCGTCGACGAAGTCGTCGAGCCGGCATGCCTCGCTCGACCACGGCCGGTGCGTCGCCATCGTCATGGCGCCACCGCCGCGTCGAGCAGCGGGTCGGCGGGGGCGGGACGGGGCCGGGTGAACGTCATCACGCCGTCGTCGAGCCGACCCTTGCGGAACAGCTTCTTGTCCCGGCTGTAGCGCTGCGGGTTGATCCACGGCTCGCGGTCACCCTGCTTCGGGAGCAGGGGCAGCACGCGCTGCACGTAGCCGGACGAGAAGCCCTCGATCCACGGCCGCGCCGGCATGCCGGCGTCGCTGGGGCGCAGCCGCGGCGTGCACTGGCGGGTGCCGGTGGCGTCCATGTGGTTGAGCAGGCGGCAGACGTACTCACACGTCAGGTCGGCCCGCAGCGTCCACGAGGCGTTGATGTAGCCGAACGACGACGCCAGGTTGGGCACGTCGGAGTAGGCGAAGCCCTTGTAGGTCCACGTCTCGGCGAAGTCGACCGGCTCGCCGTCGACGCCGAACTCGACCTCGCCCAGCGTGACCAGCTGCAGGCCGGTGGCCGTGACGATGATGTCGGCACTCCAGCTCGCGCCCATCGGTCAGGCGGATGCCCGTCGGCGTCACGGTGTCGATGGTGCCGGTGACCACGTCGACCCGGTCACCGCGGATCGCCTCGTAGAGGTCGCCGTTGGGGATGAGGCACAGGCGCTGGTCCCACGGGTTGTAGCGCGGCGTGAAGTGGGTGTCGACGTCGACGCCGGGCAGCTCCTTGCGGGTCAGGTCGACGAGCTTGGCCTTCCACTTCGCCGGCTTCTTCTGGCACTGGTCGTAGAAGAACTGCTGCATGGCGACGTTCTTGCGCCGGGTGATGCGCGTAGGCGACCTTGTCGGGGAGCACCCGACGCAAGCCGTTGGCGACGACGTCCTCGTCGGGCCGGGACACGACGTAGGTGGGCGAGCGTTGGAGCATCGTGACGTGCCCGGCCGTCGCGGCCATCGCCGGCACGAGCGTCATCGCCGTGGCACCGGAGCCGATGACGACGACGCGCTTGCCGGCGTCGTCGAGGTCGTCGGGCCAGAACTGAGGGTGCACCACCTCGCCCGCGAACTGCTCGAGGCCGGGGATCTCGGGGTCGTAGGGCTGGCCGTAGCTGTAGTAGCCCGAACACATGAACAGGTAGTTGCACGTGATCGTCACCGGCTCGGTCGTCCCGTCGGCGGCGGTGCGCTCGGCCGAGACCGTCCACGTGGCGTCCTCGCTCGACCACTCGGCGCGACGCACGGCGTGGCCGAAGCGGATGTGGCGGTCGATGCCGAACTCGGCGACGGTCTCCCGGAGGTAGGCCATGATCGACGGGCCGTCGGCGATCGCCTTGCTCGCCACCCACGGCTTGAACCGGTAGCCGAGCGTGTGCATGTCGCTGTCCGAGCGCACGCCCGGGTAGCGGAACAGGTCCCACGTGCCGCCGATGTCGTCGCGGGCTTCGAGGATCGCGTAGCTCCGGCCCGGGCACATCGTCTGCAGGTGGTAGCCGGCACCGATCCCCGAGATCCCCGCCCCGACCACGACCACGTCCACGTACTCACCCATGCGCCCGACGGTACCGCGCTCGCGGCAGCGCCCCGACGAGGTGCGCGCCCCGACGGCGCTCAGTCGAACTGGCCGGGGCGGCGACCGTGACCGGGTGGGCCGGCGAAGGACTGGGCGATGTCGAGCCACTCGTCGGCGGCGGCGCCCTCGGCGACGAGCCCGACGTCGTCGCGATGGCGGCGCTGCGTGACGAGCAGACAGAACCCGAGCGCCGTCCCGGTGACCCGATCGGGGGCGTCGTCGGGTCCCCACGACCACGTGTCGCCCGACGGCGCCGCCAACTCGACGCGCACCGGCGCCGGGTTCGGCTCGCGGCCGTTGGCCACGTAGCTGAACGGCCCGGGCGCCGACGCCGATGTGGGCGACGTGCCGGAGACGATCGGTCGGCGTGCGCTCGACGCCGAGCGCGTCGGCGACGTCCTGCCCGTGCGCCCACGTCTCCATCAGGCGCGCCGTGATGAACGAACGGGCGCTCATGGCCGGGCCGTACCACGGGACGCGCTCCCGCGGATCGACCGTACGGGCGTGCTCGACGAGCCGACGGCGATCATCCCGCCATCCGGCGAGCAGCTCGTCGGGCGAGACGGCACGGCCCTGGGCGACCGACGGGTCCTCGGCGCCGCCCGAGACGGCGGCGAGGATCGCCTCGGCGTCTCGACTGAACGCGTCGGGGTCCGTCAACGCGAGCAGGGCACGCTGGTCGAAGAACCACAGGTGGCTCAGTTGGTCGCCGACGGTCCATCCCGCGGCGGGCGTTGGGACGTCGAGCGAGGCGACGTCGACCATGCGGTCGAGATCGCCGTGCTCGGCGGTCAGGTCGTCACAGAGCGCATCCACCCGGCCATCTTCGTCGCGCCGGAGGCCGCTGCCGGTCAGCGCCCGGCAGTGGTCTTCTTCGCCGCGGTCTTCTTGGCCGGTGCCTTCTTGGCTGCCGTCTTGCGCGCCGGCGCCTTCTTCGCCGCGGCCTTCTTGGCCGGTGCCTTCTTGGCTGCCGTCTTGGCGCCGGAGCCTTCTTCGCCGCCGTCTTCCGCGCCGGAGCCTTCTTGGCCGCGGTCTTCTTGGCCGGCGCCTTCTTGGCCGCCGTCTTGCGCGCCGGAGCCTTCTTCGCCGCCGCCTTCTTGGCCGGGGCCTTCTTCGCCGCGGCCTTCTTGGCCGGGGCCTTCTTGGCCGGGGCCTTCTTCGCCGGAGCCTTCTTCAGTACCATTCTCAGTTCCTTCCCGGGTTGAGCGTCGCCTTGAGGGTCGAGCTCGGCGTGAACTTCATCGCCGTCGAGGCAGCGATCTTCATCGGCTCACCCGTCTGCGGGTTGCGGCCCTCGCGGGCTGCCCGCTTGGTCGTGCTGAACGAGCCGAAGCCGGGCCACGTGACCTTGTCGCCCTGCTTGGCCGCTGCGATGACGTGATCGAAGAACGCACCGAGCGTTCGCTCGGCGTCAGCCTTCGACACACCGGCCGTGTTCGCCACTGCGTCGATGAGCTCTGCCTTGGTTGCCATTGATCCTCTTCCAGGTGGTCGTACCGAGCCGAGCCCGGTGATATGTCGTCGGGGTTCTGTCGAACGATCCCCTTGCCCTCATGAGGGCTGCGCAAATCGAACCGGTCGCACGCGCATCGCGCAAGCATCGATCAAGTTGCATCTGCAACAGATGGTCAGGGCATGGTTGCAAGCGTTGCGCGAAGGCGATCCGCCACCCGCTCCGCCTCGCCCGCCGCGTACCGCGACCGCGGCCAGAAGAACCCGCGCAGCCCGTCGCCCTTGGTGCGCGGCACGACGTGCACGTGGAGGTGGGCGACGCTCTGGCTGACGACGTTGTTGTTGGCGACGAACGTGCCCTGGGCGCCGAGGGCGACCGGCACCGCGGCGGCCATCCGCTGGACCCGCTCGAAGAACGGCCCGACGTCGTCGAGCTCCGGCAGCGTCACGACGTGCGCCGTCGGCACGACGAGCAGGTGCCCGGGGAACAGCGGGGTGCGATCGAGGAAGGCGACGGCGACGTCGTCGCGGTGGACGACCTCGGCCTCGGCGTCCCCGGCGACGATGGCGCAGAACACGCAACGCCGGCCACGGCGACCGCACGGTACGTCGCGGACCCCGCATCCACCATCCGACGTCGTCCGCCTGCGATACAACAGGACGCCGTTGGCTACCTCGCCCGCAGCATCCCGGAACCCCAAGGAGAGTCGGTGACCGATCTGCTCCCGGTGGCCGCGGCAGCGACGGCGGCGATCGAGGACGAGCGGCGGGCGGTGCGAACGAGGGTCGTGCTCGACACGTCCGTCCTCATCGCCGACCCGTCGTGCATCACCTCGTTCGACGGCGTCGACGTCGTGATCCCACTGATCGTCGTCGAGGAGCTCGACGGCCTGAAGACGCGCCCCGACGACGTCGGCCGGGCAGCCCGCGCGGCGCTGCGGTCGATCGAGGAGCTCCGCGTCCGCCACGGTGGCTCGCTCGCCGAACCCGTGCCCCTCGGTGCGGGGCAGCCTGCAGATCGAGCTCAACGGCATCCGCAAGCACCTCCTCGTCGAGCACGGGCTCGACCCGACCAGCTCGGACAACCGGATCATCGGTGCCGCGCTCGGGCAGGCCGGACGCGGTCCGACGACGATGCTGTCGAACGACGCCGCGCTGCGGATCAAGGCCGCCCACCTCGGCCTGGCCGCGGCCGAGCACCTGCCGACCCGGCGGCCCGTCTCGACCCAGCCGGCCGGGTGGTCGACGATCGAGACCACCCACGAGATCATCGACTGCCTCTACGCGGCGGGCGCGCTCGACGCCGAGGCGGCCGACGAGCAGGCGGCGGTCGGCGAGAACGAGTTCGCCGTGCTGCGCGCCGGGTCGCAGTCGGCGCTCACGCGACGCATCGGCGGCGAGCTCCGGCTGCTCGCCCACAGTGCGCCCGAGGCCTGGGGCCTGCGCTCGCGGTCCAAGGAGCAGCGCTTCGCCCTCGAGCTGCTGCTCGACCCGGCGATCGAGGTGGTCGCCCTCGACGGCCGGGCGGGCACCGGCAAGACCCTGCTCGCCGTCGCCGCCGGGCTGGAGCAGGTGGTCGAGCACAGCCGCTACGAGCGACTCGCCATCTACCGACCGCTCGTGCCGGTCGGGCGCGCCGACGTCGGCTTCCTGCCGGGCGGGCTCGACGAGAAGCTGGACCCGTGGATGGCCGCCATCCACGACGCCATCGTCGCCCTCGCCGACCACGGGTCGAACGCCGACGCCCGCCACCTGATCGACGAGCTGACGGCACGCGGGCAGCTGTCGCTGGAGTCGGTGACGTTCCTGCGCGGCCGGTCGCTGCAGCGCCAGATGGTGATCATCGACGAGGCCCAGAACCTCGAGCCGACGACGCTGCGGACGATCCTCACCCGCGTCGGCCAGGGCACCAAGGTGGTGTTCACCGGCGACACCAGCCAGATCGACGCCCCGTACCTCGGCGAGTCGAACAACGCCCTCGCCGTGCTCACCCAGGCGTTCAGCGGACAGACGTGCTTCGGCCACATCACCCTCACCGCCTGCGAACGCAGCGACGTCGCCAGCCTGGCGGCCGAACTGCTCTGACCATCCGAGTGTTGGCGGCCGTCCGAGTGTTGAGCGACCGGCGTCCGCACACCGGGCACTCCGACGGCGTCCAACACTCGGATGGATTGGGCCAGGTCTCGTCGCGACACCCTCTGCGTAGCGTTGGGCGTCGTGGGGTTGCCGAGGTTCGCGGTGGTCGACGTGGAGACGTCGGGGTTGTCGACGCGCCGTCATCGCATCCTGCAGATCGGCCTCGTGACGATCGAGCCGGACGGCACCGTCGGTGAGCGCTGGGAGACCCTGGTGCGGCTGCCGTGGCCGTGGAGCCGGGTCGGTCCACGCAACGTGCACGGTCTCACCCGCCGGCGCGCTGCGCGGCGCGCCGCGGACGGCCGACGCGCTGGAAGAGCTGCGCCGCCGTCTCGACGGCGCCGTGTTCACGGCCCACAACGCCGAGTTCGACGCCGCGTTCATCGAGCGCGCCGCCCGCCGCGCCGGCGTGCCGCTCGCGCTCGATCGCCGGCTGTGCACGCTGCAGCTCTCCCGCCGCCTCGATCCCGACCGCCAGCTCTTCCACGGGCTCGCCGACCTGTGCGCCCGCTACGACATCGCCCTCGACCGGCCCCACGACGCACTCGCCGACGCCAGCGCCACGGCGGCCGTCCTCCCCCACCTGCTCGCCGCCCACGGCGTGGTCGACGAGACCGACCTCGACCCGCTCTACGTCGTAGACGCGCAGCACGCGGCGGGCCACGTCGGCGGCCAAGCGTCCGCCACGCCGGCGGGTCGAGCACCTCGGCCTCGGTGCCGAGGCGCAGCAGCAGGCGCTCCAGCCAGCGCTCGCTGGCGACCGGAAAGCGAGCGACGACGGCCGTCGCCCTCCTGGACGACCTCGTCGACGGGGTAGCGCTCGACGACCCACGTCGCGGCCGGCGCCAGGCGCAGCGTGACCTGAGGCAGGCCGCCGTCGGCGAACCACTCCGGCGTGCCGGCGACGTCGCCCGGCTCGATCGGCTCGCCGCGCTCGCCCGTGCCGACGACGCGACTCGATGCGATCGATGCGGAACGTCCGCCGCTGGCCGGAGCGCCCGTCGTCGGCCACGACGTACCACTCCCCGCGGTCGTTGAACACCCGGCGCGGCGTGATCGTGCGCTCGGTGACCTCGTCGCGCGACGGTGTCCAGTACTCGCACCCGCAGCACCTCGCCGTCGCGCACGGCGTCGGCGATCACCGCGATCCGCTGCTCCACCGCTGGCGGGATCGGCAGGTCGACGACGACCTCGTCGCCGCCGAGCGCGGCGGCCAGCTTGTCCAGGCCGCGCCCGAGCGGGCCCGTCGGATCGGCACCCGGCAGCTGCATCGCCGCCCGGCCGGCGGCGACGAGGGCGAAGCCCTCCGGGGCGGTCAGCCGCAGCGGCCTGGTGAACAGCCGCGGCACGCCGACGTAGACGGTGTCGTCGTCGATGAAGACGTCGATCATCTCGTCGACGAACGGCGGCAGCCCGCACATCGCGGCCAGCTCGAGGTCGGCGGCGACCTCGGCGGGCGTCAGCCCGAAGCGGTCGGCGACCTCGGCGAGCGGCGCCTCGCCCCGCTCCATCAGCCACGGCAGCATCACGAGCAGGCGCCCGAGGCGCTGCTCGGCCGTGCGCCGCTTGGCGGTGCCCGTCACGCCGAACCCGCCAGCTGCGACAGCCACTCGACGACGGCGCGGCGGACGTCTGGAGGACCGACCACCTCGGCGTGGTCGAGCAGGCCGAGCACCCACGACCGGAAGGCGGGGACGTTGGCGCACGGCACCGCGACCTCGATCGACCCGTCGCCGAGGCGCGCCGTCACCCGCTCCGGCACCGAGCTCGCGCTCGACCGCCGCGGCGCGCTCGCCGCCGACGCGCACGGCGGCCACGGCATCCTCGCCGGCGTCGGCCCCGAGCAGCTTCGGGTCGACCGGGAACGCGGCCCGCAGGTCGAACCCCGCCGGCCGCTCGAACGCTCCGGCCTCACCCGCTCGCACGTCACCGGCGATCGCGATCGACGCGGTACGTCCGCAGCTCGTCGTGGGCGTGGTCGTGGCCGACGACGTACCAGAACCCACCGCGCAGCAGCAGGCCGTACGGGTCGAGGCGGCGGAGCTTGCCGCGGTACTCGAACTCGACGGTCGACCGCGCTGCCGACGCCTCGCGGAGCACCGGCAGCCCGGCCAGCTCGGGGACCATCGCGGTCACCGCGACGTCGCCCTCGTCGGTGTCGAGGCCGAGCTTCCACAGCGCCTCGCGCCCCTGCGCCGGGCGGACCGCGGCGACGGCGACCTGCAGCGCCCGCATCTCGTCGGGGTCGAGGTCGAGGTCGCCGAGCTCGTAGCGGTGGCGGTCGATCCAGTAGGCGCTCATGCCGGCCTGGTCACCGCCGAGGACGACCGACTCGATCGGCACGCCGATCTCGCGCAGCGCCGACTTGTCCCGCTCGAACGCGGCGCGCCGCGTCGACTCCTTGTCGGGGTACTGGCCCTCCAGCTCGCCGGCGATCTCGACGAGCGTCAGCGGTCGCGGCGTCTCGAGGAGCAGCGCGAGGAGGTTGGTCAGGCGCTCGACGCGGTCGGCGGAGGCCACGGTCAGGCGCGGGCGGCGATGACGTCGCGGATCACCGCGACCACCTGGTCGCCGGTCGCCCCTGGCGTCAGCACGCCGGCGACGCCCGGCTTCGAGCAGCTTGGCGACGTCGGCGTCGGGCACGATGCCCCCGACGACGACGGGGATGTCGGCGCCCCGCTCGCGCACCTTCTCGACGACCAACGGGGCGAGCGTCATGTGCGCGCCCGACAGCATCGACAGGCCGATGGCGTCGACGTCCTCGTCGACCGCCGCCGCGGCGACCGTGTCAGGGGTCTGGAACAGGCCGGTGTAGATGACCTCGAACCCGGCGTCACGCAGGATCCGGGCGACGACCTTCACGCCGCGGTCGTGGCCGTCGAGACCGACCTTGGCGACGAGCACGCGCCCCTGTTCCATCGCCGTCCTCACAGCCCTCGCGTAGTCGTAGAAGCCGCGGCCGCTCTTGCGCCCGAGCAGGCCGGCCTCGACCATCCTCGACAGCATCGGCGGCGGGCGCGTACAGCGGCTCCTTGAACTCCTCGTAGAGGCTCTGGGCGACGGCCAGCGTGGTGTCGAGGCCGATCAGGTCGGTGAGGTGCAGCGGGCCCATCGGGTGGTTGCAGCCCTCGACCATCCCGGTGTCGATGTCGTCGGCCGTGGCGAAGCCCGACTCCATCATCCGGATCGCCGAGAGCAGGTACGGGATCGAGCAGGGCGTTGACGACGAACCCGGCGCGGTCCTGGCTGCGGATCACCTTCTTGCCGAGCACGTCGGTGGCGAAGCCGCTGGCGGTGTCGACCGTCTGCTGCGACGTCATCAGGCTCGTCACCAGCTCCACGAGGCGCAGCACCGGCACGGGGTTGAAGAAGTGGATGCCGATGACCTGCTCGGGGCGCTTGGTGGCGATGCCCAGCTTCATGATCGGGATCGAGCTGGTGTTGCTGGCGAGGATCGCGTCGGGGTCGACGACGACGTCGTCGAGCGCCCGGAACACGTCGACCTTGGTCTGCTCGGCCTCGACCACCGCCTCGACGACGAGCTGGCGGTCGGCCAGCTCGCCGAGGTCGGTGGTGAAGCGCAGGCGGTCGAGCGCCGCGTCGCGAGCCTCCTCGGTCAGCTTGCCCGAGCGGACACCGCGGTCGAGCGACGCCGTCACCCGCTGCTGGCCGGCCTCGGCGGCGCCGGCGTCGACCTCGCGGACGACGACGTCGAGTCCGGCGCGAGCGCACACCTCGGCGATCCCCGCACCCATCAGCCCGCTGCCGACGACCCCGACACGTTCGATCTCACCCATGCGCCTGCGGATGGTAACGGGCGCGCCCGGGAGGCGAAGATGGACGTCATGGGAGACACCTACACCGAGGCGGCGCGGGCGTTGCAGGACCGCTTCGACACGAGGCGGCTGGCCGATCGCTTGCACGACAAGTTCCGGGCGTCGTGGACGCTCGACCACGTGCGTCCGTTCATCGAGTCGCGGTCGATGTTCTTCCTCGCCACCGCCGACGGCGAGGGCCGGCCGCAGTGCTCGTACAAGGGCGGCGCTCCCGGCTTCGTGCGCGTGCTCGCGCCGATGGAGCTGTGCTTCCCGAACTACGACGGCAACGGCATGTACCTGTCGATGGGCAACCTGATCGAGAACCCCGCCGTGGGGATGCTGTTCATCGACTTCGAGGACCCGGCACGGGTGCGCGTGTCGGGCCAGGCGACGGTCACCGACGAGGCCGACCTCGTGGCCACGTACCCGGGCGCCCAGTTCGTCGTGCGCGTCGCCGTCGACGAGGTGTTCCCGAACTGCCCGCGCTACATCCACCGCATGGACGTCACACGAGCAGTCGGTCGTTCGTGCCCGCTGCCGACGGCTCCGCCCCGGTGCCGGACTGGAAGCGGGCGCCGTGGGCGTGCGACGTGCTCCCCGCCGGCGATCCCGCCCGTGACTGAACGGCTCTCCCGCCGGACGTTCCTGGCCTTGGGGGCGACGTCGTCGCCGGGGCCTGCTCGTCGGACACGGCCCGACGGTCCAGCCGTCGTCGTCGACATCCGCCGGCGACCGAGCCGACGAGCACGACGTCGCACCGACGACGTCGTCGACGACGACCACGACGACGATCCACGACGATCACGCCGCTGGCCGCCGACCCGTTCGTCCTCGGCGTCTGCGCCGGCGATCCCGACGAGCAGTCGGCGGTGCTGTGGACACGACTCGTCGGCGATCTCGACGACGAGGTCGAGGTGGCGTGGGAGGTCGCCGCCGACGAAGGCGTTCGACACGGTCACCGCGTCCGGCACGGTCAGCGCGCTCGCCGCCGACGGCCACAGCGTGCACGTCGTCGCCGAGCTCGGCGGGCCGTCGTGGTACCGGTTCCGCGCCGGCGGGTTCACCAGTCCAGCGGGTCGGGCCGCGCCGACCGGTCCGGCGTCGACGCTGCGGCTGGCGACGGCGTCGTGCCAGCACTGGGAGACCGGGTTCTACGCCGCCCATCGCGACATCGCCGAGTGGTCCCCGGACCTGGTCGTCTTCCTCGGCGACTTCATCTACGAGGGCGCTGCCCTCCCGGTCGGCGACGACCGCGTCAGGTCCCACGACGGCCCGGAGCCGACCGACCTCGCCGGCTATCGGGCCCGCTACGCGCTGTACCTGTCCGACCCGCACCTGCGCGCATCGCGGGCGGCCTGCCCGTGGGCGGCGATCTGGGACGACCACGAGGTGGAGAACAACTACGCCGGGCTCGTGCCGCAGGACCCCGCCGACCAGCCGACGTTCGGCGCCCGTCGCGCCGCCGCCTACCGGGCATGGTGGGAGCACATGCCGGTGCGCCTGCCGTCGCCGGTCGACGGCACCGACTACGACATCTCGCGCTCGTTGCCCCTCGGCGGCCTGGTCGACCTGATCCTCGTCGACGGCCGGCAGTTCCGCAGCGACCAGGCGTGCGGCGACGTGACCCTGTCGACGGAACCGCCGTGCCCGGAGGCGCTCGACCCCGCCAGGACGATGCTCGGCGACGAGCAGGAGCGGTGGACGTCGGAGGCGTTCGCCGCGTCGTCGGCGACGTGGACCGTGCTCGGGCAGCAGACCGTGCTCACCGACCTGCGCCTGCCGAACGGCGCGATCCTCAACCACGACCAGTGGGACGGCTACGCGCCGGCGCAGGGACCGACTGCTCGCCGCCGCGGCCGGCGTCGATCGGCTCGTCGTGCTCACCGGCGACATCCACCTCGCCGGCGTGGCGAGCATCCCCGGGCTCGGCGCCGAGTTCGTCACGTCGTCGATCTCGTCGACCGGCAACGTTCCGGTGTCGCTGGAGCCGCTGCTGCGCGAGTTCCCGACCGTCGTCGACGCCGAGCTCGCCCATCGCGGGTACATCCGCCACACCGTCACGCCCGAGTCGTGGAGCGCCGAGTACCGCATCGTCGAGAACTCGGCCGATCCCGAGTCGCCGGTGACGACGTGGCGCACGTTCCGCGTCGACGCCGACGCCCGCGACCTGCCGACAGCGACCTGAACCCGAGTCAACACAGGAGGAGCAGCCATGAGTGATCCGAAGGACTGGAACCGGCACATCATCGACGAGTTCCGGGCCAACGACGGCAAGGTCGGCGGCCCCTTCGAGGGCGCACCGCTGCTCCTGCTGCACACGATCGGTGCCCGAACCGGCGTCGAGCGCGTCAACCCGACGATGTACCGGGACCTCGGCGGCCCGCTCGCCGTGTTCGCCTCCAAGGCAGGCGCCCCGGACAACCCGGACTGGTACCACAACCTGCTCGCCAACCCCGACGTCAGCGCCGAGATCGGGACGGAGACCCGCCACTTCCGCGCCCGCACCGCCACCGACGACGAGCGCCAGCGCATCTGGGACGAGCAGAAGCGGGACGTACCCAGGGTTCGCCGACTACGAGGCCAAGACCGAGCGGGAGATCCCGGTCGTCATCCTCGATCCGATCTGACGCGACGCGTCGGCCGGCGCTCGAGCAACCCCTGTCCGCTGGCGGAGGACAGAATGGGGCGATGACCCTCGCCATCGATGCAGGACCAACGGACGTCCCACTGCTTGACGAGACGATCGGCGCCAACTTCGCCCGCACGGTCGCCGCCCACGGCCAGCGCGAGGCGCTCGTGTCCCGCCACCAGGGCATCCGCTGGAGCTACGACGAGTTCGCCGAGCGGGTCGAGCGCTGTGCTCGCGGACTGCTCGGGCTCGGTCTGGAGGTCGGCGACCGCGTCGGGCTGTGGAGCCCGAACTACGCCGAGTGGACGCTGCTGCAGTTCGCCACGGCCGAGATCGGCGTCGTGTTGGTCAACGTCAACCCGGCCTACCGGACGCACGAGTTGTCGTACGCCCTCGCCCACTCGGGCTGCCGCATGCTGTTCGCCGCCCCGTCGTTCAAGACGTCCGACTACATGGACATGGTCGAGCAGGTCACCCCCGACCTGCCGGGTCTCGAGCGGGCGATCTTCTTCTGGGAGGACGACTGGGACGAGCTGGTCGCCGGGACCGGTGGGGCGACCGCCGACGCGCTCGACGAGCGGCGCTCACGGCTGCGAGCCGACGACCCGATCAACATCCAGTACACGTCGGGGACGACCGGCTTCCCCAAGGGTGCCACGCTCACCCACCGCAACATCCTCAACAACGGCTACTTCGTCGCCCGGCTGCAGGGGTTCGAGCCGGGCGACAGGCTGTGCATCCCGGTGCCCTTCTACCACTGCTTCGGGATGGTGATGGGCAACCTCGGGTGCACGACGCACGGGGCGACGATGGTGATCCCGGCCGACGCGTTCGAGCCGACACACGTGCTGGAGACGATCGCCGCCGAGCGCTGCACGGCCCTGTACGGCGTGCCGACGATGTTCATCGCCGAGCTTGCCCACCCGACGTTCGACGACTTCGACCTGTCCAGCCTGCGCACGGGTGTGATGGCCGGGTCACCGTGCCCGGTCGAGGTGATGAAGGCGTGCGTCGACCGCATGCACATGACCGAGGTGACGATCTGCTACGGCATGACCGAGACCTCGCCGGTGTCGACGCAGACGCTGCCCGACGACTCGCTGCACCACCGCACGGCGACGGTCGGACGAGCGCACCCGCACGTCGAGATCCGCGTCGCCGACTCGACGACCGGTGAGACGCTGGAACGGGGCGCGACCGGCGAGTTCTGCACGCGTGGCTACTCGGTGATGCAGGGCTACTGGAACGACGACGAGCGGACGGCGGAGTCCATCGACGACGAGGGGTGGATGCACAGCGGCGACCTCGCGGTCATGGCCGAGGACGGCTACGTCAACATCGTCGGCCGGATCAAGGACATGGTCATCCGCGGCGGCGAGAACGTGTACCCGCGTGAGGTCGAGGAGTTCCTCTTCACCCACCCCGACATCGAGGACGTCCAGGTGATCGGCGTGCCCGACGAGCGCTACGGCGAGGAGCTGATGGCGTGGGTGCGTGTGCGCCGAGGGGCCGAGGTCGACACCGAGTCGCTGCGCGAGTTCTGCAAGGGCAAGATCGCCCACTACAAGATCCCCCGCTACGTCAAGCTCGTCGACGAGTTCCCGATGACCGTCACCGGCAAGGTGCAGAAGTTCAAGATGCGCGACGAGTCGATGGCCGAGCTCGGCCTGAAACCCGTCGACACCGCCTGATCCAGTCCGAGTACGTGCTGCGTTCCGAGTACGTGGTGCGGGCGTAGCCGGCACCACGTACTCGACCGGCACTACGTACTCGGATGGTCGAGGACCTCGGCGTTGTGCTGGCCCAGTTCGGGCACGGGGCCGGGGCGTTGGACGAGGTCGTCGAAGTCGATCGGGCTGGCGATCGCGCGCCAGGTCTCGCCGTCGGCACCGGACATCTCGACGAACGCTCCTGACGCCTCGACCTGGGCGTCGGCGAGCACGGTGCGCGGGTTGTTGATCGGCGCCCACCACACGTCGTGCTGGTCGAAGCGCGCCGCCCAGGCGGCCATCTCCCGTGAGGCGAAGGCGACGTCGAGCTCGGCGACCAGTGCCGCGCAGTGCTCGAGGCGGGTCCGGGCGGTCGCGAAGCGCTCGTCGGCAGCGAGGTCGGGCCGCTCGAGCGCAGCGACCAGCGTCGGCCAGTGGCGATCGGACTCGAGGCCGAGCAGCCAGAACCCAGCACCGTCAGCGGCGGCGTAGCAGTTGACCAGCGGCGTGCGCGCCTCATGGCGGGCGCGAGTGCTCTCCAGCTTGCCGAAGCGCAGCAGGACCCCGAGGTCCCAGCCGGCGCAGTACAGCCCCGTCCGCAGCAGGCTCGTCGACACGAGGTGCCCGCGGCCCGTCCGCTCGCGGTCGAACAGGGCACCGCAGATGCCGCCGGCGAGGGTCATCCCCGTGACGTGGTCGCCGAAGCCGCCGCGGATCGGCGGCGGCAGCGCACCACGCGGCACGACGGACGACGCCAGCGTCGACCGCGCCCAGAACGCACCGACGTCGTAGCCAGGGCGGTGAGCGTCGGGACCCTCCAGCCCGTACCCGGTGATGATGCCGTACACGAGCGTCGGGAACCGCTCGCGCACCGCGCGCGGATCGAGTCCCAGCCGCTCCAGCGCAGCGACCCTGGTGTTGGTCACGAACACGTCGGCGTCGCCCAGCAGGCGGTCCATCGCCGCTCGCCCGTCGTCGCTGCGCAGATCGAGCACGACACTGCGCTTGCCGCGGTTGTCCAGCTCGAACGGCGGCACCGCGGCCTGCTCGCCCGCACCGACGGCGCCGAAGATCGTCCGCTGAGGGTCGCCGCGCGGCGGCTCGACCTTGATCACGTCGGCGCCCCAGTCGGCCATCACGCCGGCTGCCGCCGGTCCCGCCACCCACGCTGCCAGTTCCACGACACGCACTCCGGCAAGGATCATGCTCAACCTCCTACCATGCCCCGATGGCTCGTCGCGCCGCCAAGCCGCCGCCGCCACGTCAGTGGGTCGGCCGGCCGTACCCCCTCGGCGCGACCTACGACGGCTCGGGCACCAACTTCTCGCTGTTCTCCAGCGCCGCCGAGGGCGTCGAGCTGTGCCTGCTCGGTTCCGACGGCGACACCACGGAGGTCCGCGTCGCGCTGACCGAGGTCGACGGTCACTGCTGGCACGCCTACCTCCCCGACGTCCGTCCCGGCCAGCGCTACGGCTACCGCGTGCACGGCCCGTGGGATCCGTCCAACGGTCTGTGGTGCAACCCGGCGAAGTTGCTGCTCGACCCGTACGCCAAGGCGATCGACGGCGAGGTCGACTGGGATCCGGCGTGCTTCGGCTACGACTTCGACCACCCGGACAAGCCGAACAAGACCGACAGTGGGCCGCACGTGCCGCGCGCCGTCGTCAGCGACCCGTTCTTCGACTGGGGCAACGACCGCCCGCCCGAGCATCGGCATGCACGACACGATCATCTACGAGGCCCACGTCAAGGGCCTCACGGCCAGGCACCCCCACGTGCCGGAGGAGATGCGCGGCACGTATTCGGCGATCGCCCACCCCGCCGTCATCGACCACCTGTCCTCCCTCGGCATCACGGCGATCGAGCTGATGCCGGTGCACCAGTTCGTCCACGACCACCACCTCGTGCAGCGCGGCCTGCGCAACTACTGGGGGTACAACTCGGTCGCCTTCCTCGCCCCGCACAACGACTACACGGTCGCCGGCCACGGCGCGGCCGTGCCGCAGGGACAGGTGCAGGAGTTCAAGTCGATGGTCAAAGCGCTGCACGCGGTGGGCATCGAGGTCATCCTCGACGTCGTCTACAACCACACCGCCGAGGGCAACCACATGGGTCCGATGCTCTCGATGCGCGGCATCGACAACCTCGCCTACTACCGCGTCACCGACGAGGACCCGCGCTACTACCTCGACTTCACCGGCACCGGCAACAGCCTGAACATGCGCCATCCGCACGTGCTGCAGCTGATCATGGACAGCCTGCGCTACTGGGTCACGGAGATGCACGTCGACGGGTTCCGCTTCGACCTCGCCTCGACGCTGGCACGCGAGCTGCTCGCCGTCGACCGGTTGTCGGCGTTCTTCGACCTCGTCCAGCAGGACCCCGTCGTGTCGCAGGTGAAGCTGATCGCCGAGCCGTGGGACATCGGCGAGGGCGGTTACCAGGTCGGCAACTTCCCGCCCCTGTGGTCGGAGTGGAACGGTCGCTATCGCGACACGATCCGCGACTTCTGGCGCGGCGAGCCGGCGACGCTGGCCGAGTTCGGCTACCGCTTCACGGGCAGCTCCGACCTCTACGAGGCGGACACCCGGCGGCCGACTGCGTCGATCAACTTCGTCACCGCCCACGACGGGTTCACGCTGCGCGACCTCGTCTCCTACAACGAGAAGCACAACGAGGCCAACGGCGAGGACAGCCGCGACGGCGAATCGCACAACCGCTCGTGGAACTGCGGGGTCGAGGGCGAGACCGACGACGAGGCCGTCGTCGCCCTCCGCGCCCGTCAGCGCCGCAACCTGATCACGACGATGCTGCTGTCGCAGGGTGTGCCGATGATCCTCGGCGGCGACGAGCTCGGGCGCACCCAGGGGGGCAACAACAACGCCTACTGCCAGGACACCGCGCTGTCGTGGCTCGACTGGTCCGACGTCGACGCCGACTTCCGGGCCTGGTGCGAGCAGGTCGCCGCGCTGCGTCGCAGCCACCCGGTCTTCCGCCGTCGCCGGTGGTTCCAGGGCCGGCGGATCCGCGACATCGACGACCTGGCCTGGTTCCGTCCCGACGGCGAGACGATGAGCGAGGACGACTGGGAGGCGGGCTACGCCCGCGCCGTCGGTGTGTTCCTCAACGGCGACGCCATCCCCACCAAGGATGCATATGGTGGCCGGATCGTCGACGACAGTTTCTTCGTCCTCTTCAACGCCAGCGAGACCGACATCGCCTGGACGGTGCCGAGCGATCGGTGGGCGCGCGACTGGGTCGTCGAGCTGGACACCGACCTCAGCCACGAACCCGAGACACCCGTCGCGGCCGGCGCCGTGCTCGCCCTCGTCGCCCGTTCGATGATCGTCCTCCGCTCCGCGGCGCCCGAGGCGGCATGAGGTGAGTGATCTGCACGCGCTCCGTGAACGGGCCGTCGAGCTCGGTGTCGAGCCGTCCTACTGGGACGTCGCCGGCGGCTACCACGACACGCCCGAGCACACGCTGCGCGCGGTCATCGAGGTGCTCGAGGACGACGCCGACCCGGGCACGACGCGGCGCCTCCCGCCGGTCATCATCGGTCGACCGGACGCGCGAGAGACTGCCCGAGGGCGCCCAGTCGTGCTCGCCGACGGCACGGCGATCGACCTCCCCGCCGACCTGCCCGTCGGCTGCCACGAGCTGGCGCTCGACGACGGCGAGACCTCGACGCTCGTCGTCGCCCCACCCGTCATGCCGCGGGACGACGAGCTCGCCGGCGGGGCCGGACTGTTCGTCCCCACCTACGCGCTGTGGGAACGGGCGTCGCCGTTGCCCTCGTTCGCCCATCTGGCGGCGTTGGCCGCGACCGCGCACCGCCGCGGGTTGACCGTCCTGTCGACGCTGCCGGTCTACGCGGCGATGCTCGCCGAGCCGTTCGACCCCAGCCCGTACGCCCCGGCCAGCCGCCTGCACTGGAACGAGGTGTACCTCGACGACGCCTCGCTCCCGGCCGCCCCGACGCCGACGTTCGGTGCGCTCATCGACTGGCCCGAGCTCGCCGGGCGCAGGCGACGGCAGCTGCTCGAGGCGGTGTCCGACCTGGATCCGTACATCGAGACCGGCATCAACCGCTTCGTCGCCCGGCGCCCGGACGTCGCCGACTTCGCCCGCTGGCGCGCCGGCACCGGCGACCCGAGCGACGCCGGGCACCCTCGGGCGCGCGTCGAACGCAGCCACCTGCTCGCCCAGTACCTCGCCGACCGCCAGCTCGCCGCCATCGAGGGTCCCGGTCGCGCCACCCTCGCCCTCGACCTGCCGATCGGCAGCCACCCGGACGGCTACGAGACATGGGCGCACCGCCAACTGTTCGCCCCCGGGATGGAGGTCGGTGCGCCACCTGACGAGTTCTTCGCCGAAGGCCAGAACTGGGGCTTTCCGCCGCAACTGCCCGGTGCCGGCCGGCGCAGCGGCCACGCCCTCTGGCGCGACCTCGTGGCGCGCGCCGGCGAGCACGCCTCGGTGCTGCGCATCGACCACGTGATGGGCGTGCAGCGACTGTGGTGGATCCCCGAGGGTTGCAGCGCAACCGACGGCGTGTACGTGCGCTACCCGCGTGAGGAGCTGCTCGCCGTCATCGCCGCCGAGGCCGCCCGCACGTCGACGACGATCATCGGCGAGAACCTCGGCACCGTCCCCTCGGAGGTGACCGAGGCGCTCGTGCGCTGGGATGTCGTCGGCATGTTCGAGGAGCAGTTCAACCTGTACCACCGCACCGCCCTCCCGCCGGTCCCCGCCAACTCGGTCGCCGGCATCCGCACCCACGACATGCCGGCGTTCGCCGCTGCCTTCAACGGCGACGCGACCGGTGGTGTCTACGACTACCGTCGGCTCGTCGCCGCCGCTGTCGGTCATCCCGTCGACGACGGCGCGGCGGCCGTGCTCGACGCGGCCCTCGAGCGTCTCGCCGGCAGCGACGCCTACCTCGTCGTCGCCGACCTCGACGACCTCATGGGTGAGACGGCACCGCACAACGTGCCCGGCAAGATCCTGCCATCGACGTGGCGCCGCCGGCTGCGTCGCCCGACGTCGGAGGTGCTCGGCGATACCGACGTCCGCCGTCGACTGACCATCCTCAGCGACCGCAAGGTGACCACCCGATGAGCGTGAATCCGGTTGGAGAGATGGATCTGTTCCTCTTCAACGAGGGCACCCACCGCCACCTGCACAACTGCCTCGGCGCCCATCCCGACGCCACCGGCACGTGGTTCGCTGTGTGGGCACCGAACGCCCGGTCCGTCGACGTGCTCGGCGACTTCGACGACTGGTCCGGCCAGCAGATGGAACCGATCGGGCGCTCGGGCATCTGGTCGCGGCACATCGCCGGGGCGCTCGTCGGGCACTCCTACCGCTACGCCGTCACCAGCCACCACGGCGAGCGGACCGAGAAGGCCGACCCGGTCGGAGCGGCGACGAACGAGCCGCCCTCGACGGCATCGGTGATCAGCGCCCTCGACCACGAGTGGGGCGACGCGGCCTGGATGGCCGATCGCGGCGGCGACGGCCCGATGTCGATCTACGAGGTGCACCTCGGGTCGTGGGGCCGCCTGGCGACGCCCGGGAACCGCTTCCCGAACTACGTCCAGCTCGCCGACCCGCTCGCCGAGCACGTGCTGGCGCACGGGTTCACCCACGTCGAGCTGCTGCCCGTGATGGAGCACCCCTTCTACGGCTCGTGGGGCTACCAGACGACGGGCTACTTCGCCCCGACCGCCCGTTACGGGCGCCCCGAGGACCTGATGGAGATGGTCGACCGACTGCACCAGCGCGGCGTCGGCGTGATCATCGACTGGGTGCCGTCGCACTTCCCGACCGACGCCCACGGCCTCGCTCACTTCGACGGCACCCACCTCTACGAGCACGCCGATCCGCGCCAGGGCTATCACCCCGACTGGACGTCGGCCATCTTCAACTACGGGCGACGAGAGGTTCGCTCGTTCCTCATCTCCGAGCGCGCTGTGCTGGCTCGACCGCTACCACGCCGACGGACTGCGCGTCGATGCCGTCGCCTCGATGCTCTACCTCGACTACTCGCGCAAGGAGGGCGAGTGGATCCCCAACCGCTTCGGCGGGCGCGAGAACCTCGAGGCGATCGACTTCCTCAAGCAGCTCAACGACGCCGTCGCCGAGGAGGTCCCCGACGCCATCACGGTCGCCGAGGAGTCGACGGCGTGGCCGATGGTCACCGGGCCCGTCGCCCACGGTGGGCTCGGGTTCGGGTTCAAGTGGGACATGGGGTGGATGCACGACATGCTGCAGTACGTGCGCCGCGAGCCGGTGCACCGCCGCTTCCACCACGACGAGATCACGTTCCGCAGCGTCTACGCGTTCACCGAGCACTACGTGCTGCCGCTGTCGCACGACGAGGTCGTCCACGGCAAGGGCTCGATGATCGGCAAGATGCCCGGCGACGAGTGGCAGCGCTTCGCCAACCTGCGACTGCTGTACGGCGTGATGTGGATGCAGCCCGGCAAGAAGCTGCTGTTCATGGGCGGCGAGCTGGCGACGTACCGAGAGTGGAACCACGAGGCGATGCTCGACTGGAGCCTCCACGACGCACCACGGCATGCCGGTGTCCGGTTGTGGATCGCCGCCCTCAACGACGTCTACAGCACCGAGCCGGCACTGTGGCGCGGCGACACGGACCCGGCAGGGTTCCAGTGGATCATCGGCGACGACGACACGCACAGCATCTTCGCCTGGTTGCGCCTCGACCCGACGGGCGAGGCGCCGCCGGTGATGGCCGTGGTCAACGCCACGCCGGCCGTCCACCACGGCTACCCCATCGGCGTTCCCGAGAGTGGGACGTGGCAGGAACTGCTCAACTCCGACGCCGAGATCTACGGCGGCAGCGGCAAGGGCAACCTCGGCAGGGTCGATGCCGAGGCGAGCGAATGGCACGGCTTCCCCTACTCCCTCCCGCTGACGTTGCCCCCGCTCGCAGTGGTCGTCCTACGCGCCAGCGACGCATCCGACGCGACCTAGCACGCGGCGCCGATCACGATGCGGTTGCCATCCGGGTCGAGCACGCGGGCGACACGTTCACCCCACGGCTGGTCCACCGGCTCCTCCACCACGGTCCCGCCGGCCTTGCGCACGGCGTCGACAACCGCGTCGCAGTCGGCGGCATACAGCCACAGCGCGATCCGCTGGTCGCCACCCAGTTCCAGGGCCGGGTCCTGCCCGAGGCCGACGTGCGACGAGCCGAGGTCGACGCCGATGTAGGAGGGCGGACCCTCCGGCGGGAACGCGTAACTCACCGTGCCGCCGAGCACGTCACGGTAGAAGGCGAGCGCACGGTCCAGGTCCGGCGTGGTGATGATGGGGAATGCCGACTCGATCATGCTGACTCCAGTCGCCTCCTCGACACGGTCAGGACGCGAACTGGGTGAGCGTCACGGTGCTCTCACCATCCAGCTTGATGCTGATCGCGGACAGGAAGAGTCGGGATGGCCCGAGGCCCTTGCCGAGTGGCGGCCCGAGCAGCACGGCGTCGTCGGGGACGCAGTGTCGTTCCATCAGCTCCTTGAGACGCCCGAGCGTGAGCGGACCGGCCGCATCGTCCATCGCGTCACCGTACTCGTGGAGGCACTCAGTGGATCGCCGGATCGCGAGCTGCGCGATACCAGTCGATCAACCCGTTGGTGGAGCTGTCGTGTGAGTCCGGAGCGCGAGCTCCCGACAGCTCGGGCGTGATCTGGTTGGCCAGTTCCTTGCCCAGCTCGACGCCCCACTGGTCGAAGCTGTCGATGCCCCACACGACGCCCTGGACGAACACGATGTGCTCGTACAGGGCGATCAGCTGACCGAGCACGGACGGCGTCAGCTGGTCGGCGACGATGGTCGTCGACGGGCGGTTGCCCTCGAACGACCGCCACGGCTCCTCCGGCCGCTGGCGTCCGAACGCCAACGCCTCGGTCTGGGCGATGAGGTTGGCGACGAGCAGGTCGTGGTGGTCGCGATGAGGGTGATGCGGGTTGGCGAAGCCGATGAAGTCGGCGGGCACGATCCTCGTCCCCTGGTGCAGCAGTTGGTAGAACGCGTGCTGCCCGTTGGTCCCCGGCTCGCCCCACACGATCGGACCGGTGCCCGCCGTGACCGGCGACCCGTCGAGGCGAACCGACTTGCCGTTGGACTCCATGTCCAGCTGTTGCAGGTAGGCGGGGAAACGCCCGAGCTCCTCGGCGTACGGCAGCACCGCCTTCGTCGGCAGGCCGAGCACGTCGATGTTCCAGATGCCGATCATGCCGAGCACGATCGGTGCGTTCCGCTCGGGCGGCGCGCTGCGGAGGTGCTGGTCGATCGTGTGGAAGCCGGCAAGGAACTCGCCGAAGTGCTCGCGCCCGATGGCGATGATCAGCGACAGGCCGATCGCCGAGTCCACGGAGTAGCGCCCACCGACCCACTCCCAGAAGCCGAACATGTTGGCGGTGTCGATGCCGAATCGCGGCGACCTCCTCGGCGTTCGTGCTGACGGCGACGAAGTGGCGGGCGACCGCGTCGTCGCCGAGCTGGGCGGTGAGCCAGGTGCGTGCGGTGCGGGCATTGGTCAACGTCTCGATCGTCGTGAACGTCTTGGACGAGACGACGAACAGCGTCTCGGCAGGGTCGAGCCCGTCGAGCGCGGCGGCGATGTCGGCACCGTCGACGTTGGAGACGAAGCGGGCCGTCAGTTCCGGGAGGCGGTAGGCGTCGAGCGCCCGGTAGGCCATCGCCGGACCGAGATCGGAGCCGCCGATGCCGATGTTGACGACGGTGCGGATGCGCTTGCCCGTCGCTCCCGTCCATGTCCCGTCGCGGACCTGCTCGGCGAAGGCACCCGCACGGTCGAGCACCTCGTGGACGTCGGCGACGACGTCGTGGCCGTCGAGCTCGATGGTCGACGTCGCGAGGCGCGCGCAGGGCGACGTGGAGGGCGGGACGGCGCTCGGTGACGTTGATCGGCTCACCGGCGAACATCGCATCGCGGCGTTCGGTGACGCCGGCGGCCGCGGCGACGTCGAGCAGCGCAGCGAGCACGGCGTCGTCGACGCGCTGCTTGGCGTAGTCGATGCGCAGGTCCCCGACCTCGAGCAGGTAGCGCTGGGCTCGACTCGGATCGGCGGCGAACAATTCGGCGAGGTGTGGTGGTGGCGGCGTGGCGAGGAGCGTCGCCCACTGCTGGCGTCGCCGTGATGTCGTCCATCGGGTCGACGTTAGGCGTCGAGGCGGCCGGCAGCGGCGGGGTCCAGCACGACGACGGTGTTGGTCCGACGAACGCGAGCGATGGGCAGGTTCTCGGAGCCTGCCAGCCAGGCGGCCACGGCTGGCGCCTTGTCGGCGCCGGTGATCAGCACGACGCGACCGGCGGCGGCGTTGACGACGGCGGGGGTGAGCGTCATGCGCACGCGTCCCTGGTACTGGTCGGAGAGGTCGACCGGACGCTCGCTGTCGATCACCGGATCGCCGGGCGGCCACGACGCAGTGTGCCCGTCGGCACCCATCCCGAGGTCGACGACGTCGAAGCGGGCGGGCAGACCGGCGGCGTAGCGCCGGCACGCCCGGTTGAGGTCGGCGGCGGTGACGGGCATGAGGTGATGACGACCGGGGAAGTCGTCGAGGTGGTTGGCGTTGCGGTCCGGGTGGCGGTCTGGGGCGACCCGCTCGTCGACCTGCCAGACACCGATGCGGTCCCACGGCAGGTCGGCCGTGGCGAGCGCGGCGAGCATCAGCGGGGCGGTCGAGCCGCCGGAGACGGCGAGCGTCGCGCTGCCACGGGCTCGGAGCGCGCTGGCGAGGCGCCGGGCGATGGAGCGGGCGGCGCGACCGGATGCGTCCTCGTCGATGCGAATCGTGCGGCCGGGCATCCGCCCATGATGGTTCGCCGTCCTCCCTCGTGGGTACACCGGCTGCCATGACCACGACCGGTTTGACGTCGAGTCCCCAGCAGGTGGCACGCGCCTGGCGCGATCCGCTCGGGCGGGCGGGGCTGCTGGCCAAGGGGGTCCTGTACCTGATCCTGGGCGTCCTGGCGATCCAGTTCGCCCGTGGTGACACGTCGAGCGACCAGGTCAGCCAGCAGGGGGCGATCGCCACGCTGGCCGACAAGCCGTTCGGCAAGTTCCTGCTCGTGCTGCTGACGCTCGGCCTGGCGGCGATGTGCGTGTGGCGGGCCATCCAGGCGTTCGTCGGTGATCCCGTCGAGGGCGACGACGGCAAGCACCGCGTCGAGTACGCCGTCAAGGCCGTGCTCTACGGGGCACTCGTCGTGACCTCGGCGAAGATCACGATCGACAACTGGAACGGCGGCGGCACAACGCAGACGGGTGGCGGCGGCGACCAGCAGACCCAACAGGTGTCGTCGACGCTGTTCGAGTGGCCGGCCGGGCGGTGGCTCGTCGGCCTGCTCGGCGTCGTGATGATCGGCATCGCCGTGTACGAGACGTGGCACCAGGTGATCGAGGCGACGTTCATGGAGCGCATCACCCCGCCGGGGCAGGAGGTCTCCAAGGGGCTCGAGCTGTTCGGGCGCATCGGCTACGCCGCCAAGTCGCTCGTGCTGTTCATCTCCGGCCTGTTCTTCGTCGTCACGGCCGTGCAGTACGACCCCAGCCAGAGCAAGGGCCTGTCCGGGTCGCTGCAGGAGCTGGCCGAGAAGGACTGGGGCCGCGTGCTCCTGTGGGGCACCGCGATCGGCCTGTTCCTCTACGGCATCTTCTGCCTCGCCGAATCCCGCTACCGCCGCCCCACCTGACCCGCCCAGTCGAGTACGTGCTGCCAGTCGAGTGCGTGGTGCCGGCGTAGCCCGCACCACGCACTCGACTGATGCGCGCACCCCTCGAGTAGGGTCGCGCTGGCACCGGCATCCCCCTCCTTCCGATCCGTCCCGAGGAGGGCCAGATGGCCGATCTTCCCACCCTGTCCGCCCGCTGGCTCGCCGACCACCACGGCGTGATCACGCGCGCCAGCGCTCCGCGACGCACGGCGTCAGTCGCGGCGACCCGCCAGCGCCTCGTCGGCGCAGGCGTGCTGCGATGCGTCGGCCAAGGGCGTCTTCGTGATCGCGACCGCTCCGGTCACCCTCGAACAGCGCTGCGCGGTGCTGTCGCGCCGCTCATCCGTGGCGGCTTCGTCACCGGGCCGACCGCCGGCATGCTCGCCGGGCTGCGCCGGATGCCGCGCGCCTCGGCACTGCACTTCTCGATCCACCACGGCGTGCACGTCACGCAGGACACAGGCATCCGCTTCCGGCAGACCACCGTCATCTGGGCGATCGATCGCCACGTCCGACGGCGACGGCATCGTCGTCGCTTCGTGGCCACGGCTCGCCTTCGACCTCGCCGCCGACCTCCCCCAACTCGATCACGTGTCGGTCGTCCAGCAGCTGCTGCACGAGCAGCGAGTGACCGCGCGACGAGCTCGTGGCCATCGATCGGCGGCTCGGACATCCGACGCGGCCCGGGTCAGGCGTGTTTCGCCGGACGCTGTCGTCGCTCGGCGTCTGCGCCGAACGAGTCGCATCCCGGAGGTCGTCCTCGCCGATGCGCTCCGTCGACGCCGAGATGCC
Source organism: uncultured Acidimicrobiia bacterium (assembly GCA_963749315.1). Taxonomy (GTDB): domain Bacteria; phylum Actinomycetota; class Acidimicrobiia; order Acidimicrobiales; family Ilumatobacteraceae; genus JALZMG01. The sequence goes on from CAVVMS010000024.1 coordinate 201,546, forward strand.
GATCGAGCACCAGACAAAGGTGGTCCGGCCCATCGAGTGGGCGCACCGCTCGCATCGACCTCGCCGTCCCGGCGATCAGGTGGGGCGTCGAGCTCGACATCCATCCTGAGCACCGCACGTTCGATGGACACGCCCGCGACGCCCGGCGACGTCGCGACATGCACGGGTCGCATGGCAGATCGAGGTGGTCACCGAGCTCGACATGGCCGACGTCGAGGCACTCGCCGACGAGCTCGTCGACGCACTATCGACTCCGCGCCGTCCAGTCCGAGTGCGTCGTGATGGGCTAGCCGTCACGGACGTACTCATCGAGCACCACGTACTCGACTGGATGGGGAGGTCAGATGGTGGGGACTTCGGTGTGGTGGCCGAAGACGTCGCCGAGGGCGTGCATGATCTCGCCGAGGGTGGCGTACTGGTTGACGGCGTCGATGAGCACGGGCATCAGGTTGCGCTCGGGGTCGGCGGCTGCGGTGCGCAACTCGGCGAGGGCGACGTCGACGGCGCCGCCGTCGCGCTCGGCGCGCACGCGGTCGAGGCGCTTGCGCTGCCTCGCCTCGTCCTCGTTGGTGATCTGCAGGATCTCGATCGGCTCGTCGTCGTTGCCGTCGGTGAACCCGCTGACCCCGACGATCGCCCGCCGCCCGTCGTTGAACGCCCGCTCCAACTCGTACGCCGAGTCGGCGATGCGCCCCTGGAACCAGTTGTCCTCGATCCCCCGGATGCAGCCCTCCAGCATCGACCCGCCGCCGATGTCGTCGAGGTGGGCGAACAGCTCCTCGGCCTGGCGCTCCATCTCATCGGTCAGCGACTCGACGAACCACGAGCCGCCCAGCGGGTCGGCGACGTTGGCCACGTTGGTCTCGTGGGCGATCACCTGCTGCGTGCGCAGGGCGATGCGCGCCGCCTTCTCCGTCGGCAGCGCCATCGCCTCGTCCATCGAGTTGGTGTGCAACGACTGCGTCCCGCCGAGCACGCCGGCGAGCGCCTCGATCGCCGTGCGCACGATGTTCACCTCGGGCTGCTGCGCCGTCAACGACACGCCGGCCGTCTGGGTGTGGAAGCGCAACTGCATCGACCGCTCCGACTCGGCGCCGTAGCGCTCGCGCAGCCACCGCGCCCAGATCCGCCGCGCCGCCCGGTACTTGGCGATCTCCTCGAAGAAGTCGATGTGGGCGTTGAAGAAGAACGACAGCCGCGGCGCGAAGGCGTCGACCGGCAGCCCCGCCGACAACGCCAGCTCGACATAGGCGAAGCCGTTGGCCAGCGTGAACGCCAACTCCTCGGCCGCCGTCGAACCGGCCTCACGGATGTGGTAGCCGGAGATCGACACCGAGTGCCAGCGCGGCATCTCCTGGGCCGTGAACGTGATCGTGTCGCGCACCAGCCGCATCGACGGCCGCGGCGGGAAGACGAACTCCTTCTGCGCCTGGTACTCCTTCAAGATGTCGTTCTGCAGCGTCCCGCCCAGCCGCGTCGCGCGAGACACCCGCCTTCTCGGCCTGGGCGACGAACATCGCCAGCAGCACCGCGGCGGGTGAGTTGATCGTCATCGACGTCGTCGTCGACCCCGAGATCGATCCCGGCGTAGAGGTCCTCCATGTCGGCCAGCGAGTCGATCGCCACGCCGCAGCGGCCGACCTCGCCCAGCGCCATCGGGTCGTCGGAGTCGATCCCCAGCAACGTCGGCATGTCGAACGCCGTCGACAGCCCGTCGCCACCCGCCTTGAGGATCTCCTTGAACCGCCAGTTGGTGTCCTCGGCCGTGCCGAACCCGGCGAACATCCGCATCGTCCACAGCTTCGATCGGTACATCGAGGCGTACGGGCCCCGCGTGTAGGGGAACACGCCGGGGAACTCGCCGTCGTCGGGCCCGTACACCGGCTCGACGCGGGATGCCCGACATCGTCGTGAACGGGGCGTCACGCAACGCCGACGCCTCGTATGCCTGACGCCACTGTTCGCGGGGGTCCATGCCCTGATCGTACGACGCTCTGCCCGTAGCGTCGTCGGCCGTGGACGAGGACGTCTCCAAGGGAGTGCGGGCGGCGATCGCCGCCTACGTGCTCTGGGGCTTCCTCACGATCTACTGGAAGCAGCTCGCCGACTTCGACCCGTTCGAGCTGATCGGGTGGCGGATCCTGTGCGCCACGGTCGTCCTCGCCGCCATCATCACGCAGCGCCGGCGCTGGCCGCGTGCTGCTGGCCGCGATGCGCAACCGCCGCACGGTCACCCGACTGGCGGTCGCCGCCGTGCTGCTGACGGCGAACTGGACGGCCTACGTGTGGGCGGTGACCAACGACCGCATCATCGAGACCGCCCTCGGCTACTTCATGGCCCCGCTCGGCACGATGATCCTCGGCGTCACGGTGCTCCACGAGCACGCGTCACGGCTGCAGAAGCTGGCGATCGGCCTCGCCGCGCTCGCCGTCGTCGTGCTCACCATGTCCTACGGCCGGCCACCCGTCGTCGCCCTCGTCATCGCCGCCACCTGGAGCACGTACGGCCTGCTCAAGCGCCAGGTGCCGCTGTCCCCCATCGAGAGCCTCGCCGGCGAGACGTTCCTGCTCACCATCCCCGCCGGCGTGCTCGTGGTGGCGATGGCCGGGTCGAGCGACAGCATCCCGTCGACCGCGACCGGCGGCGAGTGGGTGCTCATCCTGCTCACCGGCGTCGTCACCGCCGTACCGCTCCTGCTCTTCGCCGTCGCCGCACGACGTGTGCCGTTCACCCTGCTCGGCGCGCTGCAGTACCTCGTGCCGACGATCAACTTCCTGCTCGGCTGGCTCGTCTACGACGAACCGCTGCCGCTCGAGCGCCTCGTCGGGTTCGCCCTGGTGTGGGCGGCGCTGATCGCCGTGGCCGTCGACCAGGTGTCGAGCCGCGCCCCGTCGCGTCGACGAGCACCGTCTCAGCCCGACGGCCGGCAGTTAGCCTCCGCCCGATGCGCGCCCGACCGATCACGCTCGCCACGATCGCCGCAGCGGCCATCGCGGTCGGCGCCTGCGGTGGCAACGCCGGTCCCGGCGACTTCGCCGACGAGGCGGAGGACTACATCGAGGGTGAACTCGCCGACAACCCCCAGGTCGGTGGACTGACGTTCACCGATGCCCAGTGCGACGAGCCGGCGTCGACCGACGTCGGGACGACCTACAGCTGCGTCGCCATGGGGTCCGACGGCCAGACCTACACGTTCGGCGTCAGCATCGACGGCGAACGGTCGCTGCAGATCGTCAGCTTCGACCCGGTCGCCGGGGCGACGACGACCACGGCTGCCACCACGACGACCACGACGGGGTAGCTACCGCCGCAGGAGGGTGCCGGCGAAGAGGCGCTGCAAGGCGTCCACGGCGGCGGCGTGGCGGCGGGCGTCGCCGGTGAGCGCCGACAACCTGGCCAGACCGATCACGACGGCGTTGAGCAGGTCCTCGACGGCTCTCACGTCGACGTCGTCGGCCAGCTCGCCACGATCGGCGGCGGCAGCGACCAGCCGCCGGAAGAAGACCGTGGTGCGCCGCTGCAGCGGGCGCAGCAGCTGGGTGAGCTCGGGGTGGCGCTGGACGTCGCCGGCGACGCCGGTGACGAATGCCGGCACCGTCGGGTCCTCGCGGTTCAGCCGCGCCGTCGCGTCGAGCACCGCGGCGTACTGGGCGACCAACGTCGGCTGGCCGACCAGCGCCTTCTCGAACTCGGTGTAGACGCGGTCGAAGACCTCCTCGTACACCGCTGCGTACAGCTCGGCCTTCGACGAGAAGTAGTGGTAGATGGCGGCGCTGGTCAGCCCGCTGGAGCTGGCGATCGCCCGGTTGGTGGTCGCCTCGTAGCCGTCGCGGGCGAACATCTGCATCGCCGCGCGGAGGATGCGCGACCGGGTCTCCGCGGAGTCCTGGTCACGCGGCCGGCCGCGAGGTCGACGCTCGTCCATCGAGCCGACGCTACCGAGCCGCCCGGCCCGCGGACGGGCCGGGCGACACGCCGAGTCGGCTCAGCTCGACTCGAACTCGGTGATCAGCTCGCCGACGTCGTTGAAGATCCTCGCCGCAGCGTCGTACTGGACGATCTGCGTCGACTCGACGAGGAAGGCGTCCTCCTCGCCGTTCATCCTGTAGACGATCCCGTCGCGACCCATCGATGGGGTGTACTCGAAGTTGCGGGCAGCGTTGATGATCGACGCCCTCGTCAGACCGTCCGGCGACTCGGCGGCCTGGGCCAGGATCGCCACGGTCACCTCGCCAGTCGTCCACCCCGCGGCGCTGGTCGGGATCGTGTCGGCCTCGCCCCGCGCCGTCATGTAGTCGATGTACTGCACGATCTCCGGGTCGGCCTGGGCGATCTCGGCGTTGCCGATGTCCTTCAGACCCTGGTTGGAGGACGTGATCAGCCCATCGGCAGCGGCGCCGGCGATGCCGAGGATCAGCGGGCTGGCGCAGGTGTTGGTGATGTACACCCGCGGCTCCCAGCCGGGGTTGGCGGCCTTGGCGTTGACCAGCTCGGTGGCAAACGTGGCGCACTGGGCACCGAGCGGTGCAGCCATGATCACGTCGGGCGCGTTGCCGGCGATGCTGGCGATCTGGGCCGACGGCGGCGCTGTCTCCGGCGCCTCGATCGTCTGGGTGTCGACGATCTCGATGTTGTTGTCGCCGGCGAGCTCCTCGAAGGCGTCGCTGTACACCTGGCCGAAGTCGTTGTTCGTGTAGAAGAGCGCGGCCGTGGCGCCGTCGGGGAACTCCCTGACGATGTCGGCGACGTACATCTGCGTCTCCACGTTGTACGGCAAGCAGCGCACCGGTGGTCCACGGGTAGTCGGCCGCCTCGCCCCACGCCGGCGAGCCGGTGAGCGCCTCGAGCTGCGGGACGCACTCCTCGTTCAGGCTGTCGCGCACGGCGCGCGTTGTTCGGCGAACCGATGATGCCGCTGAAGATGTGCGCGCCTGAGTCGAGGGCGCCGTTGACGACGCCTGGCGTCAGCGCCGGGTCGTACTGGTCGTCGCCGATCGACAGCTCGAGCGTGACGCCGGGGAGCATCTCGTTCTCGTTGGCATAGTCGATGTACGCCTGCAGCCCGGCGGCGACGGGTGCGAACGCGGCAGCGGCAGGGCCACCGGACAGCGGCATCGGCCGCAGCGATCGACAACGTCCCCTCGATCGGCTCGTTCGCCGCGTCGGGGTCGACACAGTCGTCGGTGGACACGGTCCAGCCCTCGCCGCCGCCCTCGTCGTCACCCTCGGTCGTCTCGGTGGTGTCGCTCGGCGCTGTGGTGCCCGTCTCCCCGGTCGTCCCGGGAGCCTCGGTGCCCGCTGACGCGGTGGTGTCGGTCGGCGCCTCGGTGCTGACTGCGGCGTCGGTCGCTGCCGGTGCCTCGGTGCTGGCGGCGTCGTCGTCATCGTCGTCGTCGCCGCAGGCCGCGGCGATCAGCGACGCCGCGGCGAGGACTGCGGCGATCTGGGACCTACGTCGGATCATGGTGCTTCCCCCTGGAGGTTGGGTGGTGGTCGGCGCCACCGTTCACGTCGCGCAGACCAGGACCGTAGTCGCGCCGGCAACCGCCGTCAGGACGCCGGGGCCTCCTCGACCTCCTCGGCTGCCTCGCTGGCGAGGACCGGGATCGCCGCCTGCGTGCCGGCCGGCTTGGGCACGATCACGACGAAGTAGCGGGCGATTCGCTTGAGCAGACCGACGAGGCCGAACGGGGCGACGAAGATGACGACGATGATGATGACCGCCAGGATGAACGTGGCGGGTGATGTCTCGAAGTTCAACCAGTCGGTGAAGATCTTGTTGATGATCCCCTCGTCGGAGGTGCCGGCCTCGCGGGTACGGGCGTCGATCCACACATACGTCAGCGCACCGACGAACGGGCCCCACAGCGTGGCCGCGCCGCCGAGCACCATGATCAACAGGAACGTGATGCTCCCGACCAGGGTCACGAAGCGGATGTCGGCACTGGCCAGGTTGCCCTGGATCGCCGCCAACGACCCGCCGAGCGAGCACATCGCCGCCGAGATGCCGAACACAAGGGTCTTCGTCTTGGCCCGGTGCACGCCCATGACCGCCGATGCGGTCTCGTTGTCGCGGATGGCGATCAGCGACCGGCCCATGCGGCTCTTGACGATCCCCCGGCACACCAAGTAGGAGATGACGAGAAGCACGATGCCGAGCCAGTAGACGAAGACCGCCCGACCTTCGCGGCCGCGCAGCTCGGGCAGCAGCGGCCAGTCCGGGATGTCGTCGTAGGAAACGCCGTCGATGCCGGCAGGGCCCTCGGTGAGCCACTCCAGCTTGTTCCACTTGACGAGCACGGGGAACAGCACCGCCAGCGCCAGCGTGACCAGGGCGAGGTAGATCCCCTTCAGCCGCAGCGCCGGCAGCGACACCAGGGCGCCGACGACGAACGTGATCGCCGCGGCGACGAACAGCGTCCAACCCTGCGGCCAGCCGTAGCGCACGACGAGGATGCCGGTCGTGTACATGCCGAGGCCGAAGAACGCCGAGTGGCCGATGGAGATGATCCCCGCGTAGCCGAGCACGAGGTTCAGCGACATCACGGCGATGGCGAGCTGGATGGCCAGCGTCATGTCGCCGACGGTGCCGGTCTCGGTCTTCGTCGGGATGTACAGCACGAACGCCACGACGCCGGCGACCCAGAGGAGGCGGATGACCCAGTGGCCGATCGAGCCTTCGTTGATCTTGATCACACCCGCTCCACCTTCGCCGTGCCGAAGAGGCCAGATGGCTTGAACAGGAGGACCACGAAGATGAGGAGCAGGGCCATCGTCAGCTTCATGTCCTGACCGACCCACTCCTCGGAGTACTCGGCGGCCATGTTCTCGATGATCCCGATCATCAGGCCGGCGATCACCGCCCCGCCCGGGCTGTCGAGGCCGCCGAGCGTGGCGGCCGCCGAGGCGTAGACGAAGATCGAGAACATCAGCGTCGGCGTGACCTGGCCCTGGAGCCCGGCGACCATCACGCCGGCGAGCGCACCGAGGGCGCCGGCGATGGCCCACGAGCCGGCGAGGATGCGCCCGGTCGGGATGCCGACGAGCCGTGCCGATTCGCCATTGCTGGCCACGCCGCGCATCGCCAGCCCGAAGCGGGTCTTCTGGAACAGCAGGAACAGCAGCCCGGTGACGACGAGCGTGGTGACGAAGATGCCGATGTTCTGGTGCCGCCACACCGTGCCGAACAGCCGATAGAAGGAGTCAGGGTCGTTGGGGAACAAGGCTGTCGAGGGCTTCGTCGGGCGGCGCGCCCCAGATCCCTGTCGTGAACGCGTTGATGCCGAGGAACAGGGCGATCGTGGCGACGAACACGGCGAGCGGCGACTTCGCGTTGAGCGGCCGGATGAGCGTCACCTCCACGGTGGCTCCGAGGACGAAGCCGAAGGCCATGCCGATGAGCGTGGCGAGGGCAAGCGGCACGCCGGCGTCGTTGGCCATCCACGTGATGTAGGCGCAGAGCGTGGCCATCTCGCCCTGGGCGAAGTTGAGGTGGCCGGTGCCGCGGTAGACGACGACAAGGCTGAGGGCGACCAGGGCGTAGACCGACCCGGACGACAGGCCGAGGAACAGGGCGTCGAAGAACTGGTCCATCAGTACCCCAGGTAGGCCTTGCGGATGCTGTCGTCGGCGGCGATCGTCTCGGCGTCGCCGCTGGCGACGATGCGGCCGGTCTCGAGCAGGTACACCCGATGGGCGATCTTCATCGCCAGGTTGGCGTTCTGCTCGACGAGGAGCACGGCGATGCCCTGTTCGCTGAGCGTGGCGATGATGCCGAACAGCTCCTGGGTGATCAGCGGCGCCAACCCGAGGCTGGGCTCGTCGCAGAGCAGCAGCTTGGGCCGGCTCATCAGGGCGCGGGCGATCGCCAGCATCTGCTGCTCGCCGCCCGACAGGCTTCCCGCCCGTTGCTCGCTGCGCTCGGCGAGGCGGGGGAACGTCGTGTACCAGCGCTCCATGTCCGCGGCGACGTCGCCGTCGCGCCGGGTGTAGGCGCCGATGCGGAGGTTGTCGGCGACGGTGAGCTCGGGGAACGTTCCACGACCCTGGGGCACCTGGGCGATCCCGGCGCGCACGATCGATTCCGCCGATGCCTTGGTGATCTCCGTGCCCTCGAAGGTGACCGTGCCGGCACGCGGGATGGTGCCGGAGATCGCCCGCATCGTCGTCGTCTTGCCGGCACCGTTGGCGCCGAGCACGACGACGATCTCGGCGTCCTCGACGGTGATGTCGAGGTCGTGGAGCACGTTCACCTGCCCGTACCCGGCACGCAGCTGGTCGACCTGGAGCAGGCTCATGCGATCACTCCGCCACCCCGAGATACGCCTCGATCACGGCCTGGTTCTGCTGCACCTCGGCGGGCAGCCCCTCGGCGATCTTGCGCCCGAAGTCCATCGCCACCACCTTGTCCGACACGCGCATCACCATCGACATGTGGTGCTCGACGAGGAGCACGGTCAGGGTGAACTCGTCGCGGATGCGCAGCACCGTGTCGCCGAGCTCGTCGACCTCGCCGTGGGTGAGCCCGGCCGCCGGCTCGTCCATCAGCAAGAAGCGCGGGCGCGTGGCGAGGCCGCGGGCGATCTCGAGACGCTTGAGCGTGCCGAACGGCAGCCCGGCGGCGGGCCGGAACATCAGATGGCCGAGGCCGAGCTGGTTGAGCAGATCGCCGGCTTCGTCGCGCATCCGCCGGTTCTCGGCGGCCACGCCGATGCGGCTGACCGACTGGACGAACCCGACCTTGCCCTGGCTGTGGGCGCCGACCATGACGTTCTCGAGCAGCGTCATCGTCGGGAACAGGGCGAGGTTCTGGAACGTGCGGGCGATGCCCATCTCGGCGATGCCGTGCGGCGCCACGGCGAGCAGGTCCTCGCCGTCGAACACGACGCGACCGGCCGTCGGCTCGTAGATCCGGCTGACGACGTTGAACATCGTCGTCTTGCCGGCGCCGTTGGGTCCGATCAGCCCACAGATCTGACCCTCTTCGATGTCGAACGACAACCCGTCGAGGGCGACGATGCCCCCGAACCGTACGGTGACGTCCTGCACGTCGAGCAGTGCCACGTCTGCGTTGCCCCCTTCCCCAAGTGCGCTCGGCGGCACCGTAGCGCGACTCGACGTGGCCCTCGGCACATCCCTGGCACACTCTCGTCGTGGACGCCGCGGAGAGCGAGATCGCGACCGACGCGAGCGACGATGACGACGACGACGACGACGTCGTCGTGCTCTCGTGGTGGCAGCACCCGGCCAACGTCATCGCGCTCGTCATCGCCGCGCTGCTGATCGCCGGGATGGTCGGCTGGCTCGTCGGTGAGGCGTCGCCGTCCGCCGACGACGGTGGGCCGGTCGACATCGGCTTCCTCCAGGACATGCGCATCCATCACGAGCAGGCCGTGCAGATGGCGATGATCTACGGCGACCTCGAGGACACCGACCCCGGTCTGCGCACGATCGCCGACAGCATCCTCATCACCCAGAACCTCGACATCGGACAGATGATCCAGATGCTGCGCATCATCGGCGCACCCGAGGCGGCCGAGACCGACGAGGCGATGGCGTGGATGGGGATGCCCACCACGCACGACGCGATGCCCGGCATGGCCAGCGAGGACGATCTCGTCGCCCTCGCCGAGTCGAGCGGCGCCGAGGCCGACCGACTCTTCGTCGAGCTGATGGTCGCCCACCACCAGGGCGGTCTGCACATGGCACGAGTTCGCCGCCGCCGAGGCCGAGAACGCCGAGGTGCGCAGCCTCGCCCAGTCGATCGCCGACGGCCAGCAGGGCGAGGTCGTCGAGCTCGAGGACCGCCTGGCCGCCTCGGTCTCGTGAGCGGCTCCGAGTAAGCATTGCGTGAGAGCCGTCGCCTGGCCACGGTCGGCGCTGACACGCCCCTCGTAGACTTCATCCGGGTGAAGGCTCGGTGGCTCGTGGCGGGCGTGGCGGCGATGGTGCTGGCGAGCTGTGCCGACGATCCCGGCGTGTTCACCGAGTCGGCTCGGCGTGCTGCCGTCGAGATCGCGCCGCCGCCGAGCACGCCGCCGGCGACCGACCCGACTGCACCGTCGACCGCGCCGCCGACGGACCCCCCGACGACCACCGCGCCGGCGACGGTGCCGGCGCCGACCGATCCGCCGGCGACGATCGGCGACGCCCTCGACCTCGGCGACGCCAAGCAGCCACGGGCGTACGACGACCTCGTCCGCGCCGCCGTGGCCGACATCCAGCTGTGGTGGTCCGAGCAGTACCCGGCGCTGTACGGCTCGTCGTTCGAGCCGATCAGCGGCGGGGTGTACGCCGCCTATCCCGAGCGCACGACGCCGATCCCGGGATGCGGCACGAACGAGCCGACGCCGTACGAGGAGATCGTCCGCTACTCGGCGTTCTACTGCGCCCAGGGCGACTTCATGGTCTACGACGACGGCGAACAGGGCGCCCTGTTCGGCCTCGCCGAACGGCTCGGCCCGCCGATCCTCACCGTCGTGCTGGCCCACGAGTTCGGTCACGTCGTGCAGTCCCGCGCCGGCGAGCTCGACCGCGGACTGCCGACCATCGCCACCGAGCAGCAGGCCGACTGCTTCGCCGGGGCGTGGGTCGCCCGCGCCGCCCGCGGCGAGGCTGCCGGCATCGTGTTCACCGACGCCGACGTGCGCACCGGGCTGTCGGCGATGATCGCCGTGCGCGACCCGCTCGGCACCGACCAGCTCGACGCCGGCGGTCACGGCACCGCCTTCGACCGTGTCGGCGCGTTCCAGGTCGGCTTCATCGAGGGCCCCGGCCGCTGTGCCGGTGTGCTCGACGAGCCGCTGCCGCTCGTCGACGCACCGCTCCTCCAGCAGGGCGGGAACTCGCCGTTCGGCTACGGCGACGACGACATCGTCCCGATCATCGTCAACGACCTCAACGGGTACTGGCCGCAGCTGCTCTCGACGATCGGCGCCACGCTCCCGGTGCTGGAGATCGTGCCCGTCGGTGCCGATCGCGTCGTCGAGTGCGACGACCCGGCCGCGATCGCCGGCACGGGTGTCGTCTACTGCCCGTCGACGCAGCAGATCTTCTTCGACGAACCCTTGGCCATCGACCTGTACGACCGCTTCGGCGACTTCGTCGTCGGCTACCTGCTCGGCAGTGCGTGGAGCGAAGCTGCCCAGACCGCCCTCGGCAGCCCGCTGAGCGGCGAGGAGCGCGTCCTCGCCAGCGACTGCCTCACCGGTGCGTGGGTCGCCGACCTGATCCCCGACGAGGCCGGCAGGACCCCGCGAGGCACGGTCATCGAGTCGGGCGACCTCGACGAGGCGATCCAGACGGCGCTGGTCCTCGGCGACGAGGCGGCCGGCGACAACGTCGTCGGCAGCGGTTTCGAGAAGATCGCCGCCTTCCGCGAAGGTGTGTTCGGTGGCTTCGACGCCTGCACCCAGCGCATCGGCGGCTGACGGCGAGGCGACGCGCGGGCGCTCGCGGCGCTCGACATCGGCACCAACAGCTTCCACCTCGTCGTGGCCAGGCCCGCCGGCGACGGCCGTTTCGAGACGCTGACCCGCGAGCGCGAGGTCGTGCGCCTCGGACACGGTGGCGGCGACATGAAGGAGATGTCACCGGAGGCCGTCGATCGCGGCATCGCCTGCCTGCGCCGGATGCGGCGGATCGCCGACAGCTTCGACGCCACCCTGCGCGCGGTCGCCACGAGCGCCGTCCGCGAAGCGAGCAACGCCGGCACCTTCCTCGCCCGGGCACGCGACGAGGCGGGCATCGAGATCGACGTGATCTCCGGCGCCGAGGAGGCGCGGCTGATCCACCTCGGCGTGCTGCAAGCGGTCCCCGTCTTCGAGCAGCGCATGTTGCTCGCCGACATCGGAGGCGGTTCGACGGAGGTCGTCATCGGCGAGCGCGGAGAGACGCTCGCCGCGCGCAGCTTCAAGATCGGCGCCGTGCGGCTGACCGATCGCTTCTTCCCCGCTGGTCGCGTGGACCCGAAGGCGATCGCACCGTTCCGCCAGTACGTGCGCGGCGTGCTGAGCCACTTCCAGCGCGACGTCGATCGGCTCGGCTTCGACGTCGCCGTGGCGTCGTCAGGGACTGCCGAGGCGGTCGCCCGGATGGCCCATGCCGCGACGGGTGCCGAGCCGTTGCGCACGTACAACTGCTACGAGTTCACGACGCCGGAGCTGGCGGGCGTCGTCGCCGAACTGGTCGGGCGCCGGACGGCGTCGGCGCGCGCCAAGGTGCCCGGTCTGGAGGCCGGCCGCGCCGACATCGCCCCCGCCGGGGCGCTCATCCTGGAGACGCTGGCGACGATGTTCGGTGTCGAGCGGATCACCTACAGCGAGGCGGCGCTGCGCGACGGTGTGCTCGTCGACACCGTCGGGCGGATGCGCGTCGACGGGGCGCGGCACCACCTCGGCGACGTGTCGCGCCGAAGCATCCGTCAGCTCGTCGAGCGTTGCGACGACGACCCGGTGCACTCGGCGCACGTCGCTCGCCTCGCGGTCGAGCTGTTCGACGCCCTCGCCCCACTGCACGGGCTCGACGCTGCGGCGCGGGAGTACCTGGAGGCCGGCGCGCTGCTCGCCAACGTCGGCCTCGTCGTCGCCCACAGCAAGCACCACCTGCACGCCTACTACGTGGTCCGCAACAGCGAGCTGGCCGGGTTGACCGACCTGGAGATCGAGATCGTCGCCCAGATCGCCCGCTACCACCGCAAGAGCGAGCCCAAGCCGTCGCATCCGGAGTTCGCCGCGCTCGGCGCCCGTGACCAGGAGCTGGTGCGGGCGCTGGCCGGGATCCTGCGTGTGGCGATCGGGCTCGACCGCAGCCACCGCGGGCGGGTCACCGCCGTGCGCGTCGAGCTGCACCCCAAGCGGGTGGTCGTCCTCGCCGAGGCGGAGCCGGGCGCCGACATCGGCCTCGAGCTGTACGCCGCCAACGAGCGCAAGTCACTCCTCGAGCGCGTCATCGCCCGCCGCGTCGACCTCATACCTGGGTGAGCTCGCAGCCAAGCTGCCGCTCACGTCCGGGTCAGCCCGCCGGGGCGAGCGTGGTCGTCGGCGCGTCGGGATCGTCGACGTCGTCGCCGGAGGCGGCGCCGTCGTGGCGGGCTGGGTGGAGGCGACCGTCGGCGGCACGGTCGTCGGTGGCGCGGTGGTCGTCGTGGTCGTCGTGTAGTCGGGGTCGGGCCAGTTGAACGTCGGCAGCCATCTCGCGGTCGGAGTACATCTCGGGCTCCTTCACGCCGTCGAAGACGTACACCTTGTCGCCGTTGGTGACGAGCGTCTGGAAGTAGTTCGACAGCGTCATCGGGATGCGGATGCACCCGTGCGAGGCCGGGTGCAGCGGCACGTTCATCGCCCCGTGGATGGCGATGCCGTAGTTGAAGTACACCGGGTTCCACATGCTGCCGAGCCCACTCTCGCGGATGCCCTCGACCCGGCGGTCGTACTCGAACACCCCGCCCGGCGTGTTGGAGATGCCGCACTCGCCCTTCTTCAGCGGCTCGGTGCCGGTCTCGTTGCCGCGCTCGCCGGGGCTGATCGTGACCTCCTCGCACCACTCCTCGCCCGTGCCGCTCGACATGTGCGAGATCAGCGCCGGCTTGTCGCCCTGGAAGAAGATGACGACCTGCTCGGGCAGGTAGATCTCGGTGTGGTTCGCCGTCGGCGCGTCCGGACGGCGGGGGACGACGACGATCGGATCCTGCATCCGCTGCCATGCGTCGTTGGTCAGCTCGCCGGTCGCCTGGTCGCGCGGCGTCTGCAGCACGAGCTTCTCGAAGGCCCACACCGCCGCCCGGGTGAGCCCGCCGAACTGGCCGTCGATCGGGCCGGGGTCGAACCCGAGCTCCTTGAGCCGGTTCTGCACCATCTCCACGTCGTTCCCGTAGGAGCCCTCGCCGAGGGTCTGGGCCAACGTCGTCTTGCGGATCGGAGCGGTGGTCGGCACCGTCTCGACGATCGGCGGTGCCGTCGTGGAGGTGACGACGGCTGACGTCGCTGGGCGACGCCGAGGGGCCGGCACCACCGAAGCCGCCGGCGACACCAGCGACGACCGCCGTGCCGACGACCGCGACGGCAGCAACGGCGGGGAGCAGCCGGGTGGTGCTCCGGTCGGGTCGGGGGAGTGCGGCGTTCACGTGACAAGGTCGACTGGGTCGCCGGTCAGGCTATCCGCCGTCCATGTTTGGGCTCAGCTCGCGCCAAGCTGCCGCTCGTCAGGTTCCTGTGATCGCCGACGACCGGCTCGATGCCCTTCAGATCGCCCCTGAGCTGGACCATCTCGCGCAGGATCGTGGCGATGATGCTCGGCCGGCTGAGCGTCGAGACGCCCCGGGTACGCGGGAAGTAGTCGACGCCGAACTGGAGGATGTCGTAGCCGAGGCGGGTGGCCCGGATGACCAGCTCGGCATCGATGAACGATCCCTCGCTCTGCAACCGGATGTGCTCGAAGACCTCCCGGCGGCAGAGCTTGAAGGCGAAGTTGATGTCCCGCGCCTTGACACCGAACATCGTGCGGATCAGGCCGTTGTAGAAGAACGTGTAGATCAACCGGGTGTAGCCCTCGCCGGTGCGGTCGAAGCGGTAGGCGCTGACGATGTCGATCTCGTACTCGCGCATCAGCCGGATCGCTCGCGGCACCTCCTCCATGTCGAAGGGCAGGTCGGCGTCGGAGTACAGGATGAGGTCGCCGCGGGCGTTGGCGAACCCCGTCTTGATCGCCCCGCCGAGCTTGCGGTTGCGCTCGTGGTGGATGACCCGCACGTGCGGGTCGGCGGCGGCGAGCTTGTCGGCCAGCTCGGCGCGTGCGGTCGGTCGAGGCGTCGTCGACGATGAGCAGCTCGTAGTCGGCCACGACGCCGTCGGCGACCATCGTGTCGCACACCCGCTTGGCGGCGTCGACGGCCCGCTCGACGTACAGCTCCTCGTTCCACATCGGGAAGAAGATCGACAGCACCTCGGCGTCCGGCTCGCTACCGTGTCAACGGTTCGCTCGCCCCGCTCGCTCACGCGCAGGAGGGTAGCGGCGCGCCCCCACGTACAGTCCTGGGCGTGGAGACGGAGACCGCGCCCCCCGCGCCCGCCGTCGTCGCCCGTCCGGGGCAGCTGACGACCGCCTGGCGCTACGCCACGCTGGGGGTCTGGGCGCTGGTGATCGTCGCCTACAGCTGCGTGGGCATCGCCAGCCGCCAGCTCGGCCTGGCGACGTGGTGGCTCGGGCCGGTCAGCGCACCGAAGCCGATCTTCGTGATGCTGCTCCCGTTCGTCGCCCCGGCGGCGATGGTCACGGCGGCGCTGGCCAACATCCGCCGGCTCCCCTGGTACGGCCTCCTCGCCAGCGCCGTCGCCCTCCTCGTCGCCCTGCCCGACCTCGACAGGGTGCGCCGGCTCGGCATCATCGAGCTGGCCATCGCCGCCGCCGGCGCGCTCGCCTCCGTCGCCGGCTTCGCCGGCATGTACCGCAAGGTCGAGGCCGAGTGACGCGAGTCCTGACGTCGCTGCCCGTCGGCGAGCGCGTCGGCATCGCCTTCTCCGGCGGCCTGGACACGTCGGCGGCGGTCGCCTGGATGCGCGATCGCGGGGCGATCCCCTACGCCTACACCGCCGACCTCGGGCAGTACGACGAGCCCGATCTGTCGGGCGTGCCGGGGCGGGCGCAGGCAGTACGGCGCCGAGGCCGCACGGATCGTCGACTGCCGTCCCGAGCTGGTCCGGGAGGGGCTGATGGCGTTGCAGTGCGGGGCGTTCCACATCACGACCGCCGGGCGCACCTACTTCAACACGACCCCGCTCGGGCGCGCCGTCACCGGCACGCTGCTCGTGCGGGCGATGCACGACGACGGCGTCGATGTGTGGGGCGACGGCAGCACCTACAAGGGCAACGACATCGAGCGCTTCTACCGCTACGGGCTGCTCGTCAACCCGGCGCTGCGCATCTACAAGCCGTGGCTCGACCAGCAGTTCGTCGACGAGTTCGGCGGGAGGGCGGAGATGAGCGAGTTCCTCGTCGCTCGCGGCCTGCCCTACCGCGACCCGAAGGAGAAGGCGTACTCGACCGATGCCAACATCTGGGGGGCCACCCACGAGGCGAAGGCGCTCGAGGAGCTGTCGACGGGGATGGAGATCGTCGAGCCGATCATGGGGGTTGCCCACTGGCGCCCGGAGGTGATGATCGAGTCCGAGGACGTCGCCGTGCGCTTCGACCGCGGCTGGCCGGTGGCGATCAACGGGCGGGAGATCGGCGACCAGGTCGAGCTCGTCGTCGAGGCCAACACCGTCGGCGGGCGCCACGGGCTGGGGATGAGCGACCAGATCGAGAACCGCATCATCGAGGCCAAGAGCCGGGGCATCTACGAGGCGCCGGGACTGGCGTTGCTGCACGTCGCCTACGAGCGGTTGGTGACGGCGATCCACAACGAGGGGACGATCGAGAACTACCGCACCATGGGCCGTCGGCTGGGCCGCCTGCTGTACGAGGGGCGCTGGTTCGATCCGCAGAGCCTGATGCTGCGCGAGCCGCTGCTGCGCTGGGTGGGGTCGGCGGTCACCGGCGAGGTGACGTTGCGGCTGCGGCGCGGTGAGGACTACACGATCGTCGACACGACCGGCCCGGAGCTCACCTACGCCCCCGAGCGGCTGTCGATGGAGCGGGTCGACGGTGCCTTCGGCCCCCTCGACCGCATCGGCCAGCTGACGATGCGCAACCTCGACATCGAGGACTCCCGCGCCAAGCTCGAGTTGTACCGCCACGCCGGCACGCTGGGCGCCGGCGACACCATGGAGCTCGACCCGGGTCCTGACCAGTCGAGTACGTGCGCCATCCGAGTACGTGAGCGCCGGCGCCCATCACCACGTACTCGGACGGCAGCACGTACTCGGACTGCATCAGACTCGGATCGCGTCGATCAAGCGCGGTGAGCAGCCGGACGCGGTCGAGCATGGTGGTGGTGTCGGCCCACTCGTGGTCGGCGTGGGCGCCGCCGCCGCTGACGCCGAGCCCGTCGAGCGTCGGGATGCCCATGGCGGCGGTGAAGTTGCCGTCGCTGCCGCCGCCGACGGACACGCCGGCCGGTTCGTCCAGCCCGACCGTCACGGCCGCCTGACGAGCGAGCGCGAACAGCTCGACCGTCGCCGACTCCGGCATCGGCGGGCGGTTGAGCCCGCCGAGCACCTCCAGGCGCGCCGCCGGGTCGACGGGCGCCAGCGCGGCCATCGCCGCCTCCAGCCGGTCGGCCTCGGCGAGCTCGGTGACCCGGACGTCGACGCGCACTCGGGCCTCGGCGGGCACCACGTTGTCGGCCGTCCCGGCCGACGCCACGGTCGGGGTGACCGTCGTGCCGCGCTCGGGACGAGCCAGGGCAGCGATCGCCAGCACCTGGTGCGACGCCTCGACGAGGGCATTGACCCCCTTCTCCGGCTCCAGCCCGGCGTGGGCCGCCCGCCCGTGGACGACGACGTCGAACCCGCCGGTGCCCTTGCGCCCGATCTTCACCGCACCTCCATCGGCGGCGGGTTCCAGCACCAGCACCGCCCCGCACGCCGACGCCCGCTCCTCGATCAGCCCCCGCGACGCCCCGGACCCGACCTCCTCGTCGGCGGTGAACAGCAACTCGACCCCCGATCGGTCGGCGAGCGCGGCGACGGCGTGGACGCCGAGCACGATCCCACCCTTCATGTCGAACACACCAGGTCCGGTCGCCCGCCCGTCGGCGACGCGGAACGGGCGGGCGGCGAGCGCGCCGATCGGGTGCACGGTGTCGTGGTGCCCGACGAGCAGGACCCGAGGCGAGCCGGGCCCGCGCCAGTGGACGTGTGGGCCGGCCGGGCTGTCGACCAGCTCGGCCGGCGTGCCGAGCAGCCGCTCGACGAGCGCGGCGACGGCCGCCGCCGACTTCGACACGGCGTCGACGTCGAGCGACGGCGACTCGACCTCGACCAGCCCGCGGAGGTCGTCGAGCACGTCGTCGAGGCGGATGGTGGTCACCCGTCCACGGTACGTGAGCATCCGAGTGTGGGGAGACCGGACGTCGCGCACCCGACACTCGGATGGCGTCGAACACTCGGATGCACTCAGAGCCAGGCCGCGGGGAGCTCGTCGCGGCCGCGGGGGGTCGGCGCCGCGACGGGCGACGACGGCGGCGGCGACGGTGTGCGCGGCGCCCACGGCGGCCTCGAGCGCGCCCAGATCGCCGAGATCGCCTCGGCCGCTCGCCAGCCACCACGACACGAACCCGGCGGTGAAGGCGTCGCCGGCGCCGATCGTGTCGACCACCGGCACGGCGTCGACGGGGACGGTCGACGTACCCTCCGGCGTGAGGATCGTCGTCGCCAGACCACCGGCCGTCACGAGCACGACCGCCCGGCCGGCCAGGCGCACGCGCCGCTGCCTCGAACGGTTCGCCCGGGTACAGCCACGCGAGGTCCTCGTCGCTCGCCTTGACCACGTCGGCGCGCGCCAGCACACGATCGAGCCGGGCCCGGTACCTCGCCTCGTCGTCGATCGCCGCCGGACGGCAGTTGAGGTCGACCATCACCGTCACGTCGCGGCGTGCCTGGGCGACGATGCTCTCCACCGCCGTCGCCGTCGGCTCGACCACGAGCGCCGAGCCCGCCGGTCACGAACGCCCGTGTCTCGGCGGGCAACGCCGCCGGGGTCAACAACGCGGCGCTGGTGCCGTCGAGGTAGAAGCGGTACGTCGCCGCGCCGTCGGCGCCGATCTGGGCGACGGCGAGCGTCGTCGGCCGGTCGGTGCGCTGGACGAGCGCCGTCGACACCCCGCTCTCGGCGAGTCCCGTCGCCAGCATGTCGCCGAAGCCGTCGGACGACAGCGTCGCCATCAACGCCGTCTCGACGCCGAGGCGGGCGCAGCCGCGAGCCACGTTGTACGGCGCGCCACCAGGGACGGCGAGGATGCTGCTCGGCCGTGACGACGAGGTCGATCAGCGCCTCACCGGCAACGACGATCACGGAGCGGATGATCGCGCGGTACGGTCAACCGCAGATGGATGGAGACTCGATGGACACCCCGTCCGACGCCGTCCGCCAACTCCAGGCCGACGGGCTACACCGGCAACTGGTTCGCCAACCGGGACCACGAGCTGGAGTGCGACGAGACCGCCCGCCGCTACGACCCCGCCGACGTCGAGATCGACCACATCCTGCGCTTCGAGGGCGACTCCGACCCCGGCGACATGACCATCGTCTTCGCCCTGCGCGCGCCGTCCGGCGAGAAGGGCGTCTACTCGGCCCCGTTCGGGGCGCACATGCCGGCCGAGGACGCCGACGTCATCGCCAAGCTCCGCCACCGCACGGGAGACGGCTCACGGCAGTGACACGCAGGCGTTCTGGCCACTCCGTTGCTGGCGCTCACTCGCTCGCACCGAGACATGGTTCGACGATCTCGCCGAGCGCCCTGACCTCTCGTCCTACGAGCTCACCGACCGCTTCCGCCTCGAGGAGGGGCGGGTCTTCCTGACCGGTGTGCAGGCGATCGCCCGCCTTCCCGTCGACCAGTTGCGCATCGACCGCCGCAGCGGGCTGAACACGGCCGCGTTCGTGTCCGGGTACCAGGGCTCGCCCGTCGGGATGTTCCAGGAGGAGACGTCGGCGGCGGCGGCCACCGTGCCCGACCTGCCGATCGTCATCCGCCCGGGCATCAACGAGGAGCTCGCCGCCACCTCGGTGATGGGCAGCCAGCTCGTCGACACGCTCGGCGACAAGCGCTACGACGGCGTCGTCGGCGTGTGGTACGGCAAGGCGCCGGGGCTCGACCGCGCCAGTGACGCCATCCGCCACGCCGTGTTCGCCGGGACGGCGAGGCACGGCGGGGTGGTCGCCGTCGTCGGCGACGACCCGCAGGCCAAGTCCTCGACGCTGCCCAGCTCGAGCGACGCCACGCTCGTCGACCTGCACATGCCGATCCTCTTCCCCGGCGACGTCCAGGAGGCGCTCGACCTCAGTCGCCACGCCGTCGCCCTCTCCCGCGCCAGCGGGATGTGGGTCGGGCTGAAGCTGGTCACGCCCGTCGCCGACGGCACCGGCACGGTCGACGTCCACCCCGGTCGGATCCAGCCGGTGACGCCGACGATCGAGGTCGACGGCACGGTGTTCGTGCCCCACCCGAGCGGCCAGCTGCTGACGCCATACACGCTGGACATGGAGCGCGAGTTCCAGCAGGTGCGCGCCGAGCTGATCCGCCGCTACGGCGTCGCCAACCGGCTCAACCGCGTCACCGTGTCGACGGAGGACGACTGGATCGGCATCGCCGCCAGCGGGCCGACCTTCCACGAGGTGCGCGAGGCGCTCGCCCTGCTCGGGCTCGGCAGCGACGACGACCTGCGGGCGGCGGGCATCCGGCTGTTCCACCTCTTGATGCCGGTCCCGGTCGACGAGCAGCTGGTCCGCGACTTCGCCCACGGGCTCGCCGAGGTGCTCGTGGTGGAGGACAAGAACCCGACGCTCGAGCTGCTCGTCAAGAGCGCGATGTACGACTCCGACGAGCGACCGCGCGTCGTCGGTCGTCGCGACGAGCGCGGCGAGGCGCTCGTCCCTGGCACGGGGATGCTCGACGCCGACCGGCTGCTCGAGCCGCTGCGGCGGCGCCTCGTCGCCCGCCTCGGCGACGATCGTCTCCGCCCGCTGCCGGTGCCGCGGGAGCGCTCGCTGATCCCGCTCGCCGTCAACCGGACGCCGTTCTACTGCAGCGGCTGCCCGCACAACGTCTCGCACGCGCGCGCCGGAGGGCACGCTCGTCGGAGGCGGCATCGGATGCCACGCGATGGTCGCCCTGATGGATCCCGAGCGCGTCGGCGACGTGGCCGGGCTGACGGCGATGGGCAACGAGGGCGCGCAGTGGATCGGCATGGCCCCGTTCATCGAGCGCCAGCACCTCGTCCAGAACATCGGCGACGGCACGTACTTCCACTCCGGCTCGCTCGCCGTCCGGGCGGCGGTCGCCGCCGGGGTCGACATGACCTACAAGCTGCTCTACAACGGCACCGTCGCGATGACCGGCGGCCAGGACCCGCAGGGCCAGATGACGGTGCCCGACGTCGTCCAGTCGCTGCTGCTCGAGGGCGTCAGCCGCGTGGTCGTCACGTCCGACGATCCGGACCGTTGGAAGCACACCGACTTCGGCCCGCTCGCCGAAGGGCGCGTCGATGTGCGCGACCGCACCCGACTGATGGAGAGCGCAGGTCGAGCTGGCCGCGGTGCCCGGCGTGACGGTGCTGCTGCACGACCAGGAGTGCGCCGCCGAGAAGCGCCGCGCCCGCAGCCGCGGACTGGTCACCAAGCCGAGCTTCCGCGTCGTCATCAACGAGCGCGTGTGCGAGGGCTGCGGCGACTGCGGCGACAAGAGCAACTGCCTCTCCGTCCAGCCGGTCGACACGGCCTACGGGCGCAAGACACGGATCCATCAGACGAGCTGCAACTTCGACATGTCCTGTCTGCAGGGCGACTGCCCCGCGTTCGCCACGGTCACATCCTCGAGCTCGCCTCGCAGCAAAGCTGCTCGCCTCACCTCCCGAGCTCGCCGCCGCCGCTCCGCAGCGGCGCTCGCCGACCTGGCACCGGCGATCGGCGGTTGGGATGTCCGGCGATCCAGGTGCCGGATTGCCCGATCCGGTGCGGCTCGTCGACGGCGACCATGCCACCGTCCGCCTGTCGGGGATCGGCGGCACCGGCGTGATCACGGTCAGCCAGGTGCTCGGCACGGCGGCGATGCTCGACGGCTTCGTCGTCCGCGGACTCGACCAGACCGGGTTGTCGCAGAAGGCCGGTCCCGTCGTCAGCGACCTGCGGCTCAGTCGCGGCGAGGTGCCGGCGTCCAACCACGCCACCAGCTCGGGTGTCGACTGCCTGCTCGCCTTCGACCTGCTCGTCGCCGCCAGCGACACCCACCGCATCGGCGCCGACGCCGAGCGGACGGTGGTCGTCGGCTCGGTCGCCGTGACGCCGACCGGGGCGATGGTGGCCCACCCGACCACGCCGTACCCGCAGCTCGACGTGCTCACCGGCCGGCTCGACGAGGTGTCCCGCGGCGAGCACAACCGCTACCTCGACAGCGCGGCGCTGGCGACGGGGCTGTTCGGCGACGCCACGACCGCCAACATCCTGCTGCTCGGCGTCGCCGTCCAGCAGGGGGCGATCCCCGTCGACCCGCAGCGCGTCGAGCGGGCGATCGAGCTCAACGGAGTCGCCGTCGCCCGCAACGTCGCCGCCTTCCGCTGGGGACGCCGCTGGGCCGTCGCCCCGGCCGAGGTGTCCGAGGCGGCCGGGATCCCGGCGCCGGTCGCCCCGGAGACGCTCGACGAGCTGGTCGAGCGACTCGCCGGCGACCTCGTCGGGTACCAGTCGGCGCGCTACGCCGAGCGCTTCCGCGACCTGGTCGCCGCGGCGCGGGAAGCGGAGCGGCGCGTCGAACCGAGCAGCACGGCGTTCGCCGAGGCCGTCGCCCGCCACGGCCACAAGCTGATGGCCTACAAGGACGAGTACGAGGTCGCCCGGTTGCTGCTGGCGCCCGAAGCGCGAGCGGGCTACGAGGCGGTCGGCGGGCCGGGCACCAAGGTCACGTGGCGGCTGCACCCACCGATGCTCCGGGCGCTCGGGATGGAGCACAAGATGCGCCTCGGTCCGCGCACGCGGCCGGCGCTGGCCGCGCTGGCCCGGCGCGAAGCGGGTCCGCGGTACCGTCGCCGACCCGTTCCGCTGGGCCGAGGTGCGGCGCGTCGAGCGGGCGATGATCCCCGAGTACGAGCGGGCGATCCGCCGCCTGTCCGAGCACTTGACCGCCGACAACCTCGCCGAGGCCGTCGCCATCGCCTCGCTCCCCGACCAGGTCCGCGGCTACGAGCACCTCAAGCTCGCTCGCGCCGCCGCCTACCGCACCGAGCTGACCGACCGCCTGTCCCGCTTCAGGTGAGGGGGTAGGGCAGGGCGCCGACGAGGGCGGCGCCGACGATGCCGGCTTCGTTGTGCAGGGCGGCGGGGACGACCTCGGTGGCCACATCGATGTGCGGCAGCCACTTCTCCGACCGCTTGCTGGCGCCACCGCCGACGATGATCAGGTCCGGCGAGAACAGCGCCACCACCGTCTGCAGGTAGCGCTGGACACGTGTGGCCCAGTCCGTCCACGACAGGTCCTCCCGCTCGCGCGCACTCGCCGCGGCCCTCGTCTCGGCATCGTGGCCGTCGATCTCGAGGTGGCCGAGCTCGGTGTTCGGCACCAACACGCCGTCGCTGAACAACCCCGACCCGATCCCGGTGCCGAACGTCAGCACGATGACGACGCCCTTGCGGCCGCGCCCGGCGCCGTAGCGAACCTCGGCGAGCCCGGCGGCGTCGGCGTCGTTGACGACGTGGACGTCCGACCCCGACGCCTCGGTGAACAGCGCGTCGGCGTCGACGCCGATCCACGACTTGTCGACGTTGGCGGCGCTGTGGATCACCCCGTGGCGCACGACACCTGGGAACGTCACGCCGACCGGCCCCTTCCAGCCGAAGTGCCCGACGAGCTGGGCGACGATGTCGGCCATCGCCTCGCTCGTCGCCGGCTGCGGAGTGGGGATCCGGAAGCGCTCCTCGGCCAGCTCACCCTTGACGAGGTCGACGGGTGCGGCCTTCATGCCGGACCCGCCGATGTCGATGCCGAACGCCTGCTCCACCGACTAGAAGCCCGTGGACCGGCGCAGCGTGGCGATGACCTCGGTGGTCGGCACGGGCTCGGGCGGCGGCGCCCGGCCCGGGTCGCAGCGATCGAGCGGGCTGGGCACCGCCAGGCCGGACGACTCGGCGAAGAACAGCTGAGCCTCGGTCAGCACGTACTCCGGCTGACCGGCCACGCCCGCATCGACGACGATCGTGCGGCACGTCGCCGACACGTCGACCGGCGTCCACATCGACGCCCCCAGCGTCCACGCCTCGGGGGACCCGACGAGCATCGCGTAGCGCGCCATCCATCGGTCCTGGTACTCACGCGGGGTCAGCCGGTTGCCCGCATCGGGCCGCGGGACGGTGTCCCACTCGGCGCCGACCGGGACGTGCCCGATGTACCACGACACCGGGATCGTCGAGACGTCGCCGCCGTTGCGCGCCAGGATGTACGCGGCGTGCTCGGCGGCCTTGGCGTCCTGCACCTCGGGCGGCGCGTCCTTGGCCCTGGCGTACCCGCCGTAGCCGCCCCAACTGCTGTCGAGGAAGCCGTAGGCGCCCGACGCCGTCGACGTGGTGATCGTCACCGTGTAGTTGCCACCCGACTCCATCGAGCGGATCGTCGCCAGGATCGCCCCCATCTCGGCGCTCATCGGCGCGACGGCGGCGGTCGCCGGTTGCGTGCAGTCCACGCCGGCGTCGTACCTGGCGTCGCCGACGAGCAGGCTCGGCACGTCGACGGGAGTGAACCCGCTCGGGTGCACCCACATCCGGGCCGCCATCGTGCCGGAGCCCGGCCGGCCACCCGTCAGCTCGAGCGCTTGCCAGCCGTCGGGCAACGTCGCCTCCGACCAGCCCGACGTCAGCCACGCCGGGTCGACGGACAGCTCGGGAGCCAGCTCGGACGTCGGCACCGCGCAGTTGACGTCGCGCTGGGCGCGGCGGAGGCTCCAGTACGGGTTGATGGCGACGCCGTCGGGGCGGTGGATCTCGACGTGGGCGTGGGGCACCGAGCCTTCGGAGTTGCCGCTGTCGCCCATCCACGCGACGAGCTGGCCGGCGGTGACGCGGACGCCCGGGACGATCCCCTCGACGACGCTCCACGTGCCGTCGTCCGCGCCGTCGTCGGTGCCGGGCGTGTCGTTGTTGACGTGGTAGAGGTGGTACTCCCATCCCTCGTCGTCGCGGATGACCACGCCGAGGCCGGCGGTGGGGTGATCGAGCAGGCGGTCGACGACGCCGTCGTGCATCGCCAGCAGCGGCTGCAAGCGATCGCCGATGAGGTCGTTGCCCTTGTGCGCTCGGCTGCACCCGTCGCGGCAGGCTCCCCAGTCGTTGCCGTAGCTGATCGGTCCGGCGACCGGGAACGTGATCGGCCGCAGCTGACCGGTGTCGACGGCTCCCGCCGGCAGGACCACCAGCCCGGACCCCGCCTCTTCCGGAGGCGCCACCGGGTCGGACTCGATGTCCTCCGGCGGCGGGGGCGGCACGGTGGTCGTCGTCGTGGGCGCTTCGGTCGTCGAGGTGGCGGCGGGATCGACCTGTGGCGCCGCTGTGGTCTCGGGTGCGACGGTCGTCGTCGTCGGCGCCGGCTCGCTCGTCGGTGTCGGCGTCGTCGTCGATGTCGACGGGGCGGTGGTCGTGGTCGCCTCGGGACCCGCCGGGATCGTGGTCGTCGTGGTGGTCGTCGTCGCCGCCGGGACGGTCGTGGTCGTCGTGGTCGTCGTCGTCGTCGCGGGGCGGCTGCCGCCGGTTCGTCCGCCGGCGGTGCGGCCTCGGCAGCGACCGGCGCCGGTTCGGTGGGCGGCTCGGGGTCGGCCGACGCCGCCTCCCACGCGGCGAACGGTGCGAGCAGCCCGAAGGCAGCGACGAGGGCGTACCGCCTCACGGCGCGCTGACCGATCCCGGCGGCAGATCGGCGGACACGGCGAGCATCCCGACGGCGACGACGTCGTCACCCGCCGCGTCGAGGCTCAGCGTCGCCGTCGTGGCGCCCGGATGGAAGTACCGGGACGGGATGCGCACGACGTCCATGTCGACCGCCGAGCCCGAGGTGGGCGTCCGCCCGTCCTTGGCGGCGACGTACTCGCTGGGCCCCGGCGTCTTCGTCGCCACGGGCGTGCCCAGGTTGCAGATGCTGTCGTTCAGCACGTCGGAGATGCTGTTGCAGGCGGGATCGGTGCCGAGCGTCACGCCGGGCGGTGGCAGTGCGTCGCCAGGCATCGCGTTGTTGCCGATCGGTCGCCCGTCGAACAGCAGGTTCTCGGCGCCGCGGTGCTGGGCGTGGGCGACGATGTGCAAGCTCTTGGCGAACACCGGCACCGCGGCGTCGACCGCCAGCCCGGTGATCGGCACGTCGAGTGGGGCGTCGGCACGGGCCACGAAGCCGTCGTGCCAGGAGACGGCGCGGCGGGCGAAGCGCTGCTGCGCTTCCGGCGTCGGCGCGACGGCGGCGAGGTCGGCCGCCGGATCGAGCTCGTAGGCGGCGACGATCGCCCAGGACGCGTACGGCAGGAACGCGCCGGCACGCTCGTGGACGATGTCGGCGACGGTGTAGGTGCCGGCGCCGGCAGCCGTGACGAGCGTGGTCACGTCCCAGACGGCCTGACGCAACGCCGGACCTGACCGTCCGGCTGCGGCGGTTCCCTCCGACAACTTGGGGACATCCGGCGTGATCGCCCCGAGCTCGGTGTAGGTGAACCCGGCCGCGGGGCCGTCCAGTCGCACGCGCACCGGACCGACGGCCGACGACAGGGACGTCTGCACGTACAGCCGAGCGTGGACGACACGGGCGCCGGCGGGGATGTCGAGGACGGCTGAACTGGAGTTGTCGGCGCAGGCGCCGGGGACGAACAGGCGTCCGAGGCACAGCCTGCTCGTGTCGCCGTCGACGTCGGCGGCGTCGGCACGGCGCCATCCACCAGCCGAGACCAGGTTGGAGTTGGCGGCCATGACGAGGTCGCCGGCCAGCACGCCTTCGAACACCGGGGCGAACGGCACGGCATCCTCGGCGACCGGCGCCGCACCGTCGGCGACGCCGGGCGTCGCGGCCAGCACGCCGGCGACCAGGAGCGCGGCCGCGCGAGCGACGATGCACGCCTCGCGCTCGGTTGCCACTCCTCATCATCACCCTCGATGCTGCCGTCGTCCGCCGTTCCGGACCCGCCGAACGCTAGTTGACCCGATCCGGGGCGACCAGTCGCTATCGGACAGGGAGCGTCGGAGCCAGCGGGTCTGGACCGGTCGCCCAGTCCGGCGTCTCTGCTCACAGTTCACGCGTTCAGTTCGCCTCAGATCCCGAGCGACTTGCCGATGATCTCCTTCATGATCTCGGTCGTCCCGCCGTAGATACGGGTGATGCGGGCGTCGGCGAAGGCCCGGCCGACCGAGTACTCGGTCATGTAGCCGTACCCACCGTGCAGCTGGACGCAGCGGTCCATGACCCTGCCCTGCAGTTCCGTGCACCACCACTTGGCCATCGCCGCCTCGTCGGCGGTCAGCTCATCGGCGTTGAGGGCGAGCACGCAGCGGTCGACGAACGTCTGGGCGATCTCGATCTCGGTGGCCATCTCGGCGAGCACGAACCGGCTGTGCTGGAACGAGGCGACCGGCTGGCCGAACGCCGTGCGCTGCTTGGTGTATTCGAGCGTCCGCTCGAACGCCGCCCGTGCCGCGGCGACCGCGGTGACGGCGATCGACAGCCGCTCCTGGGGCAGGTTGGTGACGAGCGAGACGAACCCGGTCCCCTCCTCCCCCAGCCGGTTCTCCACCGGGACCCGCACGTCGTCGAAGAACAGCTCGGCCGTGTCCTGGGCGTGCATGCCGACCTTCTCCAGGTTGCGTCCCCGCTCGAACCCTTCCATGCCCCGCTCGATCACGAGCAGCGACATGCCGCGATGACGCTGCGTCGGGTCCGTCTTCACCGCGGTGATGACGAGGTCGGCGTTGATGCCGTTGGTGATGAACGTCTTCGACCCGTTGACGACGTAGTGGTCGCCGTCGCGGACGGCCGTCGTGGTCATCGACGCCAGGTCAGAGCCGATGCCCGGCTCCGTCATCGCCACCGCGGTGATCAGCTCGCCGGCGCACATGCCAGGGAGCCAGCGCTGCTTCTGCTCGTCGTTCGTCAGGTTCAAGAAGTACGGCAGGCAGATGTCGTTGTGCAGCGTCAGGCCGAGGCCGGCGGCGTTGATGTCGGCATGTTGGATCTCCTCGGCGACGACGACGTTGAAGCGGAAGTCGCGCACGCCGCCCCCGCCGTACTGCTCGGGCACCTCCATGCCGAGGAAGCCGTTGGCACCGGCGACGGCGAACAGCTCGCGGTCGACGATGCCCTCGGCCTCCCAGCGGGCGTGGTGCGGCGCCGCTTCCTTGGCCAGGAACGACCGGAACGAGCCACGGAACGCCTCGTGGGTGTCGTCGAACAGGGTGCGCTCCACGCGCGAGCGACGTTACTGGGGCAGTCGGCGCGAGACTGTCCACACCGCGCCGCAGCCTGTACATGCGCACCAGCGGCGAGTTCATGCACGCCACCACCCGCTGAGCGCCTCTTCCGCCTGGTCAGGGGTTCATGCCGTCTTCAAGGCGGCGACGGCATGCTCCGGGTCGTCAACCGAGGAGACCCGCACCCGATGAGCACCACCCCCTCCGTCGCCCCTGTCGCGGGCGACGTCGCTTCGCGCATCGCCGCCTTGCGGCACCGCGTGGACGGCGACGTGCTGACGCCGGGAGATCACGGGTTCGGCGACGCCGTGCTGGCGTGGAACCGCACGACCGAGCACCACCCGGCCGTGGTCGTGCTCGCCGAGAACGTCGGTGACGTCATCGCCACGATGACGTTCGCCGCCGAGCTGGGCATCGGGCTCGGTGTGCAGTCCACGGGTCACGGTGGCGTGGTCCCCGTCGACGGCGTGCTGCTCGTCACGTCCCGCCTCCAGGACGTCGTCGTCGACCACGAGGAGCGCACGGCGTGGGTCGCCGCCGGGTGCACGTGGGGACAGGTGATCGCCGCCACCGAGGTCCACGGCCTCGCGCCGCTCGCCGGCTCTTCGCCCACCGTCGGGGCGGTCGGTTCGGTGCTCGGCGGCGGGCTCGGTTGGCTCGCGCGGCGCTACGGACCGGCGTGCGACACCGTGCGCTCGTTCGAGGTCGTCACGCCCGACGGTTCGCTGCGTGCGCACGTGCCGCGACGAGAACCGCGAGCTGTTCCGTGCGCTCCGAGGTGGCGGCGGCGGCGCGCTCGGCGTGGTCACCGACATGGAGATCGAGCTCGTGCCGGTCGCCACCGTGTACGGCGGCAACCTCTACTACCCGGCGGCGAGGGCGGTCGAGGTCGTCGAGCGATACGCCGAGTGGGTCGCCGACGTGCCCGACGAGCTGACCTCGAGCGTCGTGCTGACGAACCAACCGTCGCCAGGCGGTCATCGTCCGCGGCTGCTGGAGCGGCGACGTCGACGCCGGTCGAGCGCTCATCGACACGTGGCGGGCCGATCATGCCGCCCGAGATCGACGCGTGGGACGAGATGTCGTTCGCCGACGTCGCCGCGATCAGCAACGATCCCACCGACCCGCTGCCATGCATCGTGACCGGCGCCTGGCTCGACCGGCTGGACGGCGAGGTCGGCGCGGTGCTCGACGAGGCAGTGTTCGGTGGCGACAGCGCCTCACCCCTGATGTTCGCCGAGGTGCGTCATGCCGGCGGTGCCGTCGCCACTGGCGATCGCGCCGGGTCGACGATGGGCAACCGGGACCGCCCGTTCCTCCTCCAGCTCGTCGGCGTCGCCGGCGACGACAACCCGGTCGACACGATCCGCACGGCACCAGCGGTCGGTCAAGGAGGCGATCGACCTGCCCGGAGCCACCTACTTGAACTTCCTCGACGGCGACGAGCGACGCCACGGCGCGCCCACGTCGATCGATCCCGCCGACCTCGCCGAGATCGCCGCCCTCCGTCGCCAGCTCGACCCGCACAACGTCCTCCGCTTCGGCGTCGAGCACCGCTCAGACCGCGGCCACCAGACCGTCGTCGAACTGGGTGCGGTACAGGTCGGCGTAGCGGCCGCCGGCGGCGAGCAGCTCGGCGTGGGTGCCACGCTCCACGATCCGCCCGCCGTCGACCACGCAGATCGCGTCAGCGGCACGGATCGTCGACAGGCGATGGGCGATGACGATCGCGGTGCGGCCCGACAGCGCGGCGACGAGCGCTTCCTGCACGGCCGCCTCGGACTGTGCATCGAGGTGGGCGGTGGCCTCGTCGAGGATCACGACGCGTGGCTTGGCGAGCAGCAGGCGGGCGATCGTCAGCCGCTGGCGCTCGCCGCCCGACAGTCGGTAGCCGCGCTCGCCGACGACCGTGTCGAGGCCGTCGGGCAACGAGCGCACCAGCGCACCGAGGCGAGCCTGGTCGAGCGCGGCCCACAGCATCGCGGTCGCCGGCTCCGGGGGCGGCGTACCGCAGGTTGGCGCCGATCGTGTCGTGGAACAGGTGGCCGTCCTGGGTGACCACACCGACCGTGCCGGCGGATGGCGGCGAACGACAGGTCGCGCACGTCGATCCCGCCGAGCCGCACGGCGCCGGCGTCGACGTCGTACAGCCGCGGCACGAGCGACGCCAGCGTCGACTTGCCGGCGCCTGACGAGCCGACCAGGGCGAGCGTCTGCCCCGGCTCGACCCGGAACGAGACGTCGCGCAGCACGGTGTCGCCGCCACGGTCGTCGAGCACGGCGACCTCCTCCAGCGATGCCAGCGACACGCGGTCGGCGGCCGGATAGGCGAACGACACGCGATCGAGCTCGACCCCGACCGGCCCGTCGGGCACGTCCCTGGCGTCTGGCGCCTCGCGGACGAGCGGCTCGATGTCGAGCACCTCGAAGACCCGCTCGAAGCTGACGAGTGCGGTCACCACGTCGAGGCGCGCCGTCCCGAGCGCGGTCAACGGCCCGTACAGCCGGTTGAGCAGCAGGGCCATCGTGACGACGGTGCCGGCGTCGAGTCGCCCTTGCAGGGCGAGGTAGCCGCCGAGGCCGTAGATCAGCGCACCGGCGAGCCCCGACACGAGCGTCAGCGAGCGGAAGAACACCTCCATCGCCATCGCCGAGCGGACGCCGATGTCGCGGACCCGTCCGGCCCGCTCGCCGAACTCGGTGGCCTCCTCGTCCGGCCGGCCGAACAGCTTCACCAGCGTCGCCCCCGGCGCCGAGAAGCGCTCGGTCATCTGCGACGTCATCGCCGCGTCGTGGACCGACGCCTCACGTCGGAGATGACCGACGCGAGCACCGATCCGGCGCGCCGGGAACACGAACAGCGGGAGCAGGGCGAGGGCGAGCAACGTGATCGGCCACGACAGGCTGGCCATCACGGCGACGGTGAGGACGAGGGCGATCACGTTCGTCACCACGCCCGACAACGCCGACGTGAACGCCCGCTGGGCGCCGATGACGTCGTTGTTGAGGCGGCTGACCAGGGCGCCCGTATGGGTGCGCGTGAAGAAGGCGATCGGCATCGACTGCACGTGCTCGAACACGCGCCGCCGCAGGTCGACGATGAGCCCTTCGCCGAGGCGGGCCGACTCCAGGCGCTCGAGCAGGCCGACGCCGGTGTCGACGACCGCCACCGCAGCGATCAGCGCGGCGATGCCGACCACGACGCTCGTCGACCGGCCGTCGACGATGGCGTCGACCGCCTGTCCGGCGAGGAGCGGTGAGGCGACGCCGAGGAACGCGGAGAACGTGGCGAGGACGAGGAAGGCGATCATCGTCCGTCGGTGCGGCTCGGCGAACTCCGCCACGCGGCGCCACGTCCCCTTGGCGACAGCAGGACGGGTGCCGTCGTCCTGCATCGCGCTCTGCAGCGCCGACCACATCGAGAAGTCGCTCACGACGACTCACGCTAAGACTTCAACCTCACTCGAAGTCAACGCTGATTAGCGCATGTCACACGGAGCAGTCACGAGCTGACCCAGGTGACCGCCTTGGCGTAGTCGTCGTTGCCGAAGCTGCGAACGTCACCGTGCAACGTCCAGCGCAGCAGCGCGAGGCCGGTGCGGATGCCTGCAT
The DNA here is from genome assembly GCA_963749315.1 of uncultured Acidimicrobiia bacterium. GTDB lineage: Bacteria > Actinomycetota > Acidimicrobiia > Acidimicrobiales > Ilumatobacteraceae > JALZMG01. Next base: position 233,236 of record CAVVMS010000024.1, read on the forward strand.
CGTCGGTCACGACGGCACCGCGGTGGAAGCGGGTGTGTCGCAGTTCGTCGGTGAGCTCACCCCACGCTCCGTCACCGAACCCCTCGAACTCCGGCCCCAGATGGAGCAGCAGCCGCAGCTCACCGCGCTGCTCGACGCGATCGACCTCCGGTTCGACCGTGGCCATGTAGTCGACGACGCTGAACGTGCCCGTCACCCGCATCCCGATGACTCCGTCGTCGAGGCCCTCGATCTGCTCGATCACGCCGGTGTCCGTGCCGGCGGGAGCCATCGCCGTGCCCACCGCGGTGGGCGGTACGGGCGCCACTCGCCGATCGGTTGGGCGAGCCGGTCGGCGACGACCACGAGCACCGGCGGGTTGTGGCCGAGCCCGAGGTGGCTGCCGCGCACCTCGATGCTCTCGCGCCGCGGACCACCGGCGAGCACCGACTCCGCCCACGGGACGATCGCGTCGGACCGGCTGTAGACCGACGCCACGGGCACGCCCGGCGGCACGCTCGGCGCCATGCGCAGCGGGCTGCCGAGCGTCACGACCTGACGCACGCGCTCGGGCGCACGGGCGGCGAGCGAGCAGGCGTACACGCCGCCGAGGCTCCAGCCGACGATGCTCACGAGCTGCCCGTGCTCGGCGACGAGGTTGGCGAGGCTGCGGTCGAGCTCGGCGAGCGTGTCCCGGCTCGGCCCGGTGTTCGTGCCGAGGTTCCACCCGTAGGCGCGATACCCGAGCCGGCCGAGGAACCATCGGATCGGCCGCGTCGATCCGTCGCCGCCGCCGAGCCCGGGCAGCACGAGCACCGGGTGGCCGTCACCGCGAGGGGCGCTGGCGACGAGCGGCGCAGCCGTGGCGACGAACGCAGCCAGCTCCGACGCCGCGCGAGCCTCGCGGGCGAACGTCCACGGCTGAGCCATCGTCGATCACCGTAAACGGTTGACCCAGGGCAGGTCGGTCACTACCTTCCGGCGAGCGAACGGGACGGCGGCAGGAGAGGGAGCCATGGCCAACCAGTTTCCGACGTGGGGCAAACCACAGAGCATCGAACAGCTGTGCGCCAGTGCGAGCTTCGTGCGCCTCCACGTCACCATGCAGGAGCGCCTGCGGGCGCTGATCGAGGCGTCGGAGGGCCGGGTCGGTCTCGGCGTCGGCTGGCGCTCGGAGGAACAGCAGCGGGCGATGTTCCTCGACCGCTACGAGGTCCACGAGCACGGCAAGACGCTGTGGGAAGGCAGGCGCTGGCGCAAGAAGTCGGCCAACCTGGCGACCGCGGCCCCGCCCGGTCGCTCGATGCACGAGATCGGTCTGGCAGCCGATCTCGCCGGCGACCACGCCTGGGTGGTGTCCAACGCCGGACGCTTCGCCCTCAAGCACTTCGCCTTCGTCAACGACGAACCGTGGCACGTGCAGCCGTTCGAACTGTCGAACAGCCGACGCGAGTACGAACGTGCCGGAAAGCCCTGGCAGTCCGGCATGCCCGCCGCTGCAGCCGGCGCCCGCGGCCCCTGCGGACGTTCCTGCGCCACAGGTGCAGGCACCGCCGGAGTCACCGGTGCTGGAGGTCGTGCCGGGGATGAGGGGACCCGTCGTCGGAGAGCTGCAGGCGGTGCTCATCACGCTCGGCCTGATGAAGGACTGCGTGGCCAACCGGGACGAGTTCTACGGGCCGGGCACGCAGGAGGTCGTCAAGCGCTTCCAGAAGAGCTGCGGGCTGAAGCCCGACGGCCGCGTCGGCAAGAAGACCTGGGCCGCGCTGCGCGGCGGCTGAACGTCACGCCGCGTTGGGCCGACGACGCCGCGGTTCGGCCGGGAGGAACAGACCGAGGTCGACGAGGTAGCGGGTCAGCGCCAGCCGCTGGTGCACCAACTGCGCCAGCTCGTCGGTGATCGGCTCGCCGAGGCGATCGAACGGCAGCGCGGTGAACGCGCTGCGCACGACCGCTCCGGCGTCCATGCCGTAGCGGATGATGTCGTGGTCGACGACCAGCCCTTCGTCGGCCAAGCCGGCTGCGTACGAGCGGATGATCGTGTCGCGCACCGCTGGCAGGTCGCGGGCGGCAAGCGCGCCGTCGTGGGCCGGCCCGACCAGCAGCTGACCGAGGTCGTCGCCGACCGCAGCGGTGGCACCCATCGACCAGTCGATGGCGACGAGCAGATCTGGCTCGGCGACCGGCACCAACAGGTTGGCGGGGCACGCGTCGCCGTGTGACCGCAGCCGCGGGAGCGCGGCCAGCACCTCGAGCATCGCCGGGATCCGCCTCGCCAACTCGACCAGGTCGGCGCGCAACCCGCGCCCGTGGCGGCCGCCCATGAGCGGATGCGCCCAGATCGTGTCGTCGTCGAGCAGCGGAAGGGCGACGGGGAGCAGGCGGCTGCGGTAGAAGAGCGACGGCGGCCCCGCCGGCTCGTCGAACACGGGCGGCGGGACGACGCTCGAGCCGGTCATGCGGACGTTCAGCCGACCGAGCAGATGGGCAGCGCGAGCGAAGCGGCCGATGTCCCACGCGCTGTCGTCGGTGACGACGGCCTCCATCAGCACGGCGACCCGATCGTCGCCGAGCTCGACGATGCCGTGGATCGCCGGGAGGCGCATCCCTGGCGGCATCAACCGGTGAGCCGGCGACCGGTACAGGTCGATCTCGTAGCGCCAGCCGTCACCCTCGATCGCCCGCCGGCGCAGATCGGGCGGGAACACCTCGATCAGTGGCCAGTGGCGGAACGACTGAATGATCTTGGCGAAGAGCGACCAGTCCCCGCCCGTCACGCGGAACAGCCCGGCAGTCGTCGGCGAGGCGATGGCGTACGGCACGGCCTCGACCGTCCACGGGCCGACGTCCGCCGACGCGTCGCGACGGACCGCGCGAGCGGCCGCGGCGATGGCGGAGTCGGGGATCTGGAGCACGGAGGGCCATCGTGCGGGAACATCCCGCCCGACGCGTGGAGGGACGCTGACGATTGTGTGGAGATCCGTTCCACGATCTGGGCGGGAAATTTTGCGGAATCCGAGACGACTCCCGCCCAGGTACGAAGCCCGCCCAGATTCGGGGTCAGTAGTTGCCTTGCACGCTGACGGTGAAGTCGATCGGGCCGGCTTCCCAGATCGCCCTGCTGACTCCACCGAGGCCGAGCCAGTCGACCAGCGATTGCTGGTTGGCCACCGGAAGCCGGGCGCAGCCCTTGCTCTGCGGCGAGGTCGGCACGTTGTTGGCGCCGTGGATCGCCTGACCGCGATCGAAGTAGAGCGGCTTGTACATGTTGCCGTTGAGCGGGTTGTCCACGGTCACCGGGTAGTCGAAGCTGTTGTGCCAGCCGCCGTTCGCCGCCGCCGGGTCGTAGCGGAAGACGCGTGAGGCGTTCTGGTTGCGCGTCTCGAACCCCGCCTCACCGGTCGACGTGCGGAACACGAACACCAGCCGGCCGCTGCCCTCGCCCACGAACATGATCTGACAGGTCTGGTCGATGAGCGCCCAGCGGTTCGCCCGGACCGGCGCCGCAGCGGGGATGGGGAGCGAGGTGGCGCCCATCAGCATCTGCTCCTCCGGTCCGCCTGGCTCCATGTCGGCACGGCTCGCCGGCAGCCCGAGGGCGACCCGAGCGGCACACAGTTGTTGCTCGGTCAGCCGGCCCGACGCCCCGTCGACGTCGAGCGGGGGAAGGCCGTACCCGGCGAACAGCGCGTTGAGCTTCTGCTGCTGGGCGGTGACGCCCGTGCCGGCGGCGGCGGCGACGGCCGGATCGATGACCGGCGGCGCCACAGGCGGAGGCGGAGCGACCCGGGGCTGGCCGGTGACGTCGTCGATGCCGTTGCCGACGCACAGATCGAGCGAGTCACCGGCATTGATCGAGTTGGCGTTGCCCAGCCCGTTCTCGAGTGCCACGGCCTCGACGGTGACAGCGGCGTCGGCGACGCCGGCCACGATCGCGCTCAGCGAGTCGCCGGGCTGGATCTGGTGAACGCACGGCGCCGGCGCAGGCACGACTGCGGCCACCGCCTCCGCAGGTGGCGCCACCGTCGTGGTCGTCGTCTCCGGGGCGACCGTCGTGGTCGTCGGGCTTGCCGTGGTCGTCGTCGATGCTGCAACCGTCGTCGTCGTCGTCGACGACGTCGACGTCGTCGTCGTCTCCTCGGTGGTCTCCGGCGCATCCGTCGTCGGCGGTGGCGGCTCGGTCGGCGCCGGCTCGGCGGTCGTGCTCGGCGACACCGTGGGATCGTCGCTGCACGCGCCGAGCACGAGCAGGCACCCGACGGTGATCGCGCCGAGGAGCCGTTCACGCATCTGCGACAGGCTACGCGGCGACCCCCGTTTCCGGCCGTCATCCAAACCGACGCCGGACGGAGCCCCGACTTTTCGCTTGACTCCTGCTCAAGTTTCTGATTGAGTGCGAGTCCAATGAAAGCGCGGCGGACGTACACGATGGCTGCCCGGGCCGATGCGGTGGTCTCCACCCGGGAGACGATCGTCAGCGAGGCGAAGCAGCTGTTCTTCGACAACGCCTTCGAGGACGTCACGCTCGCCGCCATCGCTCGGGCAGCAAGTGTCTCGCACCAGACCGTGCTCAACCACTTCGGATCGAAGGCGGGCGTGGTGATGGCGGTCGCCGACGCGATCGGCGGCGGAGACCAACGACATCCGCGTATCGCGCCGAGGTCGGCGACGTGACAGGTGCGGTGCGGATCATCGTCGGCGAGTACGAGCGGTTCGGCGACGCCAACGTCCGCTGGACGACGACCGCCGAGCGGATCGACGTCGTGGCCGATGCGTTGGAGGTCGGCCGAGCCAACCATCGAGCGTGGCTGGCCGAGATCTTCGGCGGCCGGCTGCCGACGGCCAGCCGCTGCACGCCGGCGGGCACTCAACGCCCTCCACGCGGCCACCGACGTCTACACGTGGAAGCTGCTCCGCCGCGACCTCGGCCTCAGCCGAGCCGAGACCGAGCACACGATCATCCAACTGGTCGAGGGCATCCTCGACCGCCAACCGAGGGAGACACATCATGAACAGGAATCGCTATCTCGTCGCGCTCGTCGACGGCGGCGGCACCGTCCCCGTCGAGCTGGGCGTCGTGCGCCGGCTCGTCGAGCGCGGGCACGACGTCACCGTGCTCGCCGAGGACTCGATGGTCGACGACGTGCGCGCCACGGGCGCCACGTTCCGACGCTGGGTCGAGGCGCCCAACCGGCCCGACCGCTCCCCCGAGCACGACCCGTACCGGGACTGGGAGTGCAAGGGATCGCGGCAGCTCTTCGCCACGCTGCTCGAGAAGCAGTTCGCCGGGCCGCTGCGCCAGTACGCCGCCGATGTCGACGCGGCGATCGCCGAGCACCGTCCGGACATCGTGCTGTGCGCGCAGTTCGCCTTCGGGGCGATGGTCGCCGCCGAGGCGGCAGCCATCCCGTTCGACGTCCTGATGCCGAACATCTACATCCTCCCTGGCGATGGGATCACGCCCTTCGGGCTCGGCCTCAGGCCCGCCAAGGGTGCACCCGGCCAGGCCCGTGACAGCTTCCTGCGGTCGATGACGCACCGCATGTGGGACAAGGGTCTGACGAGGCTGAACACGCTCCGCGAGGAGCGCGGGCTGGAACCGGTCGCCCACTTCATGGACCAGCCGACGCCGCGCTCGCACGGTGTGGGTGCTCACGTCGGCGGAGTTCGACTTCGTCGGCCGGGTGCCGGCCAACGTCCGCTACGTCGGGCCCGTGCTCGACGATCCGAGCTGGGCCGATCGAGGACTGGACTCCGCCGCCGGGTGATGACCCGTTGGTGCTCGTCGGGCTGTCGTCGACGTTCCAGGACCATGCCGGTGCGCTCCAGCGCATCGTCGACGCCCTGTCGACGCTGCCGGTGCGCGCCATCGTGACGACAGGTCCGGCGCTCGATCCCGGATCGGTCACCGGTAGCGCCAACGTCGAGGTCGTGCCGAGCGCGCCGCACAGCGCGGTGCTCGAGCACGCGGCGGCCGTCGTCACCCACGGTGGGCACGGCACGGTGATCAAGGCGCTCGCCGCCGGCGTGCCGATGGTCGTGCTCCCCCACGGGCGCGACCAGCTGGACAACGCCGTCCGCGTGTCGTCACGAGGCGCCGGCGTGAAGCTGAAGAAGACGGCCTCGGCGGCACAGATCGCCCGAGCGGTGTCGACGATCCTCGCCGATCCGGCGTACCGCCAGTCGGCCGCCGCGCTCGGCGCCGTCATCCGCCGCGACGCAGCGGACAGCACGCTGATCGACGAGCTCGAGCAGCTCCCGACCTGCGTCTGACTCGCATCCGAGTGTTTGCGGCCGCGATGTGAGAGGTGTGCGCACATGACGGCGCACACCGCTCACCGGGCCCGGATCTTGAAACCTTTCAGTGGTACGGTCGCGGGCACGAACCGTTCGACTGGGATCAAGGAGGTCGCCGCCCGCGCCGGGGTCTCCGTCGGGACCGTGTCCAACGTCCTCAACCGCCCCGACGTCGTCGCCGAACCGACACGGCGGCGGGTGCCAGCAGGCGATCGACCAGCTCGGCTTCGTGCGCAACGAACCGGGCCGCCAGCTACGCGCCGGGCAGAGCAGGACGATCGCCTACGTCATGCTCGACGCGGCCAACCCGTTCTTCACCGACGTCGCCAAGGGCATCGAGGAGGTCGCCAGAGCGAGCGGCGTCGCGCTGTTCATCTGCAACAGCGACAGCGACGTGTCACGCGAGGGCGACTACCTCGAACTGCTGCTCCAGCAGCGGGTGCGCGGGGTGCTCGTCACGCCGGTCGACCAGGACACCTCCCCGCTCGACGTGCTCGCTCGCCGTGGCATCCCCGTCGTGCTCGTCGACCGCGGCGGCGGGTCCGGCTTCTGCAGCGTCGGCGTCGACGACGTCGAGGGCGGCATCCTCGCCGTGACCCACCTCTGCGAGCAGGGCCACGAGCGCATCGCCTTCATCGGCGGTCCGATGTCGACCGTGCAGGTCACCGACCGGCTGGAGGGCGCGCGGCAAGCCGCCGACGCCTCCACGGTGCTCGTCCTCGAGACCGCCGCGCTCAACGTCGCCGAGGGCCGCCGGGCCGGCGAGCGGCTGGCCGGACTCCCCCGCGCCCGGCGCCCGACGGCGGCGTTCTGCGCCAACGACCTCCTCGCCCTCGGGCTGCTGCAGCAGATGACGGCGATCGGCGTCGACGTGCCCGGGCGAGCTGGCGATCGTCGGCTACGACGACATCGAGTTCGCCGGCGCCGCCGCGGTGCCGCTCAGCTCGGTGCGCCAGCCCCGCCAGCTGCTCGGGCGCACCGCCGCCGAGCTGCTGCTCGCCGAGAGCGAGGCCGACGAGGCCCACGTGCACCAGCAGGTGCTGTTCCACCCGGAGCTGGTGGTGCGCGCCTCGTCGATCAGGGCGGCGCGCCGGCGCCAAGGCGTCCCAGTCGTACCGCCGCTCGGGGGTGAACGTCTCGATCGACGCCGTGCGCGCGACGATCCGGCGCCCGTGCGCCGTGCCGTCGAGGACACCGGCGGCCACCGCCTGGACGATGGCGTTGCCGATGACCGTCGCCTCGACCGGTCCGGCGAGCACGGGGCGCTCGCACGCGCTGGCGCACAGCCGGCCGAGCAGACCGATCGCCGCACCGCCGCCGACGAGGTGGATGCGGGCGGCGGCGGCGCCGCTCACCTGCTCGATCGTCGCCACCGTGCGCCCGCCACGCCGCGGCGAGCGAGTCGAGGATGGTGCGGGTGATCTCCGCCGGCGAGGCCGGCACGGGCTGACCCGACTCGGCGCACGCCGCGGCGATGCGCACCGGGACGTCGCCGGGCGCGGCGAAGCGCGGGTCGTCGGGATCGACGACGCTGCGCCCGCCGGGCACCTGCTCCGCCGCGGCGACGAGCTGCGGCGCCGTCCACGGCTCGCCGTGCGCCGACCACCACCGGCGGCTCTCCTCGAGCAGCCACAGCCCGGTCACGTTCTTGAGCAGGCGGACGGAGCCGTCGACGCCGAGCTCGTTGGTGACGTTGGCCGCCAGCGCGGCGGCGGTGGTGACCGGAGCGGCCAGCTCGCACCCGACGAGGGACCACGTGCCGCAGGAGATGTAGACGTCGCTCGATCCCGCCTCGAGCGGCGTGCCGGCGACGGCACTGGCCGTGTCGTGGCTGGCGACGGCGACCACCCGGAACGCCGCTCGCCGTGGTCCCGAGCACCGTGCCCGGCTCGTGCAGCGGCGGCAGCAGGTCGCGGCGCAGCCCGGCGGCCGCGATGAGCTCGTCGCTCCACGTCCTCGTCGTCACGTCGAGGAGCTGGGTCGTGCTGGCGGCGGTGACGTCGGTGGTCGTGCTCCCGCACAGCTCGTGGTTGACGACGTCGGGCATCATCAGCAGCCGCGCCGCCGCGGCGTACTCGCTCGTCGCACGCGCCGACACCAGCTGGTACAGCGTGTTGATCGGGAGGAACTGGCTGCCGGTGATGCCGAAGATGCGCTCGCGGCCGATGCGTCCGACGACCTCGTCCATCACCCCATCCGTCCGCGCCGAGCGGTACGAGTGCACCGGACCGAGCCGCCTGCCGGACGCGTCGAGCAGGCCGTAGTCGACACCCCACGCGTCGACGCCGACCGACTCGACGTCGCCTCGCCGCGACGCCTCGATCACGCCGGTCGCGACGTCGGCCAGCAGGCCGTCGACGTCCCAGTGGCGCGCCCCGCCAGGTCCGTCGATCACCCGCGTGGCGAAGCGGTGGACGGGCTCGAGCTCGATCGTGTCGGCGTCGACCCGCACCCGCACGACGCGGCCGCTGGTCGCGCCGAGGTCGACGGCGACGAACGTCGGCACCGGTCAGCGCAGGAACGCCGCGGCGACGCCGGCGTCGACGGGGATGTGCAGGCCGGTCGTCAGGGCGAGGTCGCCGCCGGTGAGGGCGAACACGGCGGCGGCGACGTGCTCGGGCAGGACCTCCCGCTTGAGCAGCGTGCGCTGGGCGTAGAAGGCGCCGAACTCCTCCTCGGGCACGCCGTACACCGCGGCCCGCTGCGCACCCCAGCCCTTGGCGAAGATGCCCGAGCCGCGCACGACGCCGTCGGGGTTGATGCCGTTGACCCGGATGCCGTGCTCGCCGAGCTCGGCGGCGAGCAGCCGCACCTGGTGCGCCTGGTCGGCCTTGGCCGCGCCGTAGGCGACGTTGTTGGGTCCGGCGAACACGCCGTTCTTGCTGCTGATGTAGACGATGTCGCCGCCCATCCCCTGGGCGATCATCACCCGCGCCGCTTCCCGCGCCACGAGGAACGAGCCCTTGGCCATCACGTCGTGCTGGAGGTCCCAGTCGTCCTCGGTCGTGTCGAGCAACGGCTTGGAGATCGACAGCCCGGCGTTGTTGACGACGAGGTCGACGCCGCCGAACGCCAGCACCGCCTCGGCGAGCGCGGCGGCGACCTGCTCGGCGTCGGTGACGTCGACGGTGACCGGCACGGCGACGTCGCGGTCGCCGATCTCGGCGGCGACCCGCTCGGCCGCCTCGGCGTCGACGTCGGCGACGACGACGCACGCTCCCTCGGCGGCGAGGCGGTTGGCGACGGCGCGCCCGATCCCCGAGCCGGCGCCGGTGACGAAGGCGACGCGCGTCGCCAGCGGGCGCGGCCTCGGCAGCCGCTGCAGCTTGGCCTCCTCGAGCGCCCAGTACTCGATGCGGAACTTCTCCGCCTCCGGGATCGGCGCGTACGTCGACACCGACTCGGCGCCGCGCATCACGTTGATCGCGTTGACGTAGAACTCGCCGGCGACGCGCGCGGTCTGGGCGTTGGCGCCGTAGGAGAACATGCCGACACCCGGCACGAGCACGATGGCCGGGTCGGCGCCGCGCATCGGCGGCGAGGCCGCGGACGGCGTGCCGCTCGTAGTAGGCCCGGTAGTCGTCGCGGTAGGCGGCGTGGAGCTCGCCGAGGCGGGCGACGACCTCGTCGAGCGGCGCCGTCGCCGGGAGGTCGAGGACGAGCGGCCGCACCTTCGTGCGCAGGAAGTGGTCGGGGCACGACGTGCCGAGCGCAGCGAGCGCAGCGAGCTTCTCCCGGCTGCAGAAGTCGAGCACGACGTCGGAGTCGGTGAAGTGGCCGACCTGCGGCCGGTCCGTCGAGGCGAGGCCGCGGATGACCGGGGCGAGCAGCGCGCGCGCGGGCGCGTCGCTCAGCGTCGGGCAGCGGCTCGTGGCCGGCGACGACGGCGCCGAACGGCTCGGCCGAGCCGCGATCGTCGAGGAACGCCTGGGCGGTGGCGATGATCTCCAGCGAGTTGGCCTCGCACGCCGCGCTCGTCTCGCCCCACGCCGTGATGCCGTGGCCGCCGAGGATGACGCCGATGGCCTGCGGGTGGGTGCGCCGGACCTCGGCGATGTCGAGGCCGAGCTGGAAGCCCGGCCGGCGCCACGGGACCCACACGACGCGGTCGCCGAAGCACTCCTTGGTCAGCGCCTCGCCGTCGGCGGCGGTGGCCAGGGCGATGCCGGCGTCGGGATGGAGGTGGTCGACGTGCGGCGCCTCGACGAGGGCGTGCATCGCCGTGTCGATCGACGGCGCCGCCCCGCCCGCCGCCATGCCGGCAGAAGTCGAAGGCGGCGACCATCTCGTCCTCGCGGTCGACGCCGGGGTAGACGTCGACCAGGGCGCGCACCCGGTCGAGGCGCAGCACGGCCAAGCCCTCGGCGGTGAGCGTGCCGAGGTCGCCGCCGCTGCCCTTGACCCACAGCAGCTCGACCGGCGCGTCGGTCACCGGGTCGACGTCCTCGCCCTTCGCCGACGTGTTGCCGCCGGCGTAGTTGGTGTTGCGCGGGTCGGCCCCGAGTCGGTTCGAGCGCTCGACGAGCTCGGCGACGACCTCGCCGTGTCGGCTGGCGTCATCACGCTCCCCAGCCGGCGGCGGTGCCGCCCTGGCGCTCGGCGCAGACCTGCTCGTAGTAGCCCGACCGGTGGTACGCCGCGACCGGGTCGGGATCGAGCCCGCGACCTGCTCGAAGCTCGGCGAGCAGCGGGCGCACGTCGGTGTTGTAGGCGTCCATGAACACGGCGTTGGCGCCGAGCACGTCGCCGTCGAGCTGGGCCGCGGCGAGCGCGTCGGCGTCGACGAGCAGCGCCTTGGCCGTGGCTTCCTGGGCGTTCATCACCGAGCGGATCTGGGCGGCGATCTTGGGCTCGATGTTGTGGCACTGGTCGAGCATGAACGCCACGCCCGGTCGCCGGGTCGAGGCCACCGCCGCGGCGCACCTCCCACATGATGCGGAACAGCTGGAACGGGTCGGCGGCGCCGACCATCAGGTCGTCGTCGGCGTAGAAGCGGGAGTTGAAGTCGAACCCGCCGAGCTTCCCGGCGCGCAGCAGCACGGCGACGATGAACTCGATGTTCGTCCCCGGGGCGTGGTGGCCGGTGTCGATGACGACCGGCGCCTTCGGTCCCGAGCGCGATGCAGTGGGCGTAGGCGGTGCCCCAGTCGGGGACGTCGGTCGAGTAGAACGACGGCTCGAACAGCTTGTACTCGAGCAGCATCCGCTGGCCGTCGCCGAGGCGGTCGTAGACCTCGGACGAGGGCGGCCGCCAGCCGGTCCTGGCGGGCGACGATGTCGTCCTGGCCGGGGTAGTTGGTGCCGTCGGCGAACCACAGCTTGAGATCCCGCGAGCCGGTGGCGTCCATGATGTCGACGCACTCCAGCAGGTGGTCGATCGCCTTGCGGCGGATGCCGGCATCGGGGTTGGCGACGGAGCCGAGCATGTAGTCGTTGTCCTGGAAGACGTTGGAGTTGATCGTGCCGATGCGCACGCCGAGGTCGGTGGCGTGCTTCGCCAGGTCGGTGTAGTCGTCGACGCGATCCCACGGGATGTGCAGGGCGACGCTCGGCGCGCCGCCGGTGAAGGCGTTGACCTGGGCGGCGTCGGCGATCTTCTCGTACGGGTCGCGGGGGACGCCCGGCTGCGGGAACACCTTGAAGCGGGTGCCCGAGTTGCCGAACGCCCACGACGGCAACTCGATGTGGAGGTCGCCGATCCCGTCGGCGACGCGTTGTTCGCTCGTCATCGCTCTCCTCTGTGCCTCACGGCAGGTGGAACACCTCGTCGAGGGGGCGCATCTGCTGGTCGGCCGGCGTCTCGCCGGCCACGAAGTACGGGGCCATCAGCGCCTGCCAGCGCTCGTTGACCGGCTCGCGCCTGCATCGCCGCGACGGCGTCGGCGAGCGTGCCCGGCGTCTCGAAGTAGCCGAACAGCACGCCGTCGGCGTCGAGGAACAACGAGTAGTTGTGCCATCCGCAGCGCGTCAGCGCCTCGCGCATCTCCGGCCACACCTCCGGCGTGGCGGGCGCGGTACTCGTCGATCAGCTCGGGCCGGACCTGGAGCCGGAAGCCGATCCGGTTGGGTTGATCGTCCATGCGGATCCTCCGCGGGCGGGAGCCGATGGCTCCCGCCCACCGCGCTCAGCCGCCGACGTTGGACTCGTCGTACACGGTGAACGGGCCCATCACGATCCGCAAGCCCGTCGTCACGGGTCGGGTCCTTCTCGATCGTGTACTCGCCCATCCGCCCGGCCGTGAACGTCGCTCCCTCCTCGGCCTCGAAGGCGCCGGTCGCCAGCCCGTGGGTGGCGTGGAACGTGACGTAGCCGAGGTCGACGAAGCTCCACAGGGCGAACTCCGGGGCGCACCCGTTCTCGGTGTACGACTGCATCTCGTCGGGCAGCCCGAGGCCGGAGACCTTGACCGTCTCGCACAGGCCCTCGTCCTGCATCGCCTTGGCGGCGGCGGCGATGCCGACCGTCGTCGGCGCCATGATCAGCTTGAGGTCGGGGTGCGAGTCGATCAGGGCGAGCGCCTGGTTGTACGACTCGTCGGAGTCGTCGTTGCCGTAGACGGTGTCGACGAGCTGGAGCGACTCGTACTCCGGCTCGGCGAGCACCTCCTCGAACGAGGCGATCCAGGCGTTCTGGTTGGCCGCGTCGGGCGTCGCCGAGAGGATCGCCAGCTCGCCGCCCTCCTCACCGAGGATCGACGCCGCCATGTCGGCCATGACCTGGCCGGTCTCGTCGAAGTCGACCTGGGCGACGAACAGGCTCTCGCCGGCGCCCGACGGGATCGGCGAGTCCCAGCTGACGACGGTGATGCCGGCGTCGGCGGCGGCCTGCGTCGCCGGGTCGAGCTGGTCGCCGGCGTTGTTGGAGACCATGATCGCGTCGACGCCCTGGGTCACGGCGTTGGTGACGAACTCGATCTGCCCGGTGCTGTCGGCGCACGACGCCGGGCCGACGAACTCGGCCTCGGCGACGCCGAGCTCGCCGGCCGCCTCGATGGCACCCTCGTTGGCCTGGTCGAACACGGCGTTGCCGGTGCACTTCGGCAGCAGGATGCTGGTGAAGTCACCGCCGCCCGCGCGCCGCCGAGCCGGCCGGGGCCTCGGTCCCCGCCGGCGCCGTCGTGGCTGCCGGCGCCTCCGTGCCCGCCGGAGCGTCGGTCGCCGCTGGGGCGTCGGTCGCCGCCGGCGCCTCGGTGTCGCGTGTGCGACGTCGTCGTCGTCGTCGCCGCACGCGGCGACGGCGAGGGCGAGCGCCCCGACGAGCGCCGCCGTCTTGGTCAGCTTCATGCTTCCTCCCGTGTGTGGTCTGTTGGCTGTGTCGAGAGCTCATCCGCTGGCCATCCTGCCGGCCGTCGGCAGGCCACGCGGCGCCCTGGCCCGGTTGGTGAAGCGGTCGATGACGTTCTGGGCGATGACCGAGCCGATGAGGATCGCCCCGATGACGCCGGTCTGGGCGTTGCCGCCGACGTTGGCCAGCCCGAACCCGTTGCGCAGGTTGAGCACGATGAGCACGGCCAGCAGCACGCCGCTCATCCGCCCGGCTCCGCCGAAGATGCTCACGCCGCCGAGCAGGACGATCGTGATGATCTCCAGCTCGAAGCCGTTGGCGAGGTCGCCGCGCACGGTGCCGACGCGGGCGGCGAAGAGGATCCCGGCCAGCCCGGCGACGAGCGAGGACGCGATGAACAGCAGCAGACGGGTGCGCGTCGACGTCGACGCCGGAGTAGCGGGCGACCTCGGCGTTGTCGCCGATGACGTAGAGGACGCGGCCGGCGGCCGAGCGGTGGAGGATCGACCCAGCCGACGGCGAACAACACGGCGAAGAGGACCAGGGCCAGCGGCAGCGGGCCGACGAGGTCGTCCTGACCGAGGCGGTCGAACCAACGCGGGAAGTCGCCGATCGAGCGGTCCTCGACGAGCACGCGTGCCGCGCCGCGCCAGCCGATCAGCCCGGCCAGCGTGACGACGAGCGACGGCAGGCCGAGCTTGGCGACGCACCAGCCCGTTGATCAGCCCGGCGACGGCGGCCGCAGCGAGGGCGGCGACGATGGCCAGGGCGAGCGGCGTGTCGTGCTCGTGCAGCGCGGCGAGGACGCTCGCCGACCAGGCCATCACCGAGGCGACCGAGAGGTCGATCTCGCCGGCGATGATGACGAACGTCATCGTGACCACGACGATGACCTTCTCGATGTGCAGCTGGAACAGGTTGACGAAGTTGTCGACGCCGAGGTAGCCGCTCGACTGCGTCAGGTTGAAGACGATCGTCCCGAGCAGGATCACCCCGAGCACGAGCTCCCACGTGTACCGGCGGGCCCAGCTACCCACGACGGCCTCCCTGTGACGCGCGCCGTCGCACGGAGCCGCGCGACCCACGGTCACGTCGAGCATCACGGCCGCCAGGATCAGCGAGCCGAGGATGGCGTCGCGCCAGAACTCGCTGATCTGCGGGACGCGCACGAGGCTGAGATCGAGCAGACCGATCAGCACGGCGCCGACGAACGCCCCCATCACGGTGCCCGAACCGCCGAGCGTGCTCACGCCGCCGACGACCGCGGCGGCGATCGCCGCCAGCTCGAGACCCGAGCCGGCGGTGACGTTGATCGTGCCGAAGCGCCCGACGTACAGGAACCCGGCCAGCCCGGCGAGGGCGCCGCAGGCGACGAAGGCGGCGATCTGCACGCGCCGGTCGTCGAGGCCGACCTGGCGGGCCGCTTCCGGGTTGGAGCCGACGGCGTACAGGTGGCGGCCACGGCGGGTGTACTGCAGCACGAGGTGCAGGGCGACGGCGATCACCAGCGCCAGGGCGAACATCGTGCGCACCTCGTAGCGACCGATCGTGCACGATCGTGCTGCGCGGCAGGTCGACGATCCACGCCGGCAGCTCACCGGTGGAGATCGTCCGCCCGCCGGCCCACGTCGTCAGCACGCTGCGGTAGATCGACAGCGTGCCGAGCGTGACGATGATCGACGGCACACGGGCGATGGCGACGAGCAGCCCGTTGACGAGGCCGAGGACGGCGCCGACGGCGACGGCGAAGGCGACGGCGAGCACGGCCGGGAGCCCGTTGTTGTCGCCGAGCAGGTCGGCCGTGAGGTAGGCGGCGACACCGGCGGTGGAGCCGACCGACAGGTCGATGTTGCGGGTGATGATCACGAGCGTCTCGCCGGCGGCGACGAGCGAGGTGATGGAGATGGCGATGAGCAGCCGGCTGACGAAGCGTTCGCTGAGGTAGTCGTCGACGATGAGGCTGAACAGGACGACCGTGGCGGCGAGCACGGCGAGGAGCGACAGGCTCTTCACCCGCTCCGGCTGCACTCCTCGCCGCGTGCGCGGCCCGTGCTGGTGCCGCGGCGAGGTCGGGCTCGGCGATCATTGCGTGCCGACCGCCGCCGTCATGATCCGCTCCTGGTCGAGGTCGCTGCCGGCGAACGTGCCCATCTGCCGGCCCTCTCGCATCACGACGACGCGGTCGCTCATCGCCAGCACCTCGGGCAGGTCGGACGAGATGAGGATGATCGCCACGCCGTCGCGGGCGAGGTCGCCGATGAGGGCATGGACATCGGCCTTGGCGCCGACGTCGATGCCGCGGGTCGGCTCGTCGAAGAGCAGCACCGCCGGCTTCATGTCCAGCCACTTGGCGAGCATCACCTTCTGCTGGTTGCCGCCCGAGAGGTCGCCGACCGGGGTCGAGAGCGACGGCGTGCGGATCCGCAGACTGGACTGGTAGACCTCGGCGGCCTGCCGCTCCGCGCGACGATCGACGAGCCGCCAGCGGCTGAGGAACTTGCGCAGGCCGGGCAGGGAGATGTTCGCCGCCACCGACTGCGGCAGCGAGAGGCCGAACTGGCGACGATCCTCGGAGACGTAGGCGATGCCGGCGCCGATGGCGTCCCGCGGCGAGCGGATGTCCACCTCGACGCCGTCGCGACGGATCACGCCGGCGTCGGTCGGCCGCAGACCGAACACCGCCTCGGCGATCTCGGTCCGGCCGGAGCCGACGAGTCCGGCGAACCCGAGCACCTCGCCGTGGCGCACCTCGAACGAGATGTCCTCGAAGTCGCCCGGCGCGGCCGAGCCCTTCGACGCTCGAGGGCGACGTCGCCGGGTTCGTGGGCGACGCGCCGGAAGAAGTCGGCGAGCTCACGCCCGACCATGTCGCGGATCAGCGTGACCTCGGTCGAACTCGGCGACCGGTCGCGTGGAGACGTGCTGGCCGTCGCGGAGGACCGTGATGCGGTCGCTGAGCTCGAACACCTCGTCGAGGCGGTGGCTGACGAACAGGATCGCCACGCCCGATGCGGCCAGTCGCCGGACCTGGCGGAACAGCCGGCTCACCTCGTGCGCCGAGAGCGCGGCGGTCGGCTCGTCCATGATCAGCACGCGCACGTCGCGCGACATCGCCTTGGCGATCTCGACCGCCTGCTGGCCGGCGACGGTGAGCTGCGACGCGGTCGATCGCGGGTCGACGTCGACCTCCAGGCTGTCGAGGATCTCCGCCGCCCGCTGCTGCATCGAGCGCCAGCGCACGAGCGTGCCGTCGGTCTGGCCCATGAAGATGTTCTCGGCGACGGAGAGGTCGGGGAAGACGAGCGGTTCCTGGTAGATGCAGGCGATCCCGCGCGCCTGGGCAGCGGCCGGGTTGCGCAGCTCGACGACCTCGCCGTCGACCTCGAGGTGACCGGCGTCCGGGCGGTACAGCCCGGTCATCACCTTGATCAGCGTCGACTTGCCGGCACCGTTCTCGCCGACCAGGGCGTGGATCTCACCCGGCCGCAGCTCCAGCGACACGCCACGCAGGGCGTGCGTCGGGCCGAAGCTCTTCGCCACGTCGACGACGGAGACGAGCGCACCATCCGTCGCCTCCCCGTGTGCCGTCACGAACCCCCCAAAGCCGATTGAATCGTTTCAGAGACTAGGCCATCCAGTGCGGCGACGTCAATGAGTGCGAGTCGACGGCGGACTTCGGTCAGCGGCGAAGGCCGCGACCGGCCGGCGCCGTGACGGCTGGCGCGGCGCCGAGCTGCGGGTCGCACGGATCGGCCGGCGCCACGACGGCGCGGCCGGCACCGTCGAAGCCGAAGCGCTGTGCCTGGGTCAGGAGCAGCTCCTCGCGCTCGGCCGAGCTCGACGACGACGGTGCGACAGGTCGCCGACGTGTCGAGCGGCGCCCACTGCCCCGAACCCCCGGTCCACTGCGCCGGGTCGCCGAGCATCCACGCGTACAACGACAGCCACCGCTGCCTGGTACTCCCGCGGCGTCAGCCGGTTCCCCGCGTCCGGGCGCGGGACGCGGTCGTACTCGTCCCCGCGCGGGACGTGGCCGATGTACCACGTCACCGGGATCGCCGACACGTCGCCACCGTTGCGCGCGAGGATCGCCGTGACCATCTCGACCGCCTTGGCGTCCTGCACGGGCGGCGGCGCATCGAGGGCCCGGCGATACCCGCCGTACCCTCCCCAGGTGGAGTCGATGAACTGGTACGCACCGGACGCCGTCGACCCCTTCGCCTGCGCCGTGTAGTCACCGCCGGACTCCATCTGCCGGATCGTGGCGAGGATCGGGCCCAGGTCGGCAGGTATCGCCGGCGCAGCGGCAGCGGTCGCGCAGTCCTCGTCGAGCCGAGGGTCGCCGACACGCACCGCCGCGGCGTCGATCGGGGTGAAGCCGGCCGGTCTGATCCACATGCGCGACGCCACGTCGCCCGAGCCCGGCCGTCCGCCGGAGACGGCCAGTGGCGTCCAGTCGCCGGGTAGCGCCGTCGAGTCGGCGGCGGCGGTCGGGGTGCCGTCGGCGACCTGGGCGATCGCGCAGTTGATGTCGCGCTGCGCCTTGACCAGGCTCCAGTACGGGTTGATGGCCGTGCCGTCGGGCGTGTGGATCTCGACATGGGCATGGGGCACCGAGCCCTCGGAGTTGCCCGAGTCTCCCATCCACGCGATCACCTGTCCGGCGGTGACCGGGCTGCCAGGTGCAATGCCCGGAGCGAAGCGCCACGTCCCATCGTCGTCGCCGTCGTCGCTGCCCGGCATGTCGTTGTTGACGTGGTACAGGTGGTACTCCCACCCGTCGGTGTCGCGGATCACGATGCCGTAGCCGGCAGTCGGGTGGTCGAGCAGCCGATCGACGACGCCGGCGCGCATCGCCAGCAACGGCTGGAGGCGATCTCCGATCAGGTCGTTGCCCTTGTGCTGGCGGCGGCAGGCGTCGCGGCACGCTCCGAAGTCGTTGCCGTAGCGGATCGGGCCGGCGACCGGGAACGTGATCGAGCGCATCCACCCGACCTCGGCCACGCCGGCCGGCATCATCGAGCGCCCCGCCCACGAGTCGGGACGGGCGACCACCGCGTTGGACTCGATGTCGTCGGTCATCGGCGGCGGTGCGGGTGGCCGCCGGCGCGGCGCCGGTGGCGGTCGGTGCGCGGCGGCGGCGGCGGCGGCGGAACCGTCGTCGGCGGTGGTTCGGGTGGCGCGGCGGGCGGCGGCGGCACCGTCGTGCGTCGTCGTGTCGTCGTCGTGGTGGTCGTGGTCGTGGTGGTGTCGCGACGACGGTCGTGGTCGTCGTCGTGGTCGTGGTCGTCGTGTCCGCGACCGTGGTCGTCGTCTCCGCCGGTGTCGTCGTCGTCGTCTCGATCAGCGCCGGCGCGGTCGTCGTCGATGTCGTCGTCTGTCGGCTCGATCGGCGCCGGCGCGGTCGTGGTCGTGGTGGTCGTCGTCGGCGGTCGTGTCCGTCACGGTGTCGTCGCCGGTCGTCCACGCCAGCAACGGCACCAGGGCGGCGACGACACCGAGAGCCGGCAGCCGCGTCATCACGACACCGCCCGCGGCACG
This sequence comes from uncultured Acidimicrobiia bacterium, assembly GCA_963749315.1. Lineage (GTDB taxonomy): Bacteria > Actinomycetota > Acidimicrobiia > Acidimicrobiales > Ilumatobacteraceae > JALZMG01. The sequence continues at coordinate 252,338 of CAVVMS010000024.1, forward strand.
TCGATCGACACGGCGAGCACGGCCGGAGCCAGCACGTCCGCTCCCGTCGCCTGGACACGGAGGACGGGCCGGCTGCCGGCGCTACGGAGATAGCGGTCGGGGATGCGGATCACGTCGATGTCCACGCCCGATCCGGACGAGCGAGTCCGGCCGTCACCCGACGACAGGAAGGCGCCGGCGCCGGGCGCCTTCGTCGCCACGTTCGTGCCGAGCACGCAGATCGAATCGTTCTGCACGTCGGTCACGGCGTTGCACGCCGGATCACTCCCGACGGCGACACCGTCAGGAGGAGGGGCGTCACCGGGTGAGTTGCTGTTGCCCAACGGCTCGCCGGCGAGCAGCAGGTTGTCGCGCTGGCCGGACTGTCCGCCCGCGACGACGTGGAGGCTCTTGCCGAACGGAACGGTCCCCGGGCCGATGTCGACGTTGGGGACGGCGACGTCGACCGACTCGCCGTCGAGGGCTGGAACCCGTCGTGCCACGACAGGACGCGGGCGTCGAACCGGTGGCGATCGGCGGGAGCCACACCGTCGAGCCCGACGGCCGGGTCGAGCTCGTAGGCGACGACCATCGCCCACGACGCGTAGGGCAGGTAGGAGCCGGCGCGCTGGCTGACGATGTCGGCGACGGTGTAGGTGCCGCGGCCGGCAGCGGCGACGTAGTCCGTCACGTCCCACACGGCGGAGCGCAGCACGCCCGAGACCGCCTCGTACAACTTCCGTGGTGACGTCGGCGTCGAGGGCAACTCGCCGAGGCGGCGCGGTGAGAAGCGCGGACCGTCGAGCTCCGCCGCAACCGGTCCGACCCGACGCCCGAGCGAGGTCTCGACGTACAGCCGAGCGGTGATCACGCGCGCTCCGGCCGGGAGGTCGAGGTCCGCCGAGCTGGAGTTGTCGGCGCAGAGCGCGGCGCCCACCGGCCGCTCGGCGCACATCACCGTGTCGTCGCCGTCGACGTCGGCATCGGTTGCCACCGACCAGCCGCCCGCGGACAGCAGGTTGGAGTTCCCGATCAGCAGGAGGTCGCCGGCGACGAGGCCCTCGAACACGGGGGCGAACGGTCGGCCGGCGTCGGCGTCGGCATCGACGGCGCCCGGGGCGAGGAGCGCGGCGGCGGCCAGGAGCAGCGATCTCATACCGCCCGACCATTCGTCGCCGAGCGTGGCGCGGATGGATCACGCGGGGCTCAGACGTGGTCGAGAACTCGATCCAGTGGGCGCGGGACGCGGTCGAGGTCGAGTGCCTGGACGAGGAGCGGGGCGCAGCGGGCCTTGCGGTGGGCCTTGGTGCCCATGAACCGACGGAGCTGCTGGTCGGCCGGCACGCCCTGCTGGGCCGGTTGCTTCTGGAACGTGCGGAACGAACGCAGCTCGCCGTGCTCGTCGACGACGCGTTCGACAGCCGCGACCCCGAGCGAGCGGATCAGCTCGTCCTCCAGGTCGGCGACGCAGACGTAGAAACCGAGCGCCTCCATCTCGGTGCACGAGAGGCCGGCGCCGAGTCCCGCCCGCTCGAGGCCGCGCCGGAAGTCGCCGGCCTCACCGACATCGCAGAGCCCTGCCAGCCGCACGTCGAACCCGTGCGGCCCGAAGAGGGCGAGGAACTTGGTGATGTTCTTCGCCCCGCCGATGGGCACGATCGACACACCTTCAGCTTCGAGGTCGCGACCACGGCGCCCTGCCAGTGCTTCCAGCGCCAGCTGATCGCTCCGGCCTTCCACGAGCACGACGGCACGCGACTCCACGTGCCGAAGCTTCACAGTCAGCGGCGGCCCGCCTCCGATGAGTTCTGCTGGCATTGGACGGCGGATCTGCCGATCGCCCACGATCGTGGCGTCGTCGTGCCCATCCACCACGCGTCGGGACGGTGGCCGGAAGAGCGCCGCGCTGGCGGGGTAGACGCACGCTCGAGCGAAAGGATCACAAGATGCCGAGCAAGTCCGCCAACGTCAAGAACGAGAAGCAGTACGAAGCGCTGAAGGACAAGGGGATGTCCAAGGAGCGGGCAGCGAAGATCGCCAACTCCCCGCAGGCCTCCAAGCACGGCGGCGAGAAGTCGCACAGCGGAAGCGGCAACAGCCGTCAGGGAGGGACCACCGCTCAGCACAAGGCCGCCGGGCGCAAGGGCGGCAAGGCGGCAGCCCGCAAGGGCTGACGGCGCTCAGGGCTCGACGTCTCGGCCGAGTGCCTCGGCGTCTTCCTTCAGCTCCTCGATCTGCTCGGGCGCCTCCGGAGACCTGGCATCGATCTCGGCGGCCTCCTCGTCCACGGGGTCGGGCTCGGGGATCTCCTGCTCGTCGGTCGGGGTCATGGGAGGCTGTACCCACGACGGCGCAGCCGTCACTCGAGCTGGGCAAGATCGCGGAGCGCGTAGCGGTTGTGGTGGAACTCCTCCTCGAACACGGTGTAGAGGCACTCGTTCACCGGCGTCGTGCCGTTCTCGAGCACATCGACCTCGCGCGACAGGTCGGCCGGGCGTCACGCGAGTCGAGGAAGGCGCGGAACCGTGCCGCCCGCTCGGAGCGCACCGTGAGCACGTCGTCGAAGGTCGGGGTCGGCGCCGCGATCGAGGCCGGGCCAGCCGAAGTCGGCCGAGCCAGTGTTCGGCAGACCGATGGGGTGGAACGCCTCTCGCCGAGGATCGGGGCGGTGAACCACTTGTCCATCGCCAACACGAGGTGGCGAAGCGTGTCGACGAACGACCACTCTCCGCCGACGACTCGTGGCAGCTGTTCCTCGGTGAGCCGCCGGGCACGCTCGATCGTCGCGGCCCATGCCTGCTCGAGCGCGTCCCATGCCGCCGCGCATGCCGTCGGGATCGTCCGGTCGGAGCATCGCCCGCAAGGGGTACCAGGGATCGCGCTCGTTGACGTACTGCGTGACATCGACGCCGTTGATCGTCGACGCGGTCGACGAGCGCGTCGATGTCGACGTCGACGACCCACGCATGGGTGATCGTCACACCGGTCAGGTTCACGTCGCGAAAGCGGGCGCCGCTGAGATCGACGCCCCAGAACACGGCGCCGCTGAGATCGCGACCCTCGAACTCCTCTGCCATCACCCCTCCACGTGGTGGGCACACTGCTGGGCTGGCCCTTTCTAGTGCCAGTCGCTGATCGGCTGGTCGTGCGGGGAGGGGGATCCTGTTCCGGTCTCGATCAGCGCCTTGAGACTGAGCAGGAACACCGCCCACTTGGTGCTGCAGTGGGAGAGGAACTCGACGGGCTCGGCCCACCCCTCGTGGGTGAAGCGCACGATCGTGAACCCCTCGCTGCGGGAGAGGCGCCACTCGATGGTGGTTCCGATCCACTCGGGTGGTCCGTCCGTGACGCGCCACCGGACCAGCTGGCCCGGCGTGAGCTCGAGCACCTCCATGTCGAACCCGCCTTGGGGGAATCGGAACTCGATCTTGCCGCCGAGCGCGGGGTCGCCGTGGGTGTCCGTCGTCCACCAGCGCGACAGGCCGTCGATGGTGGTGAGGGCGGCGTAGACGTCGTCGGTGGACGACGACTCGACGCCGATGCGGTGATGGATGTCGGTCATGTCGCTCTCCTGGCTTGTTGCTTGGGGGGTTGCTGGTTCTGCTTGTCGTGCTGCTGGCGTTCGATCTCCTCGGCGATGCGTGCGATGCGCCGAAGCCGGCCATCCCAGCCGGCGCCGACGTCAGCGAGCTGCTTGGCGGCCCTGGCGAGCTGGGCGGCGTCGACGCGGTAGCGGCGCTCGCGGCCGGCGGCGACGCCGTGGACGAGGCCGGCTCGGTCGAGCAACACCAGGTGCTTGGCCACGGCCTGGCGGGTGAGTGGCAGCTGCTGGCTCAACGAGGTGGCCGTCCCGGTGCCGTCGATCAGCAGGAGGTCGAGCATCCGCCGCCGGGTCGGATCGCCCACGGCCGACCAGAGCTCGTCCTCGACAGCGGCCGTCACGACGCCACCCCCACCGTCGGCGCATAGGCGGCGAGCCGCGGCAGGAAGTAGTCCCAGCCCTCGCCGTGCTCCCGATACTGCTGCTCGAGCACCGCGACCTCCCAGCCCTTCTCACGGAACCCCGTCTCCGTCATCCGCAGCAGGGTCCCGTCGCCCCGAGTGGAGAGCTCGAAGGTCACGAGCAGCGAGTTGCTCTCGTGCGCGGCCTCACCCTCCGGGTAGACCCACCGGAACGAGAACAGCCTCGGCGGCTCGGCCTCGACGACGGTGATCTGGGGGATCTGGGCCTCGCCCGACGACCGGTCGCCGAACACGAGCTCGCCCAGCGCACCCGGCGTCGGATCGACCACTGCCTCGTCGGGCCACCACTGCGTCAGGTGCACGGGACTGGTGAGGACCTCGAACACGGTCTCCCGCGCGGCGTTGATCTCGATCTCCCGCTCGATCTTCCCGTACTCCATCTGATGTCCCTTTCGTGCGCAACCTTTGGTTGCGTGTCAGTGTGCCGAACTCGAGCCCTCAAACGCAACCATCAATTGCGCGTCACGGCTCCGGCAGGTCGACGGTGTCTCGGCCGTGTCGTGGCGCGCGACACTCGCCCCAATGGCATCCACGTCGTCCGAATGGAGCTCCAGCTCCTCCAGCTCGTCGAGCTCCTCGAGTTCGTTCGACAACGGCTCCACCCACCGCACGGTCATCCGCACGGACGGCGGAACCCTCGAAGTCTCTGCTGCCGAGGGCGTGCTCGAGGTGCTGGACATGCACCCAGACGCGGGGTGGGTCGCCGCCGTCGTTCAGCCAGACGAGCAGCGCCTCGAGGTCACATTCGAGAAGGCCGGGCGCACGGCCGTCGTCTCGGTCGTGCTGTCAGAGTCCGGCATCCAAACCTCCACGCGCACCGCGAGCGCTGGCTGACGAACACACCGTTGCCTCGCCGGACCGCCAAGGGTGACCGGACGATCCCCGTCAGCTCGACGACCCGGCGCGATGTCGACCCAGCCGCGGGCGCCGGGTCCGGCGCTGACGGCTTGCCGGCGACGAAGTCGCTGACCCACTCCATTGCCGGTCCGACGCGAGCGTCGAGCCGAGCGGCCCGGGCCGTGGCGCGAGCGAGCTTGTCCGGCCTGTAGCGACGGCGCGCCCAGCGCGAGTCGGGGCGAGCAAGCCGCAGTGCGCCGACCAAGGCGACCACCGCGAAGAACACCCCGAAGAACGCCAGCTTGTACTTGCCCTTCGACACACACACGACGATCCACACCAGATGGACGGCGAAGGCGCCGAGTGTGGCGCTCAGCGCGGCGCTGTCTTCCTGCGACAGGTCGAACGGCGTGAACCCGACCAACACGAGCCCCATCGAGCCGACGGCAAGGCTGACCATCTCCACCGAGATGCGCCCCTCCTCAGCCCAGTAGACATCCTCGAGGTGGAGGATGAGCGCGAACTCGTCCAGCACGAGCGACGTGCCGATCCCGACGAACACTGCGGCGACGGCGGCCCAGCGGGTGTCGGTGTCCGTGGCAACCGCCGTGAGCGCACCGATGACGAGCAAGATGACACCCGGCACGGCGTGGTGGACGTGCAGCCCGCTCGAGGAGACCCTGTCCTTGAACGGTCCACGGTCGGCGCGGATCATCCGCGTGATCACGCGCGTCGTGATGAACGTGACGAGGAAGGCGGCGAAGCAAAGAAACAGCGGCAACCGGCCGGAGTCGACGAGCTCCCGCTGGAACCAGGCCATCACGCCTGCGACACGTTTGCAGCCGGCCCCACTCGATGCCGGCGGCTGTGCCGTCGGGTCGATCCACGCGCCGACCTCCGGTCAGTCCTCATCTCGTGAACGGGCCGCCGCGTTTGGCGTACTCGTTCCGGTACTCCCGCGCCAGTTGCTGTAGACGGGACTTCGAAAGGAGCTTCCCCGCCAGCTGAAAGGTCCCATGCTCTTCTTCGTCCAAGTGGTCACGAACCGCCGCGGAGAGTTGCTTGGCGAGCTCACCGAACTGATCGGTCGCCGGATCCACGCCGCGCAACTGCTCGACCAGTTCCTCGGCCTCGTGGTGATCGGCCAGCGCGTGGCGACTCACCGAGAGCCCAGCATCGTCCATCAGCAACGGCACATAGAGGTGGCGTTCCTCCGCCGTCGCGTGGGCGTCGAGCTCGTGGGCGAGCGCGAGGAATGCGGCGCGACGGTTCTCGGCAGATGCCCGCGCGTGGGTCATCGAGCGTGCGAGCGAACGCTGGACCTCGTGGCTCTCTCGCAACTCGTCGAAGATCGTCATCCCGTTGCCCGTTTCTCTGATGCGCTCGGGCCCGACTCGTGTCGGGTGGCCAGGGCGTGCCGATGAATCCTGTCACGAGCCAGGACGAGGCCGCCCACGATTGCCGGGCGGGACTCTTCCGGACAGCCGCGCTCATCCGATCGCGGGTTCTGGCCGGCCATCGTGCTCGAGAGGTCATCGGTGTGTGCGAGCCGGGCGGGCGGCGGTGATGCCGTCGAGCAGGGCGTTGACGGCACGCGTCGGGTCGAAGTCTGGTCGTGGGTTGGTGAGCTGGTTGATGACGAGGCCATCCATCAGCGCCAGGAGGTGGTGGACGTCACGCGACGAATCGGACGATCCGAGCTCGGTGAGCAGCGGCACCATCCACACGCCGATCTCGTCTTGGAGGTTGGTGATCTCGGAGCGTAGGACGGGCTGATTGGTCGCTTCGACGAAGATGGTTCTACGAGCCTGGCTGAGCACGCGTGCGCCGTCGGTCAGCTGCTCGAGGAGTCGACCGATCGCCGCGGCGACGGCCTCGACGGTGGGGGTGCGGATGTCGACGGCCAGCCTGGTCCACATGGCGGTCTCTCGCTCGAGGATTCGTCGGAGCACCCCGACGAGGAGGGACTCGCGCGTCCGGAAGAGGTTCGAGGTCGACCCGACCGGAAGGCCGGCCGCTGCGTCGACGGCTCGATGGGTGAGCTGCCGCATGCCACGCGTTCCGAGCACCTCGATGGCGGCATCGAGCAGTCGGCGTTCACGGTCCAGCACCACCGCACACTACATCAGTAGTGAACTGAACTACGTCCGTAGTACGGTGGGGACATGGCCGCGATCCCGGGCTCGCTGTTCTTCGCCTGTTGCACGTTGATGGCGGTGGTGCCGTTTCGCCGCCCGCGACGCCTGGCCACCATCAGTTGGATCGCCAGCGCGGTTCCCAACGAGGTGCCGTTCCTGTTCCTGTACATCGTCATCGCGTCCAACGTGCCGACCCTCCTCGACGGGAATCTCGACATCCCAAGTCGGGGGCTCTCAGTCGCCCTGGCCGTGTTCACATCGGCGGGTCTGATCGTCGTGGCGCGCCGTTCACTGCGGGCGGGACCGGTCGTCGAGCGGGCACTGGTCGACGGCCTGGGCCCGCGATGGCGGAGCGAGCTCGATCCCGTCCTCGCCGGGGGGCTGCGCCGACACTTGCCGTGGGCGAGGATCCTTCTCCTGCCGTGGATGTTCGGGCGACGCGACGTCGAGCGCGTGGCGAACGTCGCCTACGGCGACGCCGGCACGACCAACCTGCTCGACGTCTACCGTCACCGCTCACGCCCCTCGGGGGCGCCGACGCTCATCTACCTGCACGGCGGTGGTTTCCACTGGGGGCGCAAGAACCGCGAGGCCCGTCCGCTCCTGTACCACCTCGCCAGCCAAGGCTGGACCTGCATCAGCGCCAACTACCACCTCGCCCCGCCAGCCGACGCCTTCCCGCACAATCTGATCGACGTCAAGAGGGTCATCGCCTGGGTTCGCGCCTGCGGTCACGAGTACGGAGCCGATCCCGACACCATCTTCCTCGTCGGCGCGTCGGCCGGCGCCCATCTCACCGCGATGGCTGCACTCACTGCCAACGACCCGACGTTCCAGCCCGGCTTCGAAGACGTCGACACCTCGATCACCGCCGGCATCGGTCTGTACGGCTACTACGGCCCGCTCGCGGACGATGACGACCCACCCACCGGCCCGATCGCCTACGGCGGCGACGCGTCACCGTTCTTCGTCGTCCACGGCGACCACGACACCTACACGGCTCCCGAGGGCGCCCGAGCCCTCGTCGAGCACCTCCGTGCCGCGTCGTCCAACCCGATCGTGTACGCCGAGCTCCCCGGCGCCCAACACTCCTTCGACCTCTTCCACTCGGTGCGCTTCGAGACCGTCATCGACGGCATCGAGGCGTTCGCGGCGTGGATCCGCAGCCAACACCGTCCGGGTCAGCACACCGCGCGATCGGGTTCCAGCGAGCGTCCGGGAATCGCCAGCTGACGGAGGCGGCATCAACGTGCCTGCTAGGCCCTGGTGCCCGGGGTGGGATTCGAACCCACACGACCTTGCGGTCAGAGGGGTTTCAGACTTCTCGAGACCGTCCGCCCAGTGCGCTGCTGTCCCTGCAATGGCCTGTGGTCTGGGGCTTCCGTCCGTGCCGTCCGTCCAGTGCGGTCCCGTACCCTGCCATGCCGTCCAGTCCTGTGCAGGAGTCCGTGCAGTACGCCCACGGAGGGACGGCATCGAAGGCGCGCTCACCAGGCGGTTCTTCGTCTAAGCGAGACTTAAGTTCGCTGGATGATGCTTCGTTCGGGTGGATCGCGGGAGGCGTAGAGTTACAGACCGGGGCGAACGACATGGCCGTTGACTACCGAGTGCTCGGGCGCTTGGAGGTCGTGCGGGACGGCGCGTCCGATCGAGTTGGGCGCGTTCCGTCAGCGGGCGCTGCTCGCGCTGCTGCTGGCGCATCGCCGGGACGGTGCTGTCGACGGATCGGATCCTCGACGAGCTGTGGGGTGAGACGGGCGGCACCGACAAGCACAGCTCGCTGTGGGTGTACGTCTCGGGCCTGCGGGCGGCGCTCGAGCCGGGGCGAGCGAAGCGGTCGGAGGGGACGATCCTGTTGACTCGCCCGCCGGGCTACGTGTTGGCGATCGAGCGCGACGACACCGATGTCGGGCCGGTTCGAGCGGTCGGTGGCCGAGGCTCGGGTCCTGGCCGAGACCGATCCCGGCGGCGGCGTCGCTGATGCTGCGGGCCGGGCTCGCCATGTGGCGCGGTCACGCCTACGAGGAGTTCGCCTACGAGTCGTGGGCGCAGACGGAGATCTCCCGGCTGGAGGAGCTGCGCCTGGAGGCGATCGAGGACCGGATCGACGCCGATCTCCGTCTCGGGCTGTCCCGCGAGCTCGTCTCCGAGCTGCAGAGCCTCGTCCGCCAGCACCCGCTGCGCGAGCGGTTCGTGATGTCGCTGATGCTGGCGCTGTACCGGTGCGGCCGCGCCGCCGAAGCGCTCCGCGCGTGCTCCTCGTACCGCCAGCGTCTCGTCGCCGAGGTCGGGGTCGAGCCGTCGCGGGCGGTGCGCGACCTCGAGCATGACATCCTCGTCGACGACGGCCACCTGCTCATCTCGCGGGACACCGACGTCGGGCCGCTTCGTCCGCGGTCGGGCCTGACGGTGCGCGGCTACGAGTTGCGCGAGGAGATCGGACGGGGCGCGTTCGGCGCGGTGTTCCGCGCCTACCAGCCGATCGTCGGGCGTGAGGTGGCGATCAAGGTGATCAAGCCCGGGCTCGCCGACGATCCGGCGTTCATCCGCCGGTTCGAGGCCGAGGCCCAGCTCGTCGCCGGGCTGGAGCACCCGCACATCGTCCCGCTGTACGACTACTGGCGCGAGCCCGGTGCCGCGTACCTGGTGATGCGACTGGTCGACGCCGGCAGCCTCGCCGACGTGCTCGCCGGCGGGGCGTTGCCGGCCGATCGCGCCGCGACCGTGTTCGCCCAGATCGCCAGCGCGCTGCGCTCGGCCCATCGCAACGGTGTCGTCCACGGCGACGTGAAGCCGGAGAACATCCTCATCGACGGCGACGGCTTCGCCTACCTGACCGACTTCGGTGTGGCCGTCGGCGCCGACGAGTACGCGTCGTCGCCGGCCGTGCCGTACGCCTCGCCCGAGCAGCTCGCTCGCCGACGCCCTGTCGCCCGCGTCGGACCAGTACAGCCTGGCGGTCATCGGCGGCGGCCGCGCTCACCGGCATGGGCGGCGAGTACGAGCAGGTTCGGGGCGCACTGGCACCAGGCGTGCGCGTCGGTGCTCGACCGGGCCACCGCCGCCGATCCGGCACGGCGGTACGCGGACGTGGCGGCGTTCGGGCAGGCGCTGACCGACGCGCTCGGCGTCCCCGCGATCGCCGTTGCTCGACGACACGGAGATCGAGAACCCGTACAAGGGGCTGCGCGCGTTCGGCCCCGCCGACGCGGGCGAGTTCTTCGGGCGGGAACGGCTCGTCGAACGGCTCATCGCCCGCCTCGGCGCACCGGGCATCCGAGGACGTTTCGTGGCCGTCGTCGGGCCGAGCGGGAGCGGCAAGTCGAGCGTGGTGCGAGCCGGGCTGCTCCCGGCGTTGGCGAAGGGGGCGCTGCCGATGTCGGCGGACTGGTTCCGGATCGACATGACACCGGCCCCGCACCCGTTCGAGGAGCTCGAGGCGGCGCTGCTCCGCATCGCGTCGGACCCACCGACCACGCTGCTCGACCTGGTGCTCACCCCGGGCGGTGTGCGCCGCGCCGTCGATCGCGTCCTGCCCACCGACCACGACCAGCTGCTGGTGGTCATCGACCAGTTCGAGGAGCTGTTCACGCAGGTCGACGACGACACCGCGACCCGGTTCATCGACGAGCTCGTCGACCTCGTCACCGCGCCCGGCACGCGGGTCCGTGTCGTCATCACGCTGCGCGCCGACTTCTACGACCGGCCGCTGCGGCACCGGGCGCTCGGCGAGCTGCTGCGCGACGGCACCGAGGTGATCACCCCGATGTCGATCGACGAGCTGGAGGCGGCGATCACCGGCCCGGCCGGCAAGGTCGGCGTCGATGTCGATCCGCTGGTCGTGTCGGAGATGGTCGGCGAGACCGTCGACCGCGTCGGCGCCCTGCCGCTGCTGCAGTACACGCTGACCGAGCTGTTCGAAGCCCGCGTCGGCCGCACGATCACGCTCGCCGGCCTACCGCGCCGGCGGCGGCGTGTCGCGGACGCTGGCCCGGCGGGCCGACTCGCTGCTCGCCGGCCTCGGCCCGGAGATGGCGGAGACGGCCCGGCAGGTGTTCCTCCGACTCGTCAGCGTCGACGACGACAGCAACGCCGTCGGGACGCGACGCCGGGCCCTCGTCGTCGAGGTGGAGGAGCTCGACCAACCGGGCCGGGTCCGGCGACTGCTCGACACGTTCGGACGGCACCGGTTGCTGACGTTCGATCGCGACCCCGTCACGCGTGGGCCGACGGTGGAGATCTCCCACGAGGCGCTGCTCACGGAGTGGACCACGCTGCGGACCTGGATCGACGACGCACGCGACGACCTGCGGATGCACCGCCAGCTCGTCGCCGAGATGAACGCGTGGACGGCAGCCGACCGCTCACCGGACTACCTCCTCCGCGGCGGCCGCCTCGACGCTCATCGACGCGTGGGCCGCGACGACGACGATCGGGCTGCGACCGGCCGAGCACGAGTTCCTCGAGGCCAGCCTCGACCGCGCGCGCCGAGGAGCAGCGCGTGCGGCAGGAGGAGGAGCGACGCACGACCGCGGCGGAGCGCCGGGCCCGGCGACGCACCCGCCAGCTCGTGCTCGCCGCGGCCGTGGTCGCGGCGCGTCGTGGCGCTGGCGACGTTCGCCTGGGCGCAGCGCCAGGACGCTCGTCGATCCGAAGCCGACCTCACCGCCAACCAGGCCGGGCAACGCCTCGCCACGCTCTCGGTGAACTCGCTGTCCACCGACCCCGAGCTGGCGCTGCTCCTGGCCAAGGAGGCGGTGTCGGCGACGGCGGACCGCGGCTACGCCCTGCCCGAGGCGATCGACGCCGTCCACTGGGCCCTGCAAGAGCTCGGCGTGCAGTACGACGTCACCACCGACACGCCGGTGGCAGCTCGGTCCGGACCGGGCGGGGTGCGGGGCGTCTGGGCGCTCCCGGTCGACGAGCTGATGAGTCTCGCCGACGCCGCCGTCGCGCGAGACCTCACCGCCGACGAGTGCCGGCGGTACGTCGGATCCTCCGGCTGCCGAGCGCCCGTGTCCATGGCCGGGATCGAGTACCTCGGCGGCACCGACGCCTACGCCGATGCCGTTGCGCTCGACCAGGCCGAGGTCGTCATCGGCGTCCGGACGACCCGGACGACAGCGGGCGAGTTCCAGGCCAACCTCGACGCCATCGGCGAGAAGTACGGGCTCCGCGTCCGCCTCCAACGCGTCCCGTTCCAGCTGACGCCGCTCGAAGCCGCAGCCCAGGGAACAGAAGCCGACGTCTACGTCCTCACCGGCCCCGATGATCGCCGAGGCCGCCGCCGCCCGCCCCTTGCTCGACGTTCGGGCCTTCATCGACGAGGCGCAGCTTGATCGAGGACTACGGGCCGTACCTCGTCTCGTTGTCGAGGATCGGCAGCGACGGCACGTGGCCGAGCGACACCGGACCGATCCACGGCGTGTTCATCGGCGCCAACTCCAAGGCCATGGTCTGGACCAAGGAACCCGAGTTCACCGACCTCGGGTACCAGGCGCCGTCCGACTGGGCCTCCTTCATGGCGCTCGCCGACGAGATCGTGGCCGACGGGCGGACACCGTTCTGCCTGGGCATCGAGTCGGGGGGCTTCGCGGATGGCTGGCCGGCGACGGACTGGGTGGAGATGGTCGTGCTGCGCACCGCCGGCCCGGACTTCTACGACGCCTGGACGCAACACGACGTGCCGTTCGACCATCCGGTCGTCGTCGAGGCCATCCGCACCATCGGCGAGATGGTGCACCGGCCAGGATTCCTCGACATCGAGCCCGAGGCCGCCGCGTTGCGCAACTTCGGCGGACGCGCTGCTCGACCTCACCGAACAGCCGGGGTCGTGCCTGATGACGCCGTTCCCCAGCTTCATGCCCGCAGTCATCGGTGCCGACGCCGAGCTGTCCGTCGGCAGCTTCCCGTTCCCGACCTTCGGGTCCGGGTTCGACGACGCCGTGGTGGGGGGCGGGGACTTCGCCGTCGCGGTCACCGACCGCCCCGAGGTCCGCAGCCTGATGGCGGCGCTGGCATCGCCCGACTGGGGCCTCGGATCGGCGCAGCGCCACTGGGCCGGGCACGCTGCCGGCCAACGCCCGCTTCGACACGACGAACATCGCCAACCCGGACATGGCCGAGATCGTCGCCGGTATCCAGGACGCGATCCGCTCCGACAACTTCCGCTTCGACGCCTCCGACAACATGCCGCCCGAGATCGGGTCCGGGGCGTTCTTCGACGGCATGGTGCGACTCTTCCGCGAGGGCTCGCTCGAGAACCTCGACGAGCTCTCGCTCGACATCGCCCACGACATCGAGGCCGCCTGGCTCGAACTCGAAGCCGGCGCCGACTGACCACACGAGCAGGCCGCCTTAACTCTGGCCTAGACGAAGAACCCCGTGGCCAGCGGTCCATTTCGACCGTTCGCTGACCGCCCCGCTCGCATCCCGGCAAGTCGAGCTCAAGTCGTGCCGAGCCGACGCGAAGTCAGCGGGCCGACGGTGCGGCCATGCGACTCAACTCGGACGTTCGCGGCGCTCACGTCGCTCTCGCGCTGTCGATGCCGGCCAGTTCCGGTGTTGACGAGGCCGCCCGCAACGATTCGGCGCCTCGACGGATCACGATCGAGTCGACCTCTCCTGAATGGACCCGACGGATCGAGTGGGGACTCGACCGGTTCCGCGACGCCGGTCTCCCGCTGCCCGCGATGTCGATCACCGTTCACGACAACGACGCGCCCTGCGACGGCAACAGCGGGCGCTATCTCCCGAACGATCCCGTGGAGGTCCACCTCTGCACGCCGGGTCCCGTCGACTCCCGGGTCGCGAGATTGACGACCCTGCACGAACTGGCGCACGCGTGGGCCGAGGCCCAGTTGATCGGGGACGAACGGGCGGCCTTCCTCGAGCTCCGAGGACTCGACGTGTGGAACGATCAGCGACTTCCCGCGTCACGAGCGGGGCTTCGAGCACGCCGCCGAAGTGGTGTCCTGGGGTCTCATGGACGAAATGGTCCCGATCATCCGGATCTACAACGCCGAGCCAGCCGACCTGGCGATCGCGTTCGACTTGCTCGTTGAAAGACCGCCGCTGTGGAGCCGTGAGCTCGCGCGAGCACCGTAGATATACAGGCCCCGCCAGGGGTTTCGAAGCCCTGCTGTTCTGAGCTGTTGATTTGTGCCCGGGGTGGGATTCGAACCCACACGACCTTGCGGTCAGAGGGGTTTA
>CAVVMS010000025.1:0-47949 GCA_963749315.1 uncultured Acidimicrobiia bacterium
GCTGCTCGACGACTGCGACGAGCGGCGCGGCGACCTGGCCGACGTCCTGGCCAGCGTCGAGGACGCCCTGCAGTGCATCTACGACTCGTTCACCCAGACCGAAGACGAGCTGGTCGCCGCGATCGCCGGGAACGGTGGCTGATGACCACCTGGACCGAGATCTTCCCCGACGTCGACGGGTCGCCGGTGCGTGGCGAGCGCCACGAGTTCGCCGCGCCCGCGGCTTCTTCCGTCGCTTCGAGCAGGACGCCGAACAGATCGCCCGCCAGTTCGACCGATTCCGCGACGACGGCCAGGCGAGCGGCTCGCTCGAAGGCGACGCAGCGGTCGCCTTCGCTCGCTTCGTCGACGAGGTCGGCAGCGAGCTCGACGAGGTTCCGCGGATCGCCGGCCGTGCCGGCGACATCTTCGACGGCCACCACGGTGAGCTCGACCGCCTGATCGAGTGGGCCGAGGAGGGCACCGACAGCGCCCTGGCAGGGCGCGCACGGCGTGGAACACACGCAGGGCGCTCGACGGGCAGGCGCGGAGGCTGGCGTCGCAGGTGAGTCAGCTGGAGGGCGACGTCCGCAACGCCGAGGACGCCGCGGCCGCCGATCCGGCCGGCGACACCACCGCCGCCGACCAGCTCGGCGACCAGCTGACCGGCGCGCAGAGCCGTCTCGGCGGGCTGCGCGACGACATCGAGCAGCAGGACGCGATCCTCGACGGCATCCGGGGCGAGTGGAGCGACATCCGCGAGGCCGAGAACACACTGAACGGGCGCACTGTCGACGAGCTGGGCGCGATCGACCTCGGCGATCTGGAGAACCCCGGCTTCTGGGACCGCGTGGGCGAGGCCGTCGGTGCCTTGGTCGACTTCGTCGTCACCGTCGCCGACATCATGATGGGGCCGCTCGACGAGATCCTCGGCGCCCTGCTCGCCGGCGACTGGGCACAACTGCTGTGGGAGCTCAAGGAGCTGCTCGACGTCGTGCTCATCGTGCTCGCCGTCGTCGCCCTGTTCATCCCCTTCTGCGCCCCACTGGTCATCGGGATCTTCGTCCTCTCCGCACTCGCGCTGACGGTCAACGCCACCCTGTACGCCACGCAGTGGCCGAACCCGGAGACCGGCGAGACGGTGGGCCTCGGCGACGTGCTCTGGAGCGCCGTCGGCGTCGTGTTCTCCGCTGGCGGCGCACTGAAGGCGGTCAACGCCCTCAGGGCGGTCCAGGTCGGCAACGCCACGAGGCTCGCCAACGGGAACGTCGTCAGCGCCGGGAACGTCATCTTCCGCCAGGAGACGTCGCTCGCCAACCTCGTCCGCCAGGGTCGCGGCCTCGTCCCGCAGCGCTTCCCGCTCGGCACGCGGACCGGGAACCTGACCACGTTCCAGGTCGCCAAGTTCGCCAACGACGGCTACCGCCGCCTGGTCCGCAACCCGACGACGATGGCCGGCTTCGGCGCCGAGGACTACGCCGATGCCGTCGACACGAGCAACCCCGGACCGTCGACGCTGGCGATCCAGAACGCCGCCCGCCGCGACCGCTTCGCCTCCCCATGGAGCTCACCGCCGTGGGCGCAGCAACAGTTGCTGGTCAGGGCGGGCTGACATGGTCGCCGCCTCCGACTTCGACACGATCGGCGTCAGCCTCCCCGCGAGTGGGTGAACATGCCCGTCGAGCTGCGCGCCTTCGAGACGATGTGTGGCGAGCTGCGGCGGCGCTGGCGCGAGGCGCCGGACTGGGACCGCACGGACGAGCGTCAGGCCGAGGTACTGCTCGGCCGGGTGCGCAGCGAGCTGGTCCACCACAACGTCCGCTTCGCCGCCATGTACGCCGACCACGGGCCGGCTGACGACGGCGCCGAGAGCGACGAGGATGCCGAGACGCTGATGGCGATCGTCACGTTCGCCACGTACACGCGTGAGGACCTCGGCACGACGCTGGACCTGACGTTCCCGAACTTGCTGGCGGCGATGGCTGCGAAGCCGCGCAAGACCGACGAGCTGCGCCGGATCACCAACCTCGAACCGCCGTGCAAGCACGAGCTGCGTCTCGGGCGGTCCGTGCGCCTGCGCCGGCTGTACGAGCTCAGCCGCAGCGTGCCCGGCCAGCCCGCCCGCTTCTACGGCGAGTCGTTCGTGCTGCCAGTCGGCGACGACGCCACGACGTGCGGCGTGCTGCAGTTCGTGACGACCAACCTCGAGTACTCCCGCGCCTTCAGCGACCTGTTCGTCGCCATCGCCAACACCGTCACCCTGTTCACTCCAGACCAGGAGACGGAAGTCGTTCACCTCTGAGGCAGGTGGGTGAGCGGCCGCTGCGCAGCGGCGGCCGCGAGCTCGGAGGCGAGGCGCAGCCGAGCCCGGGATGAGGGGACTGCTCCCCGTCGACGCCGCGCCCAACCGTCCGTACCGTGCCTTCCATGGCCGGCCGCATCGTCGTCGACATCGCCTATTGCGACCAGTTGAAGTCGAGCGTCGACACGACGACGAGCGGGCTGCGCGGCGAAGGCGGGTACTCCGCACGTGTGCCCAGCGCCGGCCGTCTGAACGACGCCCTGGAGGACTTCATGAACAAGTGGGACGAGCGTCGCGGCGAGCTCGCCGACTCCCTCGACGCCGTGTCCAGCGCGCTCGGCGCGATCAGCGACTCGTTCGGCGACACCGAGGACGAGCTGGTCAGCCAGCTCGAGGGCTGAGCCATGGCCGTCTCCTGGACCGAGATCTTCCCCGACGTCGACGGCGAGCCCGTGCGCGCCTCGGTCGGCGAGGTCGAGAGCGTGGCGCGGATGTTCGAACGGATGGGCGACGCCTCCGAGCGCATCCTCGACGAGTTCGACGAGGTGACCTCGGACTCCGGGAGCGGTTCCCTGGAGGGCGAGGCGGCCGATGCCTTCCGCGAGATCGTGGAGAAGGTCGCCGACTCACTCGGTGACCTGCCCGACGTCTGCGACCAGGCGCACGACGCCCTCGCCGACCACCTCTCGCGGCTGGAGGACCTGCGCAGCGAGGCGGACTCGGCCCTGGCCCGGGCGCGCACTCGGTGGGAGGCCCACAAGGACGCCGTCGCCGCGCTGTCGAGCAAGCGGTCCAGTCACAGCCAGGCGACGGCGGACGTCGACTCCCTCCCGCCGGCCGGCAGCGACCCTGCCGCGGACGCCGACCGCACCGCGGCGGAGGACGCAGCCCAACAGAGCCAGCAGGCGCTCAACGCGGCGCAGAACGCCCTCGACTCCGCTGCCGGCGATCTGCGGGCCAGCCGCGAGGAGTGGGGAAACCTCCGCGACGACGAGAACGAGCTCAACGACCGCACCGCCGACCGGCTCGACGACATCAGCCTCGGCGATCTGTCCGACCCGAGTTGGTGGGAGTCGATCCTCGGTTCGGCGTTCGAACTGGTCATGGACCTCTCGGGGCTCGACGCCCTGCTCGACCTGGTCCAGGCGATCGCCAGCGGCGACTGGGCGGCAGCGCTGTGGGCGCTGCGCGAGCTGCTCGACCGCGTCCTCATGGTCCTCGCCGTCGTCGCCCTGTTCACCCCGCTCGGCCCGCTCGTGTTGGTGCTCGTGGCGATCAAGGTGGCGATCAGCCTCACGCTCTACGCGACGCAGTGGCCGAGTCCGGAGACCGGCCAGACGATCGGCCTCGTCGATGTCGGCCTCGACGCCGCCGACGTGCTCGGCGTCGCCGGCGAGGTGGCGACGGCGGGCCGGGCAGCGAGGGCGCTGAACGGGGCGACACCGCCGGCTGGCACCGCGGCACGGGCGGCGGACGACGTCGCCACGTCGGCCGCCGACGACGCAACCGACATCGTCGACGACCTGCCCGTCATCGCCGTCAGCCGCGGCCGGCATCCGCAGTCGGCGCGGCACGTCGACGACGCACAGCAGGCCGGGCACCCGGACGTCCTGACCATCGACCGCGCCGGCGCCAAGGGGCGCCGTCGTGATTCGTTGCTCGGCATCCCGACGCGCAAGAACCTCGACCGTGACGAGTACCCACCGGCGATGTTCCGTGAGGGCGGGACGGGCTCTAGCGTGCGTCACATCGACTACAGCGACAACCGTGGTGCCGGCTCGTCGATGGGCCATCAGGCCAGGCGCCTACCGAATGGCACTCGAGTGAGATTGGTGGTCACCGACTGATGCTCGGACCTCGTACCCTCGCCTTGCTCAACCGCTCGTCCGATGCGCTCGGCAAACCCGCTCGAGCGTCGGGCGCACCCGGCCGAGTCGGCGACGAGCTGGGCGAGCTGCTCGTCGCCCGCAACGGCTTCTACGCCTACCAGTCGGCCCTGCACGTGCTGCCTGCGGGCGAGGCCTTCGTCGGGGCATCGCTCGAGTCCTGGAACGCTCCGGACGGATGGCGTGCGTCGTACGGCTCGATGGCCGACGGGCTGTTCTTCTTCGCCGAGGACGTCTTCGGCGGGCAGTTCGCGATCCGCGGCAACCAGGTCGTCACGTTCGATCCCGAGACCGGCGAGGTCGAGGCCTACGCGTCGAGCATCGAGGACTGGGCCGACCAACTGCAGGCCGACTACGAGGTGATGACGGGGCAGCCCCTCGCCGAGCAGTGGCAGACCGCGTACGGCGGGTTGTCACCCGGCGACCGCCTGGTGCCGCGGGTGCCGTTCGTGCTCGGCGGCGAGTTCGAGGTCGCCAACGTCTACGCCATCGACGCCGTGCTCGGCATGCAGGTGCGCGGTGACCTCGCTGTCCAACTGGTCGACCTTCCCGACGGTGCCCAGGTCACCTATCGGGTCGTCGACTGATCGATTGATGACCGAGCAGGAGGGCGGACGCCTCGTCACGGGCCCGCTCGAGGCCCATGGCCTGAGCCCGGCGCTGCGCAACCGGCTGCAGCAGCCGCCGCTGCGGCGCACGTTGAGCTCGGCGTTGTCACCCGACGAGGTGGCGACGGCGCTCCGCTCCCACAACGTCACCCTCATCCCCAACCCGCATCGGCGCGAGGCACCGTGACCGTGGAACAGCTGCGCAGGGTCGATTCGTTCGGCATCGTGCTGCCCGAGCAGTGGACCTCGGTGCCGACCGAGCTGCACGCCTACGAGACGTTCTGCAACCGGGCGCGGGAGCGATGGCGTGAGCTGCCCGCGTTCGACAGGGCCTTCGAGCGACGGGCCGACACGATGCTCAACCGGCTCCGTCACGAGCTGACCAGTGCCGGGGTGGTGCTCGCCGCGATCTTCGTCGAGGAGGTCGTCGACGACACCGTGGACGCCGGTACGCCGCCGCCCGAACCGGAGGTGCTGATCGCGGCCTGCACACTCGGCGTGTACACGAAGGTCGATCTGGAGACCGAGCTGTCGCTGTCGGTGCCGGTGCTGTTCAGCGCGTTCGGGCGTCCCAGGCCCGACGACGAGCAACGGTTCGGCCGGATCACCGATGTCGTCCGCCCGGAGGTCAGTGAGCTCCCTGCAGGGCGCGCCGTGCACCTGCGCCGGCTGTACCAGCCGAGGCGGTTCGGGCGGAAGCTGGAGAGCTTCTTCGCCGAGTCCTTCGTGCTGCCGATCGGCACCGACGGCGCGGCGTGCTGCGTGCTGCAGTTCGCGACCACCAACATCGAGCAGTCGCGCCGCTTCAGCGAGCTGTTCGGCGCCATCGCGGCGACGTTCCGCATGTTCCGCCCCGACGACCCCACCGACTTCAGCGCACCCTGAATCTGGGCGCGATCCGTATCTGGGCGCGGATCGTCTCGGATTCCGAAGCGGATCGCGCCTAGATGGTCGGATGGCACGAATCGCGCCCAGTCAGCCTCGATCTCGCTGTGCGCGGTCCTTCGGCGCCAGCTGCGTGCCGCTGACGAGTGGCACGAGCCGCGTGGCGTAGGCGTCGACGGCGGCGTGGTCGCGGACCCACGCTTGGCCGGCGGCGGCGAGCCGCGTGCGCAGCTCGTCGTCGGCGAGTATCCGCTCGATCGACGCCCGCAACGCCGCCGCGTCCGCCGGCGGTACGTAGACACCGGTGACACCGTCGTCGATCGTGTCGGTCTGCCCGGCCGTGCGCGTGCACACCACAGCCCGACCCATCGACATCGCCTCCAGGATCGTCGTGATCCCGGCCTGGAAGTCCGTCTCCACCAGCGGTACGACGACGAGCGTCGAGTCGGCGTACAGCTGACGCAGGTCGAACAGGTCGTACCCGCCGACGGTGACGTTGTCGGGGACGTCGATCCCCGCTGAGCTGTCGGCCCGCTTCGACCACGGGCTGGCGGCGGCGATCACCACGTCGACGTCCAGGTCGCGCACCGCGTCGACGAGCGTCGGGTAGTCGCGGAATTCGAGGCCGACGGCGCAGATCATCGGTCGCGGTCGCTCGGCCGGCGGGAGCTGCGTGCTCGGGTCGCCAGAAGTCGGTGTCGACCATGAACGTCGACAGCACGACCCGCTCGGGGGGGTAGCCGAGCTCGCCGATCGCGAAGCGCCGTTGCGCCGAGGCGTAGACGATGACGATGTCGATGCGCCGGCCGAGCCGCAGCACGCGGTGCAGCAGCACCTTCTTGCGCGGCGACAGGAGGTGCCCGATCATCACGTGGCGCGGGCGGCGCCGCGTGAGCCAGCACAGTGCGGCGTACGGCAGGCCGACCTGCTCGCCGTCGGTGAAGATCGTCCGGTACCGCTCGCGCCGCCGGAAGCACGCCCACGCCGAGCACGGCATTGGCGCCGGCGAGCCGCTGCAGCAGGCGACCGGCGAGTCCGGTCTCCAGCCAGCGCCGTCGGGTGGTCGAGGATGTCAGCGTCGAACGTGGCGGCGAGCTGGCGGTAGTCGGCTCGCGGGCGACGACCGGTGGCGACCTGCTCGTCGAGATCGGCGGGGATCGTTCCCGAGACCGTCAGCAGCACGGCGCTCACGATTCGACCCACCAGACCGACCAGTAGCTCGACGAGACGGTTGGCGTTGGTCGCCGCGTCGAAGTCCGTCCGCACCACCTCACGCGCGGTCCCGCCGAGTCGGCGGCGCAGCCCGCTGTCGTCGGCGAGCCGGCGGAGGGCACCGGCAAGCGCGTCGGCGTCACCGACCGGGACGAGCACACCCGTCTCCCCGTCGCGGACGATCTCGTGGATCGCCCCGACATCGGTCGACACCAGCGGCAGCCCGACGGCACCGGCCTCCGACAGCACCATCGGCAGACAGTCGCCGAGCGTCGGGAGGCAGAACACGTCGGCACGGTGGTAGAGCTCGATCAGCTCCGGGCTGTTCGGCGCCATCCCGTGGTGGACGCGGACGCCCTCCGTCGCGGGCACCTCGTCGCGGGTGACCACGTCGAGCTCGACATCGGCGCCGCCCCGGCGCACGCGACCCATCGCGTCGAGCAGGACCAGCCCACCCTTGCGGGCGAAGTCGCCTCCGACGAACAGGACCTGCATCGGACCCTCACCGTCGGACGGCTCGGTGCCGACGGCGGCCCACCGCTCGTAGTCGACGCCGGGCGGGATGACGGTGATCTTGTCTCCCGGAACCTCGTAGCGATCGATCAGCCCGGCCTTCGTCCAGTGCGCCCACGTCACGACCGCCGCCGCCCTGGCGAAGCAGTTGCGGTTCGCCCGCCACTTCATCTGCTCCACCCGTCGACCGCCGGTGTCGTGTCCGTAGTGCTCGCCGAGCTCGTCGTACTGGATCGGCGTGGCGTCGAGCGAGACGACGGTCGGGATGCGTCGCACCTGGTCAGGCACCAGGATCGCAGGGACCTGGGTGTGGATGAACAGGGCGTCGAGCGGGCCCTCGCGCCGCAGTCGGCGGATGGCCCGCCGTGCGCGGAGCCCGGCGCGCACGGTCCAGTTGCCGTAGCCGGGGATCCGCGCTGGCAGGCCGTCGACGTCGAACTCGATCGGCGCGAACAGCGCCTCGATGTCCGGGTTCGGCCCGACGAGGCGCTCGAGGTTGCGTGTGTGGGTGATGTGGCCGAGCGTCTGCTCGAGGACGAACCCGATCCGCGGCCGCGCGCCGGCGCTCACGACGGTCCCGCTGCGTCGAAGCGGGCCAGCAGGGCGCCGGCCGAGCCGAGCTGATCGGCCATCCCGGAGTAGTAGGCGAGGTTGTACACCGCGCTCAGCGCCGGCCGGCCGACCTTCGCCGGCGCGTGCCGGGCGACGGTGGACAGCGCCGACGTCGCCGCCCCGCGCAGCCGGGGACGCGGCAGGCTCGTCCGCGTGAGCCCGCGGATCAGGCGGTTGCGCCCGTGGAACTCGGTGGCGATCGTGTCGAGCAACCACGGCTGACCGCGTTCGGTGGCGAAGATCACATCGTTGCGTCCGTACGACGAGGCCACCTGGAGCCACGCGTCGAAGGTGCGCTCGGCGTAGTGCAGGACGACGCGCATCGGGGTCGTACACGAACCGCATGCCGCGGTCGGCGAGGCGGTACGCCAACTCGACGTCCTCCGCCCGCCGGAACGACGTGTCGAAGCCGCCCGCCGCCTCGAGGTGGCGGCGGCGGATCGAGGCGTTGCCGGTGTAGAACTGCCGCGCCGTCGGTTCCCAGTCGCCGCGCTCCATCGCGTCGTACTGCTTGTAGAGCATGTCCTGCTCCCACCGCACCCATGGCGAGATCTCGTGATCCTCGGGCGTGCGCATCGGTCCGATCACCACGACGTCGGTCGCCGGCGTCGTCGTGGCGGCGCACATGGGCAGCTATCAGGTCCGGTGCCGGGACCACGTCGTCGTCGATGAACAGCACCAGCTCACCCGTCGCCCGCTCGACGCCGCGGTTGCGCGCGGCGGCTGGTCCGGCGTTGTCCTGGCGGAGGGCGACGACCGGCACGGGCACGCCGTCGGAGGCGAGGTACTCGTCGGTGCCGTCCGTCGATCCGTCGGACACGACGATGACCTCGACATCGCCCGCACCCTGCTGATCGGCCAGCGCGCCGAGCGTTCGTGCGAGCCGGTCGACGCGGTTGAACGTCGGGATCACGACGCTGACGGTCGCTGCCACCTCACAGCTCCCTGATCACGCGGGCGGGTACACCGGCGACGAGCGTGCGCCGTGGCACGTCGGCCGTGACGATGCTCCCCGCGCCGACGCAGCTGTCCTCACCGACGGTGACCCCGCCCATGATGATGCACCGCGCACCGATCCACACGTTGTCCTCGACGACGATCGGCTCGGATGGCGGCACCTCCAGCCGACGCTCCGGCTCGACGCGGTGGAAGTCGTTGTCCTGCATCAGCGTGTACGGGCCGATGTGGCAGCGCGCCCCGATGCGGACCAACTCGGTCGCCACGAGCGAGCAACCGAAGTTGACGAGCGAGCGATCGCCGATCTCCAGCAGACCGCCCTCGTCGCTCACCAGCTCGAGCGTGGCGATCGTCGAGACGAGCTGCACCCGTTCACCGATGACCATCCGCCCACGGTTGCGCACGACGGGGTGGCCGCGCAGGCGCACGCGATCGCCGACCTGGTCGGCATGACGGAGGTACCAGCGGCCCCTGAGCACGGCGCGTCCGTTGTCCCACACGTCTCGCGGATCGCGCGCCACCTCACCTCCTGGTCACAGCCCTGCTGGACTGTATCCAGGTGACGACTGCCGCGATCTGTGCCGCTTCATGCGTCTTTCATGCGCCGCTCTGTTAACTCGCCGTGAACCACCAGCCAATTGGGTGGCGGGTGGCCACGAGTCGGGATAGTCTCCCTCCCCGAGGACGGGCGGTTAGTGAATTCAGCGGGCAGCATGACGGGCGGTCGTGCGACGGCAGACACGGGTCTGTCGTTGGCGAAACCGATGGACATCGAGCCCACGGTCGCGCCCTCGACCCTGCGGCAGCGGCTCGTCGCCGCCGATGCGATCACGATCGGGCTGGGCATCGCCATGGCGTTCGTCTGGCAGTCGATCGTGCGACCCGAGCACGCCCTCGGGGCGCAACGCGTGCACCTCGTGCTCGCCTTCCTCACGTTCCCGATCTGGATCGTCGCGTTCTCGCTGAACAAGCTCTACCAGTCGCGCTCGGTCGAGCGGCCGACGGAAGAGGTGCGACGGATCATCAGCGCCTCGCTGCTGACGGTCGGCATCATGGTCGGCCTCTCGTTCGCCCTCCAGTTCCAGACGCTGTCCCGGTTCTGGATCTTGTCGATCCTCGTGTTCGTGCCGCTGCTCGTCGTCGTCGAGCGCACCGTCGCCCGACGGATCTTCAGCCGGATGCGTCGACAGGGCACGATCTGCCGGCCGATCCTGATCGTCGGGACCGACGCCGACGCCATCGGCCTGCTCCACGCGGCGCAGCGCACTCCCCACCTGGGGTATCGGGTGGTCGGGTTCGTCGGCCCCGACGACATCGGCATCCGCGGCGGCGTGAGCGTGCTGGGCGACATCGACGAGACCCTCGACGTGCTCGAGGCGACCCGCGCGACCGGAGTCCTGATCTCGCTGGCGTCGGTCGAGTCCGAGGTGGTCAACCGGCTGACGCGAGATCTCACCGATGCCGGCTACCACGTCGCCCTCTCGTCGGGTCTGCGCGACATCGACATCATGCGGTTCCGCGCCCAGGACCTCGGTGGGCGCACCCTGATCTACGTCGAGCAGGTGCAGCGAGGCGGCTGGCACGCCGTCGCCAAGCGGGCGTTCGACATCGGCGTCTCCGTGACGGCCCTCGTGCTCACCGCCCCGATCACCCTCGCTGCGGCGCTGGCGGTCAAGTTCAGCTCGCCGGGGCCGCGTGATCTTCGCCCAGGAGAGGGTGGGCCAGGACGGCCGCCAGTTCCGCATCTACAAGTTCCGCACCATGGTCGCCGACGCCGACGCCTTGAAGCACCAGCTCGCCGACCGCAACGAGGCCGATGGCCCGATGTTCAAGATCGCCGACGACCCTCGGGTCACCAAGGTCGGGCGCTGGCTGCGTCGTCTGTCGATCGACGAGATCCCCCAGTTCGTGAACGTGCTGCGGGGCGAGATGAGCGTCGTCGGGCCCCGACCGGCATTGCCGGCCGAGGTGGACCAGTGGACCGACGATGTGCACGAACGGCTGCGCGTCCTGCCCGGGATCACCGGGATGTGGCAGGTGTCGGGGCGGTCGGAGACGACGTTCGACGAGTACAAGCGCCTCGACCTGTTCTACGTCGACAACTGGTCACTCGGCCACGACGCGCGCATCGTCCTGCGCACGGTGTCGGCCGTGATGGCCCGGCGCGGCGCTCGCTGACGCGCCCGGGCGCCGGATCGGCGCGATGATGTCGGGTGTGGCGGATCGACCGCGCAGGTATCTGACGAGGCGGTCCGTGGATCAGGGGGAGGGTGAACATGTACGACTACGACGATGACGGTGAAGGCGGACGCTCGCTCGGTCGGACACTGGCCATCGGCGCCGCCGTGGTCCTGGTCGCCGCGGCTCGGGTGGTTCGGCTTCAAGAAGCTGACCGACGACGAGCGGTGGCGGCGAGGCGGTCGGAGGCTCGTCGCCGACCACCGAGGTGGCCGGTGCAGCCACCGACGAGACCTCTGACGCCACGTCGCCGTCGACCGATGACACCGCCGTCGAAGCAGCCGACGGCTCGACGACGAGCGCACCTGGCAGCACGGACACCACCGACGGCTCGACAGCGCAAGCGACGACGACGACATCTGGCGCCGCCACCGGCGGCGGCAGCGTCGACGACGACCGATCCCCTCCACCACGATTCCCGCTCCGCCCTACGAGACGTTGCCGGATGGCAGCCCGGCGCCCGTCATCGCCCTCTTCGACGAGCACTCGATCACGCTCACCGGCGCCGTGCCCGACCAGGCGGCCAAGGACCTGCTGCAGACGCTCGCCGTCGCCAACTCCAAGCCGGGTCAGGCCGACACCGTCGTCAACGAGCTCACGCTGAACCCGGCGGTGCCGCGCAACGTCGGCGTGCGCGTCGTCGAGCTGACTTCCGCCCGCTTCCCCGACGGCAGCACGGAGATCCTGCCCGCCGCACGCCGCCGAGCTCGACCGCATCGTCACGATCATGAACGCGCTGCCGCACACGTCCGCGCTGATCATCGGCCACGCCGACCAGCGTGGCGACTCGCTGCAGAACTACGCCCTCTCCGAGGAGCGGGCACTGGCGGTCAAGAACTACGTCGCCAGCAACGGCGTCGCCCTCGAGCGGCTGTCGTCACGTGCCGTCGGCGAGACCGACCTGCTCACGCTCGACGACGACGACGCCGCGCTGGCCCTGAACCGGCGCACCGAGATCGTCTTCAACGGCCTGCTGCTCGGCTGAGTTCGGCTCGCAGCCGAGCTGCTCGCCGCTCCTCAAGAGTGGCAAGAGCGTTTGACGGATCGCGTCCGGGGAACACGAACGTCGGGTGTCACCCCCGGCGCCCCGACGAAAGGACGACATCGTGAGCGGTGAAGGCGATCAGGCGAAGGGCCGGATCAAGCAGGCCATCGGCGACCTGACCGACGACAAGGACCTCAAGTCCGAGGGCAAGGTCGACGAGGCGGCCGGCAAGGTCAAAGAAGGCGTCGACAAGGTCAAGGACAAGCTGACGGGCAACGACTGACGGACAGACGAAGGGGCGCGGCCACGTGGGCCGCGCCCCTTCGTCGCGTCAGGAGGGGGTCAGGCGGGCGGCGTCGACGGACGGCGTCGACGGAGGCGTCGACGGCGGCGTCGACGGCAGGCGTGGTCGGTTCCGAGCCACCGAGGTTGTCGACGACGTCCTTGGCCTTGTCGGCGGCCATGTCGACCTTGGCGTCGTGCTCGTCGGGTACGGCCTTCTGAGCAGCGTCGGACGCCTTGTCGATGCCGCTCTTCACCTGCTCCTTGTTCCCGCTGAACATCGCCTTCAGCTTGTCCAGCAATCCCATCCGAACCGTTCCTTCCTGAGTGCCCGCACGGCCATCATGGCACGACCTCAGCGTCCGGCGTCGAGAAGCGCCATGACGACGGCGACGAGGCAGAAGAATCCGACCAGTGAGAACCCGACGACGGTCACCGCGTGCGGCTCGAGGGTCGTGTAGCCGGGATTGGCGTACGCCGGGCCGATCGGGCTGTCGGTGCGCTCGGTTGCCGCCGTGACGAGGAGCCAGCCGGACGACAGCGCGCCGCCGATCGCCAGGCCGAGTCCCCATCGACGCACGAGCAGGCAGCCGACGACACCGCACAGGGCGAGCAGGCCGAGCTGCACGGCTCGGCCGACGAAGAACGCCGTCGGCAGGTCGACCGACAGCGACTCGGCGCTCCAGTTGCCGGTCCAGTCGGCCGTCTCCTGGGGGATCAGCGGCCCGCCGGCGGCGATGATGAACGACATCGCGGCGAGTGCGGCCACCCACGGATCGAGCCCGGCCCGGCGCCGACGCCCCGACCGGGCGATCGACGCCAGCAGGACGAGCACCCCGAGGGCGCCGGCGGCGCCGAGGATCCAGAACCCCGGCGACCGGCTGACCGCCGACCCGGCAGCGGCGCCTTCGTCGAGGCGCCACTCGGCGACGCCGACGACGAGGGCGACCCACCCGGCCAGCGACGCGCCGGCACCGCCGGCGAGGCCGGCACCCCAATGATGCCCGGCGCACCACACGAGCCCGCCGACGACCATCACCCCGGCCGCGACGAGGGCGGCGACGGTGTTGTTGGTGCCGAAGTCGTTGACCATGTACCCGGGCGCGCCGGCGTCGAGTGCCGGGTCGATCTCGACGACCCGTGTCAGCACCCCGACGACGGTCGCCGCAGCGGCGAGCACCGTCAGCAGCAACAGCGGGCGCAACCGGAAGCCCTGCCGCGGAGGCGGCCCGGGCTCGTAGGTCGCCGGCTGCGCCGCGGGGACGTGCATCTCGCCGGTGTCGACGACGGGCACGTCGGTGGCCTCGACCACGACGAGCTCGGACGTGGTGACCGGGGGGCCCGGAGCTCGGGCGAGTGGCGCCGTCACGTCGCGATCGGTGGAGGCGGCACGGCGGCGATCGGTCGGGTCGGCTCGTCGACCGCACGGTGGGCGCCCGACACCACCGGCACCTCGCCAGTGACATCTGCCACGCCGCGCAGCGAGGCGCCGCACTCCATGCAGAACTTCTGCCCGTGGCGCACGTCCGTGCCGCACGAGTGACAGCGCATGCTCGGAGACTATTCCGGCTCGATCGCCGACGACCGGCAGTGAGACTCTCGCCGTGACCGGTCGCTTCGCCCCGTCCCCGACCGGGCCGCTGCACGTCGGCAACCTGCGCACGGCGATGCTCGCCTGGCTGGTCGCCAGATCTGCCGCTGACCGGTTCGTCGTGCGGATGGAGGACCTCGACCGGGCCAACGCGTCGGCGCGGCACGAGGAACGCCAGCTCGCCGACCTCGCCGCGATCGGCATCGACTGGGACGGACCCGTCGTCCGCCAGAGCGAGCGGTTCGGCACGCTACGAGGAGGCCATCGCCGAGCTGCGTGCAGCCGACCTCGTCTACGAGTGCTACTGCACGCGCCGGGAGATCCTCGAGGCCGCGGCCGCGCCGCACGGTCCCGTCGGTGCCTATCCGGGGACCTGCCGTGACCTCCCGGCGTCGGTGCGGGACGCAGCGTCGCGCGGAACGGCCGCCGGCGCTGCGCCTGCGGTCGACTGGCGATCCGATCACGTTCGACGACGGGCTCGCCGGGCGCTTCACCGGCGTGCCCGACGACGTCGTGCTGCGGCGCAACGACGGTGTTCCGGCCTACAACCTCGCCGTGGTGGTCGACGACGCGGCACAGGGGGTGGACGTCGTCGTTCGTGGCGACGACCTGCTGGCATCCACGCCCCGCCAGATCGAGCTGCAGCGACTGCTCGGGTTGCCCGAGCCGCGGTACCTGCACGTCCCGCTCGTGGTCGGTGAAGACGGTCAGCGGCTCGCCAAGCGCCACGGCGCGGTGACACTGGAGGATCTCGCCGCGGAGGGTGTGACGGTCGACCGGGTCGCTGCCGCCCTCCGAGCATCCGTCACGACGGCCGTTGGTCGGGAACCGATCCGGCTGGCCGACCTGCAACGATGCTGGTCGTGACGGACGACCTGGACCGTGTGCTGGGGTACGTCGACGCCGTCGACGAGCGCACGGGCGTCAGCGAGCTCGGGCCCGACCTGCTCGTCGTGCCGTTCTGGACACGATCGTTCTGCGCGGCGATCGTGCGCGCCGCGGGGCTGGTCGGCTTCGCCGCCGATCCCGACGACCCGGTCCCCGGGCACGAGGTCTCGCTCGCGGCGATCAGCCCGCGCCTCTTCCAGGTCCTGCAGGACGATCTCGGCCGGCGCATCTGGCCACAACTGCGGTGCGTGTGGCCGCTGATCGACTACCACGGCCTGCGCGACGCGTTCGTCATCCGCTACGCGATCGGTGAGCAGGAGTCGCTCCGCCAGCACCACGATGTCGCCCAGGTCTCGGCGTCGGTCAAGCTCGACGACGACCACGACGGCGCCGAGCTGCTGTTCGCGCGACAGGGGGTCGACAACGCCGGCGTTCCCGTCGGTGCGTTGCTGGCGTGGCCGTCGCTGGTGACCCACCCCCACGAGGTCGCTCCGCTGCGGCGCGGCGTCAAGCATGGCCTGACGATCTGGTTCGAGTTGCCGTTCGTGCTCGAATGACCGCTGGTAGCCTCGCCACGGTGGTGGCCGCCCCCCAGCGCTTCACGGCCCGTGCCGTCCCGACGCTGATCGTGGCCGTCGCAGGGATGCTCTCGCTCGTGGCGTGCGACTCCACCGGCGGATCAGAGGCCGGCCCCGAGGCCGAAGCAGCTGCGCCGCCGACGACCGAGGCGCCGCCCTCGGAGACCACCGAGTTGGCGACGACGACCACCACCGAGCCGCCGACGACGACCACCACGGCCGCACCGACGACCACCGCGGCGCCGACCACGACGACCACGCTGGCGCCGCCACCCACGCTGCCGCCCGGTCCCTACAACATCGAGCCGATCGCCGCGGCCGAGGCCCCGCTGAGCGCGGTCGGCTCGCGCAGCGGGCGGGAGACCGCCCGCGTCCAGCAGCGCCTGCTCGACCTCGGGTTCTGGCTCACGGGCGCCGATGGTTCGTACGGGCTGACCACGCGCCAGGCGGTGATGGCGTTCCAGAAGTACATGGGGCTGCCGGCGAGCGGCGAGGTCGACGGCGAGACGGCGGCATGGCTGTCGAACCTGACCGAGCAGGCCCGGGCCACGGCCGACGCCGGCACGCTCGTCGAGATCGACAAGCAGCGCCAGCTGCTGTTCTTCGTCGTCGACGGGTACACGCAGTGGATCTTCAACACCTCGACCGGCAACGGCCAGGAGTACGAGGAGACCGACCAGAACACGCCTGGGGAGACGATCAAGGGCGTGTCGATCACCCCCGACGGCCTGCACGAGGTCAACCGCGAGCGCGTCGAGGGCTGGTGGGAGGGTGATCTCGGGGAGATCTACCGGCCGAAGTACTTCGTCGGCGGCGTCGCCGTGCACGGGTCGAACAGCGTGCCCAACTACCCGGCGTCGCACGGCTGCGTGCGGGTCACCGTGCAGGCGATGGACTTCATCTGGGAGTCCGGCATCATGCCGATGTCCATCCCCGTCTGGGTCCACGGCGAAGAGCCGGTGTAGGGGTTTCGGCGTCGAACCGTAGGTTCGACGCCGAGCTGGTCGGAGCGGCCTTCGGCCGCACTCAGTTGCTGTCGGCCGACCGACCAAGTCGGCTCGGCCGACGGGTGGGGGCTCCGGCGCAAGGCCTCTGCCCCCACGCCCCCGCCCGCCGGCTCAGGGCGTGGGTGGTTGCCCACCGCCGCCTGGGGGACCGCCGCCGCCGGGGGCGCCACCGCCGCCGGTCGACACGGCGGTCGGGTCGACGGACACGCTCAGGTCGATCGTGTACCCGCTCGTGGCGTCGCCGGTGACGGTCGCCAGCTGGGAGACCCCGCCGTCGTCGCTGAACACGTTGTCGGTCGCCAGCGACGTCTGGGCGAGGTTCTCGACGCTCTGCTCGTAGCCCTCCGTGGCGTACACCGCCGCGCACGTGTCCTCGGGCAGGGCGACCTGCGATGTCGCGTTCAGCGTGCCACCGCTCGTGGCGGCGTCGAGGCTCTCGTAGACCTCGAAGTGGATGTGCGGCCAGCGGCCCGAGTAGGCGGCCGGGAAGATGGTCTGGAACGTCACCACGCCGTCGGCGTCGGACTCCTGCACGCCGCGCAGGTAGTTCTCGCCTTCGACGCCCTCGGAGTACATCGAGTAGCGGCCCTCGCGGTCGCAGTGCCAGAGGTACACGGCCGCGCCGGCCAGCGGGGAGCAGCCGGACGTGGTGTCGAGCAGCGTGAGGTTGACCGTCGCCGGCACGCCCTCGGCGACCGTGCTCGACGACCCGAAGCTGGAACGGATGTCGCTGCGCACGACGCCGCTCTCGGCGAGCACGTTGGGCCCGTTCGACCCGTCGCCGGGGAACGGCCCGGCCGTCTCCTCGGGGATCTCGGCGCAGGACGCCTCGGACGTGCCGGCGGTCGTCGTGGCCGTGGCGCCAGCCGTCGTCGCCGTCGACCCGCCGGCCGGTCGTCGTCGAGCCGCGCCCCGGTCGTGTCGCCACTGGTCGACGCCGTGCTGGCATCGTCGTCACCGCCGCAGCCGACGAGGGCCACGGCGCCGGCCACGCCGAGCAGTTGAAGGACACGGCGCCGGCCGAGGAGCTGCGGCAGGTCGTGGGCCAGGCCGAGATCGTGATCTTCCATGGGCGCTAGTCCACCACCGTCCGGCGTGGGACGAGCCGAGAGTGGGGTGAGAGTTCGCTGTGAGGTCAGCGCCGGCGGACACGGAGCGGGTGGTCGGCGGAGGTGAGGCAGCGCCCGGTCTCCAGGTCGAAGCGCCAGCCATGGAGCGTGCACGTGAGCGTGCAGCCGTCGACCTCGCCGAACACGGAGAGGTCGGCGTTGCGGTGCG
Source organism: uncultured Acidimicrobiia bacterium (assembly GCA_963749315.1). Classification (GTDB taxonomy): domain Bacteria; phylum Actinomycetota; class Acidimicrobiia; order Acidimicrobiales; family Ilumatobacteraceae; genus JALZMG01. Next base: position 17,802 of record CAVVMS010000025.1, read on the forward strand.
GGCAGCGCCGCTGCACGATCCACCCGTCGAGCTCGATGTCCGGCTCGACCTCGGTCGGCGGGTCGAGCCGGCGCACCGCCTCGGCCTCGGTCCGCCGCATGCGCTCGACCGACAGCGACTTGAAGAAGTTGTAGACCCACTCGTTGAACTCGCCCTCGCGCCACGCCCGGAACCGGCAGGACAGGAACAGCGAGTTGCTCCAGTCGACGGCGCGGGCGGCGACGACGGACTCGACGAGCTCGCGGTCGACGTCGAAGCGGTAGCGGTACGCCTCGCCGGCGTACGGCCGCACCTCGCCGGCCGGGAAGTCGACGAGCACCTCGACATCGCCGGCACGCAGCAGGCACGCCGCGCCGACGGCCGCCCGCAGGGTCGGGGCCATGGCCAGCAGCGGGTGCCACCACGACTGCAGGTCGGCGACGAGATCGACGTCGTCGTGTCGTCGCCAGCCGGCCTTCAGCTCGCCGATCCAGCCGAGCCAGTCACGCTGGTAGCGGCGGAGGTGGTCGTCCTTGTGGGTGAAGATCTCGGCGATCTGCTCGTCGGGCGCCGGGTGGTGGACGGCGACCTTGTCCGGCGTGACCTCGATGGTCGTGCCGGGCACGGCGAGGATCCCCTGGTGCCCGGAGTCGGCGAGGCGGTCGAGGAACGTGCGCTGGTCGACGAAGATGCTCGGCTCGTCGCCGCGGATGACGTTGAGGTGGTACAGGTCGGGGTCGAGGAAGCACGGCGGGCCGGCGCTCGGGACGACGGCCCGCGCGCCGACCGACTCGACGTAGCGCATCGCCCTGGCCAGCTGGCTCTCCACCTTCGCCCGGACCAGCGGCTCGAGCTCGTCCGCCGGGAGCTCGTACACCATCGGGTACCAGATGGCGCCGCTGTACTGCAGCCAGTGCAGGTCGACCGGGCCGTGGGCACGCAGCGAGTCGAGATCGGTCGTGCGGCAGTCGTTCTGGTCGACGAGGCGGACCTCGCCGTCGCCGACGACGAGCGCCGAGTCGCCGCCCGGTCCGTCGGTGATGCTCGTCTCGACGTGGATGGCGACGGTCAGGCCGCCGAGATCGAGCTCCTCACGGTCGACGGTGCGGGTGAGGTTGGTGAAGCCGAGGGCACGCATGTTGCGCTCGAGCTCGCGGGTCGGGTAGCCGGGGAGCAGGACGTGGATGTCGCGCGGGAGGTGGTTGCGCAACCACGGCTCGTCCCAGTGGTCGCCGTGGAGGTGGGAGACGTAGAGGTGGTCGGCGGACTCGATGCGCGCGAGGAGGTCGTCATCGAGCTGGTCGTTGCGCGGGAAGGGGAACCAGGCGCCGAGGAAGGCGGGCACGAACCACGGATCGCACAGGATCGACCCGTGCTCCGACTCGACGAGGATGCCGGCGTGACCGATCGACGTCGCACGCATCATCGCCGCCCGACCCTACCGGCGGCCCCATCCGAGTGCTTGGAGCCGGCCGAGTGTCAGTGCTGCCGGGCTGGCCGGCACCACGTACTCGACTCGATGTCAGGCGACGGGGGGGTCGGTGTACTGCTGGCCGGCGCGCGAGACGTGCTCGGTCCAGGCCGACCCGTCCCAGTAGCGCAGCTCGTAGCGGCCGGCGGGATCGGCGTACCACCCGGCGGGCACCGACGGGGTCGAGGGCGAGGTCGGCGGGGTTGCGGCCGCGGGCGTGCTGGCTGCCTGCGCCGAGACGCCCAGCCGCCGGTGTCGGCGGCGCTGGACGTCGACGTCGTCGCGCCCCACCCGGAGGCCTCGGTGCCCGTGGCGGCGGGCGCCGTGCCCCACCCGGCGGGCTCGCTGACTGCCGGCTCGGCGGCGGCGGCGGCGGCCGTCGTCGTGGCGGCCGTCGTCGTGTCCGTCGTCCCCGTCGACTCGCGCTTCAGGAAGGCGGTGATGTCGCTGCCGGACGGGACGATCGCCACGACCTCCCATCCGTCTCCCGACTTCTCGGTGAGCTTCGCCGCGAGCGAGGAAGCCTCGTAGCTGGACGCGCTGACGGAGTCGAACTCGTACATGGGCGGCACTGTAACGCTCGCGTGACGATGTTTCAGCGGGCTACGAGCGCGTCGATGTCGGCGTCGGTGGGCGCGCCGTCGAACACCAGGGCGCCGTCGCGGAGGGCGACGACGCGCTGCGATCCGGCGACGGTCAGCAGATCGTGGGTGGCCACGACCAGCGCCGCGCCGGAGGCGTGTGCCTGGGCGAGCAGACCCAGCAGCGCCTCGCGGCCGGTGCGATCGAGCCCGACGAACGGCTCGTCGACCAGCAGCAGCTCGAACGGCCGGATGAACGCCAGGGCGATGGCCGCCTTCTGGCGCATGCCCCGGCTGAACGTCGCCGGCAGGTCGTCGGCGCGGTCGGCCAGCCCGAGGGCGGCGAGCAGCTCGTCGCCGCGCTGGTCCCACCCGCTCGCCCCGTGCAGCCGGGCGACGTACTCGAGGTGCTCGCGCACGCTGAGGTCGTCGTAGAAGACGGGCTGGTCGCCGAGGTACGACGTCGCCGCCCTGGCGGCCAGCGATCCTGCCGGCTGACCGGCGACGCTGATCGTCCCGGCGCTCGGTTCGAGCAGCCCGGCTGCCATCCGCAGCAACGTCGTCTTGCCGCTGCCGTTGTGCCCGAGCAGCACGACCCGCTCACCGCCGGCCACGGTGAGGTCGACCGGACCGACGGCCGGGGCATCCCCGTACGACTTGGCGATGCCCGGTGAGGACGAGCGCCGTCATGCCTTCATCCCCGCCGCCGCACGGCCCTCGTCGAGGAAGGCGCGGATCCGCACCCGCCACTCGTCGCGGCGGCGCACCCAGAGCACGGTCGCGGCGACGACGAGCACGGCCGCGACGGCGATCCGCGCGGCCGTGCCCGTGGTCGGCTGCTCGCGCATGGCGAGCACCCCGAGCCCGGCGAGCGTGCTGACGGCCAGCGGCCACAGCAGCCGGATCGTGGTCGTGAACCCGGCGAACTCGGGCGGCACCGCCGCCGACGAGGCGACCGGCGGCGACAGCGGGTCCGGGGCGTCGCGCACCACGCTGACGACGGCGCCGCACGCGCCGGCGAGCGTGATCGGCACGCACATGGCGAGCGCGAACAGCAAGGCGTCGGGATCGAAGGCGACGACGACGGCCGCCCCGATCGCGGCGAACGGGACGAGCGCGACAGCTGGGGCGGCGACGAGGCGGGCCAGCAGCCAGCCACGCTCCTCGGGCACGCCGTCGGTCCGGTCGGGGTGGTCGATCTCCTGTGACAGCGGCTCGACGGCGTCGAGGGCGAGCAGGTACAGGGCGATGCCCACGCCGACGAGCGCCGGCGTCGTGCCGCGCAGCACGGCGACGGCGGCGGCACCGGCGGTGGCGGCGAGCAACGCCATGCGCACCAAGCCGGGGCAGCGGATAGCGCAGCAAGCCGCGCCAGCTCCGCCGCCACACGGCTCGTCCGCCGCCCGCCGGACCGATGCGCACCCACGGCCGGGTGCGGGCGCGCTCGCCGCGCAGCTGCCGTCGAAGCAGGACGACGGTCCGCAGGTCCTGCATCGTCACGGCGAAGTGCAGCTGTGACACGAGGTCCGCCCGGCGCACGAGCGGTTCGACGCGCAGCCGGCCGGCGGCGGCGACGGCGAGCACCGCCGCGGCGACGACGACGGCGGCACCGACGAGATCGACGGGCTCCTGGCGCATCCCCCACAGGGCCAGGCTGCCGATCGTGTCGCCCGGCCCCGGCCACCACCCGGCGGCCGCACCTGCCTGGGCGGCGAGGACGGCGGCGGCGAGCGCGGTCGCCGCCCAGCGGGGGAGCCTGGCCACGTGGGCCAGCACGGCGACGGCGACGAAGGCGGCGCCGGTGGCCGCTCCGGCCGCGGCGCCACTCGCTGCCCAGGCCGCGCCCGTGCCGGGAAGCCGACGGGCCGCCAGCTCGCCGGCGATGGCACCGACGATCGCCCCGCCGAACGTGACGGCGCGCAGCCGCTGCCACACGGGCACGGCGAGCACGGTGCGGCGCGACACCGGGGCGAGCAGGAGGTGGCGGACATCGCCCGCTTCGACCGACACCGGTCCACCGTCGCTCCCGCTGCGCAACCCGAGGGCGACGGCGATCGCCACGCCGAGACCGAGCACGCCCGGGCCGCGTTCGAGCACGTCGGCCACCTCGGCCGGCGTGGCCGGCTGGTCGCCGACGAGCCCGCTCAGCCAGAGCACGACACCGCCGCCGACGAGCGCGAAGAGGTAGACGCGATAGGCGATCTCGAACCACTCGAGGTCGCCGAGCCGGCGCACCCGCCGGGTCCGCCGCAGCTCCTGGACGACGCTCGACATGCGGCCGATCAGCGCTAGCGCCGGGCGCCATACTTGCTCCCCTGTGGACGTCGAGGCGGCGCAACTGTTCTTCACGCTGCTCGCGCTCGTCGCCGGCATCGGGGCGATCACACTCGTCGTGCTGCGACTCGTCGCCCCGCGCTCGGAGGTCCTCGCCGCGGTGGACGGCGCGGCGCTGTGGATCGCCTTCGGGGTCGCCGCCACGTCCACGGCGGGCAGCCTGTACTTCTCCGAGGTCGCCGACTACGTCCCGTGCCAGCTGTGCTGGTTCCAGCGCATCGCCATGTACCCGCTGGCGGTGATCCTGCTCGTCGCCGCGATCCGCGGCGACCGCGGCGTGCGCTGGTACGCCGGCCCGGTCGCCGCCATCGGCGCGGCCGTCTCGACGTACCACTACCTGATCGAGTGGCACCCCGATCTGGAGGGCGGGGCGTGCGGCATCGGACCCTCGTGCGCCGGCATCTGGTTCCGCGAGCTCGGCTTCGTCACCCTCGCCCTGATGGCACTGTGCGGATTCGCCGCCATCCTGGTGCTCATCGTCCCGCCCGCCGTCCAGGAGACACCGTGAAATCTCGCACCCCGTTGGTCATCGGCATCGCCCTGGCCGTCGTGGCGGTCATCGCCGTCGCCGCCATCGTGCTCAGCGGCGGCTCCGACGACGACGACGGCGAGGAGGTCGAGGCGGCGCCACCGCTCGTCGGCCAGGACTACGCCGGCAACGACGTCGAGGTCGTGCCGGGGGAGGACGGGCCGCAGATGCTCGTGTTCCTCGCCCACTGGTGCCCGCACTGCAACGCCGAGATCCCCGTGCTGCAGCAGTGGGAGGAGTCGGGAGCGATCCCCGACGACCTCGGCATCGTCGGCATCAGCACCGCCGTCCGGAAGAGGAGGCCCCGAACTACCCGCCCGACGAGTGGCTGGAGACGATGGGCTGGACGTGGCCGGTCATCGCCGACGACGACGGCACGCTCGCCGAGACGTACGGCGTCGACTCCTTCCCGTACATCGTGTTCATCGACGACGACGGCGTGATCACGGCCACCGTCTCCGGCGAGCAGCCGATCTCGGAGTTGCAGCCGCTCGCCGACGAGGCCGTGGCCTAGCGCCAGTCCGCGGGCACGTCGAGGTGGTCGGATACCGAGCAGTCGGCGCCGAAGACGACGAAGCGCTCGAAGCCGCGCAGGAACCAGCGGTCGTGGGTGACGGCGATCACGGTGCCGGTGAACTGGGCGAGGCCCGCCTCCAGCGCCTCTGCCGACACGAGATCGAGGTTGTCGGTCGGCTCGTCGAGCAGGAGCAGCGTGGCGCCCGAACGTTCGAGGAGGAGGATCTGGAAGCGGGCCTGTTGACCGCCCGACAGCGTGTCGAAGGGCTGCTCGGCGCATGCCTGCAGCTCGTAGCGGCGCAGCATCCCCATCGCCGGGCCGCGCACGACGTCGTGGTCGTGGAGGATCTCGAGCAGCGTCCGCCCGGTCCACTCCGGGTGCTCGTGGGTCTGGTTGAACAGTCCCGGGACGACGCCGGCGCCGAGCCGCCACGACCCGTCGTGGCCGACGGTCTCGTCGCCGGCGAGCAACCGGAGGAAGTGGCTCTTGCCGGCGCCGTTGCCGCCGAGCACGGCGACGCGCTCGCCGAACCACAGCTCGAGGTCGAACGGATCGGTGAGCCCGTCGAGCTCGAGCTGCTCGATGATCACGGCCCGCTTGCCCGTGCGGGCGCCGCCGAGTCGCATGTCGATGCGCTGCTCGCGCACCTCCGACGGCCGCTCGTTGCGCTGCTCGAACTGGCGGAGCCGGCTCTCGGCGGCCTTCAGCTTGGGGGCGAACGTGTCGGAGATCTTCGCCCGCCTGCGCATCTCGGCGACGAGGTCCTGCAGCCGCTGGCGCTCGTCGTCGTACCACGAGCGGTCGCGGCTGAGCTTCTCGTGGCGCGCTCGCCGCGCCTCGGCGTAGCCGCCGAAGCCGCCGCCGTGCGTCCACGCGCCCTCGGCCTCGACCGTGACGATCTTCGTCGCCGTCGCCGCCAGCAGCTCGCGGTCGTGGCTGACGTACAGGACGGTCTTGCGGGTGTTGCGCAGCTCCCGTTCGAGCCAGCGCTTGCCGTGCACGTCGAGGAAGTTGTCCGGTTCGTCGAGCAGCAGGATGTCGTCCTCGCCGCGCAGCAGCACCTCCAGGGCGATGCGCTTCTGCTCGCCTCCGGAGAACGTGCGCAGCGGCCTGGTCGTCGCTTCCTCGAGGGTGATCCCGACGGCGCGGGTGAGGCACTCGTCCCAGTGCACCTCGGCGTCGTAGCCGCCGTGGTCGCCCCAGTCGGCGAGGGCGTTGGCGTAGGCCATCGGGTCCTCCTCGGCCCGGCGCTCCGCGTCGGCGAGTCGCCTGGCCGACGCGCGCAGCGCGGGAGGGGCGAGCGACACGAGCAGTTCGCCGCGCCGTGAGTGGCGCGTCGGCGACGCCGTCGGCGACACCGACGAGCTGGCGCATCACGCCGAGGTGACCGTCGATCGCCAGCGTGCCCGATGTCGGCGACAGCTCGCCGGCGATCAGCCGCATCAGCGTCGACTTGCCGACGCCGTTGGCGCCGACCAACGCGGCGCGGTCGCCGTCGCCGACGGAGAACGTGACGTCGCGCAGCAGCTCGGCCCCGCCGGGTAGCCGCCACCCGAGCCGGTTGACCTGGATCGATCCCATCACCCGAGAGCGAGGATCTCCGCCTGGCGGAGGACGTCGCGGAGAGGGCGGCCGAGGGCCGTTGCAGCTGCAACGGCGTCGTCGTGCTCGGGCTTGGCGCGGCCCGACGCCAACTTGACGCGGACAGGATGACCGTCGACGTCGACGACTGTCTCGTGGCGCTGCTGCGGCCAGCGCTCGACGGCGACGGCGCGGATCCCGAGGCTGCCGGTCTCGGCGAGGAGCACGGCGGCCACCGCGTCGGCGGCAGCCGGGTCGACCAGGGCGGCGACGGTGTGAGCCGGGCGGCCCTTCTTCATCACGATGGGCGCCGCCCACGCGTCGTGGGCGCCGGCGGCGATCGCCGCGGTGATGGCGTGGGCCAGCACCTCGCCGGTGACGTCGTCGACGTTGACCTCGAGCTGGACGGCCGCTCGCCCTGGCCGGGGCGTCGTCGTTGCTCCGGTTGCGTCGCCGACGAGCACCTGGACCACGTTCGGCCGGCCGGGCGGATCGGCGCTCCCGGCGCCGTGACCGACCCGCTCGATGCACATCGGCGGCACGGCACCGAAGCTGTCGGCGAGGGCGACGAGCACGGCGACGCCGGTCGGTGTCGACAGCTCCATCGTCGTCTCCACACCGACCACCGGCACCGCCCGGGCGGCGAGCAGGCGGGTGACGGCCGGCGGGGGGTTGGGCAGGTCGCCGTGGCTGGTCCGCACGACACCGTGGCCGACGGCGATCGGCGACGACACGATCCGCTCGACGCCGAGCGAGTGCAGCGCGGCGACGGTGCCGACGACGTCGACGATGGCGTCGAGCGCGCCGACCTCGTGCAGCTCGACGTCGTCGGGGTCGATGCCGTGCACCGCGCCTTCGGCCTCGGCCAGGGCGTCGAACACGCGGTGGGCGTCGCCGCGGACGCGTTCGGGAAGGTCGGCCGCGTCGAGCAACTCTCTGATCGCCGACACCGGCCGGTGCTCGTGGTCGTGGACGTCCGTCACGACGTTGGCGTAGGTGGCCGCGATGCCGCCGCGCTGGACGCGCTCGAAGGCCAGCGCGTAGCCGTCGACGCCGAGCCCGGCCAGCGCGGCGGCGACGTCGTCCGGGTCGGCGCCGGCATCGACGAGCGCCCCGAGCAGCATGTCGCCGGCCACGCCCGCCGCGCAGTTGACGTAGGCGATGGTCATCGGACGGTTCCGCGCCGATGCGAGCGAGGGAGCGCCAGCGAGCGAGCGGCCAACGTCGGCCTGCGTGGCCGGGGAACGCAATGAATGGTCATGGCCGTTTTCGGGATCTCGGCAACATCCGGGCGACGGCGCAGGCGGCGCCGTAGCCGTTGTCGATGCCGACGACGGTGACGCCGGCGGCGCACGAGGCGTGCATCGCCAGCAGCGCGGTGACGCCCTCCAGCGAGGCGCCGTAGCCGACGCTCGTCGGGACGGCGACGACCGGCGCCCCGGTGAGGCCGCCGATGACGCTGGCGAGGGCGCCCTCCATCCCGGCCAGCACGACGACGGCGTCGGCCGCCGTGATCACGTCGACGTGGGCGAGCAGGCGGTGCAGCCCGGCGACGCCGACGTCGTCGAGACGGTCCGGCGCGAAGCCGTGGGCGGTGAGCGTGAGCAGGCACTCGTCGGCGACCGGTCGGTCGGCGGTGCCGGCCGTGACGACGAGGACGTGTCCGTCGCGCTGGCGTCGCCGGCGGGCGGTAGAGCAGGCACCGTCCCTGCTGCACGCCGGGGCCGTGCTCGGCGACGACGGCCTTGACCTGGTCGTCGGACGCCCTGGTCAGCAACACGGGCGACGTGCCGTGGTCGAGCAGCTCGCCGACGACGCGCACGCACTGCTCCGGCGTCTTGCCCGGCCCGTAGACGGCCTCGGGCAAACCCTGGCGCAGGGCGCGGTGGTGGTCGACGAGGGCGTCGCCGATGTCGGCGAACGGCAGCCGCTGCAGCCGGCGCACGACCTCGTCGGCGTCGACGCGCCCGGCCTGCAGCTCGTCGAGCAGCGCCCGCAGCGCCGGTTCGTCCACCGACCCATGCTGCCAGGTCCCCGCATCTGGGCGGGATCCGTATCCGGGCGGGATCGTCCCGGAATCCGAGACGATCGCGCCCAGACGACGATTCCCGCCCAGATTGGGGAGCGCTCGGCGGCCTAGCCTGCTCGGCCATGGCAGCGCTGCGGGTCGGGTTCTTCGGGCCGTTCGGGACGTTCGCCGAGCAGGCGCTGCGCACGCAGGCCGATCTCGCCGCCGGCGAGCTGGTCGACTACCCGACCGTGCCCGACGTGCTCGATGCCGTCGTCGCTGGCGAGGTCGACTGTGGGGTCGTGCCGATCGAGAACTCGATCGAGGGCGTCGTCAACTTCACGCCAGGACGCCCTGGCGTTCGACTACGACCTGCTGATCACCCGCGAGATCGTGCTCGACATCGAGCTCTGCCTCGTCGGCATGCGCCGGCCAGCGCCTCGACGAGGCCAAGGTCGTGCTCTCGATCCCCGTCGCCACCGCGCAGTGCCACCGCTTCCTGCGCGAGCGGCTGCGCGCCGCCGAGATCCGGCCGGCGTCGAGCACGGCCGAGGCCGCCCGGCTCGTCGCCGACGCCGGTGGCGAGGGCACCGTGGCGATCTCCCCGCGGGTCGCCGCCGCCCGCTACGGGCTCGAGGTGATCGAGGCCGACATCGCCGACCACGCCGGCAACCAGACCCGCTTCGTGGTCGTCGCACGCGACGGCATCCCCGCCCGCAGCGGCCACGACCGCACGGCGATGGTCGTGTTCCAGCGGGCCGACGAGCCGGGCAGCCTGATCTCCATCCTCCAGGAGTTCGCCGCCCGCCGGATCAACCTCTCCAACCTGCTCAGCCGGCCGACGAAGGACGGCGGGCTCGGCGACTACTGCTTCGTGATCTACGCCGATGCCCATCTCGACGACGAGTTGATGGCCGATGCGCTGCGGGCGTTGCACGCCAAGCAGGGAGCCGTGAAGTTCCTCGGCTCCTACCCGGTCGCCGGCGAGCACGCCCACACGGCGCGCGAGCACGCCGACGCGCGGTGGCGCAGCGCCGACGACTGGGTGACAGGACTGCGCCGGCGGATCGAGCGCTGACCGGCCCGGGCTACTGTCGGGCAATGTCCGACGCTCCCGTCTCCGTCGTCACCGGTGCCAACTCCGGCATCGGCCGAGCCACCGCCATCCACCTCGCCCAGCAGGGACACACGGTCTACGGGACCGTCCGCTCGACGTCGCGCACCGACAAGTTGGTGGCGATGGCCGAGCAGGCGGGCGTCGAGGTCCGCCTGGTCGAGCTCGACGTCGCCGACGACGCGTCCGTGCGTGACGGGTTCGCGACCATCCTCGCCGAGGCGGGCCGCGTCGACGTGCTGGTCAACAACGCCGGCATCGGGGGCAACGCGGTCGCCGAGGAGTGCTCGCCGGAGCTCTACCTCGACGTGATGAACGTCAACCTGTGCGGCGCCGTGCGCTGCCTGCAGGCGGTCCTCCCGCAGATGCGCGAGCGGGGGACCGGGGCGATCGTCAACATCACGTCGATCGCCGGGCGGATGGCGGCGATCGGCCAGTCGCCGTACGTGGCGTCGAAGTACGCGCTGGAGGGTGTCAGCGAGGGACTGGCGCAGGAGCTGGCACCGTTCGGGATCCGGGTCGTGATCATCGAGCCGGGCGTCACGAAGTCGGCGATCTTCGCCAAGTCCGTCGACGCGCCGAACGCCACGGGCGCCTACGACGCGCCGTACCGGCGGATGTTCCAGTTCTACGCCGCCGGGATCGCCGAGGCGACGGACCCGTTCGAGGTCGCCAAGGTCATCCACGACGCCGTCACCACCGACCAGCCGAGGCTGCGTTACGCCATGAGCTGGGGCGGCCGCGAGTTGGTCGAGGGCCGGGCGGTGATGGACGACGCCGACTGGGTCGCCCTCGGCGCCATCCCCGACGACACCGACTACTACGCCAGGTTCGAGGACCTCTTCCACCTCCGCATCGCCCCCGGCTGATGCTCGAGTATCGGGCCGGCCGGCCCGCATCACGTACTCGACCGGCGCACGGCGTCGGCCATGGCCCGGCCGATGGCGCGGTCGAACGTGCGGTAGCGGGCGCGGAGGGCGTCGGCCGGCCACGGTTGCGGTGTGAGCGACGGCGGGAGGAGCGGCTCGCTGCGCAGCAGGCGGACGACCTCGGCGGCCAGCGTGATCGCCGGGGCCAAGCCGTCGCCGGCGGACAACGCCCGGTTCGACCGCCTCGATGCGGGCGACCAACTCGCCCGCCTGCCGCGCCAAGGCGGTGAGCGGCCACAGCCGGCCGGCCAGCTGCGCCGGGTCCTCGCCGCCGAGCTCGCCGCGGACGACGGCGAGCGACGGGATCCCGGTCGGTCCCTCGAGGTTGGCGGGACGCATCCACGTGTCCGGTCGGAGCTCGCCCATCCGCAGGTTGGCCATGTCGGTGCGGAACGCCCGCCGCTCGGCCATCGATCGGCGCGGCGTCGTGACGACGGCGAGCCACCACGTCCCGTCCCAGTCGTCGGACGCCGGACGGCGGCCGATGTCCTGCGCCGCCTTGCGGTCGAGCAGGCGCCCGACGAGGCGGTAGCCGTCGCCGTCGGCCGTCAGCTCGCCGGCGGCGACCATCCTCGACAGCGCCGTGCGCACGGTGCCGCCGGCGATGCCGAACAGCTCGCCGACGGCGACGAGCGAGCGCACCGGCAGCGTCGGCGGGTCCAACCCGAGGAGGATCGAGAGGACGAGCGACCGGGCGTTGAACGGTCGCAACGCCTGCTCGGCCACGCTGCCGAGCGTATCCTCTTACAAGTCTTGATCGCCGTGCACATATCATGTATGATCGAGCGGGTGACGACGGTGCTGACGCGGACGATGGTCCCGACCGACGCGCACCTTCCCGATGTCCTGCCGACCGAGCGGCTCAACGTCAGGGCGATGCCCACGCGGCCGCTGCGCGACGACCTCCGGCGCATCCCGACGATGCGCAACGTCGTCACCGTCGTGATGGCCCTCGCGCAGACGTTCGGTGTCGTCGCCGTCGCCGCCGTCGTCGACCAGTGGTGGGCATGGCTCGCCGCCTTCGTCCTCATGGGCCGCGGCCACTGCCTGCTCAACATCCTCGGCCACGAGGCCGCGCACCGGCTGCTGTTCCCCAACCGCCGGGCCAACGACGTGGTCGGCCGGTGGCTGCTCGCCTACCCGACGTTCCAGGCGTTCTTCGCCTACCGCCGCGCCCACTTCGCCCACCATCGCGACGAGATGGGCCCCGACGAGCCCGACCTCGGGCTCTACCGCGGCTACCCCATCCCCGCCGACTCGTGGCACCGCAAGCTGCGCCGGGACCTGCTCGGTGAGAGCGCGTGGAAGAACTTCAAGGCGCTCGGCCACAGCCTGCGACGCGGCAGCGTCGAGGCGCGCCAGATCCTCGCCGTGCAGGTCGTGCTGCTCGCTGCGTCCATCGTCGCCGGCGAACCGCTCGCCTACGTCGTGTGGATCGGCTCGTGGATGACGCTGTGGAAGGTCTCCAACCGGTTGCGGGCGATCGCCGAGCACGGCGGCATGGAGCGGTCGGCGGACCGCAGGCGGACCACCCACGTCATCCGCCAGAGCCGTCTCGCCCGCTTCTGCATGGTCCCGTACCACACCGGCTGGCACCTCGCCCATCACGTCGACATGGGCGTGCCGTGGCGCAACCTGCCGCGCCTGCATGCCGAACTGGTCGATGCCGGCTGGATCGTTCCCGAGATCGAGTACCCGAGCTACCGCGCGTTCTGGCGGGCGTGCTCGGCGGGCTGAAACCTGGTTCGTCGGCTCAGCCGGTCAGGTCACTGCGCAGTTCGGCACCGACGACCGTCGGCCTCGCCTTCTGCCGGCGGAGCTTGAAGAACTTCTCCAACCCCTCGACGCACTCCTCGAGGAAGTCGACCCGGACCGGCAGGCCCTGCACGGCCGCATCCATGTCGCGGATCAACTCGTCGCGGTCCTCGATCGCCCGCTGCAGTCCTGCTTCGTGGAGGTCACGTTCCTCCAGCCTGTTGATGCGCTGGTTGAACTTGCTCATCTCCTTGAACAGGCTGGACCGGAAGACGGTCTGGTCAGCCACGTAGTGGAGCAGTTCGGCGGTGCTGTCGGCACACGCCTTCTCCAACGCCTCGATGCGTTCGATCAGCCCCGGTTCCTTGGACTGCTTCGCCGCGAGACCGTGAGTGTCGCGCATGAAGCAGGCCGGGCAACACCCGCTGCCGTGCTGTTTGATGATCTGATTGCAGGAGTGCAGTGATGCGCCGCAGTTGGCGCAGTCACGTGCCTCGGTATCCCTCGCCTGGTCCGCCATGGGCGGATCGTAAGTGGTCCAGCCGCCGCAACCCCAACTGAAGGGTGTGCCGCGCAACCGTCCAAGATGTCGGGTGCGTCCACCCACCCGACACGACCTCGGAGGCAACCATGTCCGATCTCATCGAAGTGGCGAGCGGTCTCGCCTTCCCTGAGGGCCCGATCGCCATGCCGGACGGCAGCGTCGTGCTCGTCGAGATGTTCGGGCCGCGGCTGACGCGCGTCCAGCCCGACGGCTCGAAGGAGACGATCGCCGAGATCCCCGGTGGACCGAACGGCGCGGCCGTCGGTCCGGGGGGACTGATCTACGTGTGCAACAACGGTGGCCGCTACACGAAGGTGGAGATGGGTGGCCTGACCTTCCCGGGACCGTGCACGCAAGCCAACTACATCGGCGGCCGCATCCAGACCGTCGACCCGGCGACGGGTGAGGTCACCGATCTGTACACCGAGTGCGACGGGCGACCGCTGTGGGCGCCGAACGACCTGGTCTTCGACGCCCACGGCGGCTTCTTCTTCACCGATCACGGCATGGTCGACGAGGAGGCCAGGATCCACCACCTGTCCGGCATCTACTACGCCAAGGCCGACGGCTCGGCGATCACCGAGGTCGTGTTCCCGTCCGACGACCCCAACGGCATCGGGCTCTCGCCCGACGGCTCGACGCTGTACTGGGCCGAGACGTGGCGTGGTCGGATCCTCCAGCGCGCCGTCGAAGCTCCTGGGAAGCTCGTCGAGCCCGGCCTCGCTGACCCCTCGCAGTGCCTGTACGGCTTGCCGGGACTCCAGCTCCTCGACTCACTGGCCGTCGACAGCGCGGGGAACGTCTGCGTGGCGACGATCGTCAACGGTGGCGTGTCGGTGGTCTCGCCGGGCGGCGACCTCGTCGACTTCGTCGCCACCGGCGACATCCTCACGACGAACATCTGCTTCGGCGGCGACGACTTGACGACCGCCTACATCACGACGTCAGCCACCGGGCGGCTCGTCAAGACGACATGGCCGCGGCCGGGCGCCAAGCTCCACCACCTGAACGATTGACAGCTCGGGTCAGCGGAGCTGATCCGGCCAGACGGTCTCCTTGCGCAGGACCGGTTTGAGGACCTTCCCACCGGCGTTGCGTGGGAGCGGTTCGTTGCGGAAGGCGATGAACTGCGGCGCCTTGAAGTCGGCGATCCGCTGCAGCGCGAACGCCCGGATCTCGGCGGCGTCGGCCTCGACACCTGGACGCGGCACGATCACCGCCCCGACCTTCTCGCCCATCATCGCGTCGGGTACGCCGAGCACGGCGACCTCGAACACGGCCGGGTGTTCGACGAGCGCGTTCTCGACCTCGACGCAGTAGACGTTCTCCCCGCCGCGGTTGACCATGTCCTTCAGCCGGTCGACGATCTGCACGAACCCCTCGTCGTCGACGCGCGCCAGATCGCCGGTGTGCAGCCAACCGTCGACGAACGTCTCGGCCGTCTGCTCGGGCTTGTTCCAGTACCCGGCAACGACGTTCTGGCCGCGGATCAGCAGCTCGCCGACGCCCGAGCTGGGGTCGACATCGAGCAGGTCGACCTCGACCGGCGGGGCGGTGAACCCCACCGTCTCCGGCCGCTTCTCGGCGTACTCGTCGGGCAGGAAGGTCGACACCGACGATGTCTCGGTGAGCCCGAACCCGTTGCCGAGACGAGCGTTCGGGAACGACGAACGAAGCCTGGCGATCACGTCAGGGGCCGTGGGGGCGCCGCCGTAGGTCACCCACCCGATGGCGGACACGTCGATGTCGGAGAAGTTGGGCTGGCTCATGGCCAGCCAGAAGATGGCCGGCACCGATGTCAGGATGTTGATCTGCTCGTCGCCGATGGCCCGCAGGAAGGCCTGCGCCTCGAAGGCCGGCATCACGACCGTCGTGCCGTTCATCTGGGTCGTGATGATCAGCTGACTGTTGCAACCGGTGACGTGGAAGAGCGGAACGGACACCAGGTTGCGGAGGTGGACGTCGTCGGGGTAGCGCATGATCCGCCGGCACGTCTCGCTGTTCGACAAGAAGTTCTCGTGGGTCGTCATCGCCCCCTTCGGGAACCCCGTCGTCCCGCTGGTGTAGAAGATCGCCGCCAGCGTCTGCTGGTCGACGTCGTCGACGACGACCGGCTCGCCGTCGGGCAGCGCCTCGTCGGGCAGCAGCACGTACGCCGCGCCGGAATCGGTGATGACGTACTCGACCTCGGACTCCGAGAAGCGTGTGTTGACGGGCACCACCACCGCTCCCGCCATCAGCGTGCCCCAGAAGCCGAGGCACCATTCGAGCGTGTTGCCGTGGCGGTTGGCGACGCGGTCGCCGCGCCGCACGCCCGCCGCCACCAAGCCGCCCGCCACTCGCGCCGCTCGGTCCCAGGCCTCCTGGTACGTGACCCGCTCGCCACCCAGGATGACGATGCACTCCCGGTCAGGCGTTCGCCCGACGGCGTCGCGGAACATGTGCAGCAGCGATCGGGAGAGGCCGGTGTAGCGCAGTACGCCGTCGCTCGTCCGCTCGATGCCGCTCATGTCGAACGGCATGATCGACGGTGTCCGGCCTTGCTTGACGATGACGTCGTGCTCGCTCACTCGTCCCCCAATGCCCGCCCGGGCCATCCCCGACGACCGCGGAGGGAGCGTAGGGACGACCGACGAATGGAGGACATCCGCTCGGGTACACGCTGGCTGTGAGTGACCCGACACTGCCGCCTGTTGTTCCCGATCCGGATCAGCCGGAACGTCCCGACGATCCGCCCGAACCGTTCCTGCCTGACCCGGACCTGCCCGAACGGCCGATCGAGCCTCCGCCGGCGCCGCTGCCGCCCGATCCACCCGACGAACCCGTGAACCCCCAAGCGGCGCCGGAGGCGTCGACACTCAGGTGATGCGCCAGGCGGTGGGCTGCTCGGGGCGGTAGCTGCAGTAGGTGCCGGTGTTGATGGCGTGGCGCAGGTGTCGGCCCAGGTTGGGGTTCACCTTCTCCAGCTGGCGGATGGTGGCGCGGATGCGGTGCGTCACTGCCGACCGGGCCCGCTCCGTTGTCCCGCCGGCAGAGCGGGTCTTGTTGCCCACCCCCAGGGCGGCCGTCAGGTGGTCGATGAGGGCGTCCAGCTCGACCTGGCTCTTGTAGGCCCGGGCCAGGTCGTTGTTCACCTCGGCCTCGTCGATCTCCTCCTGCAGCTCCAGGATGCGCCGCTCGTACTGGCGCCGAGCGGTGTCATCGAGGACCGGCCCCGTCGAGGACTCCTCGACGCCGGCGCCGGCGAGGTCGAGGCAGTGGACCTCCCGACCGTCGGCCTCGATCAGGCGGACGACGTCGGCGAGCCCCTTCGAGTGCCGCACCGACACCGCCCGGCCGGCGAAGCCGATCTCGCACGTGTCGCCGTGCCGCTCGATCCAGCCGGCCGGCTCCGGCCGAGGATCGTCCTGCTTCCCGGTCGGCCGTGCCGTGTCCGGCGCACTCAGCTCCTCCAGGACGGTCCGGACCGTGGAGATCACGGCGTGGCGCCCGATCTCCGGCGCCTCGACGTCCGGCAGCGGCACCAGCTCGTACTGGGCGGCCGCGAGGGTGGTGATCGGCAGGGCGCGGGCGGTGGTGGCGAGGCTCGCCCAGTCGGGGTGCCCGCAGCGGTGGGCGAGGACCGCCGTCACGTCGACGAGGAGGCGGGCGTTGGAGAGCGCACCGCGTTCGAGCAGGTCGTCGAGCAGCTCTCCGGCCGCCTCGACGGCGCCGGGGAGGTCGCCGAGGAGCAGCCGGGCATAGGCCAGCGAGCGCAAGTCCACGGCGACGGCGATGGGGTAGTCGATGCGCCTTGCCTCGGCCAGCCCCTCTTCGATCACCGGCAGCGCGGTCGCTGGATCGACCCGCAGGAGCAGCCACCCCCACGCGGCGCGAGCCCAGCTCTCGGTGATGACCGATCCGGCAGCCCCGGCCCGCTCCACGATCTCGCCCAGCACGGCGACGCTCGCCGGCACGTCGCCCCGATCGGCCGAGACGATGGCGGCGGCGATCTCGAGCTCCATCGCCAGCGACGGCGCCTCCAGCTCGTAGCCCACGCGGACCCCCTCGCGGAAGGCGGCGAGGGCGCCCTCGGTGTCGCCGAGGGCGCGTCGTGCCTGACCCTCCACGCGGCGCAGCGTCATCGACGCCAGGCCGAGCGAGCCGGCATCGGCCAGGATGGGCGTCACCAGCTCGAGGGCCCGCTGGGGATGGCCCGTCACGTACTCGGCGGTCGCCAGGGCGGCCACGCACTGGGCGGCCGCGGGGGACTCCCGGTCGGGCCAGCGGGCCAGCGTCCGGCGGGCCAGCTCGGCGGCGTCGTCGGCTCGGCCCTGGTGGACGATCGCCCCAGAGGCTGGCGCACAGGGCGTAGGCCCGGCGAGGGTCGTCGTCGTGGGCTGTGCACCAGCGCAGGGCCTCGGCCAGGTCGTCGAAGGCGGCCACGAGGTCCCGGAGGAGGCCGGGTCGCCAGCTGCGGGTGGCGCCGCGGGAGATCTCCCGGACCGAGGCGACGACGTGGTCGGCGAAGCGGTCGTAGGTCGACTCCAGCGCGCCGCGGCGGCGCAAGCGGTCGAGGGCGAACTGCCGGACGGTCTCGAGCAGCCGGTACCGCGTCTCGGGGCCGCTCGTGTCGACGGTGACGAGCGAGGCGTAGGTGAGCTCGTCGAGCAGGGCGTCGAACCGTGACGGCTCGCCGACGGAGGCCACGGCCCGCGCCGTCGAGCCGGAGAAGGGACCGGCGAACACGGCGAGCTCTTCGAGGAGCTCGGCCGCCTCCGGCGACAGCAGGTCGTAGGACCACCGGATGGTGTCGGCGACGCTGCGGTGCCGGGGGTCGCCGCGAAAGCGCGGCCGGTCGAGCACGTCCATGCTGGCGTCGAGCCGTCCCACGATCTCGGCGATGCTCATCGTCCGGGCGCGGGCGGCGGCGATCTCGATGGCGAGCGGCAGACCGTCGACGCGGCGGCACAGCTCCACCACGGCCGGCAGGTCGGCCGGGCCGACGACGGCGCCCGCGTCCCGGCAGCGCTGGAGGAACAGCTGCACCGACGGGCACGACTCGGGGTCACGCTCGGGTACGGGGACGGCGAGCGGCGCGAGGGGCAGCACCGACTCGCCGGGGATCTCGAGTGGAGAGCGGCTGGTGGCGAGGATCGTCGGCTGCTGGCAGGCGCCGAGGATCTGCACCAGCCAGTGTGCGGCGGCGTCGAGCAGGTGCTCGCAGTTGTCGACGACGAGCAGCACGGGCCGGTCGGCGGGGGAGCTGAGGAGCGCGTCGAAGGAGTCGAACCCCAGCTGCGCGGCGAGGGCGCCGGGGACGCCGGCCTCCTCCTCGACGCGGGTGAGGTCGACGTACCCGGCGCCCATCGAGAACATCGGCGCGACCGTGAGGGCACCGGCGCGGGCGAGCGCGGTCTTGCCGACCCCACCCGGTCCGACGACGGTCACGAGCCGACTGGTCCGCAACCGGTCGTCGAGCTCGTGCAGCTCACGGTCCCGTCCGACGAGCGCGCCCGACGCCATGGCGCCATGGTAGGAGCCGGCGGCCGGACGATCACGGGGTGGCGGGCCGTGGAAGCAGAACCAGTTCACCCGGTTGGGACGACTGGTGCTGGTGACGCTCTCGAAGGTTCCGTCCAGGAGCCCTTCGCAGATCAGCTCCTCGATGACGAAGCCGTCCCTGGGCCGGGCGTCCTGGCATCGGCTGATGGTCATCGGCGTGAAGACGGGCGAGCCGGCCTTCGACGTGCAGAGCATGTTGAGCACCTGCGTGCCGATGGCGGGGTCGCCGGCCGCACCGGCGGCACCGGCGGGGCTGAGTGTGCCGGCGACGAGGGCGCCGCTGAAGCCGACGGCGGCGGCACCGGCGGCGAGGGTGCGGAAGCGAAGCATGACTGTCTCCTTGTGGTTCGGCGGCGCAGCGGTTCGGCGCCGCAACCGCACCGGCGTGACGACGGACCTCACGGTGTGAGGAGGAACCTCACGCCTCTGGAGTCGAACGTCCGAGAGAGGAGCTCATCCCATGTCCCTGCCCCAGCTGACCGCCGACCGTCCGTTCCTCACGGACGGCGGCCTCGAGACCACCCTCGTGTTCCACCAGGGTCTCGACCTGCCCGACTTCGCCGCCTTCCCCCTGCTCGACTCCGACGAGGGGCGGGCCGGCCTGATCGCCTACTACACGCCGTACCTGGACCTCGCCGAGCGCCTCGGCACCGGGTTCGTGCTGGACACGCCGACATGGCGGGCCAACCTCGACTGGGGGGCCCGCCTCGGCTACGACGCCGTCGGTCTGGCCGCCGTCAACCACCGGGCCGTCGAGTTCGTGACCTCGCTCGCCGCCCAGCGGCCGGCTGTCACGGCGATCGTCAACGGTGTGGTCGGCCCCCGGGGCGACGGCTACGTCGTCGGGTCGACGATGTCGGCCGCCGAAGCCGCCGCCTACCACGGCCTGCAGGCTCGCTCCTTCGCCGAGGCAGGCGCCCAGATGATGTCCGCCATCACGATGACCTACGCCGACGAGGCGATCGGCGTGGCCCGGGCGGCCGCCGCGGTGGGCCTGCCCGCCGTCATCTCCTTCACGGTGGAGACCGACGGCCGCCTGCCGTCCGGCCAGACGCTCGGCGACGCCATCGCCCAGGTGGACGACGCCTGCCAGCGTCGCCCCCGCCTACTACATGGTCAACTGCGCCCACCCGACGCACTTCTCGGAACGAGCTCGAGACCGGCGCACCCTGGCTGGCGCGGGTCCACGGTGTGCGGGCCAACGCGTCGCGCCTGAGCCACGCCGAGCTCGACGAGGCCACCGAGCTCGACCGTGGCGACATCGACGAGCTCGGCGCGCTGTACGCCGCCTTGGGCTCGAGGATCGACCTGCGCGTGGTCGGCGGGTGCTGCGGCACCGACCACGAGCACGTCGCCACGATCGCCGATGCGCTCGACCGCGCCGCAGTGGCCCGATGAGCCGGCTGCTCGTTTCTTCTGCAACTTCTCTCACACCACATGGAGGTCCTGTCATGACCACGACACTGCTCACCCGCCACGGGCTCTGGGTGGACGACCGCGGCGATGGCCCGCCCGTCCTGCTCATCGCCGGTCTCGGCGATCCCGCCGAGGCGTGGACGTTCCAGCAGGAGGAGCTCTCCTCCCGCTACCGCACCATCGCCTTCGACAACCGCGGGGTCGGCCGCTCGCCGCTGCCCGACACCCCACTCACCGTGGCCGGCATGGCCGACGACGCCGCCACCATCCTCGACGAGCTCGGCATCGATCGGGCCGACATCGTCGGGTTCTCGGGCGGCAGCGTGACCGCCCAGGAGCTGGCGATCCGGCACCCCGAACGGGTGAAGAGCCTCGTGCTGATGGGGACGTTCGGCAAGGGCGATCGGTACTTCGACGCCGTGGTCCGCATGTTCACGTGGATGATGGACCAGGCGCCCGATCCCCACGCCTTCCTCGAGGCCTTCTATCTCTGGATCTACACGGTGCAGGCGCACGAGAGCGGCTTCGTGGACCAGCTGATCGAGGAGGCCCTGGCGTTCCCGCACCAGCAGTCGCTGGACTCGATGCACCAGCAGCTCGATGCCTGGGCGAACCACACCACGCTCGACCGGCTCGGGCAGGTCACCGCGCCGACGCTCGTGATCGCCGGCGGGAAGGACCTCGTCTGCCCGCCGCACCTCGGAAAGGCGGTCGCTGACGCCATCCCCGGCGCCCAGTTCGAGGTGTGGCCCGACGCGGCCCACCAACCCTTCCAGGAAGAGCCGGCGAGGTTCAACGCACGGCTCGAGGCCTTCTGGACGAGTCTCGAGCGCTGAGCTCGACGAACCGTTGGCGTGTCGCCGGCGTAGTCCGTTCATGCACTCACGCCTTCGGCGCGTCGCCGGTTTCGTCGTCGTCGGAGTCGTGTTGCTCTCGGCGCCAGGTCCGGCGTCCGCCGAGCAAGCGGGTGCAGGACCCGCTGGCCCCCGCCAGCTCCTGGCGGGTCGGATCGACACGGGCTACTCCCACTCGTGCGCGATCGTCGACAACGGCAGCGTGCGTTGCTGGGGCTCGAACGGCTTCGGGCGCCTGGGCTACCCCGGCCTGAGCATGGTCGGCGACAACGAAGACCCGGCGTCCGTCGGGGCGGTGGATCTGGGACCTGGGCGAACCGCCACGGCGATCAGTGCCGGGGCGACGAGCACGTGTGCCGTTCTCGACGACGCCAGTGTGCGGTGTTGGGGCCAGAACGACGATGGTGAGCTCGGTTATGCCGACACGACCGAGGACATCGGCAATGACGAGACGCCCGCCGCCGCAGGACCGGTCGACCTCGGCGGCCGCGCCGCCGTGGCCACCACCAGCGGCTCCGACCACAGCTGCGCGCTGCTCCAGTTCGGTCAGATCAGTTGTTGGGGCAGCAACGCCCTTGGCCAACTCGGTCACGGCCCAGAAGCCGCCGTCGGAGCGACCCCCGGCACCTATCAGGTGGCACTCGGTGTCGGCCGGAGCGCGACAGCCGTCAGCGCAGGCAGTTCCCACACCTGCGCCGTGCTCGACGACGGCAACGTGCGGTGCTGGGGCTACAACGTCGCCGGCCAGCTCGGTTACGCCGACACCAGCGAGAACATCGGCGACGACGAGATCCCGGCCGCCGCCGGACCCGTCGACCTCGCCGGGCGTCGTGCCATCGCCATCGCCGCCGGAGCGTTCCACACGTGCGCCCTGCTCGAGTTCGGCCAGGTCAGCTGTTGGGGCAGCAACAGCCGAGGCGCACTCGGCCACGGAGGCGAGGCTGCCGTCGGCGCGACCCCGGGTCCTACGAGGTCGCCCTGGGCGTCGGACGCACGGCGACCGCGATCGCCGCCGGCGGGGACCACACCTGCGCCCTGCTCGACGACGGCACGACCCGCTGCTGGGGTGAAGCTGGGTATGGCCAGGTCGGCTACGGGAACACCGAGGACATCGGCGATGACGAGATCCCGGCTGTTGCCGGTCCGGTCGCCGGAACCCGAGCGATGACGGCGATCACGGCCGGCGGGGGGAACACCTGTGCCGTCTTGGACAACGGCCACGTGCGCTGCTGGGGCTCCGGAGGGAGCGGCGAGCTCGGCTGCGCATGCATCATCAACATCGGCGACGACGAAGTTCCTCGATCGACGCCGCCCATCGTCCTCGGTGGCCTCGTCCGCCGGTGACGTCCTCGACGAGAGCGCAGGCGCCTGCGGTCGCTCAGGAGGCGAGCACGGCGAGCTTGGCGTACAGATCCTCGAGCACGAGGCGGGCGTCCATGGTCGTGAAGACGCGGATGGGACGGCCGTCCGGGTTGGGCTCATACGCTCCCGAGTCGAGCAGGCGCGGGCACGGGATCGTCACCGAGCTGCTGGAGGACGGGTCCGGGTGGAAGGACGACTGCAGCGCGGTCAGCAGCACCAGCGGGCTGTCACCGAGGATGTAGACCTCGCCGAGGTTGAACCCGTGTCCCCCGGCCGACCCGATGACCGCACTGAGGGCGTCGAAGAGGTGCGCGCCGAGCGGACTGCACGGCTGCATGCGCACCAGCAGCTCGGCCCGGGAGGCGATCACGGTGCGGTACGCATTGCGCGGCACCTGCCAGATGTCGATGTCGGAGTCGTTGAAGACGACCTGCGCGGCGAGCGGATCGATCGACAGGTTGTACTCGAGTGGCCCCTCGCCGGGCGGCGGGTCGGCATGCCCGGCGTGTTCGCTCCCGCCGATCCAGATCAGCGTCAGCCGCCGGCCGATGCGTGGCTCGGTGAGCCACGCGCTGGCGATCTCGGTGAGTCCGGCGCCGCACGTGACGTACAGCGGCAGGTCGGTGTCCTCGCCCATCGCGGCGGCCACGATGGCGTCGGCACCTGCGCTCGGAACCGGCGTCGAGCGGTCGGCGAGGGGCTGGCTGGCGCCGGCGTGTACGAGCACGTCGGAACGTCCTGTCAACTCGACGATCGACGAGGCCGCAGTGACGGCGCGTTCCACCGCGGAGTCCCAGCCGTCGCCCGATCGCAGGCGGGACCCGATCACCCCCACCACGTCGACGCTCGGGCTGAGCAGCAGCTGGGCCAGCTCGACGAGTCCGTCCGGGTCGCCGCCGTAGTCGTTGTCGGTGAGCACACGCCGCGATGAGTGACGGACCAGGTCATGAAGCCTCCGGTCGTGAGAAGGGCGAGGACTTGGGCGGCTCAACCGGGTCCTCGGCAGCGGGCCGGTGGTGACAGCTGAACTCGTGGGCGCCGGAGCCGACTTCGACTGGCTCGCCCCCGGGGAGCCGGACGGTCGCTGTGGCGCCCGCCGGCACCAGCAGCTCGACGCGCAACTCGTCGTCGTGCCGTGACCACCGCACTGCGGCCTCGCCGTACGGCGTGCGCAGCGTGGCGCCCGCCGGGTGAGACCGCCGCCGGGACGGGCCGACGAGGAGGCGGCGGTAGCCGGGCTCGGCCGGCGCCAGGCCGGCGACGACGCGGTGCAGGAAGTCGGCGACCGCACCCAGGGCGTAGTGGTTGAAGCACGTCATCTCGCCCGGGTTGATCGACCCGTCGGGCAGCATGCTGTCCCAGCGCTCCCAGACCGTCGTGGCGCCCATCGTCACCGGGTACAGCCACGACGGGCACTGCGTCCTGCAGCAGCAGGAGGTAGGCGTCGTCGACTCGGCCGGCGTCGGCGAGGGCGTCGCAGACCAGCGGCGTGCCGACGAAGCCGGTCCCGATGCGGTAGCCGTCGTTGCGCGACCAGCTCGGCGAGTCGGTCGGCCGCCCGCTGTCGCTGTCGGCTCCGGCAGCAGGTCGAAGCACAGCGCCGAGCGCGTAGGCCGTCGGCGCGTCGCTGGCCAGCCGGCCGTTCGGGGTGACGTACTCGGCGTTGAACGCCTCGACGATCCGTCGGCGAGCCGCGTAGCGGTCGCGTCGTCACGTCGCCGATCACGCCGGCGGCTCGGGCGAGCAGTCGCGCCGAGTGGCGCGTGGTAGGCGGTGGCGACGAGGTGACGGATCGGTCCGCGAGACCCCGGCTGGTCGGGTGGTGCTGACGGGTCGAGCCAGTCGCCGAGCTGGAGGCCGGTGTTCCAAGGTGGTCTCCCGGCGATCTCGGCGACCTGGTCGACCCAGGCGCGCATGCTGGCGTACTGGCGGGCGAGCACGTCGACGTCGCCGAAACGCTCGTACAGCACCCACGGCACGATCACTGCGGCATCACCCCAGGCGGCGGTCGGGCTGGCCGGGAAGATCAGCTCGAACCACGGCACGTACACCGGCACCGTGCCCAGTCCCGCTGCTCGGCTGCGACGTCGGCGAGCCACGAGCTCAGGAACCCGTTGCAGTCGTAGAGGAAGAGGCCGTCGGGGCGAACACCTGGATGTCGCCGGTCCACCCCAGCCGCTCGTCGCGTTGCGGGCAGTCGGTCGGCAGGTCGACGAAGTTGTCGCGCATGCTCCAGACGGACGTTCTCGTGCAGCCGGGTGAGAGCGTGATGGGAGCACTCGAACTGCCGGTCGGCTCCATGCCGGAATGGCAGACGACGGCCTCGATGTCGTCCGCTGACAGCTCACCGGGCCAGCCGCTGACCTCGGCGTAGCGGAATCCGTGGATCGTGAACGCGGCTCGTAGACCTCGTGCCGCCGCCGGCCAGTGTGTACATGTCGGTGGCCGCCGCCTTGCGCAGCGGGCGCACGCCGAGCTCGCCGCGCTCGAGCACCTCGGCGTGGCGCAGGCGATCTCGCGTGCCGGCATCGCCACTGCACGCTGATGCGGAGCCGGCCGG
Organism: uncultured Acidimicrobiia bacterium; assembly: GCA_963749315.1. Taxonomy (GTDB): domain Bacteria; phylum Actinomycetota; class Acidimicrobiia; order Acidimicrobiales; family Ilumatobacteraceae; genus JALZMG01. Next base: position 42,880 of record CAVVMS010000025.1, read on the forward strand.
AGATGTTCTGGCCGAAGTCGACAAGCGTCGCCCCGCTCGGTGACGCCGAGATCGGCGACGGGCGAGCTGCTCGATGCGCCGCACCGGCGGGCCCGTTGGCGCCACGAGCACAGCGGCGACCGACGGCAACTCGTCGATCGTGAGCCAATCGGCGACGTCGAAGCCGCGCTCGACCAGCCAGGCCGACGAGTCGAGCGTCGTACGCCTCGCCGTCATACAGACCCGCGGCGACGTGCGGACCGGACGATGCCCACCACTGGCGCGTCGGTGGCGACGATGTCGACGGAGCCGTAGGCGTAGTGCAGCTGGAGCTGGGCGATCGGCCCGATGTGCTGCCCGTACACCTCGCGCCGCCCGCCATCGAACCCGATGCGACCCCGGTACCAACCCTCGGCGACGGTGATCCCGATCGCGTTGTCGCCCTCGCCGAGATGGTCGGTGACGTCGAACGTGTGGTAGCGCAGGCGATGGTGGTAGCTCGTCCATCCGGGGGCGAGCACGTGGTCGCCGACCGTCACGCCGTTGCACTCGGCGGTGTAGATGCCGAGCGCCGAGCGTCAGCCGGGCAGAACGCAGCCTGCCGCGCACGGCGAAGGCACGCCGGAACCGGATCGGGCGTTCCGGTGGCGCGCCGGCGATGCTGGCGGTGACGGGGACGGCCGTCCAGTCAGCGGGGTCGAGCAGCCCCGCTTCGACGTCGAGCGGCTCACTCCAGTCGGAGGTGCTGCCGTCGGTCCCGGTCACACGCACCGCGATCCATCGACGCTCGCGGGAGCGCAGCGGCGGCAGTGGCCAGGCGACGTGCGCCGAGTCGCTCGACTCGACGGTGCCGCTCAGCGTCCCCGCCCGGTGTCGGGATCGGTGGCGCTGAGCTCGTAGCCGGCTTGGCGCATCGTGGATCGCCGCTGTCGACGATCCACGACAGACGTGGCGTCGCGGTCCCGATCCCGAGCGCGTCACGCTCGTAGCCGGCACGAAGCCGGACGATGCGTGCCGTCATGGCGCCTCGGCCGTGCTCGCGGTACCAGTCGAACGCCAGTGTCCCGCTGACGCAGTACAGGCCGGCGACGCGCCCGGTGAACGAGCAGGTGGACTCCGCCGAGAGGAACCGCCCGTCGAGCCCGGCGACCTCGTGGCGCGCACCGTCGGCGTCCTCGTAGCCGAGGTGGATGATGTCCGACGTCGCCCGCGACTCGAACCCGTTGCGCGGAGCGGTCATCTCGGCATAGAGCACGACCGGCCCAGGCGGCAGCGGCGCACGGTGCTCCTGACTGATCGTCGGCAGGCCGCCGCGGGCGACGAGCTGCGAGCCGTCGACCTCGAGGTCGTAGTGGTGGTGCTCGTCGTAGCGGATCGTCAGGCCACCGACCCCGTCGCGCTCCCCGACGCGAGCGCAGATCCGGGCATCGAGGCGACGCTGCCGCCGGCCGACGAACATCGGCTGCGGATCGTCCATCGTGCGGCCCTCGCCGCGCAGGACCAGCTTGCCCCCGCCCACCGACGCCAGCTCACCGGGCAGTCGCCGGATGGCGACCCATTCGGCCCCGAGGTCGGGATCGTCGAAGTCGTCGTCGAACGTCGGAGCGCGGGTCCGCGCGCCAGCGTCACCGGTGCCATGACCGGCCAGCCGTCGACCCACTCGAACTCGGTGGCGAACGTCTCGCGACCGAGCGACGAGAAGGCCCGCGTCATGCCCCGGGTGCGCATGCCCAGCAGCACGACCGCCCACGAGCCGTCGGGTGCTTGGACCAGGTCGCCGTGTCCGGTGTTCTGAATCGGCCGGTCGGTGCTCCTGGCGCTGAGCACCGGATTGTGCGGGCATCCCTCGAACGGCCCGCTCGGCGACGACGAGCGGGCGATGCTGATGGCGTGGCCGCGCTCGGTGCCGCCCTCGGCGATCATCAGGTACCACCAGTCGCCGACCCGGTAGAGGTGCGGTGCCTCGGGGAACATCAGCCCGGTCCCCGACCACAGTGATCTCGGCCGCTCGAGTGCGGTGCCCGTCTCGAGGTCGAGCCGCACCTGCTGGATCCCGAGGTGCCTGCCGAGCTCGGCGCCGCCGAGCAGCAGCCCGGAGTAGGTCATGTAGCAGTCCTCGCCGTCCCACGCCAGGTCCGGATCGATGCCGTCGACCCCGTGCACCACCATGCCGTCGCTCCACGGCCCGCCTGGATCAGTGGCGGTGAAGACGATCGTGCCGCGACCCATGGCGTCGGTGACCACGACGTAGAAGGTCCCGTCGCGCCAGCGGATTGTCGGCGCCCACGCGCCGCCGGCGGTCGGGACGCCGACCATCTGCAACTGACCGGACCGCGTGGCGACGTGCCCGATCAGGTCCCACGACTCGAGATCGCGGCTGTGGTGGATCGGGATGCCGGGGAGGTACTCGAACGAGGAGGTCGCCAGGTAGAAGTCTTCGTCGACGCGAACGATGGATGGATCGGGGTTGAACCCCGGGATCAACGGGTTGCGGAGCTCCATCGCTACTTGACTGAGATCTGCAGCTGCACCGGGGTGTCGGCCACGCTGGAGCCGACGTGGAGCGTGAACTCGCCTGGTTCCCAGCTCCACCCTTCGGCCCAGTGAGCGAGCTCGCGTCCGCGCACGTCGACTGCGACGTCTGCGGACTCGCCCGGCGAGAGGTGTACGTCGGCAAACCCGACCAACCAGCGCACCGGGCGATCGACCGCCGACGTCGGTGCGCTCGGCGTAGACCTGCACGACCTGCTTGCCCGGCGCGATCGCCGGTGTTGGACGGGGCGGTGACGCCGCGTCTCGCCGGTACGGATCGCCGTGGGCGCGGTCGCCGAGTCGATCGCCAGGTGGTGTAGCCGAGACCGTGGCCGAAGGGGTAGGCCCACGATCGCGCCGTCGCGCAGCCAGGCGCGGTAGCCGATGTGGATGCCCTCGTCGTACCCCACCTTGCCGTCGGTCGGTGTCACGTCGATGACCGGTATGTCGTCCTCGTCGGCTGGCCACGTCGTCGGCAGCCGGCCACCGGGCTCGTCGTCGCCGAGGAGCATGTCCGCCAGGGCGTCGCCGAACTCCTGGCCGGGGAAGTACGTGAGCAGGATCGCGGCCACGTCGTCGCGCCAGGGCATGAGCACCGGCGAGCCGGCGTTGACGACGACGATCGTGTTGCGGGTTGGCGGCGGCGACGGCGCGGACGAGATCGTCCTGGCGGCCGGGCAGGGCGAGCGACGTGCGGTCGTAGCCCTCGGACTCGACCCTGCGAGTTGGTCCCGACCACGACGACAGCGACATCGCTCCCGGCCGCCGCTCGACGGCCTCGTCGATCAAGGCCTGGGGGTCGGAGCTGTCCGGCTCGACGCCGCACGTGAACGTCATCGCGTTGCCAGCGGGCCGACGAGCGTCGACAGGTCGAGGTGACGAGCACGTCGACGGCCGGCCGGCGGTCACCTCGACGGGAGCCGAGATCGACGGCGGGGAGAGCAGCGCGGCGCCGAGATCCGTGCCGACCGGGACGCAGGTGGTCGCGGAGGAGCGGTGCCGTCGACAACGATGCTGGCCGCGGTCGATCGCCGGCGAAGCCGAGCAGGATCGTGCCGTCGACTCGGCCGGGTAGGTGGTGTGGAACTCGAAGACCGCGGCCGCGGCGATCGGGGCGTCGCCGCCGAGGTAGACGAGGGCGCTGGACGAGCGGTCCTCGGCGAACAACTCGTTGCCGTCGGCGTCGAGGAAGGTCGCCGCAGTGCCCGGCTCGCCGGTCTCCGGGTTGGTCATCGTGGCGAGCGGAAGCTCGGCGACACCTTCCTGGACGACGGCGCCGATCGAGTAGGTGATCTCCGTCGCCGAGCAGCGGCGCGAGCCCGTCGAGCGGGGACGACCACGGACGCCGGGATGACGGTCGCGCTGCCGCCGCCCTGGGTGCGGGCGTCGCGGGCATTGTGGCCGATGACGGCGACCCGTGCGCGGCTGCGTCCAGCGGCAACTCGCCCTCGTTCCGGAGCAGGACCGAGCCCTCGGCGGCCGCGGCACGGGTGAAGGCGACGCCGTCGACCTGCGGCAGCGTCGGCCGGCTTCTCGAAGCCTCGAGCGCGCCGACCCGGGCGGCGAGCCGCAGGAGCCGCAGGACCTTCCGGTCGATCGCCTCCTCGTTGACCTCGCCGGCCCGGACGGCGTCGACGAGCGCATCACCCCAGGCGCCGACCGGCCCCGGCATCGCCAGATCCTGCGAGTGCTTGGCGCTCTCGAAGCAGCGTACGGCGGTCCAGTCGCTGACCACGACCCCGTCGAAACCCCAGTCGGTGTTGAGCGGGGTCTCGAGCAGGTCGTTCTCCGTGGCGGTCGCGCCGTTGATCGAGTTGTACGCGCTCATCACCAGCCAGGCCTCGGCCTCGGAGACCGCCTTCTCGAACGCGAGCAGGTAGAGCTCGCGCAGTGCGCGCTCGCTCGACCACGACGTCGGCGGTGAAGCGGTCGGTCTCGAAGTCGTTGGCGACGTAGTGCTTCGGGGTCGCCGCCGACACCGAGCTCCTGGACGCCGGCGACGTACGCGGCGGCGAGCTCGGCGGTCAGGACCGGGTCCTCGCTGAACGCCTCGAAGTGCCGGCCGCCGAGCGGGGAGCGGTGCAGGTTGATGGTCGGGCCGAGCACGACGTCCACGTTCTTGCGGCGGGCCTCGAGCGCCGAGACGCCGCCGTACCGGTGGGCGATCGCCGAGGTCCCAGGACGACGAGAGCGCGGTTGCCGACGGCAAGTTGAGCGACGGGTCGCGCTCGTCCCAGACCGGACCGCGGACGCCGCTCGGGCCGTCGGACAGGACCATCGAGCGCAGGCCGATGCTGGGCAGGGATGGGTGGACCAGAAGTCCTGTCCGGTCAGCAGAGCCGGACCTTCTCCTCGAGGGTCAACGAGCCGGTGATCTGCTCGATTCGTTTAGGGCGGTGGTCGTCATCGTGGCTGCTCTCCGGGGTCGTGGTCGTGGTCGTGGTCGTGGTCGTGGTCGTGGTCGTGGTCGTGGAAGACGCGGATCAGGTCGCGGTACCAGGCTGCGCTCGCCTTCGGGATGCGCTCCTGCGTGCGGTAGTCGACGTACACGAGGCCGAA